>JAPCWB010000007.1:0-55000 GCA_025938935.1 Novosphingobium sp. MW5 | reverse complement strand
GTCAGGCCCGTACTTGTTTGGGTGGTTTGGTGAGGGCCATCGCGATCTTCTTGATGTTCTGGGCGGCGGCGGCGAGGAGGCACTGCATCTGGACGCGCACCAGACTTCGGAACCTGGCGTATCTGTGGCCATGGAGCTGTTTGGCATCGGCAAACGAACGCTCCACGGTTTCCTTTCGACGCTTGTAAACAGCCTTGCCCCAGGGTGTCAGGCGATATGTATCGCTTCGCTCCCTGCTCTCCTGCCAGACATGGCGGGTGATGGTGCGCTCAGCCCTGGCATTGGAGGTGCAGGAGGCCAGAAGCGGACACTTTTTGCAGATGGCAGGGTCGGAGCGGTAGTGTTTGTAGCCGTTCCTGTCCGTCGTTGCATAGGTCAGCAGCCGGCCTTCGGGACAACGGTAGCCATCGGTTTGCTCCTCGTAAGCGAAGCTTGATTTGCGCATCATGCCGGGCTTTGGGGCAGACGGGCGGCGGTATCCGGTCACCCCCAGAATATCCCGCTCCTCCAGTCCCCGGGCTATCGCTGAAGTGGCATAGCCCGCATCAAGACCAACCGCCTTGACCTGGAAGCTGAAGCGGTGTGCCTGACGGTCCAGCCGGTTCAGATAAACAATGCTGTCATGGACATTGGCCGGTGTGGTGAAGGTGTCCGTGACGATCCCCAATTTACCGTCCACCGTGCGGTGGTCCAGATAGAAGAAGCCCTTTGGCTTGCCCTCACGCACCATGTAGCCGCTGTCCGGATCCGTGCGGCTCACCTTGGTTTGCTTGACCTCAGGAGAGCGCTCCTGCTCCTTTAGCGGCTTCTGGCCATGCAGCCTGCGTTCCGCCTCAACCGCCCGGTCCAGGTCCGCCCAATAATCGGCCCGTGACTTCTCGATTTGAGCCAGATCGTATTTGCCTTTGTTGGCATTCGCCTTCAGATGTGTCAGAATCCGTATAAAGCACCGTGCCGTCTACAAGGCCATGAGCGATCGCCTGCTCGACAATGTGGTCGAAGATATCCTGGGCGACAGACGCGTCGTTGTAGCGACGCCGCCGGTTCTGGCTCAGTGTCGAGGCGTCGAACACCTTGTCCGTCAGCTTCAGCCGCAAGAACCAGCGGTAGGCGACATTCACCTCGATCTCGCGCACCAACTGGCGCTCCGAGCGGATGCCGAACAGGTAACCGATGAACAACGCCTTGAACATCAACGTCGGATCCAGCGGTGGACGGCCGTTGTCTGCGCAGTAGAGCGCCGAGACACGGTCATGGACGAACGAAAAGTCGATCACCGCGTCAATCTTGCGCAAAAGGTGATCGGCGGGAACAAGCTGCTCGAGTGTAACCATCTCGAGCGCTGTCTGATCGGGGCCGGGCTTCTTCAACATCTAAACAGTGAATCAAAAACCCCTGGACAATGCCAGGGGTTTGTCAGCAGTCTGAGGCGGCCGAGTTGGCCGCCTTTTCTTATTCTGTCGCCTTACGATCCTGTCAGAAGAACGACCGGCCGCGCTGCCACCAACCGACGCGCTTGGGCTTGTCTTCCTTGTCCTCGTCGTCGTCAGAAGATTCGCTGGTCACCACCGGTTCCGCGGGTGCCGAACTAGTCTTCTCGGGCGTTTCAGATGCCACCGGCTGTTCGGAAGTCGGCGTCTCGACAACGATGTCTTCCCTGCTTGTGACGGCTTCCGGAGCCGCTGCCACATCCTCGACGGAAGGTTCAGGGGCCTCACTCGTGTTCACCTCGGCAGCTTGCACCTGCTCGCCTGCCTCAGCCTCGGCGCCGCTGGCTGCTTCCTGAGCCGGAGCCTCGGCTTCATCCGCCTGGAGGGACGGCTGTTCGGTTTGGGGCTCTCTGGTCTCGGGGGCTTCCTGCGCCTCGCCATCGCCGGTGGTATCGCTCTCACCGGAGTCGCCTTGCGCCTCTGCGCCATCACCGCGCCGGCCCCGGCGCCCGCCCCGGCGGCCCCGGCGGCGCTTGCGGCGTGGTTCATCATCGCTGCCGTCTTCGTCGCCCGAACGGGTTTCTGCCGTCCGGCCGCCGTCATCGTCGCTGTTTTCGCCGTCGGCAGTTGCTTGGCGGGTTTCACCGCTGTCGTCAGTCTGGCTATCCGAACCGCCCCGGCGGCGCTTGCGGCGGCGTTTGCGCCGGCGGTCGCCATCGTCGTCATCCTGTTGAGCGGCTTTTTCGACTTCGGGCTGTTCTTCGGTCTCGTCGACCTCCTCGATGTCGTCAATTTCGTCGGCGAGGTCGACGGTATCGGGCTGCACATAGGGCGAGGGAACCGGGAAGCGCTCCCGGTCCACCGGCGTGCCGCGCTCCAGAACGTAGAGCTGGCCATTGACCGTGTCGTCCGCATGCACCTCGATGCCGATGGCAAAGCGGCGTTCCAGATCGACCAGGTTGGAGCGCTTCTGGTTCAGGATGTAGAGCGCGACCTGTGTCGTCGTGCGGATGATCAGGTTGTGAGACGCGCCCTTGAGCAGATTGTCCTCGATGGAACGCAGCACGTGCAGCGCGACCGATTCGACGGAGCGGATCATGCCCGTGCCCTGGCAGTGCGGGCAGGGGGTCGTGGAGCTTTCCAGGACACCCGTCCGAATGCGCTGACGCGACATCTCCAGAAGGCCGAAATGGGAAATCCTGCCGACCTGGATGCGTGCCCGGTCGTTCTTCAAACAATCCTTCAGCTTGCGCTCGACGGACCTGTTGTTCTTCGACTCCTCCATATCGATGAAGTCAATGACAATCAGGCCGGCCAGATCGCGCAGGCGCAATTGGCGGGTAACCTCTTCCGCTGCTTCCAGATTGGTCTGCAGCGCCGTATCTTCGATATTATGCTCGCGGGTCGACTTGCCGGAGTTCACGTCGATGGAAACCAGCGCTTCGGTCTGGTTGATGACGATATAGCCACCCGACTTGAGCGTGACCTGCGGCGAGAACATTGCATCAAGCTGCGGCTCGACCCCGTAACGGATGAACAGCGGCGAGGGATCGCGATAGGGCTGGACGTTCTTGGCATGGCTCGGCATGAGCATGCGCATGAAATCCTTGGCCTCGCGATAGCCTTCCTCGCCGGCGACGAGGACTTCGTTGATGTCCTTGTTGTAAAGGTCGCGTATCGAGCGCTTGATCAGGCTGCCTTCCTCGTAGACGAGGCTGGGGGCACTGGATTTCAGCGTCAGCTCGCGGACATTTTCCCAGAGCCGCATCAGGTACTCGAAATCGCGTTTGATCTCGGCCTTTGTGCGGCTTGCGCCCGCGGTTCTCAGAATGACGCCCATGCCTTCCGGCACATCGAGCTCCGAAGCGATCGTTTTCAGGCGCTTGCGGTCGGTCGGCTGGGTAATCTTGCGGGAAATGCCGCCGCCCCGTGCCGTGTTCGGCATCAGGACCGAATAGCGGCCGGCCAGCGACAGGTAAGTCGTCAGAGCAGCGCCCTTGTTGCCGCGCTCTTCCTTGACCACCTGAACCAGAATGATCTGGCGGCGCTTGATGACTTCCTGGATCTTGTAATGCTTGCGCATCGGAGCGCGACGCTCGGGAACCTCTTCCATCGCATCTTCGGCGCCGACGGATTCAACTGCGTCGTCGTCGTTGTCCGCTTCGTCGTCGTCCTCGTCCTTCCTGCGCCGTCCACGGCGGCCGCGGGACCGGACCGGCGCCTCGTCCTCGTCGTCTTCATCGGCGGAATTGTCGGTCGAACCGGAGGCGTCATCGCCTTCAGCGTCGTCCGGAGCCCGGGCGGCGAGCGCCTCGTCGTCGTCTTCTGCCGACGCGTTGTCCTCGTCCGAGCCGTTGCCGACCTTTTCGCTGGAGACCGTTTCGGAGGCTTCGTTCTTGGCCGCGCGCGAGCGGCGGCGGCGCTTCGGCTTTTCCTCCGCATCTCCCTCGTCGCGCTGGCGCTCGGCCGCTTCGGCGGCGAGCAATGCCTCGCGGTCCGCCAGCGGGATCTGGTAATAGTCAGGGTGAATTTCGCTGAAGGCGAGGAAGCCGTGGCGGTTGCCGCCATATTCCACGAAAGCCGCCTGGAGTGACGGTTCGACCCGCGTTACTTTTGCAAGATAGATATTCCCGCGCAGCTGCTTTCTGTTTGCTGCCTCAAAGTCGAATTCTTCAACCCGATTGCCACGCACGACGACGACCCGGGTTTCTTCCGGGTGGCCCGCGTCGATCAGCATTTTGTTTGCCATTATTGAACGTCTCCACGGCAGCGCTTGGCGCGTATCCAGAACGCGCATCGCCCGAAAGGAGGAAGGCTGCCGTATTTGTTTTGCTAAGATGGGGAAGGGCGTCTGCGCCCGGCGCGGTCGTATGATCAACGCAAGCGGCCGCAAAAGCGGAACCTTGCTGTATGTTGATCATCATGTGCATCGCGCGGGTCCTATCGGGGCAACGCAGGCCCTTGGAGTTAAGTCGTTGTACCTCGGCCGGTATGCAGGTTGGCTTCGCCGCTTCATCTGCTTCCGGTTCCGGAATGGGTCCGCTCGAAAAGTTCCGCCGTTGACCTCGCCGGGATCAGCCGATAAAACTCAGGCATGATGCTGCGAGACGGGCGGTTTCGACGAGGGCCGATATGCAGTCCTCTGTAATCCTGACATCCGGAAAACCGGCAGAACGGCCTCTGTTCCG
The DNA here is from genome assembly GCA_025938935.1 of Novosphingobium sp. MW5. Taxonomy (GTDB): domain Bacteria; phylum Pseudomonadota; class Alphaproteobacteria; order Sphingomonadales; family Sphingomonadaceae; genus Novosphingobium. The sequence goes on along the minus strand of JAPCWB010000007.1, from coordinate 50,382 downwards.
CCGCCCGAAGGCCCTGGATTACGATGACGTTGTGGATAGCTACCCTTTTTCGTCACCTGGGAAGGTATCGGTTTCGAACCAAAATCCGTAAGGTACTTTTACGATCCGATGCTCCGCATTGCAAGCAATGTGAAGTGCCTAAAGCATTTTCCTCTTTGAGCAGATAGCGTATGAGAAGGCTTGGACGGGCTCAGTGCGGACGGTTTGCGAGCGAGATGGCCGGAATAATTGAATTGAAAAACGGGATTAAACCGCAGGTTGGCAGGATCTGTGATGCCTTGGGCCGGGCTCTGGGCGTGGCATGCGCGGTCTTCGCAGTTGGTGCGATCGCGCTCGCCGGACAGACGGTGACTGTCGCGGCCGAGACCGCTAAACCCGTCATCACCGGGGCCAGAGTGGCGGGAGATGGCGAGCGCACGCGATTCGTTCTGGACGTGGATACCCAGATCGAACCTGCAATTTCCGGTCTTGCCGCCCCCTATCGGTTGATCATCGACCTGCCGGAAGTGTCGTTCGAAATTCCCGATGACGCGGGCGAGACCGGGCGCGGACTGGTCGCGGACTGGCGCTTCGGCCTGTTTGCCCGCGGGAAATCGCGCATCGTCATGGACCTGACCGGTCCGGTGACTGTCGACAAGACATTCTTTCTGCCGGCCGTGGATGACCAGCCGGCGCGCCTGGTGGTCGACTTGGTGAAGTCCACGCCAGAGGGTTTTGCCGCGTTTGTCGAAAGCTCGCGGGCCGCGGAAATCTGCAGACGAAAAGAAGGCAGCCAAGACCGACAAGCTGAGGACGCCGGTGGACAGCAACAAGCCGGTTATCGTTCTTGATCCCGGTCACGGCGGCATCGACGACGGAGCGACCGGTGTCGACGGGACGCTGGAAAAGGCAATCGTCCTGGAGTTTGCCAAGCTGTTGAAAGCCAAGCTGGACGAAAGCGGGCTTTACACCGTGCATCTGACCCGCGATGACGACAGGTTCATCCCGCTGGGACGGCGGGTCGACATCGGTCATGAGCCTCGCTGCCGACCTTTTCGTTTCCATCCATGCCGACTCGGTGCGCTGGGGCCGCGAAGCTGGCGCGCGGATCGACCGTTTACACGCTTTCGGACAAAGCATCCGACCAATTGGCCGAAAATCTTGCGGAATCGGAAAACATGTCCGATGTGATCGCCGGAGTAGACCTTCATGATGAGCCGGAGGAAGTCACCGATATTCTGCTGGATTTGGCGCGCAGGGGAGACACGGACCTTTTCGGTCTATTTCGCCAAAACGCTGGTGAGCGAATTGAAAACCGCCGTGCGGCTGATCAACAATCCGCACAGATCAGCCGGCTTTCGGGTCTTGAAGGCGCATGACGTGCCTTCCGTTCTCCTCGAACTCGGCTATCTGTCAAACGAGCACGACGAGAAGCTTCTGGTCTCGGCAGAGTGGCGCGAACGGATGGCTCTGGCGGTGTCCGAGGCGATCCATGGATTTTTCCGGCCAAGGCTTGCCCGGCAGCAAGAGATGCCCTCTCAGTAATATCATGTATTGCAACGGAAATTGAAGATCTTGGCTGACTTCTGCCTCAGCATCGCCATATTGGTGGATGAGGAAGTCGGTCAAGCGTGTGTCAGACGGCCATGGTGCGGAATAATGTTTCCATGTTAAAATCCTGGAAGCCCAGACGGGGAAAGACGAGCCCGCAGTATGAAATTCTTGGTGAAGTTTTTGGCTATCTGTTCGGCATCGGCGCAGTTCTCGGACTGCTTGCTGCCGCGGGGGTCTGGATGTATCTGCAGCATCTCAATGATGGCCTGCCGGACTATACCGCACTGAAGAACTATGAGCCGCCGGTCATGACCCGAGTTCACGCCTCCGACGGCAGCCTACATGGCCGAATATGCGACCCAGCGGCGCATGTTCCTGCCGATCCAGGCAATTCCGGATCGGGTGAAAGAGGCGTTCATCGCGGCGGAAGACAAGAATTTCTACTCGCATATCGGTGTCGATCCCGAGGGTATTGCCCGCGCGGCGGTTCGTTTCATCCAGAATTACGGTTCGGGACCGCCGCCCCGAGGGCGCGTCGACGATCACGCAGCAGGTGGCCAAGAACTTCCTGCTTTCCGATCTGGTGAGCGAGGAGAAGAACCGGCGCTCTGCCGCCTATGAGCGCAAGGTCGCCGAAGCCATTCTCTCCCTGCGGATCGAACAGGCCTATACCAAGGACCAGATCCTCGAGCTTTACCTGAACGAGATCTATTTCGGCTTCGGTGCCTATGGTGTCGCGGCCGCCTCGCTCATATATTTCGACAAGTCGGTGCATGAGCTGTCCCTGGAGGAAGTCGCCTACCTGGCCGCACTTCCCAAGGGGCCGAGCAATTATCATCCCTACAAGGAGACGGAAGCGGCTGTCGGCCGGCGCAACTACGTGCTCGATCGCATGATGGCTGATGGCTATATCGACACGCAGGAGGGCGAGGCCGCCAAGCAGAAGCCGATTGTCGTCAAACCGCGCAAAACCGGTCTCACGTCTCTTTGCCGCCGAATACTGCACACCGAGGAGGTCCGCCGTGAAGTTGCGGAAATCTTTGGACATGAGCGCCTCTACGAAGGTGGATTGTCGGTCCGCTCGACCCTGGATCCCGAACTTCAGAGCCCGGCGCGCAAGTCTCTGATGGACGGGTTGATCGACTTCGACCGCAAGCGCGGCAACTGGCGCGGTCCCGTCGAGCGGATAACGCTCGACGCCGACTGGGGTGTCGACTTGGCAAAGATCGAAGCGTTGAGCGATCTGCCGGAATGGCAGCTCGCCGTGGTTCTGGAAAGCGGCGACTCGGAGGCCAAGGTTGGAATTCAGCCTGAGCGCAAGGTCAGCGGCGAGCTGTCCGATGAGCGCAAGACCGGCCCGTTGTTCCTGGAGACCATGAAATGGGCGCGGGTCGACGGCAAGACGCCGAGTTCGGTTTCGGATGTTCTTGCCGCCGGGCGACGTCGTCTATGTGGAGGAGAGCCCGGTTGCTCCGGCACATACGAACTGCGCCAGATCCCCAAAGTATCCGGCGCCCTGGTGGCCATGGACCCCTATACGGGCCGCGTTCGCGCGATGGTTGGTGGATTCAGCTTTGCACAGAGTGAGTTCAACCGTGCCACGCAGGCTTACCGCCAGCCCGGTTCATCCTTTCAAGCCGTTCATCTATGCCGCGGCCCTCGACAACGGCTATACGCCGTCGTCCGTCGTCATGGATGCTCCCCTTGAAGTCAGCCGGGGACCGGGTCTTGGAACATGGCGGCCGCAGAATTGCGGCGGCAAGTTCTACGGCCCGTCGACCCTGCGCACCGGGATCGAGCTTTCCCGGAACGTGATGACGGTCCGTCTCGCGCAGGACATGGGCATGCCGCTTGTGGCCGAGTACGCCAAGCGCTTCGGCATATACGACAATATGCTCCCGGTCCTTGCCATGTCGCTCGGCGCCGGTGAAACCACCGTACTGCGCCTGACCACCGCCTACGCGACGATCGCAAATGGCGGCAAGAAGGTGCGTCCGACTTTGATCGACAGGATCCAGGACCGTTACGGCCGCACCATCTACAAGCATGACAGCCGCATTTGTGACGGCTGCACGCAGGATGTGTGGGAAAATCAGGACGAGCCGAACCTGATCGATGACCGCGAACAGGTTCTCGATCCGATGACCGCCTACCAGATCACCTCCATGATGGAAGGCGTGGTTCAGCGTGGCACGGCAACATCCGTCAGGGCCCTGGGCCGTCCGGTTGCCGGCAAGACCGGCACGACCAATGACGAAAAGGATGCCTGGTTCGTGGGCTATACCCCGGATATTGCGGTCGGTGTCTTCGTCGGTTTCGATGATCCGAAACCGATGGGTCGCGGGGCGACGGGCGGTCAGATTGCCGCGCCAATCTTCACGGATTTCCTGAAAAAGGCGCTGGCAGGCAAGCCGCCGGTCGAATTCCGCGTCCCGCGCGGCCTGGAACTGATCCCGATCAACCGCGGCACGGGGCTCCGAACCGCTGCGGGGACGCCGGGTGCGATACTGGAAGCCTTCAAGCCGGGCATGGCACCGCCGGACAGCTACTCCGTCGATCGGTTTCGACAGATCCATGGGCGTGTCGCACACGGTTTCGCCCGAGGCCGGCCAGGCCGTTCTCAACGGCACCGGCGGCGCTTTACTGACCCGGCCATTTCCCGGCCGGGAAAGGTTTGCGGAGCTTAAACGCCCGTCCTGGTTTACAGCGGCAGGCGGCCCGGCTAAATTCCCGCTCCAATTCCCGGCCCGGGCCTCTGTTCAAGGAGGCCGGGCCGCTCCACGGAAATCAAAGCGAGGTATCCGATGCGCGCCGAAATGGAAGCGATCGTCGATGAAATCAAGCAGGCCATAAGCCTGCGTGAGGAGGCATCTTTGACTGGGATCAGGCACTGGTCCGGTTGGAGGAGCTGAACGCCCTATCCGAAGATCCGGAACTGTGGAACGACCCGACAAAAGCACAGAAACTAATGCGCGAGCGCCAGCAACTGGACGACGGCATCAGTGGGGTCAAGGAACTTGAGCGGGATCTGTCCGACAATGTCGAGCTGATCGAGCTCGGTGAAATGGAAGATGACAAGTCTGTCGTCGCGGAAGCCGAACAGGCGCTGCGCGGGCTGCGCGACAAGGTCACCCAACTCCAGCTGAAATCGCTTTTGTCCGGGGAAGCCGACGCGAACGACACCTACCTGGAAATCAACCTCGGGTGCGGCGGTACAGAAAGCCAGGACTGGGCCTCTATGCTGCTGCGCATGTACCGCCGTTGGGCGGAGACAGCGTGGCTTCAAGGCCGAACTGTTGGAGTACCATGACGGCGAAGAAGCCGGCATCAAGTCGGCGACCCTGTTGGTCAAGGGTGAAAATGCCTATGGGTGGCTGAAGACCGAATCCGGCGTTCACCGCCTGGTACGCATTTCGCCGTATGACAGCAATGCGCGCCGGCATACGAGCTTTTCAAGTGCCTGGGTCTATCCGGTGGTCGACGATTCCATTGATATCGATATCAATGAAAGCGATTGCCGCATCGATACCTATCGCGCATCGGGCGCGGGCGGCCAGCACGTCAACACGACGGACCTGCGGTGCGTATCACGCACCAGCCGACCGGGATCGTGGTGCAGTGCCAGTCCGAGCGCTCCCAGCACAAGAACCGCGCCGACTGCCTGGGGCATGTTGAAGGCCCGGCTTTACGAGGCGGAACTGAAGAAGCGGGAAGAAGCTGCAAGTGCCGAAGCTGCGTCCAAGACGGATATCGGCTGGGGCCACCAGATCCGGTCCTATGTGCTGCAGCCCTATCAGCTGGTGAAGGATCTCAGAACGGCGTGGAAAGCACGTCTCCCGGCGACGTTCTCGACGGCGACCTCGACAAGTTCATGGAGGCGGCGCTGGCACAACGGGTGTTTGGCGGCGATCCGGTCGAAGTCGAAGACGTGGACTAGAACGGCCCGCGCCCGGACATCCGACATTGCAGCTTGAACAGCACGGGGCCTTTTTGGCCCCGTTCTTGCAGGGCCGCCAGCCGGTCGCCCGCGGAAAGAAACGCGGCCGGATTGCTCGGTTTGTCGTGCCGCCGGATTTCATAGTGCAGGTGTGGTCCGGTCGAGCGGCCGGTGGAGCCGACATTGCCGATCAGGTCTCCTGCCAGCACATGGTCGCCTTCCTTCACCTGGAGACGGCTGAGGTGGGCATAGCGGGTGGTGAACCCGTTTGCGTGATGGATCTCGACCATCTTGCCATAGCCGCCGTGACGTTCCGCGCTGATCACGGTGCCGGGCGCCGTGGCGAAAACGCGGGCGCCGTAGGGGGCCTTGAAGTCGATGCCCGTATGCATGGCGAGGCGGCCCAGGAAGGGGTCCACTCGCGGACCGTAGCTGCTGGACACTGCCGCGCCGTTGTGGACGGGACGTTTGACCGGCAGGCGCAGGGCCGTGAACCTGACGCGCCGCAGTATCTCGACCAGCGCTGTTCGCCCTGTTCAAGGCGATCTGAAAAATTCTCTTCCGATATCGGCAGAAACGGGCCGCCGATGGCAGCCGTCTCGCGCAGTGCCTCGTTGACAGATGGCGCGAGAGAACGGGTGATGTCGAGAATGTCCTCGATGCGGCTCTCCGTGGCAATGGTGATGGCATCCACCGCCGCGGTGCTTTCGCCGCCCATTTCGGAGATATGCGCTTTTACCAGCGCTGAGAGCGGCTTGTTTTTCAGAGTTTTTTTTGCGTCGGGATCTGACTCGGGAGCGTTTGCGGCCGGCTGCTGCAGGATGCTCAGCGGGTCGAAGGGTCCGGTGGTGGTATCGCGTAGCCCCAGAGCCTTGACCGGTTCATCGATCAGCTGGCTTTCGCCGCCGATAGCGAACTTATCCTCTTTCTCGAGGGACGCGAGGCCGCGTGCGTCGAGGGATGGTTTTTGCGGGGGAAGCGGTTTGCCGTCACCGAGATAAATGCCGTTGCTCTCGGCGCGGGCAACGAGATCGGCAACGATCGCGTGGCGCTGATTGAGATCCTGCTGGCGGCGCAGTACGTCCATGACCTGGATTTCGAGCGGTTTCCCTGTCGACCATCTGGCGGCTCGTCAGGTTCTCGATTTCCGCCCGCAGACGGTCGATATGATTTCTGTACTGCAGGACCAGTTCGGTGCGCTCTGCCCTGGCCTCGGCCATCATGTCGCCGCGCAGAACGTAGTAGCCGATGCTTCCGGCAATCGCCAACGTTGCCGTGGCGCAGGCCGGGGCACCGCAGACAAGATGCACCGGCCGCAGGGCATAAGTCGTGGCCCTGGTCCCCTGATCCGGAACGGGATGACGTGGCGCCGTCCGGGAGCCTGGTAGTATCGCGTCGTTTCTTGGCGCTGTCGCATGGTCACTCAGTCGCTGGCTGCATTCTGCAATTGAACTGAGTGTGATTGGGAGTTTGGTAAGGTTAATAATTCGTCTGCACGAGCGCGAAAATCAACCGATCAACGGCGCAAGAGGCTTGTAAAAACCGGGGTTAAGCCAGCTTCCGATCGTGCCCGGTCGTTGAAGGGCGGTTTCAGCGCTCCGCGGAAATGTTTGCGGACGAAGAGGTGAAAGGCCGGTTCGGGACTGATTCCCTGCCGGTCGCACAAAAACCGGAACCACTTGGCGCCGAAGGCGGCGTGGTTCTTCTCGTCCCTGTAGATGACCTCCAGACATTTGGCGGTGTCTTCATCGCCGATCTGGCGCGCCTTTTCGATCATCGGCGGGGTTATGTCGAGCCCGCGCGCTTCGAGCACCAGCGGAATGATCGCGAGCCTCGCTGCCAGATCATGGCCGGTGTCCTGCGCGGCCTGCCACAGTCCGTCATGGGCGGGCATGTCGCCATAGCGGGCGTCCAGTCCGGCAAGGCGGTCCTGAAGCATGGAGAAATGCTTGGCTTCCTCCAGCCCCACCCGAACCCAGTCATCATAGTAGGACCGCGGCAGGCGCACATGGGCGAACCGGCCGATCAGATCCCAGGTCAGGTCGACCGCATTCAGCTCGATATGGGCGAGGGAATGAAGGAGCGCCAGGCGGCCGGCCTTGCCGGTGAGGCTGCGCTTGGGCATGTCCCTGGGCGCCAGCAGCACCGGATGGTCAGGTCTGCCCGGCCTGTCGGGCATGAGCCCGTCCTTCGAGGGGGAACCAAGCGCCAGTCCCCGCTGAAACCAGGCTTTGGAAACCGCATAGGCCAGTCTGACCTTTTCTTGCGTATCCGGCGAGGAAACGATGGCGCGGGCTCCGGCAACGAGGCTGGAGGGCAGGGACGTGGCGGGGTCCGGCATGCTGTTCCTGAAGGCTGCAATCTTGGTTCGGGCGGATCTCAAAGTGACCTGGCGGCATCAAGAACGGCTTCGGCGTGGCCCGGCACTTTCACCTTGCGCCGAGATTCCGGCGATTTTTCCGTCTGAATCCACAAGAAACGTGGCGCGCTCGACCCCCATGTATTTCTTGCCATACATGGATTTCTCGACCCAGACGCCGTAGGCTTGCGCGGTGCTGGTTTGCGTGTCGGCACCCAGCCGGACGGCCAGATTATATTTGGCGATGAAGTTGTCATGCTTCTTGGCCGAATCGGGAGACACGCCGATTATTGTGACGCCTAACTTGTTGAATTCTCCGATGAGCTGCGTAAATGAGATCGCCTCGTTGGTGCAGCCCGGCGTGTTGTCCTTGGGATAGAAATAGACCACCACGGGTTTTCCTTTCAGAGCACTGAGGCAGACCCGGCTGCCGCCATCGCTTTCCAGATCGAAATCCGGTGCCGCATCGCCGAGGGATAACTCGCTCATCATGCCTTCCTTCCGTCACAGTTTACGCGTTTATGCCGGGAAATGGCCGTCTGACAATTCGCAGCAGTCGCAAAGTTGCCGGTTTCGCAGTATCATAAGCTGCTCGGCGACTCGTTCAATGCTGTGCAGGACAGATTCAGGCGCCTTTTTCCGGCTTGCTCTGACAGGCCTGTTGCGTATTCACAGGCGGAAGATTGGACTGAAATACTTGCCCAAGACCGGCGGATCATCAGGACCAGCGACAGCACCACAAAAAAGTCCAGGGGCAAGCGTGCGCTGCTGCTATTCACGGCGGCCGCGGTCGTCTGCGCCATCGCCGCACTGGCCGTTCTGTTCACCACCGGTCCTGTGCGCATTCCGTTCCTGGGCAGCCTTTTGGCCATGCAGGGAACCCGAGGGGCGGTCGAGCTCTCGGTTGAGCGCGCCAGCGTCGATTTCACCGCGCGCGGCGGCGTGGAGATCATCCTTGAAGATGCCAAAGCGCAGATAGACGGGCCGTCACCGGTCAGTGTCCGCCTGCCAAAACTCGTTGCTCCCATAAATGTGGATGCGCTTTACGCTGGCAAGATCCATTTCTCGTCGCTGGCATTTGAAAAGCCCCGCGTCAAAGTCCAACTGACCAGCAAGATTGCGCGAGTGCCGGACATGGAGCCGCTCATGGAGGCGGTCGACCGGATAAGCGATGTGGTGGACGACCAGTTTGCCCGACGCGGCCTGGAGTTCGTCCGGATCAGCGACGGCGAGTTCGAGCTGGCGGGCAAGACACCGCGTCGTTTCAAGGGGATCGATGCGGACGTCTTCCGCAGGAACAATCGCGTCATCAGAGCCTTTGCCAAGGTTTCGGGAAAAGTCTCGAACTGGCGGATGGAACTCGCCCGTAGCGCGCCGCAAGGAGCCGAGCACAAGAGCATCGGCGTGGTGGTCAACGGCATCACCCTGGCGGAGTTGCTCGACCCCGAGGCGGCCTCCAAACACGGCAAGGGGCTCGGGCTTCCGGCATCTGCAAAGATCGAAGCCACGCTGAACGCCAGCGGCCAATTTCTTTCGGCCAATGCGGTTGCCCGTGTCCGTAACGGCTGGTTTCAGCTGGGCAAGACACTTGTTGCTTTTGACGATGCCGCCTTGTCGCTGTTGTTCAAGGGGGAGAAGGCGGTCGACATCACCACCTCCCACGTCATTCGCGGCAATACGCGGGTCTTCTTTACCGGTGAGGTCGAGCCGGACGTCGAGGGCACGTCAGAGTGGGGCATCAGGCTGGATTCCAAATATCCGCAATTCGGTCCCGCCGATGTCGCCGAGGCGCCGCATATGCTCGATGGCATACAGTTGCGCGGCCGCTTTGATCCCGAAGAGCGCATGCTGAACATCGACCGCTTCACGGCCAGGTCCGGCAAGGCCGTGATTCACGGCGTGGGATCGCTGCAGCTGACGTCTGAAGGGCCAAATCTGGCCCTGGCGGCCGAGGGAGAGCAAATCCCGGTTGCGCTCGCCAAACAGGTCTGGCCGATCACGCTCGTTCCGCCCGCGCGGCGCTGGATCATCGAGCGGATCGACGCCGGGACGATCGACAGCGTTTCCTATACGGGCGCAATCCGGCCTCCCGGCTTCGATCATCGGAACCCGGACCCGGGCTGGTCGGGCGACGACATGCGTGTCGACATGACTTTCTCCGATGCGGCGGTCACGCCGATCGGCAACATTCCGCAGATCCGGGGTCTCAAGGGGACGCTTACCGTTCAGGATGAAGTGCTGACCGTGGCTGCCACCGACGGCACTGCGACGTCATCAAAAGGCGGCGAGATCGCGTTGCCGTCCGGTGTGTTCAAGATCTTCGACCTGCCGCTCCGGGACGGCAAGACCGCGCAGATCACCACACGCATGAAAGGGAAGGCTGAGGATCTCGGTGCGGTCATGAACAGTGCGCCGTTTCTCGTTCTCGACCGTGCCGACCTCAAGAACGACGGGGTCAGTGGTTCCGGGCGCGTGGATGTCGAGGCGAAGTTTCCGCTCGGCAACGAGATCGATCTGGCCGATGTCGACTGGCGTGCGACCGGCGAGCTGACGGATTTTACCGACACCAACCCGATCATGGGGCACACGGTCGCGGACGCGGACGTCTCGCCTGAAGCGGACCGGAACCAGGTCGCCATCACGGGCAAGGGGGTTCTCGACGGGCTGCGGGCCGACATCGATCTTGTCGTGCCGCTCGGCAGATCCGGCGTGGCGGCCAGGCAGGACGTGATCGTGTCGGTCACCGCCAGACAGCTGAAGGACAAGGGCATCGACCTGACAACGTTCCTGAACGGTGCCATGACCTTGAGCGTTACCAAGGCGAGCGACGGCCAGGAGTTCGTCGTCGACCTGCAGCAGACGGAAGTGCGCTTGCAGGCGCTTGGCTGGCAAAAGGCCAAGGGGGTTCCGGCAACAGCCTCGTTCAAACTGGTCGAGACGGAAGACGAACGCCGCATCAAGGATTTCAAGCTGGATGCGGAAGGCGCGCGCGTGAGCGGCTCCATGCGGCTGTCCGCGGACGGCAACCTTACCCACGCATCCTTCGACACATTCAGGCTGCGGCCGGGCGACGACGCCGAGGTGGACATCCAGCGGGCCGGCGACGGGCGCTACGACATCATCTTCGCCGGTTCCGCCTTTCGATGCGCGCGGCCTCATCCGCAGCATGCGCAGCCCCGGCGGCAGCAAGGGCGGCGGTGATTTCTCGAAGGGCGCCAGAATCGCTGCAACGATCGACCGGGTGACCGGGTTCAACAAGCAGACCATCGAGAAGTTCTCCGGCAAGGTCGAGACCGGTGCGAAGGGCCTGGTACTGCGGACTTGAAGGGGCTCGTCAACGGCCGGGCCAATTTCGAATTCACCGTAACCGACGAGGCCGACGTGCAGGTCGCCAACGGCCGGTTTGCGAATACGGGCGCAACGCTCAGGTTCCTTGATGTCTATCAGCGCATGCGCGGCGGCACCGGCTTGCTGAACGTCGCGATGGCCGACGAAGACAGCTGGGTCGGCGATTTGCCAGTGCGCTCCCTGCGCATCACGGAAGACCCGGCGATCCAGCGCATCCGCCAGCAAAACCGCCGGGTCAATTCCAATCTGGACGCATCGACCTCCGTCGCCATCCGCGAGCCGGAAGGCTCAGCGAGTTTCGATACGCTCGATCTGAGTTTCACGCGCGAAGTGGACACCTTGACCGTCATCCGCGGGACCCTCCAGGGCAACGCCCTGGGCGGTACGGTGAGCGGGATGGTGGATCTCAATCAGCAGACGCTGAACCTGACCGGCACCTTCGTGCCGATCTATGCACTGAACAACTTCTTTGCCAAAATTCGCTGCTGGGATTTGCGCTTGGCGGCAGCTCCGGCGAAGGCCTGATCGGAGTGACCTACCGGCTCTCCGGCTCCATCTCCGATCCGGTTCTGTCGGTCAATCCGATCTCCGCGATCGCACCGGGCATTTTCCGCAAGATGTTCGAGTTCAATCGAATTGACATGACGGGCCGGGCAGCGAGCCCGGCGCCTCCTGCCGGCTGTGGTCAAACCGGCTTCAGCAGCACATGCTTCTTCTTTCCGAGCGACAGGTTGATGATGCCGTCATCGGTGAGGTCTGCGAGGGAAAGCTGGCGCTTTTCGTTCTGTTCGCCGCGATCGTTGATCCTGACGGCGCCACCCTTGATGTTGCGCCGGACATCGCCGTTGGATGCGCAAAGGCCTGCGATGACGAAAGCCGACAGGACGCCGAGCCCCGCTTCAGGGTCAGTTCCGGAACCTCCACCGTGGGCAGGCCTTCAGCCGACTCGCCTTCCTCGAAGGCCTTGCGGGCGGTCTCCGCTGCCGCTTCCGCCTTTTCCCGGCCATGGATCAGCGCCGTCGCCTCGGTAGCGAGGATCTTCTTTGCGTCATTGATCTCGGAGCCTTCCAGTGCGGCAAGGCGGGCAATTTCGTCCATGGGCAGTACGGTGAACAGCTTCAGGAAGCGTTCGACATCGGCGTCCTCCGTGTTGCGCCAATATTGCCAATAGTCATAGGAGGCGAGCTGTTCCTCGTTCAGCCAGACCGCGCCGGCCGCGGTCTTGCCCATCTTGGCACCGGAGGCTGTGGTCAGAAGCGGCGAGGTGAGGGGCGAAAGCCTCGACATCAGCCAGGCGGCGGACAAGGTCGGTGCCGGAAAGGATGTTGCCCCACTGGTCGGAACCGCCCATCTGCAGCCGGCAGCCGGTGCGCCGGTAGATTTCCAGGTAGTCGTAGCCCTGGAGCAGCATGTGGTTGAATTCCAGGAAGGACAGATGCTGTTCGCGCTCCAGGCGCAGGCGGACGGAATCGCGCTGGATCATCTGGTTCACGGAGAAGTGCCGGCCGATCTCGCGCAGGAAGTCGACATAGTTGAGCTTCAACAGCCAGTCGGCATTGTCGAGCATCATGGCATCGGTCGGGCCGTCGCCGAATGTCAGCAGCTTTTCGAAGACCTTCCTGGATGCCGGCCTTGTTGTCCTCGATCGCTTCGTCGGTGAGCAGCTTGCGCGATTCATCCTTGCCGGACGGATCACCGACGTCGGGTGGTGCCACCGCCCATGAGCGCAATCGGACGGTGTCCGGTCTTTTGCAGCCAGTGCAGCATCATGATCGGAACGAGCGAACCGGCATGCGGGCTCGGGGCCGTGCAGTCAAAGCCGATATAGGCGGTTACGGTATCGGTGGCGCACAGGTCATCGAGCCCCTTGGGATCGGAAATCTGATGAATGAAACCGCGTTCTGAAAGAACGTTTAGAAAGTCCGATTTGAACTCGCTCATGCCTGCCCTGTCCGTCCGTATTTTCTTGCCCACCGTCTGGTGTTTCTGCGGACGTGCTCTAGCGCGTGCGGGGTGACTCGTAAATTGCGGCTGCCCGGAAAAACCGGCCAGCCGGGGGAAATGCGGTGCGGGGGCGGTCAGTTTGCGGGACGGGCCGGCGCCGCGCGCCTTGACGCAGATGTATTTCAGTTCCCCCGCTTCCCACGCAAGACGCATGGTTTCCGACAGCGTTCGCGGCACGGCTTCGTCGAGCGCGGCCAGACGGGCGGCTTCATCTTCGAAGGTGCCTTCTTCGGTCACAGGCCAGACATTCGGCCCGGCCAGCAACTGGATGGAAACCGCCATGATCACCCACATCGGCAACTCCTTTCACGTAGGTCAAGGTCAGCGAAACAGCAGAAGACTACACGCCTCCATACCACAATTGCGTGAAAGTGACCCAACGTGATGGTGGTCACAGCCTGGGACGCAACGGCGGCGCATAGGTGGTTTTCATCAGCAATGAGCCTGCTGTTGAAGATCATTCGAGAGGAGCCGTCATGTTTCGCAAGTTTGCCATCGCCGCCGTTGCCGTTGCCACTCTGGCAACCGCCGCAGTCACCATCACGCCGAACGAAGCCTTCGCCGGGAACAGGAACCGCGGGGGAGCCCTCGCAGCCGGCGCCATCATCGGCCTTGCCGCCGGTGCGATCATCGCCTCGCAGGCCAAACCCCGCTATTACGCCCCTGTTTACGCCCCTGTGCGCTGCCACAACGAGCCGGTCCAGCGCTGGAGCCCCTATCACGGCCAATATATCGTCGTCGGCTACCGTCAGGTTTGTTTCTAAGTCAGCCCAAAACCCAAAGTCCAAAACGAAGGAGCCTCCTGGTGGAGGTTTTTTCGTGTTGAGCCTGCTCCGGGTCTGCCTGTTTAATGAGCAAGCTCGGATCTGAGGTCAGGTGCCCATGTCTTCCAAATCCCGCTCCCCTTGCAGCTCTATATGGTCTTGCCTGTGGAACGCTGGAGGCAGGGAAGGGCAACACGATTGCAGATGTTGCGGGTGTGACTGTCGGTCATTTCACCTTGAGAGACGGAGACTTACGGACCGGATTTACGGCGCTGCTGCCTCATCAGGGCAATCTCTTCTGCGAAAAGCTTACCGCTGCGGTCGAGGTGATCAACGGATTCGGCAAAAGCGCCGGGCTCGTACAGGTGGATGAACTGGGCACGCTGGAAACGCCCGTGCTTCTGACCAACACTTTCGGGGTCGGCACTGGCGTCAATGCACTGATCCGCCGGGCCATTTCGGAGAACCCGGAAATCGGCCGCTCGACCGGAACCGTCAATCCGGTGGTCCTGGAATGCAATGACGGCTATCTCAGCGACATCCAGGCCATGGCCCTGACGGAAGCGCATGTGGTCGCGGCGATCGAAGCGGCGTCGGAGAGCTTCGAACAGGGCAGCGTGGGGGCAGGCACCGGGATGAGCGCCTTCGGCTTCAAGGGCGGCATCGGCTCGGCTTCGCGCGTGTATGAACTGGATGGGCGCAGGTTCACGCTCGGCGCGCTTGTGCTGGCAAATTTCGGCCGGCCCGGCGACCTGGTCCTGCCGGATGGCGGGAGGCCGCATCCGAAGGATCTGAAACGGGCGGAGGAGCGCGGCTCCGTCATTGTCGTCCTAGCCACCGATGTGCCGCTGGAAAGCAGGCAACTCAAACGGATTGCAAAGGCGCCGGGGCCGGCCTTGCGCGTCTGGGCGCCTTTTACGGCAATGGCAGCGGCGACATCGCGCTGGCGTTCACCACGGCAGGGCGCGTCGCCCATTTGCTTCGAGCGATTTTGTCGTGCGCGAGATACTCGTGGAGGACAGGATCGACATTCTGTTCCAGGCGGCCGCAGGAGACGACGCAGGAAGCGGTGCTCAACGCGATGATCGCGTCACCCGCCATGCGCGGACGAGGGAGAAACAAGCGGCCGTCGCTGGCCGACTGGCTGGCGGCAAACGGTTAGGCGGGGCTCGCAGCAGGTCGTTCAATCGCGACGCACATCCAGCGCGGGACCGTCTGGACTGCAACAAAAAACCCCAGCTTTCGCCGGGGTTTTCGTTGCCGCAAGACCGGAGGTCTTAGACGGAGTAGTACATGTCGAATTCGACCGGGTGCGGGGTCATTTCGAAGCGCTCGACCTCTTCCATCTTCAGTTCGATGTAAGCGTCGATCTGGTCGTCATCGAACACGCCGCCGAGTTTCAGGAACTCGCGGTCGGCATCGACAGCTTCCAGCGCTTCGCGCAGGGATCCGCAAAGCGGTCGGGATTTCCGAGAGTTCTTCCGGCGGAAGGTCGTAGAGGTTCTTGTCCATGGCGTCGCCCGGATGGATCTTGTTCTTGATCCCGTCAAGGCCGGCCATGAGCAGAGCCGAGAAGCACAGATACGGGTTCGCGGACGGATCCGGGAAGCGGACTTCGACGCGTTTCGCCTTCGGAGAAGCGGTGAACGGGATGCGGCAGGATGCCGACCGGTTACGCGAGGAATAGGCCAGAAGAACCGGTGCTTCGTAACCCGGTACCAGGCGCTTGTAGGAGTTGGTGGACGGGTTGGTGAAGGCGTTCAGTGCCTTTGCGTGCTTCAGGATACCGCCGATGAAGTACAGGCAGGTCTCGGAAAGATCGGCATACTGGTTGCCGGCAAAGGTCGGCTCGCCGCCCTTCCAGATCGACAGGTGGCAGTGCATGCCGGTGCCGTTGTCGCCGAAGACCGGCTTCGGCATGAAGGCTGCGGTCTTGCCATAGGCATGCGCAACCTGATGCACGACATACTTGTAGATCTGCATGTTGTCGGCGCATTTGGTCAGGTTGTCGAACTTCATGCCGAGTTCGTGCTGGGCAGCAGCCACTTCGTGGTGATGCTTTTCGGTCGGGACGCCCATTTCGGCCATGACCGACAGCATTTCGGAACGGATGTCCTGGGCGCTGTCGACCGGCGGAACCGGGAAGTAGCCGCCTTTGGTGCGCGGACGGTGGCCGAGGTTGCCGGTCTCGTATTCGGAGCCCATGTTGGACGGCAGTTCCAGCGCTGTCCAGAATGAAGCCGGTGTTGTACGGGTCCGCATTGAAGCGAACGTCGTCGAACATGAAGAATTCGGCTTCCGGACCGACATATACCGTGTCGCCGAATCCGCCGGACTTGACGTAGGCTTCGGCCTTTTTGGCGGTCATGCGCGGATCGCGGTTGTAGCCCTCGCCGGTGACCGGGTCGACGATGTCGCAGAAGATCGCCATTGTGGACTGGGCGAAGAACGGGTCGATGTGAGCGGATTCCGGATCAAGGATCAGCATCATGTCGGACTCGTTGATGGCCTTCCAGCCGGCAATGGACGAGCCGTCGAAAGCAACGCCTTCTGCGAACATGTCTTCGTCAACAAGGCCAACGTCCATGGTGACGTGCTGCATCTTACCCTTGGGGTCGGTAAATCGCAGGTCGACGAATTTCACGTCCTTTTCCTGAATTTCCTTCAGGACTTCAGCGGCAGTGGTCATATTGTCCATCCCTTTAGTTTTTCGTGTGAACAGTTGGGTTTGGTTCCGGCCGGGCAGGGCGTCATACCTTCGGCTCCTTGCGCAGACCGGAATTCGGATTACCGGCAGGCGCCGGAATGGGAGTCAGATAGCGTCGATGCCGGACTCTCCGGTCCGGATGCGACAGCTTCTTCAATATTGGATACAAAGATCTTGCCGTCGCCAATGCGACCGGTTTGCGCGGCGGAGCGGATCGCTTCGACGGCTTTTTCGACCATTTCGTCGCCAAGCACGATTTCCACCTTAACCTTCGGCAGGAAGTCCACGACGTATTCCGCGCCGCGGTATAATTCCGTGTGGCCCTTCTGACGGCCAAAACCCTTGGCTTCGGTCACGGTTATGCCCTGAAGGCCAACCTCCTGCAGAGCTTCTTTGACCTCGTCCAGTTTGAAGGGTTTGATGATCGCCTCGATCTTTTTCATCACCTTGTGTCTCTCTCCATATCTGGCCGGAAGTGTTCGCAGGCCCTTGCCTCAGGCAGGCTTAAGGTCCAACAGACCCGGAGGCCGTTGGGGACCGTTGCAGGCTTCAAAGCATGATGCGTGCCAATCCGGGAACAATGATCCCAATTTCTTTCGGAGCCGGGAATTCCGCCACTAAAAGCGGCAACTTTCTCGCCTTGGGCCGCACTGTAGCACTGCCCTGCGCGAGATATTGATCAAAAAATATGCACCTCGCCTAAAAAATGAGCGCAAATGCGACCTCCATTCGTGTTCCACGCTTCCGCTCGACAAAAATCAGGCGCCTGTGCACAGTACCGGCACAGGAGTATGTGAGATCGGCAGGCAATGACAAGCAACAGATATAAATCGGAAGCGGTATTGCTGACGCCGGAGGAAATGGGGCGGGCCGACCGGTTGACCGTTGAAAGGGGCGTGCCGGGCATCGACCTGATGGAGCGGGCCGGCCGGCCGTTGCGCGCGCGGCTGAACGTATGGTCTCCGGCATCCGGCCCATCCTCGTGCTGTGCGGTCCGGGAAACAACGGCGGCGACGGCTTTGTTGCGGCGCGGTACCTCGCGGCCGCCGGTCACTCTGTCGATGTCCGGCTGATCAGGCCGGCGGAACATCTCAAGGGAGATGCGCTCGAAGCCTTCGGTCATATGGAGTTGCCGTACGCCGCGGCGCTGGAGGGCGATGGTGTCGCAAGCGATTTGACCCCGGCGCTTGAACGCGCGGAACTCGTCATCGACGCCTTGTTCGGTGCAGGGCTGGACAGGCCGCTGTCGGGAGCGGTGCTTGCGCTTGTGGAAGCGGTTAATCGGTCCGGCGTTCCTGTCCTTGCCGTCGATCTGCCTTCAGGCCTCAATGGAGCGGACGGCGCGATCCTGGGCGGGGCGATAAAGGCGCGCGCGACGATAACGTTTTTCCGCGAAAAGCCGGGGCATCTGCTCTTTCCGGGCCGGGGCCTGTGCGGCAGGGTGAGCGTTGCCGATATCGGCATCCGGCCGGACGTGCTCGATCAGATCGCGCCCGCGACCTTTCACAATTGCCCGGACCTCTGGTTGGGCTCCCTGGCCGCGCCCTGATCCGGCGGGTCACAAATATACCAGGGGCCATGCGGTCGTCTTCAGCGGGCCGATGGCCAGAACCGGGGCCGCAAGGCTGGCGGCGGGGGCAGCGCTCAGAGCCGGAGCCGGACTGGTCACCCTGGCATCACCCCCCGATGCGATGATGGTGAATGCCAGCCACCTGACGGTGGTGATGCTGAATAAAGTGGCGGATGTGGATGCCATCCCCGGATTTCTTGCCGACAAGCGGCTCAACGCCGTCCTGATCGGGCCGGGCTACGGGGTAGGCGATGAAACCTGTGCGGCGATCGCTGCCATTCTGGAATGCCGCAGGGCCGTGGTGCTCGATGCCGACGCACTGACTGAGTTTTGCGGCGGATCCGGATGCGCTATTCGCGCGCATCCAGGCGGCCCGGTCGCCGGCCGTTTTGACGCCGCATGATGGAGAATTCGCCCGGCTGTTTCCCGACATCGAGGGCGACAAACTCAAGCGCGCCCGTGAGGCGGCAGTGCGTTCGGGAGCAGTGGTCCTCTCTGAAAGGGCCGGACACGGTTGTCGCCGCGCCTGACGGCCGGGCCGCGATCAACCGCAGCGCGCCCCCTGGCTGGCGACGGCCGGGGCGGGAGACGTTCTTGCCGGCATCATTGCCGGCCTGCTGGCGCAGGCCGTTCCCGGCTTCGAGGCTGCCCTGCCAGGCCGTCTGGCTGCACGGAGAAGCCGGCAACGCAGCCGGTCCGGGCCTGACGGCGGAAGACCTGGCGCCCGCCCTGAGGCGCCGATCCGTGCACTTGTGGACAAATCCGGGGAGGCTTGAGAGCACCTTGCCGCTTTTTCCTTTGACGGGGAAATCTGCGGTGCTATAGAGGCCCCGCTTCAAATACAGGGCCTGCCCGTGCCCTTAAGATGCGGTATGTGGTGAAACTGGTAGACACGCCAGATTTAGGTTCTGGTGCCGCAAGGCGTGGGGGTTCAAGTCCTCCATCCGCACCATCAGCGTTGTTCATGTTCCGTTGCAGGCGTTCCGGGTCCCGGCAGCGATTTTGCGCCAAATCCCCTAATCCCCTTGACACTTTGGGGCCCAAGCTTTATCGCGCTCCCATCGTGCGTCTTGGAGCTTTCCCAGGGCGATGCATTGCCGTTTGAACGCTTCCGGCAAAAGGGAAGTGCTGGCAATGCGGCACACGGAATTCTAGAAACAAAACCTCCGGGGCGGATTGCCGCTCGGGACCGAGGACGACAAAACCCATGCAGGTAACCGAAACCCTCGCCGAGGGCCTCAAGCGAGAGCTCAAAATCGATGTTCCGGCGAACGATCTCGCCAGCAAGCTCGATGACTATCTGAACGAGCTTGAAACCAAGGCTAACATCAAGGGCTTCCGCCCGGGCAAAGTTCCGGTCGGGCACCTGAAAAAGATGTATGGCCGCCAGGCCATGGCCGAGATCCTGTCGAACACGATCCAAGGAGATCCACCCAGAAGGCCGTTGAGGAGCGCTCCGAGCGCCCGGCGCTGACGCCGGAAATCGACCTGCCGGAAGAAGATGCGGAAAAGATCCTGGCCGGCGACGCCGATCTGTCCTTCACGATGACCTACGACGTGCTGCCGGAATTCGAGATCATGGATTTCTCCGGCATTGAAATCGAGCGCCCGGTCGTCGAAATCGCCGACGAGGAAGTCGACCAGCAGATTGCCGAAATCGCCAAGAACAACACGCCGTTCGACACGAAGGATGGTCCCGCCGGCGGCGGCGACGGATCACCATGTCCTATGTCGGCAAGATCGACGGCGAGCCGTTTGAGGGCGGTGCCGACGAAAACGGCATGCTGGTACTGGGCTCCGGCCAGTTCATCCCGGGTTTTGAAGATCAGCTGATCAACCTCAAGGCCGGCGACGAGAAGGTCGTCGAACTGACGTTCCCGGAAGACTACCCGGCGGCGCATCTCGCCGGCAAGGCAGCCACCTTGGACGTGACCGTCAAGGACGTTGCGGCGCCCGGCGAAGCCACCGTTGACGATGACTTCGCGAAAGGGCTCGGCCTTGAGTCCCTCGACCAGCTGAAGGAAATCGTGCGCGGCCAGATCGAAAGCCAGTTCGGCGCCTTGACCCGCCAACGCGTCAAGCGCCAGCTGCTCGACAAGCTTGACGAGCACTATTCCTTCGACCTGCCGGAGAAACTGCTCGAATCCGAGTTCGACGTCGTTTGGCGCCAGGTCGAAGAAGACATGAAGCGCAACGAAAAGACTTTCGAGGACGAAGAGACCACGGAAGAGAGAGGCGAAGGCGGAATACCGCAAGATCGCCGAGCGCCGTGTCCGCCTCGGTCTTGTGCTGTCCGAGATCGGTGAGAAGAACGACATCCAGGTCACCGACGAAGAACTGCAGCGCGCTCTTTACGATCGCGTCCGCCAGTTCCCGGGACAGGAGCAGCAGGTGTTCGAATTCTACAAGAACAACCAGCAGGCCCTTGCGTCCCTGCGGGCACCGATCTACGAGGAAAAAGTCGTCGATTACATTCTGGAGCTTGCCAAGGTGAGCGACAAGACGGTGACCAAGGAAGAGCTGGAAAAGCTGGTCGCGGAGGATGAGGACGACGCGTAATCGCGTTCTCCCGAAATCCCCGGATGCGGTGGCAGATTTAACTTTGCCTTCATGCCGCATCTGTCATGTCATTGCGTTGAGGGCGACATCCCGTATATACGGGATGTCGCTTCTCGAGTCAGGCCCTGATCGATGCGCTCAGGGCCTGTGTCCAATCCGGCCGAATGCCGGGCGTCATCTCAAGCTTATGGATGAGGTATGAAGGATCCTGTCGATATCTATATGAACACACTCGTGCCGATGGTTGTCGAACAGACAAACCGGGGCGAGCGGGCCTTCGATATCTACTCGCGCCTGCTGAAGGAGCGCATCATCTTCATGACCGGTCCGGTCGAAGATCACCTGGCGACCCTGGTATGCGCGCAGCTACTGTTCCTGGAGTCCGAAAACCCGTCAAGGGAGATCGCGCTCTACATCAATTCCCCGGGCGGTCTTGTTACCTCCGGGCTCGCGATCTACGATACGATGCAGTTCATTCGACCGGCGGTGTCGACGTTGTGTATCGGTCAGGCTGCCTCCATGGGCTCGCTGCTTCTGGCCGCCGGTGAAAAGGGCATGCGGTTCAGCCTGCCGAATGCGCGGGTGATGGTGCACCAGCCGTCGGGCGGGTTCCGCGGCCAGGCCGCAGATATCATGCTTCATGCACAGGAAATCCTGGCAATGAAGCGCCGGCTCAATGACATCTACGTGAAGCATACCGGTCAGACCCTCGACCAGGTTGAAGAAGCGCTCGAACGCGACAACTTCATGACTGCTGACCGGGCCAAGGAATTCGGGATCGTGGACAAAGTGATCACCGACCGAGCAACTCTTGGCGACGACAGCTAAACTGAACAGAGAAACCCGGTCTTAATCATGGATTGAAGATTCCGGGGGAAACGCCGGAAAAACCAAGGTTGGTGCCGGGTTTTCATCTTCGCCTTAAACCTATATTGATTTTTAATGGCGAAGCATGGTGACATCAGACTTTGAAGTGGCGCGCCGTTGCGTCGCTTCATTGCCGGTTCGGTCATAATTTGGCCCCAACCGGAAAGATAAGGGGATATACTCCCCGTAAACGCGAGGTTGACTACATGACAAAGGCCAGCGGCAGCGATTCCAAGAATACGCTCTACTGCTCCTTCTGCGGCAAAAGCCAGCATGAGGTTCGCAAGCTGATCGCCGGCCCGACTGTTTTCATTTGCGATGAATGTGTCGAGCTGTGCATGGATATCATCCGCGAGGAAAACAAATCCTCGCTGGTGAAGTCACGGGACGGGATCCCGACCCCTCAGGAAATTCGCGATGTTCTCGATGACTATGTCATCGGCCAGGGCGGTGCGAAGAAGGTTCTGTCGGTCGCGGTTCACAACCACTACAAGCGCCTGAACCACGCATCGAAAAACAACGATGTCGAACTGGCGAAGTCCAACATTCTGCTGGTCGGACCGACCGGTTGCGGCAAGACGCTTCTGGCGCAGACGCTTGCCCGCATCCTGGACGTGCCGTTTACCATGGCCGATGCCACCACGCTGACCGAAGCAGGCTACGTGGGCGAGGACGTTGAAAACATCATCCTGAAGCTCCTGCAGTCCGCCGACTACAATGTCGAACCGCGCGCAACGCGGCATTGTCTATATCGATGAGGTCGACAAGATCAGCCGCAAGGCCGACAATCCGTCGATCACGCGGGACGTGTCCGGCGAAGGTGTGCAGCAGGCGCTCCTGAAGATCATGGAAGGCACGGTTGCTTCCGTTCCGCCGCAGGGCGGCCGCAAGCACCCGCAGCAGGAATTCCTGCAGGTGGACACGACCAATATCCTGTTCATCTGCGGCGGCGCCTTTGCCGGTCTGGACAAGATCATCTCCGATCGCGGTACCCAGACCTCCATCGGCTTCCAGGCCCAGAGTCCATGCCCCGGAAGACCGCCGTATCGGCGAGCTGTTCGCGGAGCTGGGACCGGAAGATCTGCTGAAATTCGGTCTCATCCCGGAATTCGTCGGCCGTCTGCCGGTGATCGCAACGCTGGAAGACCTGGACGAAGAAGCCCTGGTGACGATCCTGACCGAGCCGAAAAACGCCCTGGTCAAGCAGTATCAGCGTCTCTTCGAAATGGAACAGGTGGAGCTTTCCTTCCACGACGAAGCCCTCAAGGCCATTGCCCGCCGGGCGATCGACCGCAAGACCGGTGCCCGCGGCCTGCGGTCCATCCTGGAGTCGATCCTGCTCGACACCATGTACGAGTTGCCGGGACTGAAAGGCGTGAAGGAAGTCGTGATCTCGCCGGAAGTGGTGAAAGGCGAGGCACGCCCGCTTTATATCTACGAGGACCGGGAAGAAACCTCCGCGACCAGCGCCTGGGGCTGATCCATCCGGTCCTGATATGAAGAGTGAATAAATGCCGCTCCCTGTGAGCGGCATTTTGCCTTCCTGGCGGGTTTGTGCGGTGCCGGCGGCGATATCCACCAGCGTTGCGAGTCGTCAACAGACAAGACCTCTCTATTGCGCCGCATTACCTTGACACGGGCAGTTCAGGTGTCCACCTAATAGACCGAAAGGACGGCTCGTGCGGATCGTCAGTACGCCCAATTGGGGTTCTGCGGTCCGGCCAATCGGGACTTCTGAACCGAAAGCCGTTATCCAGTGTCCAGGCTGCCTTTTATCGAGTGGGGCCAGGGCACGTCGAGAAAGGATAAAAACATGAGCGACGCACCAACCCGCGCCACCGACTCGGACAGCACCGCTGTCTATCCCGTATTGCCCCTGCGCGATATCGTCGTCTTCCCGCACATGATCGTGCCGCTGTTTGTCGGCCGCGAAAAATCGATCAAGGCGCTGGAAGAGGTGATGACCACGGACAAGCACATCCTTCTGGCGACCCAGATGAATGCGGCGGATGACGATCCGAATCCGGATCAGATCTACAATGTCGGTACGCTTGCCACCGTTCTGCAATTGCTCAAGCTGCCGGACAATACCGTGAAAGTCCTGGTTGAGGGCGGCGCACGCGCGCAGATCGGTGACTACACCGACCGGGCCGACTATTTCGAAGCCTCGGCAACGGTTCTGCCTGAACGCGACGGCGAGAACATTGAAATAGAAGCTTTGGCGCGCTCCGTCGTTTCCGAGTTCGAGAACTATGTGAAGCTGAACAAGAAGGTTTCACCGGAAGTGCTCGGAGCCATCAATCAGATCGACGATTACTCCAAGCTGGCCGATACGATCGCGTCGCATCTTGCCATCAAGATCCCTGAAAAGCAGGAGATCCTCGGCATCGTTTCCGTTGCCGAACGGCTGGAGCGCGTGCTCGGCATGATGGAGAGCGAGATCTCCGTCCTGCAGGTGGAAAAACGCATCCGCTCCCGCGTCAAGCGGCAGATGGAGAAAACCCAGCGCGAGTACTATCTGAATGAGCAGATGAAGGCCATTCAGAAGGAGCTCGGCGACAGCGAGGACGGCCGCGACGAAATCGCGGAGCTTGAGGAAAAGATCAAGAAGACCAAGCTGAGCAAGGAAGCCCGCGAGCGCGCGGCTGCGGAGATCAAGAAGCTCAAGCAGATGAGCCCGATGTCCGCGGAAGCGACCGTGGTACGCAATTACCTTGACTGGATGGTCGGCATTCCGTGGAACAAGAAGTCCAAGGTCAAGCTCGACCTGGCTTATGCCGAGAAGGTGCTCGACACCGACCACTACGGCCTCGAAAAGGTCAAGGAGCGGATCGTCGAGTATCTCGCGGTCCAGAGCCGGGCGAACAAGCTGCGCGGCCCGATCCTCTGCCTAGTCGGTCCTCCCGGCGTCGGCAAGACCTCCCTCGGCAAGTCGATCGCCAAGGCCACCGGCCGTGAGTTCGTCCGTATGTCGCTTGGCGGCATGCGCGATGAAGCGGAAATCCGCGGTCACCGCCGCACCTATATCGGCTCGATGCCCGGCAAGGTCATCCAGTCGATGAAGAAGGCCAAGAAATCCAACCCGCTCTTCCTGCTCGACGAGATCGACAAGATGGGCATGGATTTCCGCGGCGATCCGTCTTCGGCTCTGCTTGAGGTGCTCGATCCGGAACAGAACTCGACGTTCATGGACCACTATCTGGAAGTCGAATACGACCTTTCGGACGTGATGTTCGTGACCACGGCCAACACGCTGAATATTCCAGGTCCGTTGATGGACCGTATGGAAGTGATCCGCATTGCCGGCTACACGGAACAGGAAAAGGTGGAAATCTGCCGCCGTCACCTCATTCCGAAAGCGGAAAAGGATCACGGTTTGCGCGAAGGTGAGTTCTCCATCGAGGACGAGGCCCTGCAGTTCATCGTCCGCCGCTACACCCGCGAAGCCGGTGTGCGTAACCTTGAGCGCGAATTGGCGACCCTGGCCCGTAAGGCGGTCAAGGACATCCTGATGAGCGACAAGGAAAGCGTCACGGTGACGACGGAAGTGGTCGAGAAATATCTCGGCGTTCCGCGCTACCGCTACGGTGAAGCGGAACTGGAGGACCAGGTCGGTGTTGTCACCGGTCTTGCCTGGACCGAGGCTGGCGGTGAGCTCCTGACCATCGAAGGCGTGATGATGCCGGGCAAGGGCAAGATGACCGTGACCGGCAACCTGAAGGAAGTGATGAAAGAATCGATTTCGGCAGCGGCCTCCTATGTCCGCTCGCGTGCAATCGACTTCGGCATCGAGCCGCCGACCTTCGACAAGAAGGACATTCACGTCCACGTGCCGGAGGGCGCAACGCCGAAGGACGGTCCGTCCGCCGGTATTGCGATGGCGACCGCGGTGATCTCGACCCTGACCGGCATCCCGGTACGCCGTGATGTGGCCATGACCGGCGAGATCACCCTGCGCGGCCGCATCCTTCCGATCGGCGGGTTGAAGGAGAAGCTGCTTGCTGCACTGCGTGGCGGCATGAGGCTGGTGATGATCCCGGAAGACAATGCCAAGGACCTGGCAGAGATTCCGGACTCGGTCAAAAACTCGCTCGAAATCATCCCGGTTTCCGGCATGGAAGAGGTGCTGAAACATGCTCTCGTCCGGCTGCCGGACCCGATCGAATGGGATGAAACCGCCGCCGAGGCAGCCGCCAAGGCACGTGAGTCGGACGACGAAAAGGCGGGCCTTTTGGCCCACTGACGGCCATTTTGCACTGCAAAAGAAGTCAAGCCCCGGGAAATCCGGGGCTTTTCTTTTGAATAATCGGTCAAAATGGCGGTTTTCTGCGAAAAAACCACTTGCGTTTCAGTTCAATTCGCACGAATTTCGCGCAACGGCGCTGACAGGAATCGTCGGCACTCTGCCGTTTCTTAGAAAGGTATCTGCTATGAATAAAGACGATTTGATCGCAGCTGTTGCAGAAAAGACCGGCCTCACCAAGGCGCAGGCGGGCGAAGCAGTTGACGCAACCTTTGAAGCTGTCACAGAAACCCTGAAGGGCGGCGATGAAGTCCGTATCATCGGATTCGGCAACTTCACGGTTTCTGAACGTGCTGCAACCGAAGGCCGCAACCCGCGGACTGGCGAAACGATCCAGATCCCGGCTTCTAAGACGCCGAAGTTCAAGGCTGGTAAAGGCCTGAAAGACGCTGTGAACGCTTAATCGTTCGAAGACAGTTTCGACAAGGACCCCGTACCTGCATTTCAGGTGCAGGGTTTTTTCTTGAGCAGAATCAGCTTTTGGTTGTTCCTTGTCCGTATTGCATTCTATCGTTCGAGTTGGCCGGTGCGCTGTAAAATGCAATCCGTGTTCCGACGCGATGGACGGGAGTGGTGAATGACGCTGAATGCTCTCATCAAACGCCGCCAGCGGGCGCTGTTCGAGGCCTGGGTGCGCAATCCGCTGGTTCAGGTGCAGGTGGAACATCCGGAGTATCTCGGCCGCCTGGTTTTTCTGGGCGATTTCGATGGACACCGTAGAAACCGCGCAGGCGGGGAGGCGAAGCCTGAAGAACGTCGCCATCGTCAACAAACCCGGCAATCCCGATGTGAACACCAGCGTCTGGGTCCGGGCGGGCTATTCGTCCTATCAGAAGGCCTGGCTGGGATCTCGTCGAACAGGTCTACGGCATAAAGGCGACAGCCAACGATCTCGCCGGCTACAATATCGATCACCTGCTCAACAAGGCACGCAGTCCGGACAAGGCCGGTTTCATCCGGATCGAGGCGATTAACGACGCGGTCAATCAGGACTGGGGCCGCCTGTTCGAACGGGCGGCAAGCAATCCGGATTTCAGCGCAAATCAAAAGCGTTTCCGGCGGACGATGTCCTGGATCATTGCCGCCAAGCTCATGGAGCAGTCACCGCCGCGAGGACCGGGAGACCACGATGGCATCGCGCGGCTCGTTCAGTTTTTCAATCGGAATGGCCTGGCAGCGGACAACCCGCAGCGCGGCCTGACGGAGAGTGCTGGAATTTGCATACCGCTTTCAATAGGCCGAGAGGCCTCTGCAAGAGGCATGGCGGGCTGGCCTTTGCGGTTGTCCGGTATTGTTTGCGGCGCTCTGAATTCGGTTCCGCGTAACGGCCGGGCAGGGCTCGGACAGACGTGGCCCCGGGCCTTCAAACACTGGCGGTTTCCATCATCCACAGGCCGGTCTGAGCGAGAGGATTTTCTTTCGATTTGCACTTGCCAAGCGGAATGGGACCACCTAAAAGGCGTCTCACCTCGTTGAGGGCGATTAGCTCAGTTGGTAGAGCGCTTCGTTTACACCGAAGATGTCGGGAGTTCGAGTCTCTCATCGCCCACCATTCTCCCAAAAATCCTGAACGAATGCAGCCGCTTGGCGGATGGCCCGTGTCTTTGACGGCCGGTTTGCGCCGCAGATTCGGGTCTGCGTGCATGTGCCGTGTGCCCTCTGCTTCGGCGAGCGCCGCAGGTCGTGGTTGACGTTTGCCGGCGTGCGCACGGAGCATGCTGTGTGTTTTCCGGCCGACGACTGGCGCTTTGCCACAATTTTGGGGCAGTGTGATGGCTTGGCCCGGCAACACGGAGCGCCTGGTTTCCTTTCTTCGATCGCTTCGATACACTTGCTCGGCTAAACAAAAAAACCGTTGCAAGGTAAAAGCTTACGTCGATGGCTATTCTGGTTCTGATAAAGATGCTGGGGGCAGTGATGCTGCTCCTTTATGCGGTCCGCATGGTTCGGACGGGCTTCGAACGGGCTTCGGGGTCAGCGCTGCGCAGAACCATAGGCAAGGCCTCGTCCGGTCCGCTGTCGGGGGCGGTCTCAGGCATGCTGGTTGCCATCCTGCTGCAGAGCGCCACGGCCGTTGCGATCCTTGCCGCCGGCTTCGCGACATCCGGCTTCATCACGACCGCGTCCGGACTCGCCGTCCTGCTCGGCGCCGACCTCGGTTCCGCCCTCGTTGTACAGTTCCTGGTCTTCGACCTCAGCTGGCTGATCCCGGTGCTGCTGGCTGCCGGAGCCTGGCTGTTCCTGAAGATAGAAGCTCGCATGGCGAAACAGGCGGGACAGATCATGATCGGGATCGCGCTGATACTGCTGTCACTGCAGATGATCGGCGAGGCGACAGCGCCTTTGAAGGAGGCGCGCTTCATGCCGCAGGTGGCCGGCTATCTGGCCGAGGATGCGTCGACCGCGCTTGCCGTGGGAGCGTTGTTGGCTTTTCTGCTGCATTCCAGTGTCGCCACCGTGCTGATGGTGGCCGCCTTCGTTCAACAAGCGGGCCTGTCGATGGAGGCGGCCGTTCCGCTCGTCCTGGGGGCGAATGTGGGCGCCGGCCTGGTCGCCATTTGGCTGACGCGCGGAATGGACCGGAAGGCCAAGCTTCTGCCCCTTGGAAATTTCGTCTTCAGAACGGTTGGCGCGGTAGCGGTGCTGCTTGCGGTGAGCGCGATTGAAAATCCTTTTGCAGGAATTGACGCCGAGCCGGCGCTGCTGATCGTGGCCGTCCACGTCCTTTTCAATGTCCTGCTGGTCGTGTGCTGCCTCCCGCTGACAAAACCTCTGGCATGGCTGGTGGAAAAGGTGGTGCCGGAAGACCGCCGGGCGGAGGGCGAGGCGCGCCTCATGCCGCAAAGTGCGCTGGATCAGCGCGTCGTCGGCAATCCCCGGCTTGCGCTGGCCAGTGCGACCCGTGAACTGCTGCGCATGGGAGAGCTGGTCGAGGCAATGACAAGGCCGATCGTCATCATGCTGGAGAAAGGGAGCCCGGAGGAAATCACGGGCCTGCAACTGATGGATCGCAACGTCAATGCGATTCACTCGGCCATAAAGCTCTACATCGCCGAGGTGAACCGGGGTGAGCTTACCGCCGACCAGGCGGAGCGGAGCATGGAACTGGTCAGTTTTGCCGTGAACCTGGAGCGGGCGGGGGACCTGGTTGCCAAAAACCTGCTGGAACAGGCGCTGGAGCTTCACCAGAGGAAGATCAGTTTTTCCCAGCAGGGGCTGAAAGAATTGGCACGGATGCATGATCGTGTCCTGGCGAACATGCAATTGGCCCTGAACGTCCTGGTGTCAGGGGACGTTGCGTCGGCGCGGGAACTGATTGCCGAAAAGGACAAGATGCGGGAGATGGAGCGCGAATGTCACAACCGGCATCTTGAGCGGCTCAAATCAAGAACGCCGGAAAGCATGGAGACCAGCAACGCCCACCTGGAAGTGGTGCGGAGCCTCAAGGAGATCAATTCGCTGTTCGCCGCCGTGGCGGTGCCGATACTGGCCCGCGAGGGCCTGCTGCGCGATACGCGGCTGGTGCCGGCCGAATAGGGCGGCAGGCGACGCAGCCCCGGAGTGCCGGGCCGGGGTGCCGGAGTCGATCGCAAAACGGGTCGGGTACCTTGCCAGACAGTGCAGGCGTTGCCGAAAGGCACCGTTATTGACGTTGGGAAACAGTGAGTTATCCACATTGAACGGCGCGCTCTTTGAAGAGGAAAACCAAGCATGCTTGCCGCTTTGTCAAAAAACGGCAATTCGAAGCCTCCAGGGTGCTTGACTTCGCAATCCAGCCGCCGTACATCAGCGCCACTTCAGGGCGACAGCACGTCGCCTTGCGAAGCGGGTGTAGCTCAGTTGGTTAGAGTGCCGGCCTGTCACGCCGGAGGTCGCGGGTTCGAGCCCCGTCACTCGCGCCATTTCCCCAGTCGCCCTTGACCAAGACGTTCTTGGCATGTGACCGTGGAATGGTGCAAGATACCGTGAATGTGCGGGTGTAGCTCAGTTGGTTAGAGTGCCGGCCTGTCACGCCGGAGGTCGCGGGTTCGAGCCCCGTCACTCGCGCCACTCACGGATTGATCTTTGGCGTAAAGCCCTTATCTTGAACAGTTAAAGCAGAATGTAAGCTTACCGGCTGATTGAGCGGCATGCTTGACGCGGTATGCTTCCCATTGACGCACCCGATCCGGCATGTGAATGCGGATCGGCGCAGCGTCTTCAAATCGCTTGTTTTTTGCAGTTTTCGTTGATCGAAAACGATTCTAGCCTGGAGGTGGATTTCCATCTCGGGTGCGGCATATTTCCGGGCACTTTGTGCAAAGAAAATACCTTGCCGCAAAGCGGCTGAAATGAAGGAATTGTTGGTGCGAGGCCGGAAGTTGGTCCAACGATGGCAAGAGTTTGGCTGGCTTGGGGTCTTGCGTTGCAGCAGGTCGTAAGATAAGCGTGCGCTCGCATGTTGGTTTCATTGGCCGACGGGCCGAGCGTGACCGGTTGGCGATGTGGCCACGGGGTCTGCGGCCCCGGCAACGGATCACCTCCCGATCCGCCTCCATATGCAAGGACGCGAAAGACATGGAAGAACTCTTGCGGGAATATCTCCCGATTGCCGTGTTCGTCGGCATTGCCTTGGTGATCGGCCTCGCGCTGCTGGTTTCCCCGTTCATCCTGGCTTACAAGAACCCGGATCCGGAAAAGCTGACCGCCTATGAATGCGGGTTCAACGCATTCGATGACGCGCGCATGAAGTTCGACGTGCGCTTTTATCTGGTCTCGATCCTGTTCATCATCTTCGATCTCGAGGTGGCGTTCCTGTTCCCCTGGGCAACGGTGTTCGGGGAACTGGGCTGGTACGGGTTCTGGTCCATGATGGTCTTCCTTGGTGTCTTGACCGTCGGCTTCATCTATGAATGGAAAAAAGGAGCGCTGGAATGGGATTGACCACGACAGGACCGCTCGTCACGCAACAGCCCAAAGGCATTGTGGACCCGAACACCGGCAAGCCGGTCGGTGCCGATGACGCGTTTTTCCTCGAAGTGAACAATGAGCTGGCCGACAAGGGCTTTCTCGTCACTTCGACCGACAACCTGATCCAGTGGGCCCGCACGGGTTCGTTGATGTGGATGACCTTCGGCCTGGCCTGCTGCGCCGTCGAAATGATGCAGATGTCGATGCCGCGCTACGATGCCGAGCGGTTCGGCTTTGCGCCGCGCGCTTCTCCGCGCCAGTCCGACGTGATGATCGTCGCCGGCACGCTGACCAACAAGATGGCGCCGGCCCTGCGCAAGGTCTATGACCAGATGCCGGAACCGCGCTACGTCATTTCCATGGGGTCCTGCGCCAATGGCGGCGGGTACTATCATTATTCCTATTCGGTGGTCCGCGGCTGCGACCGCATTGTTCCGGTCGACATCTACGTCCCCGGATGCCCTCCGACCGCCGAGGCTCTTCTTTACGGCGTCCTGATGCTGCAAAAGAAGATCCGCCGCACGGGCACGATCGAACGGTAAAAATCTGCCGCGGGAGAGGCGGTGGATTTACTACGAATTGGACGCCCGGCGTCCGGCAAACTGGCTCCAGGGGAGTGAGGTCGAACACGATGGACGAGACTTTGAAGGAACTCGCTGAGCATATCGAGCTCGGCCTGGGTGAGTCCCTTGTGTCCTGGAAGATCGAATATGGTGAGCTGACGCTGACCGTGGACGCGACCGGAATTCTCGACGTGGTCCGCTTCCTGCGCGACAACAGCTCGTGCAAATTCGTCAATCTGACGGACATTTGCCGGCGTCGATTATCCCGCGCGCGAAAGGCGCTTCGAAGTGGTGTACCACTTCCTGTCTCCAGTGCAGAACCAGCGCATCCGGGTCAAGATCGCGACCGACGAGACGACACCGGTCGCCTCGCTGACGCCTCTGTTTCCGGGCGCTGAATGGTTCGAGCGGGAAGCCTATGACCTGTACGGGATCCTGTTTTCCGGTCATCCGGACCTGCGCCGCATTCTCACCGACTACGGTTTCGACGGCCATCCGCTGCGCAAGGATTTCCCGGTCACCGGTTTTGTGGAAGTGCGTTACGACGACGAGAAGAAACGCGTCGTTTACGAGCCGGTCCGTCTGACCCAGGAGATGCGTCATTTCGATTTCCTCTCGCCATGGGAGGGCACGGACTACGTGCTTCCGGGCGACGAGAAGGCAACGACGAGTTAGGGCGGGGCAGGGATGAACGAACGGCTTTCAGGCAGCTGTCTTTGCGGTGCGGTGAAATTCACGGCAGTGCCGGAGAAGACCGAAATGGGCGTCTGCCACTGTGCCATGTGCCGGCGCTGGACCGGCGGCACCTTCATGGCGGTCGGCTGTGGCAAAAGCGTCGAAGTCGACGGAGAAGATGCCCTGGGCGTTTACAAGTCCTCAAATTACGGCGAGCGCGTCTTCTGCAGCAGGTGCGGATCGACCCTGTTCTGGCGTATGGCCGACGGATCCCACACCAGCGTTTCCGCCCAGGCCTTCGACGACCCGTCCATCTTCAAGTTCACCTCGGAAATATTCGTCGACGAACAGCCGGCCAATTACGCATTTGCCAATGACACGAGCAAAATGACCGGCCCGGAAGTCTTTGCCTATTTCGCACAACAGCAGGATCCTGAACATGGCTGAGGCTCAGGTTCGCAATTTCAACATCAACTTCGGTCCGCAGCATCCGGCTGCGCACGGCGTGCTGCGCCTAGTTCTGGAACTGGACGGCGAAGTCGTTACCCGTGTCGACCCGCATATCGGCCTTCTGCATCGCGGCACGGAAAAGCTGATCGAACAGAAGACCTACCTGCAGGCCATTCCCTATTTCGACCGCCTCGACTACGTGGCGCCGATGAACCAGGAACACGCATTCGCCCTGGGGATCGAGCGCCTGCTCGGCATCGAAGTGCCCAAGCGCGGCCAGCTGATCCGGGTGCTCTATTCCGAAATCGGCCGCCTGCTGTCCCATCTTCTGAACGTGACCACCCAAGCCATGGACGTCGGCGCCCTGACGCCGCCGCTCTGGGGCTTTGAGCCGCGTGAGGAACTGATGGTGTTCTATGAGCGCGCCTCAGGGTCGCGCATGCACGCCGCTTTCGTGCGCCCGGGCGGGGTGCACCAGGACCTGCCGCGTGATCTGCTCGATGACATCTGGGATTTCTGCGATCCGTTCCTGCACACGCTCGACGACATCGAAGGCCTTCTGACCGAAAACCGCATCTTCAAGCAGCGCAACGTCGATATCGGCGTGGTCGATCTGGACGATGCCTGGGCCTGGGGCTTTTCCGGCGTGATGGTCCGCGGTTCCGGTGCCGCCTGGGACCTGCGCAAGTCGCAGCCGTATGAATGCTATTCCGAGCTCGATTTCGACATTCCGATCGGCAAGAACGGCGACTGCTATGACCGCTACCTGCTCCGCATGGAAGAAATGCGCCAGTCGGTCCGGATCATGAAGCAGTGCCTGGAAAAGCTGACGGTCGAAACCGGACCCGTGTCATCGGCCCAGGGCAAGGTCGTGCCGCCGAAGCGCGGCGAAATGCAAGCGCTCGATGGAAGCGCTTATTCATCACTTCAAGCTTTATACCGAAGGATATCACGTCCCGGCCGGGGAGGTGTATGCCGCGGTCGAGGCGCCCAAGGGCGAGTTCGGCGTCTATCTGGTCTCCGACGGCACCAACAAGCCGTATCGCTGCAAGATCAAGGCGCCGGGGTTCGCTCATCTCCAGGCGATGGACTTCCTTTGCCGCGGTCACCTGCTCGCCGACGTCTCGGCTGTGCTGGGTTCCTTGGACATCGTGTTCGGCGAGGTCGACCGCTGATGCGGGCGGCCCGCCACCAATTTTCGACCCTGGCAGCCGCCTGTCCGGCTCCGGTCACTTTGACAGAACGGGGATAAAACCATGGCAGTTCGCCGACTTGCCGCGGAACAACCAGAAAGCTTCGAGTTCACCGAGCGCAATCTCGCGTGGGCGAAGAAAGTGATAGACCGCTATCCGGCAGGCCGTCAGGCCTCCGCGGTCATTCCGCTCTTGTGGCGTGCCCAGGAGCAGAACGAAGGCTGGGTAAGCGAGCCGGCTATCCGCTACGTCGCGGACCTGCTCGACATGCCGAATATCCGCGTGCTGGAAGTGGCGACCTTCTACACGATGTTCCAGCTGCAGCCGGTCGGCAAGAAGGCGCATATCCAGGTATGCGGGACCACGCCGTGCCAGCTTCGCGGTTCTGAAGATCTGATCAAGATCTGCAAGTCGCGCATCGCCCAGCACATGCACGAGATTTCGGAAGACGGAAACTTCTCCTGGGAAGAGGTCGAATGCCTGGGCGCCTGTGTGAACGCGCCCATGGTGCAGATCTTCAAGGACACCTACGAAGACCTGACCGAAGA
Organism: Novosphingobium sp. MW5; assembly: GCA_025938935.1. Classification (GTDB taxonomy): domain Bacteria; phylum Pseudomonadota; class Alphaproteobacteria; order Sphingomonadales; family Sphingomonadaceae; genus Novosphingobium. Next base: position 16,052 of record JAPCWB010000007.1, on the reverse strand, counting down.
AAGCTTCAATCAGCTGATCGACGATGCCGCGGGCAAGGAAGTCACGCCCGGTCCGCAGAACGGCCGCCGTTTTGCGATGGCCGAAGGCGGACAGACGACGCTGACCGAAATTGATGACAACACCAAGGGCGAAACGCCCGTCCCACAGGTCGTCGACGGTGCCGAGAATGCGTCGCACAGCTTCGCCGGAGCCGCGGATTAACGCGGGCGGCCACGATTTCAATGGTGTGCCGACCCCGGCTGAAGATGCCGTCGAGAAGGTGAGAGTGGCGTTTGGCGCAAGGGCGGCCAAGGCGCCAGCGGTCGCACCGGCCCCCAAGAAGGCCGAAGCCGAATCTGCAGAAGAAGCCCGCCGCAGCAAAGAAAAAGGCGTCGAAGCCGGATGCCGGCACCCCGTCCAAGGCCAGTGCGCCCACGGCCGGTGAACCTCAGTCCGGCGCGGACGAAAAAGAGCCGGAGCTTCTGAAGAAAGCCCGCGGCGGAAATCCGGACAATTTGAAAATGCTCAAGGGCGTGGGTCCGAAGCTCGAAGCCACCTTGAACGAGCTCGGCATATTCCACTTCGACCAGGTGGCGAGCTGGGGACCGCAGGAAATCACCTGGGTCGACAGCCGCTTGAAATTCAAGGGCAGGATCGAGCGTGACGGCTGGATCGAGCAGGCAAAGACCCTCGCTTCCGGCGGGGAAACGGAATTTTCCAAGCGCGTGGAAGCCGGCGATGTGGCCTCCAGCAAGAGCGAAGAGTAGGGGGAAGAGATGCTGAAGGATCAGGATCGGATCTTCACCAATATCTACGGTCTGGCATGATTGGGGCCTCAAGGGCGCGCAAAAGCGTGGCCAGTGGGACAACACCAAGGGTCTGCTCGACAAGGGGCGCGACTGGATCATTCAGGAAATGAAGGATTCCGGACTGCGCGGCCGTGGCGGCGCGGGTTTCCCGACCGGCCTGAAATGGTCGTTCATGCCCAAGGAATCCGATGGCCGGCCGGCCTATCTCGTCGTCAATGCCGACGAATCGGAGCCGGGCACGTGCAAGGACCGCGAAATCCTGCGCCACGATCCGCACACGCTGGTCGAAGGGTGTCTGGTCGCCGGTTTCGCGATGGGGGCGATTGCAGCTTACATCTATGTGCGCGGCGAGTTCATCCGCGAGCGGGAGCGCCTGCAGGCCGCCATCGACGAGGCGTATGATGCCGGTCTGATCGGCAAGAACAACAAGAACGGCTACGATTTCGACATCTACGTTCACCACGGCGCCGGCGCCTATATCTGCGGTGAGGAAACCGCACTGCTGGAGAGCCTGGAAGGCAAGAAGGGTCAGCCGCGGCTGAAACCGCCGTTCCCGGCCAATGTCGGCCTCTATGGCTGCCCGACCACGGTGAACAACGTCGAATCCATCGCAGTGGCGCCGACCATCCTGCGCCGCGGCGCGGCCTGGTTTTCCGCACTCGGCCGGCCGAACAACACCGGTACGAAGCTTTTCTGCGTCTCCGGCCACGTCAATCAGCCGGCGACCTTCGAGGAAGAGCTGGGCATTCCGTTCGACGACATGATCGAGAAACACTGCGGCGGTATCCGCGGCGGCTGGGACAATCTTTTGACGGTAATCCCGGGCGGCTCCTCCGTTCCGTGCCTGACGGCGGAGCAGATCAAGGAAGCGCCGATGGATTTCGACACGCTGCGCGGCATGGGCTCCGGCCTCGGCACGGCGGCGGTGATCGTCATGGACAAGTCCACCGACGTCATCAAGGCGATCGCGCGGCTGGCTTACTTCTACAAGCACGAAAGCTGCGGCCAGTGCACGCCGTGCCGCGAGGGCACCGGCTGGATGTGGCGCGTCATGGAACGCATGGTCAAGGGCGAATCCTCCTATGAGGAAATCGACATGCTGTTCAACGTGACCAAGCAGATTGAAGGCCACACGATTTGTGCGCTCGGGGATGCGGCCGCCTGGCCGATCCAGGGCTTGATCAGGAATTTCCGGCCGGTCATCGAGCAACGCATCGATGACTATGTCACCAAGTCGAAGGCACCTTCGACCATGGTGGCGGCTGAGTGAGCGGAACGGGATTTGGAGAGCAACGGATGACGAAGCTCATCATCGACGGCAAGGAAGTGGATGTCCCGGCGGACTACACGCTGCTTCAGGCCTGTGAAGAGGCGGGCGCCGAGGTTCCGCGCTTTTGCTACCACGAACGGCTGTCGATTGCCGGCAACTGCCGCATGTGCCTTGTGGAAGTGAAGGGCGGACCGCCCAAGCCGACCGCGTCTTGCGCCATGGGCGTGAAGGACCTGCGTCCCGGCCCGAACGGCGAACCTCCGGTGGTGGAAACCAGGTCCGAAATGGTCAAGAAGGCCCGCGAGGGGGTGATGGAGTTCCTGCTCATCAACCACCCGCTGGACTGCCCGATCTGCGACCAGGGCGGCGAGTGCGACCTGCAGGATCAGGCCATGGCCTACGGGGTCGACGCGTCGCGCTTTGCCGAAAACAAGCGTGCGGTCGAAAACAAGGAAATCGGTCCGCTCGTCAAAACCATCATGAACCGCTGCATCCACTGCACGCGCTGCGTCCGTTTTACCACGGAAGTCGCGGGTGTTTCGGATATGGGCCTGGTCGGCCGCGGGGAAGACGCGGAGATCACTACCTACCTGGAAGCGGCGCTTTCGTCCGAACTGCAGGGCAACGTGGTTGACCTTTGCCCGGTCGGCGCGCTGACCTCCAAGCCTTATGCTTTCAATGCGCGTCCGTGGGAACTGACCAAGACCGAAGGCATCGATGTGATGGACGCGCTCGGATCCGCGATTCGCATCGACACGCGCGGCAAGGAAGTCATGCGCATCATGCCGCGGCTCAACGAGGAGATCAACGAAGAGTGGATCTCCGACAAGACCCGCTACATCTGGGACGGGCTGAAGACCCAGCGTCTCGATCGGCCCTATGCGAAGAAGGACGGCAAGCTCCAGCCGGTCTCCTGGGCCGAAGCCTTCCAGATCATAGCCGACAAGGTGAAAGACGTTTCGGCCGACAGGATCGGCGCATTGGCCGGGCAACTGGCCGGCGTTGAGGAAATGTTCGCCCTGAAGAGCATGATGGAGAAGCTCGGCGTCGCCAACATCGACAGCCGCTTCCCGGGCTCGCCGCTGCACCCCGGCAAAGGCCGCGCCAGCTACATCTTCAACTCCACCATCCAGGGAATTGAAGATGCCGATGCGATCATGCTGATCGGCACCAATCCGCGCCAGGAAGCGCCGATCCTGAATGCACGCGATCCGCAAGCGCTGGACGCGCGGCGACATTCAGATCGGTGTCGCTGGCGAGAAGGCCGAACTGACCTATCCGGTGAACTATATCGGTGCCGGCCCGGAAAGCCTGAAACAGCTGGCCGACCACATGCCCGTCACGGCCGAGCGCCCGATGTTCATCATCGGACAGGGCGCGCTCAACCGTCCGGACGGGGCACAGGTCCTGGCCGCGGCCGCAGCGGCTGCCAAGGCGCTCGGGGTCGTCAAGGACGGCTGGAACGGCTTCAACATCCTGCACACGGAAGCTTCCCAGGTCGGCGCTCTCGATATCGGTTTCGTACCGGGCGAGGGCGGCAAGGACACGGGCGCCATGCTGGAGCCGGGTGCGCTCGACGTGCTGTTCCTGCTGGGTGTCGACGAGGTCGAGGTGCCGGAGGACGCATTCGTCATCTATCAGGGCACCCATGGGGATCGCGGCGCGCACCGTGCGGACGTCATCCTGCCGGGGGCAGCCTATACGGAAAAATCCGCGATCTACGTCAATACCGAGGGCCGGGTCCAGATGTGCGAACGCGCGGCGTTTCCGCCGGGCGATGCCCGGGAAGACTGGGCGATCCTCAGGGCACTGTCTGCCAGCCTCGGCGCGACACTGGATTACGATTCGCTCAGCCAGCTCCGTGCGAAACTGTTCAAAGCTGTCCCGCATATGGCCGCCATCGACGAGATCGAGGCCGGTGATGCGGCCGATCTCGGAAAGCTGGGCAAGGGATCGGCCAAAACGAACAGTGCCGGATTTGCAAATGTGATCCGGGACTTTTATCTCACCAACCCGATCGCTCGCGCTTCCAAGGTAATGGCCGAGTGTTCGGCGCTCGCCCGGACGCGAGCGGCAGAAGCAGCAGAATAGGGGGTAGGGGACCGATATGGCTGAGTTCATGACGACCTACGGCTTGCCGTTCCTCTGGATCGCGTTCCAGAGCGTTCTGCTGATGGTCGTGCTTCTGGTGATCGTCGCTTACATTCTCTACGCCGACCGCAAGATCTGGGCCGCCGTCCAGATCCGCCGCGGCCCGAACGTCGTCGGCCCCTGGGGCCTTCTGCAGAGCTTCGCCGATCTTCTGAAGTTCGTGCTGAAGGAGCCGGTGATCCCGGCCGGATCCAACAAGATCCTGTTCCTGCTGGCGCCTCTGGTGTCCGTGCTTCTTGCCCTGTCGGCATGGGCGGTGATCCCGGTCGCGGACGGCTGGGTGATTGCCAATATCAATGTCGGCGTGCTGTTCGTCTTCGCGGTGTCCTCGCTTGAAGTCTACGGCGTGATCGCTGGTGGCTGGGCCTCGAACTCCAAATATCCGTTCCTTTCGGCGCTTCGCTCGGCCGCGCAGATGGTGTCCTATCGATCTCCATCGGCTTCGTGATCGTCACCGTGCTTCTGTGCGCCGGAACGCTGAACCTTTCCGGTATCGTCAATGCACAGCAGACCGGTCTTGCGGACCTGCTCGGCGTGCCTGGCCGTCGTTCCTGAACTGGTACTGGCTACCGCTTTTCCCGATGTTCGTCGTGTTCTTCATCTCCGCGCTCGCAGAGACGAACCGTCCGCCGTTCGATCTGGCCGAAGCGGAGTCGGAACTGGTTGCCGGTTTCATGGTCGAATACGGCTCCACGCCGTACATGATGTTCATGCTCGGGGAATATGTCGCCATTTCCCTGATGTGCGCATTGATGACCATCTTCTTCATGGGCGGATGGCTGCCGCCGTTCGATTTCCGCAACCGTTCACCCGGGTGCCGGGCGTGGTCTGGTTCCTGCCCGGGCGCCTGCTTGGCTTCTTCATGTTCGCCATGGTGGAAGGCAATGGTGCCGCGTTACCGCTATGACCAGCTGATGCGCCTGGGCTGGAAAGTGTTCCTGCCGCTGTCGCTGGGGATGGTCGTGCGTCGCCGCCGCTGCAAGCGATGGTCGAGGTCGGGCGCCGGGCGCGGCGTGAGTATCTCGCTCGCCGGTGTGATCGGCGCAGCCATCGGGCTCTACGTCGGCTGGCTCGATTACAGGATCCTGAAGGGCATGCTTCAGGCGGCCGAGACGAAAAACAGACAGGCGGGCGGCGATGGCGGCGCCGCCGCGAGAAGGCAAGGCGCTGTTGAGCGCGGTGATTTTCGTGGAACCGGTGATCGGCTTTCCGATCATCGGCTATTGGGCCGCCAGTGCCGACAGGCTGGCTGACGAGAAGAGAGGCAAAAAGCGACGGGACTTAGTCAAGCCGTCAAATCGCTGTTTCTGCAGGAGTTCGTTTCGGCATTCTTTCTGGCGATGCGTTACTTCTTCAAGCCGAAGCCGACGATCAACTATCCGTTTGAAAAGGGCCCGGTAAGCCCGCGTTTCCGGGGCGAACACGCGCTGCGCCGCTATCCGAACGGTGAAGAACGCTGCATCGCCTGCAAGCTGTGCGAAGCCATCTGCCCGGCGCAGGCGATCACGATCGAGGCCGGTCCGCGCCGCAACGACGGCACCCGCCGCACCACGCGCTACGACATCGACACGGTCGCCTGCATCTGGCTGCGGTTTCGCCAGGGAGGCCTGCCCGGTGGACGGCGATCAACGTTGAAGGGCCGAACCTCGAATTCGCCACGGAAACCCGTGAAGAGCTCTACTACGACAAGGACAAGCTGCTCGCCAACGGCGACCGGTGGGAGCGTGAAATCGCCCGCAACATTGAAATGGACGCTCCTCTACCGCTAGGAGCTAATCGAACACCTCGAATTCAGCCCGGCAACTCGGCCGGGCCCCGCATCGCTCGGCCGGAACCGGCCACATCGACAGGCAGGTCTTTGAAATGATCCTGGAAGCCCTCTTTCTCTACCTGTTCGCGGGCGTCACGGTGGCGTCCGCCTTCATGGTGATCGCGTCGCGCAATCCGGGTGGCGTCGGTTCTGTTCCTGATCCTGGCCTGCGTGAACTCCGCCGGCCTGTTCATTCTCCTGGCGGCGGAATTCCCGGCACCGATCTCTGGGATCGCGGTCTATGTCGGCGCGGTGGCGGTGCTGTTCCTGTTCGTCAGCCATGATGCTGGACGTCGATTTCGCGGAGCTTCGGCAGGGCTTCCTGCAGTACATGCCGATCGGTGCCCTGATCGGGCTCATTCTGCTGGTCGAAATCCTGATGGGTCTTGGAGCCCGGGTCATCGCGCCGGAAATGCTGGGGCAAGGTGCTGAGCCGACGCCGGCGCTCAGCACGATGAGCAACGTCCAGGCGCTCGGGTCCGTCCTTTATACGAAATACATCTACTTCTTCCAGGTCGCCGGCCCGGTGTTGCTGGTGGCGATGATCGGGGCGATCGTCCTGACGCTGCGCCACAAGCCGAATGTCAAACGTCACGACATTCCGACCGCAGATTGCGCGGTCACGCGAAACTTCGATCGAGGTCCGGAAGGTGGAGACGGGCAAGGGGTATCTGACGCAGGACGTCTGCGTTTGTCGAGATAGTCCGGATACCGGCACGCTCCTCCCGTGCGGTTTCCCGGTTGGGGTTAAAACGAGGGGAGCACGGCGAGGCGCCCATGGAAATCGGTCTGTCGCACGGTCTGTCTGGTCGCGGCGATCCTGTTCACGATCGGGATCTTCGGGATCTTTCTGGACAGGAAAAACGTGATTGTCATCTTGATGTCCATCGAACTGCTCCTGCTGTCGGTGAACATCAATTTCGTCGCCTTTTCGTCGTTCCTCGGCGACATGATGGGGCAGATCTTCACGATGCTGGTGCTTACCGTGGCCGCGTCCGAAAGCGGCGATCGGCCTGGCACATCCTGGTGGTCTTCCACCGGAACCGCGGCTCGATCGCGGTTGAAGACATCAACATGATGAAAGGGTAGGAGCTGATGTATTCCGCAATCCTGTTCCTGCCGCTTATCGGCTTCCTGATCGCCGGCCTGTTCGGCCGCGCCATCGGAGCCAAGGCCTGTGAATATATTACCAGCGGCCTGCTGCTGCTGGCGGCTCTCCTGTCCTGGATAACCTTCTTCGGCTTCTGGCTCGGCGGGTCCGAGGCGCAGATCGTCGAACTGTTCCGCTGGATAGACACGGGCAACCTGAACGTTTCCTGGTCGATCCGCGTCGACACGCTGACGGCCGTCATGCTCGTCGTGGTCAACACGGTTTCGGCCCTGGTGCATGTCTATTCCATCGGCTACATGCATCACGATCCGCACCGGCCGCGCTTCTTTGCCTATCTGTCCCTGTTCACCTTCGCGATGCTGTCGCTGGTGACGGCCGACAACCTACTGCAGATGTTCTTCGGCTGGGAGGGTGTCGGCCTGGCATCCTATCTGCTGATCGGCTTCTGGTATCAGAAGCCGTCCGCGAACGCGGCGGCCATCAAGGCCTTCGTCGTCAACCGTGTCGGCGACTTCGGCTTTGCGCTCGGTATCTTCGGCGTGTTCTACGTTTTCCAGAGCATCGAATTCACGACCATTTTCAATGACGCGCCGTCCTTCGTCGAAGGCCAGGGCGAAGCCATGACGTTCCTCGGCTATCACCTTGATCCGCAAGCGGCGCTGACGGCCATCTGCCTGCTGCTGTTCATGGGCGCGATGGGCAAATCCGCCCAGTTCCTGCTGCACACCTGGTTGCCGGACGCGATGGAAGGCCCGACGCTGTTCGTCTCCGCGCTCATCCATGCCGCCACCATGGTGACCGCCGGCGTGTTCATGGTGGCGCGCCTGTCGCCGCTGATGGAACTGTCGCCCACCGCCCTGACGGTGATCGTCTTCTTCGGCGCAACCACGGCGTTCTTCGCCGCAACCGTCGGTCTCGTCCAGAACGACATCAAGCGTGTCATCGCCTATTCGACCTGTTCGCAGCTTGGCTACATGTTCGTGGCGCTCGGTGTCGGTGCCTATTCCATCGGCATCTTCCACCTGTTCACGCACGCCTTCTTCAAGGCGCTGTTGTTCCTGTGTGCCGGCTCCGTGATCCATGCGGTCTCCGACGAACAGGACATGCGCAAGATGGGCGGGCTTCGCAAGCACATCCCGATCACCTACTGGACGATGATCATCGGCACGCTCGCGCTTACCGGTGTCGGCATTCCGTTCACCCATCTCGGCTTCGCAGGCTTCGATGTCCAGGATGCGATCATCGAGGCCGCCTTTGCCGGATCGATGGGCGAACATCCAACCCGATGGCGATCTACGGCTTCTGCTGACGGTGATCGCAGCCGGACTGACATCGTTCTATTCGTGGCGCCTGGCGTTCATGACCTTCCACGGCAAGGCGCGCGCGCCCGTCGATGTCATGAAACACGTGCACGAATCGCCGCTGGTGATGACAATTCCGCTGTTGGTGCTGTCGATCGGTGCGATCTTCGCGGGGATGGTGTTCTACGGGCCATTCTTCGGCGAAGGATACGCGGAGTTCTGGCAGGCTTCGCTGTTCACGTCCGAAGCCAACCATATCCTGCACGACATGCATGAAGTGCCGGCCTGGGTGAAGGTGTCGCCGTTCGTGATGATGGTGCTCGGTCTCCTGGTCGCCTATCAGTTCTATATCCGCTCGCCGGAAATGCCAAGCGGCCGGCCGAGCGCCATTCCGGGCTCTACCAGTTCCTGCTCAACAAGTGGTACTTCGACGAACTCTATGATTTCCTCTTTGTCCGTCCTGCAATGCGGCTCGGCCGCGTGCTGTGGAAGAAGGGCGACGGCGCCGTCATCGACGGCTACGGCCCCGACGGGATCGCCTCCCGCGTCCAGAACGTGACGACCTGGGCCGTCAGACTGCAGACCGGATATCTCTATCACTATGCATTTGCGATGCTGATCGGTGTGGCTTTGCTTATCACCTGGTCGATGTTCACCGGTGCCGGCACCGGCGGGGTGCACACTACACCGATTGACTGGCCAATTCTGTCACTCACTGCCTTTTTGCCGCTGCTCGGCGTGCTCTTCATTCTGCTTGTTCCGGGCGAGGATGAGGGCAGCAAGAAGAACATCCGCATGGTCACGCTCGTGACCACGGGGGTCACCTTCGTGCTGTCGCTGGCGATCTGGGCGTTCTTCGACTATACCAACCCCGGCTTCCAGTTCGTCGAACAGCGCGACTGGCTGGGCGGGAATATTTCCTACCGGATGGGCGTGGACGGCATTTCGGTGCTGTTCGTCATCCTGACGACCTTCCTGATGCCGTTCTGCGTCCTAGCGTCGTGGAAAGCGTTCAGAAGCGCGTCAAGGAATACATGATCGCGTTCCTGGTGCTGGAAACGCTCATGATTGGCGTGTTCTGCGCGCTGGATCTGGTGGTCTTCTACGTGTTCTTCGAAGCCGGCCTCATCCCGATGTTCCTGATCATCGGCGTCTGGGGCGGCGCACGGCGCGTCTATGCGTCCTACAAGTTCTTCCTCTACACGCTGCTCGGATCGGTTCTGATGCTGATCGCGATCATGACGATGTACTGGAACGCGGGCACCACGGATATCGAACAGCTTCTGGCGCATTCGTTCCCGGCAGGCATGCAGACCTGGCTCTGGCTGGCGTTCTTCGCGTCCTTCGCGGTGAAAATGCCCATGTGGCCGGTGCACACCTGGCTGCCGGACGCGCACGTGGAGGCGCCGACGGCCGGTTCGGTGATCCTGGCGGGCGTTCTGCTGAAGCTCGGAGGCTACGGCTTCCTGCGCTTCTCGCTGCCGATGTTCCCGATCGCATCCGACCTGTTCGCGCCGATGATCTACACGCTGTCCGTGGTGGCCATCATCTATACCTCGCTGGTGGCGCTGGCGCAGGAAGACATCAAGAAACTGATCGCCGACCTTCGTCGCCCAGGTGGCTACGTGACCATGGGCATCTTCACGATGACCCATCAGGGCGTGCAGGGCGGCATCTTCCAGTGCTCTCCCACGGCATCGTGTCCGGGGCGCTCTTCCTATGCGTCGGGGTGATCTACGACCGGATGCACACCGGGAGATCGCCGCCTATGGCGGTCTGGTCAACCGGATGCCAAAATACGCGGTGGTATTCCTGGTTCTCACAATGGCCAATGTCGGCTTGCCCGGCACGTCCGGCTTCGTCGGCGAAATCCTGACGCTGATGGGTGTGTTCCAGGTGAATACGTGGGTTGCGTTCTTTGCGACCTTCGGCGTGATCCTGTCCGCCGCCTATGCGCTCTACCTCTATCGCCGCGTGATCTTCGGTGCGCTGGAGAAGGAAAGCCTCAAGTCGATCCTCGACCTGGATTTCCGGGAGAAGGCCATCCTGATCCCGATGGTGCTGCTGACCGTCTTCTTCGGTTTCTATCCGATGGCGATCCTGGATGTGACCCAGGGAGCGGTCGACAATCTGATCACGCAATACACTGCGGCCCTTGATGCTGCCGGGATCACCAAGCACGCGGCTGCCGCCGCCGTGTCTCACTAAGGTTTCGAGGACGAGACAGAGCTATGTCAGATATGACCCAATTGCCAGATCTCATGCCGGTCCTGCCGGAGATCATCCTTGCCCTCGGAGCCATGACGTTGCTGATGGTCGGCGCCTTTGGCGGCAAAAGCGTCAGCTATGCCGTATTCGGCGGTGCGATGGGCCTGCTCGGCGGCACCTTCATGGTGCTGCTGCTGGTGCCAACCTACGGCGAAACCTTTGGCGGCTCCTTCATTCTCGACGAGTTCGCCTATCTCCTCAAGCTGCTCGTCCTGGCCGGCTCGTTTTTTGCGATTGCCATGTCCTGGGCCTACGCAAAGAGCCAGTCGTTCGATCATTTCGAGTATCCGATCCTGATCGTCCTGACGACGCTCGGCATGATGCTGATGCTGTCGGCCAACGACATGATCGCGCTCTATCTGGGCCTCGAGCTGCAGAGCCTTGCGCTTTACGTGGTGGCTGCAATCAACCGCGACAGCGTCCGCTCCACCGAGGCGGGCCTGAAATATTTCGTTCTCGGATCGCTTTCCTCCGGCATGCTTCTCTACGGCATGTCCCTGGTCTACGGCTTCACCGGCCAGATCGGTTTCGGGGAGATCGCCGAAGCCCTGTCCGCAGGCGGCGCCACGATCGGCCTCGTTATCGGCCTGACCTTCATTCTGGCCGGCCTTGCCTTCAAGATATCCGCGGTACCGTTCCACATGTGGACGCCGGACGTCTATGAAGGCGCACCGACGCCGGTTACGGCCTTCCTTGCCGCCGCCCGAAAGTGGCTGCCATGGGCATGCTGGTGGGATCGTCGTGGAAGCCTTCCAGCCGGTGACCAGCGACTGGCAGCAGATCATCGTGTTCGTATCCATCGCCTCCATGGCGCTTGGCGCATTCGCGGCGATCGGCCAGAGAAACCTGAAGCGGCTGATGGCCTATTCCTCGATCAGTCATATGGGCTACGCGCTTGTCGGCCTTGCCGCGGGCACGCAGACCGGCGTCGAGGGCGTCATCTTCTACATGATCGCGTATCTCGGCATGACGCTCGGCGTCTTCGCCTGCATCCTGTCCATGCGCCGCAAGGACGGCATGGTGGAGGAAATCACCGATCTTGCTGGCCTTTCGCAGACCAACCTGCCGATGGCGATCCTTCTCGGACTGATGATGTTCTCATTGGCCGGAATTCCGCCGCTGATCGGCTTCTTCGGCAAGTGGTACGTGTTCGCGGCCGCGGTCGAGGCGGGTCTTTATCCGCTGGCGATCATCGGTATCGTCATGTCGGTGGTCGGGGCCTTCTATTACCTGCGCATCGTCAAGGTGATGTTCTTTGACGAGCCCGTGGAAGCCTTTGAGAAGATGCCAATGGAACTGCGGGTCGTGCTGGGACTTTCCAGCCTCCTTGTCGTCTTCTTCTGGCTTGCGCCCGGCCAGGTGGTCACTGCCGCCAGTGCCGCGGCGCAGTCGCTGTTCTGACGCCGGGCATGAGCGAGAAGGGTCTTGAACGTCCGGCGCCGGGTGCGCCGGACTTTCGCATTGAAGAACACGAGAGCGTCAGCTCGACCAATAATCTTTGTTTTGAGCGGGCGCGCAGCGGACATGCGGGAGGGCTCTGGATCCGCGCACAGATGCAGACCGAGGGCCGCGGGCGCCGGGGACGGGACTGGCAGTCGCCCAGGGGCAATCTGTTTGCCAGTCTGCTGCTGATCGACCCGCAACCGGCCGACAGAATAGGCGAACTGCCGCCTGTTGCCGCTGTTGCGCTGTCGGAAGCCGTTGACAAATCGGCCGGTACACTGCAACTGGTATCGCTGAAATGGCCCAACGACCTTCTGGTCGACGGGGCAAAGCTTTCCGGCATCCTGCTGGAGGCCGAAACCCTGGGCGATGGCCGCCAGGCGGTGGTCATCGGGTTTGGCGTCAACTGTGTTTCCCACCCGCCGCTTTCGCTGTATGAGGCAACGGACCTCAGGAGCCTTGGTTTTCAGGTGACCGCTGAAAGACTGTTCGATGCCCGGCGGCCGCCATGGCGGAACAACTCGCCCATTGGGGGCAGCCGGGCGGATTGAGACATTCGCCGTACCTGGCTGAGCCGGGCGGCACACCTGGGCAAGGCGATCACGATCAAAACCGCCCAGGAAGAGATTACCGGCGTTTTTGCCGATCTGGATGCCCGCGGACATCTGGTGTTGAAACAGAATGATGGCCGCCAGCGTACGATTTACGCAGGCGACGTGTTTTTGACCGGGGACTGACTGCGGGCCTGAGAACAGGTTTTGAAGGAGCAATCAATGGCTTCGGCCAATAAAAATGACATAGTGTTTCTGCCGTTGGGTGGTGTCGGTGAGATCGGCATGAACCTGGCTCTCTACGGCTATGGCCCGGAGGACGATCGCACCTGGCTGATCGTCGATTGCGGCGTCAGTTTCGCCGGGCCGAACTTCCGGGCATCGATCTCGTCCTGCCGGACATCAAGTTCCTGGAAGAGGAAGTCGACAACATCGCCGGCATGGTGATCACTCATGCCCATGAGGACCACTACGGGGCCATCATGCATCTGTGGCCGTTCTTGAAGGTGCCTGTTTATGCAACACCTTTCACGGCTGCCATGCTTGCATCGAAAATCGAAAGCGAGCCAGGCGCGGAAGAGGTTCCGGTAACGATCGTCCAACAGGGTGAGCGGCACAAGATCGGGCCGTTCGATGTCGAGTTCGTCGCGATGGCCCATTCGATCCTGAACCCTGTGCGCTGGCGATCCGCACGCCGGCCGGACTGGTCTTCCATACCGGCGACTGGAAAATCGACAACATGCCGGGCGTTGGCCTGCCGATCAACATGGACCGCCTGGCCGCGCTCGGCCGGGAAGGCGTCATGGCGCTGATCGGCGACAGCACCAATGCGGTGCGCGACGGCGTCAGCCCGAGCGAAACGGAAGTGGCGGAAGAACTCGGCAAGGTGATGGCCAGGGCCAAACACCGGATCGCCGTGACGACCTTTGCCTCGAACGTCGCCCGTATCCGCGCGATTGCCGCCGCCGCCGCCCTCAACCAGCGGGATGTGGTGGTGGTCGGCCGGTCGATGCACCGGGTGATCGATGTGTCACGCGAACTCGGTTACCTGGAGGGCCTGCCGGCGTTTCACGAGGAGGAAGCCTACGGCTACCTTCCGCGGAAGACGGTGTTGCTGTGTACGGGGTCGCAAGGGAAAGCCGTGCTGCGCTGGCGCGGATCGCTGCCGGCGAACACCGCAATGTGGCCCTTTCGTCGGGCGACATGGTGATCTTTTCCTCGCGCACCATTCCCGGCAACGAGAAGGCCGTCGGCGAGGTCATGAACAACCTTTCGGACAAGGGCGTCGAAATCATCACCGACCGGGATGCGCTGGTCCACGTTTCCGGCCACCCGCGCCGCGGGGAACTGGCGCAGCTCTACAAGCTGCTTCAGCCGAAAGTCCTGGTTCCGGTCCATGGCGAACCGTTGCATCTTGCCGCCCATGCCACGTTTGCCAAGGAACACGGCATTCCCGAAGTGGTTCGCGGCAAGAACGGCGACATCATCCGCCTGAATGCGGGCAGGGCCGCGATCATCGATGAAGCGCCGTCCGGCATTCTGGTGAAGGACGGGATATCCTGGACGATCCGGAGGTTACCGGTGTCAAGGAACGGCGCAAGCTGTCCTTTGCAGGTGCTGCCGTGATTGCCCTGGTCGCCGACCGGGCAGGGGCGTTGCTCGCCGATCCGGACGTGACGCCCATGGGACTGCCGGACACGGACGATGACGGCGTGCCGATGGAAGACGTCGTCACCAAGGCGGTGACCGGTGCGGTGACGAGCATTCCGAAAGCCCGGCGGAAGGACAAGAACGTTATCGCCGAAGCCGGCGCGGCGCGGTGCCCGGGCCGGCATCCTGGAGGTCTGGGGCAAAAAGCCGCTCTGCAGGTGATGGGGGACCCAACCATAGTTGGCCTCGAGGGCGGGATCGGCGGACGTTCGACCGGGGCGGCGGCTGGACGTCCGACAACGGGTCGACGTCGAAGTGTCGGTGCTTCCCACGCGGAGGAGTGTGCAAATGATCGGACGGCTTAATCACGTGGCAATCGCGGTGCCGGATATCGAGGCCGCGGCGGCGGTATACCGGGATACGCTCGGGGCCGAAGTGTCGGCGAAGGAAGAACAGCCGGATCACGGTGTCAGCACGGTATTCATCACCCTGCCGAATACGAAGATCGAGCTGCTCGAGCCGCTCGGCGACAATTCGCCGATCGTGAAGCTTTCTGGAAAAGAACCCGTCCGGGGGCATCCATCACGTATGCCACGAGGTCGATGACATCATCGCGGCCCGCGACCGATTGGTGGCCGGCGGCGCCGGGGTTCTGGGCGACGGGGAACCCAAGATCGGCGCCCATGGAAAGCCGGTGCTGTTTTTGCATCCGAAGCGATTTCCTGGGCTACAACTGACGGAACTGGAAGAGGCCGCGGCAATGTCCGTGGCGTTCGGCCTGGCGGGTTTATTTCATGATCTGGTGGATCATTCTGTCTCGGCGATCCCGCCGTTCGGCCTGCGCCGGACACAGGAGGAGGCAGGCGAAGTCGTGCCGGGTTCCGGAGCCAAGCGCTCCGGACAGACCGCAATTCCTCAGAGTGATCATCCTGACAACCATCGTCACAACCCGTGATTTTCACCAGCTATGTGGCGCTTCGGCAGTCAGGGTTCGGGCTGGACGATATTCCATTCCTCAAGCCGCCCGCGAACAGCTACAACAGTCCTGGAAATTAGCCCGCCATTCGGCCGGAGTATTACAAAAAAGAAAAAGGCAGAGCCAAGCTCTGCCTTTATAAAGTTCCGCGTCTAAATTGACCCTGATCCACTTATTCCGACTGATATTTCAATCTGGCTGGGCGGCTGCAAACCGAAAGGTGCGCCTGAGGGTCCTTCCTCCCAAGACTCAGACCGCGATGTCCTTGAGCTTCTTAGCATTTCTGCCAAGGCCATCTTCTTTTATGAGAATGGAAACTAGCCGATTGAATCAGGATTGTCACCTATTTGTCGCGGTTCGCTCTATTTTTTTTGCCTGCCTAGTTTGTATGCTGGCGATTGTACTCAAGGCTCGATTGTTTAACCGTCTAAAATGAGCC
This sequence comes from Novosphingobium sp. MW5, assembly GCA_025938935.1. Taxonomy (GTDB): domain Bacteria; phylum Pseudomonadota; class Alphaproteobacteria; order Sphingomonadales; family Sphingomonadaceae; genus Novosphingobium. The sequence goes on along the minus strand of JAPCWB010000007.1, from coordinate 293 downwards.
GGCAAAGCGGTTCAGCTTTCCATTTTCCGGCTTCTTTTTCCTGCAAGTTGTGCGCCCGGGAAGTGCCCCGCCACCCATGGGATAGAGCGACCAGACAGGCACGGGGTGAGGCCGGGCGAGCGCTCATTATCCAAGCGTGGCACAGAATATGAGAAATGCGGGACGGGGCTTGTTTTTGGGCGTGGCTTGCGCTTTGACTGCGCATCAAACCGGCGTTGCCAAAATTGAGAGAAACTTCATGCGTCTTTCCCGATATTTTCTACCCATCCCGAAGGAAACTCCTGCCGAAGCAG
>JAPCWB010000006.1 GCA_025938935.1 Novosphingobium sp. MW5 | reverse complement strand
CGCAGTTTCTTTACCCGCTCGTGAGCCGCGGGAGCTGACAGTCAACTTTCTGCCCAAGCTCTGCGTAACTGATCCCGGCGTCGACGGTCAGGGCGGCTAATATTTTCGGTCGAAAGCATCAAGCACACGCCCTTGAGAAACGTGGACCGAATGGCGTCTGTTTTTGCAGAATGTGGCACATTAGTCCCTTTGCGGAATGTCATTCGGTGATTACATTGTTTTTTCAGAATGCAGTTTAATCCGAGCCGGGAATGGCGCGCAATATGTTTGTCCTGGCCCATCCCGAAACGGAGCCGCCTTGCTCCATCTGGCAGGCGGCGCTGCTCAAGGCATTCGGCGAGCTGGATGACGATGCGTCTCACCCATTCCTAGGTGGAGGCGTGAAATCCAACTGATCGGGGAGAAAAAGATGGGCAATGGCCGACGCACGGCATGATGATGTCTGCTCGACGGCTTCGTTGCCGATCCGTCGGACCACTTCGACGAGGACGCCCTCGGGTTCATTAACGACGAGATGCGCAAACTCGGCACCGAAATCTATGGCCGGCGCATGTACGCAGATCCATGGTCTGCTGGGAAACTTTTCCGGAAAAAGAGTGGAGCCGAACACGCCAACGAGACCCGCTCGTTATCTGGAAGGAACTCGATAAGCTGGTCATCTCTTCGAGCCTCGAACAGGCGTCGAGTGGCGAGACCAGCAGATCCTGCGCGAGTTCCGGCCGGAGGACATCCGGCGGCTCAAGGCGGAATCGGCCAAGGACATTTCGGTCGCCGGTCCGGCCCTGGCGGCGGCATTCATCAAAGCCGGCCTGGTAGATGAATTCGCGCTCTACTCTGTTCCGGTGGTCGCCTCCGGCGTGGGCAATCCCGTCTTCAAGGGCATCGAGGGACAGCTCGATCTCGAGTTTGTCGAAGAGCGGAGGTTCCCCCGGGGTATGGCGTTCCAGCGCTATGTGCGGCGGAACAAATCCGCATGACCTCCAATCGCGCTGACTTTTACGACGCTGAACCCGCGCCGGCATCCACGAGCATTTTCGTGCGGCCCTCCATGCCATCGGACTGAAGGACCGCGTGCTCGACATCCGGATGCAGTGCGGGCCCAGACCACGCTTGCGATGCGGCCCGCATCGCCCGGGAGGGAAAGGTTGTCGGGGTCGATGTTTCGGAGGAGTTGCTACAGGTTGCCCGTCGGCGCAGCAGCGAGCAGGGACTGCATAATGTCGCGTTCGGCGTTGGGTGACGCTCAAACGAAGGCGTTTCCTGCCGTGCATTTCGATCTCTGCATCAGCCGTTTCGGCGCAATGTTTTTCGCCGACCCGGCCGCAGCCTTCGCCAATCTTGGCCGCGCAGTGCAGGCCGGAGCCCGTCTACTCGTGCTGATGAAGCATGGCGAGGCTGCATGACCGCAACGGAAGTGGGCCACGGCCATTCCGGATGCGTTGGCTCCGGGACGTGCCCCAGCCAACTTGCTTGCCGCCGTTCTCGCTCGCCGATCCAGCAGTGACGACAGACATCCTGACCCAAGCCGGATTTGCTTCGGTCGAGTTTGCCCGGAGTTCCGCGGGCAGCCTGTCTTCTGCGGTTCCGAACATCGATGCGGCCCATGAGGCCGTGGCCGGCCTGTTCATGGAGCAGGGCGATTCACGGAGCCCGGAGAAGGAGGGGGTCTCTCAGCGGGTGCGCGCCTTGCTGGGATCGCATCTGACGCCAGACGGCGTGCTGTTCGACTCGCGGGCCTGGATCGTTACGGCTCACAAGCCGCAACAGCGTGCCTAGCAAAGCCGGAGTGCCAGACATGGTGTCTGCCCGCCATGCAAGTCGAAAGCGTGAAATCATGCCCGGGTCCACCGGGTTGACCGCGCGAAATACGAGGCAATGCGAGACGCCTTGCTTTCAGTGCTGCCAGGGAAAGCGCCGGGGATCAGCGTGGCTGAAGCCCAGGCCTTGTTGCTGCCGAAACGTCCCGATGACCTGTTTCCCGGTGGGGCCGAAGCCGGATCGATGCGCACTGGCACGCCCAGTTTGCGCATCTGCCCAGTCTGATCAGATGTCCGCAGATGTTGGCCATATCTGGCCGCTAGCACGGGAAGCCGAACGGGCCCTTATGCGTGGCGTTACGAGGCGTTCGGAATGTCGGTGGCCGTCCCATTCGGTCTCAAGAAGGCAGATTGGCCTTCCAGTTGTCGAACTGTCTGCCTTCCGGCTTGCCGTGCTTGCGGCACAGATCGGCGCACTTCGCCCCTGCCTCATGCTCGGCAAGAATGCCGATGATCTGCTCGCCTGTGAATCTCGTTCGCATCATTGTCCGTCCTCAAAGTGGGTCGGACTCTAATCAACGGTGGGGGAAAAATCCCGTGGCAGGTCAGTGCCTATGAGGGCATCACAGGTCAGCAGGCAAGAAGTTGGACTGTTCCCTGCTTCAAAGTACGTGACCGTGCCGTCACACCGATTGCAGGACGGCGTCGATCTCCGTGCGCGACGGCATCGATGGTGCGGTCCCCGGGCGGGTGACGGCAATTGCTGCCGTTGCGCACCCGAAGCGCACCGCGTCGACCGGAGTTTGTCCCTCGGGAAGAGCTGTGGCAAAACCGCCGAGAAAAGCGTCACCCGCACCGGTGGTATCGACCACTTTGCCCGCCGAATACGCCGGAATGAACTCACTCTGTCCGTGCGCGTGATAGAGCGCGCCTCGGTCACCGAGCGTGATGATGGCAGCCCCTGCGCCTCTTTGCAGCAGCATCTCTCCGGCGGCACGCGCCTGCTCATCGGTTTCGATGGCGTGATCGACAAGTTCGGCTGCTTCGATCTCGTTGGGGACGATGAAATCTGAAAGAGCGTATAATTCTTCCGGAATGGCGCGCGCCGGGGCGGGATTGAAGACCGTCGTCACGCCTGCGGCTTTCGCAATGGCCAGACCGTGAAGGGCCGCCTCCAGCGGTTGCTCGAGCTGGGTCATGAAGATGGCGGCGTTCTCGATGTCGGCCCTGTTGGCTTCGACATCCTCGATACCGATGAGCCCCGCCGCGCCGGGAACGACGATGATGGCATTGTCACCATTGTCTTCATTGACAAAGATGAACGCTGCACCTGTCGATACACCTTCCATCCGCATCACATTGGCCTTGACGCCCGCTGATGCATAGGCCGCCAGCGCCATGTCACCAAATGGATCATTCCCCACTCGCGAAATGAAGGTCGCTTTGCCACCTGCCTTGGCCGCGGCAATCGCCTGGTTGGATCCTTGCCGCCAGGCCCCAGAGTGAACTCCGATCCCATCAACGTTTCGGCGATGTGGGGCAGGCGCTTTGCCTTGTAGGACGTGTCGGCGGCAAAAATGCCGAGAATAACAACTCCACCCTGTTCGCTCATCTGACGACATCCTCTATCGGAATGACACCCTTGGTCAGGAGGAAGCATCCGTAAAACCGCAGTTCACCTGTCGCGATCACACAATGGGCCTTCTTCGCGACTTCGTAAAACGCCATCCGCTCGACCGCATACATGGGTGCAGGCTTGCCCTCGGCGCGGTCAACAATTGCCTGTACTTCCTGCTGGATCGTCGGAACCTCGTCGGGCTTGCCAATCACTTCCATGCGGCCCACGGAGGTTGGAGTGGCGTATCCGGGGAAGACCGGAGTATTGCCTCAATAGCCTGCGGTGCCGGGATGTTTCCCATCGTTAAAAGGCTGCCGAGCGCGCGTCTGGCGGGCAACGGAGATCAGAGGGAAAATTCGCGTCCGAGACGACCACCACGTCGCCATGGCCCATCGTGCAAAGCGCTTGAAGAATGTCGCCGCTAAGTTCGGCCCGAATGCCTTTGAGCATTGATCCACCTCTCTATTTTACCGGCTGCGACGCCCGGCTGGTCCCTAATTCACCTGTTGCCGGAGCCAGGGCCCTATTGCGGCGCCGGTCCTGTCGAAACCCGTTTGATCAACGAACCGTCGATCATCTCGTCTTCGATATCCGATGATTGGCTGAACAGCAGTTCGACTGCCCGCCGCGCCAGCGTATCGGTCGGCTGACGTACGGTCGTGAGGCGCGGCACGACGAGGTTGGCGAGCAGAATGTCGTCAAAGCCTGTCACCGACAATTCACGTGGCCACCATCAACATTAAGGTCCCGCGCAGCGCGCCGGTGCCCGATGGCCTGCTGATCGCTGGCTGCGGCAATCGCCGTCGAGGCGATCCTGAGGCGAGCGCGAAGGAGGTCGCGAGCGATCTTTTCTCCGGATTCATAGTCGAACTTTCCGAAGAAGACCTCCAGCTCCACTTCGTCACTGAGCTGCTTCATGCGCGTGACGAAACCCTTTCTGCGTGCCCGTCCGGCTTCGGTATCAGGCGGTCCGGCGACGTAGGCTATGCGACGATGCCCCAGCTCAAACAGATGGCTCGCAATAAGTGCGGCGGCTTGTGCGTGATTGGTCGAGACCAGAGGAAAGGCGCCAAAACGCCGGTCGAGCGAAATGATCGGGATCGAGATTTGAGTTGCAAATCGGGATTGTCGCTCGATGCAATCTCGATAGATCCGCGCACCGACCTGTCCAGAAATGCCACAACATGGTCCTGTTCGGCCTCACGGTCGTCATGTGAACTCGCCAGCATGAGGGAATGGCGGTAGTCCTGCGCTGCCCGTTCAACGCTGGCTGCCAGCTGTGCAAAAAACGGGTTGGTGATGTCAGGAACGATGAGACCGATGACATCCGTTCTGCAGGTTCGCAAGGCTCTTGCGGTCACGTTCGGCCGGTAGCCGAGTGCCACAATCGCCTCATTCACCTTTTCGCGCAGCGATGGCTTGACTGCGGCCTCGCCCGCCAGAACACGCGAAACAGTGCCGACGGATACACCCGCACGCTCCGCAACATCTTTGACTGTGGGCATCTTGGACATACTGCCGGTCCCGTCACTATTTGACTGCGCCTGCGGTCATGCCGGCAATGATATGCTTTTCCAGCAGAACACCGACGAAGACCAAGGGAAGAATGCCGGCAGTGGAAAGTGCCGCCATGGACCACCAGTTGATGCCCTGTGCCGGTCTGGCTGGCAATCATCACGGGCAGGGTATTGGTGTGGGTGGAAGTCAGGAGTGCCGCGAAGAAGTACTCGTTCCAGCAGAGTATCAGCGCCAGAATGAATGCGGCCACCATTCCCGGAAGGATCAGGGGCACGACGATGCGCAGAAGGCGCCCCAGATTGACAGGCCGTCGACGAGCGCAGCCTCCTCGAGTTCCACCGGCACGGTCGCGAACTGATCGCGCATGATCACGAGCGACGATCGGCAGGACCATCAGCGTATAAACCGCGATCATGCCCGAATAGGTGTCGAGAAGCGCAAGCTCCTTGTAGAGAACCAGAAAAGGCAGTGCGAGAACGACCGGCGGCATGATCAGCTGCGACAGGAAGAAGAATGAAATATCGGAATTGCGCATAAAGCCGAACTTGTAGGAGAAGCGGCTGAGGCCATAGGCCGCGAGAGTTCCCAGGACCACCGCGAAGGTGGACGCGGACACCGAAATGATCGAACTGTTCCAGAGCCTGCGCATGAATTCTTCGCGCACGGTGGAAGTTTCAAAAATGGTGTCGGGAGAAAGCCCAAGCGAACGCCAGCCGAGCCAGCTGGGTTCGAAATTGAACCACGGCACCAGGTTGCCACGCATCACGTCGGCCGCGGTCTTGAACGAGGTGGAAACCGTCCAGAAAAGCGGGAAGATGCAGACGATCGCCCAGGTGATGAGCAGGCCGTAGACGACGAAACGCATCGCCCACCAGCGCATCGTTGACCGCGACCGTATTTGTCGAAATCGATCGAAACCATCAGAGCCTTCCTGTCATCCGCCTTACGATGCGGTCGGAGATCTTCATGAGCACGGTCATGCCCAGAACAATAACCACCAGATATACAATCGCGAGCAGGGTGCCGTATCCGACATTGGAGCGGTCGCGGTATTCCCGGTAGATGAAGCTGGTGACCGAATCCGTTGCGCCGCCGGGACCACCGGCCGTGACCGTAATGATGATGTCCGCCAGTTTGAGCTTGAAGATGATCCGGATCATGATCGCCGTGACGGAAACCGGCAGCATGAGCGGGAAGATGACCTGCCAGAAACGTTGCCATTTCGTGGCACCATCCACCTCCGCAGCTTCCAGCACTTCCTTGGACATGGACTGCAGCCCGGCGAGAAGCATGATCATCATGAAGGGAATGAACGTCCAGGCATCCATGATCATGACGGAGAGCTTTGCCGTCAGGGGATCGCCGAAGAACGATGGGTTTTCCCAGCCGAGCCAGCGGGCAAACCGTGCGATCGGGCCGAAACGGGGTTCAAGCATCGATTTTCCGACCATCCAGCTCACGGCCACCGGCGAGAGCATCAATGGCACAAGAAAGGTCACGCGCCAGAATTTGCGGGCAACGTCTGCTGGTTCAAGAGCAAAGCCAGTCCGAAGGCGATCGCGTACTCAACCGCAATGGCCAGGCAATAAAGTATCATGTTGACGAGGGCGTTGGCGTAGAACGGATCCGTGATCATCCTGCGCAGATTATCGAGCCCGTTGAAACGCCGGCCGGTTAGCGACGCAAGGTTCCAGTCGGAAAAACCGATCCACAGTGCAAACAGCAGCGGAAACACCACCATCGACACCACGAAAAGGGCTGCCGGCAGAACGAAGCGAGGGCTTTTTTGCCGGCCTCACCGTAAATGACCACGCGGGTGACACAGAGCACCGTTGCCCAGAGAAAATAAGCGTAAAGGATCGGACGCCAGTTCTCGAAGCCCACGGCGATCCAGCCCGAGGTCATGGCTGGCCTGCAATTGCAAAGGAGAACAAAAACTTCACGCGGCACTCCAGCCAGAGCGCCAATCGGGCCCAGAAACTGCGGCTCGCGGAAATGGAGCCGGTTTTTCTGTTGTACCGTCGTGCAGCAGGTCGCCTTCGACTGTCGACATGATATTCCTCGCCCGGACCGGAAGGCGCTGGCGGAGAGGTCCCCGCCAGCGGATTTGCTAAACGATCAAAGCCCCAGGCTGGCCCTGTACAGCTTCAGTTGGCTTTCGCGGCCGATCTGGTCGGTGATGCCTTTTTCCCAAGCTGCGGCAATCGCGTCCGCGGTTTCCTGGGCAGACTGGTATTGTCCGGCAAAACCCTTTGCCAGTTCGTCTTCCGCCACGGAATAGTACTGAAAGATCCGGGGATCCGAGGTTCTATGGCTGCACATTCGGATGGTTGTAGCTGTCCGCGTTTGAGCCGAGGTAGATTTCCTCGACATAGGCGCGATCGTGTGCCTGCGGCCTCCCGTTCGTCGTAATTGAAGTTGGATTGACGATAGGGCTGAAAGCCGGACGGATAGGCGGACGTCCACAGCGAGATGTCCTTTCCACCCAGATGTGCCGCGGCAGACCGAGGCTGCCTTGCGCTTCTTGGCGTCGCCGGACACGCGTTTGGTCACGTAGATGCCCCAGCCGAGGTAGGCCATGTTCGGCGCTTCGTTGAATTTGTCTTCCCACTCGCCGGTCATGCGATTGTAGACCCGGTCAGAGCCGGGTTGAGACCGAAACCGACCACGTCACCAACGACCGAGGTATCGGAAGTACGGGCACTCGAACCGACGTCTCCCCACCACATCAGCATGGAGCCGGTGCCGGCAAGGAACTGCGAGAACGCCGTGGTACCCGGGTCTGCGTTGATCTGGTCCGCCGGATAGGCATTTGCCGCGATCAGATCCATGACGTCCTGTATGGCCTGAACCATGCGGGGTTGTTGACCAGAGGCGCCATGTTTTCGGGGTCGAACAGCCAGGCGGGATCGCCCGGATATTTCGCATAGGCAGTTGCGCGGTTCTCGATGAAGTAAAAGCCGAACCCGCCCCAGCCCTTAAGCGGGTCGAGATAGCCATAGGCCGGCAACCCGGTGAGCGGGTCGGTCTTGCCAGCGAGAGCCTTGGAGACTTCGTTGACTTCCTGCCAGGTTTTCGGGGGGGCGTTTTTGCCACTGATCGATCCCTCGCCGAAATAGTCCTTCCTGTAGGCGAAGGTATGGCAGTCGCCGTCAATCGTGACGCGGTAAGTCTTGCCGTCCCAGGTGCCGACAGGCGGCTTCAGGTAGTCCACGAGGTCGTCCGCCTCGATCTGCTTGCCAACCCAGTCGGGCATCTCATCCAAAAAGCCCTCTGCCGGCAGTATCCCCTTCGAATGGAGCACCCATTTCAAGGATGTCGAAGTCGACGGTACCAGTTGCGATCGACTGTTGCAGGCGGGCGTTATAGTCGGCCTGGGCAAGGTCGATCCAATTGATCTTGGCTCCGGTGTAGGCCTCCCAGGCCTTCAGGAAGCCGCGGAACAGGAAGTTGTGGAGGTTCTGGTTGTTGAGACCCATGAAGGTCAGCTCAACCCCTTCGAATTCGCCCTCCGCAACATTGGCCTTGGTCGGGCCAAGGCAGAGTTCGCCGACCTTCTGCCAGTCGGCGTCCGTCGGCGAGCCCTTGCCCACGCCGGGAATTTGCAGGATTTGGGCGCGCACGTCGTCTGCGGCAAACGCCCTTCCGGGAAGTCCGCCCACTGCGCCCGCGGCGCCAAGAAGTGCAGCAGCGCTGGCCGTGCCGCGCAGAATGTCGCGACGGCTCGCCTGACGGCGCATCAGAGCATCGTAAATCTCGACTTTCATGTGATCTCCTCCACGTTTCATTTCCCTGCCGCCCACCGGTCTTTCGGCATGGTTTTACCGGTCCGGTTTTTACCTCTGGCTTCGAGCGGAAGTATCTGGTAAGCAAGAAATGAAACGTTTCATATCTTGCTTGAAGTGGCTCCTCTTCCCAACTTCGCGTCGAAGCATTAGACGGGAAGGGGAAAATGTCAACAGGAAATGAAACGTTTCATGGAGGAGGTTTCCATAGGATTTCCGCGCCTGGGCAAGGGTGATTATTCTCCCGGTCCAGTATCTGAAATTCAGCGATTGGATAATGAAAAAGCTTCGAACACGGCTTTGCTGAAGGGGCCGGCCGCGAGGCGAATGGGAGTGAGATGGCTGAGGTCAGTATTTCCGGGGCGCAGAAGGCCTACGGTGCCGTTAACGTACCTCACGGCGTAGATATCGATATCGCCGACGGCGAGTTCGTCGTACTCGTCGGGCCTTCCGGCTGTGGCAAGTCCACCTTGTTGCGCATGATCGCGGGACTTGAGAGCATCACGAGCGGAACCATTTCAATCGGCGGTAAGGTGGTCAATCACCTGCCGCCGAAAGATCGAGACATCGCGATGGTATTCCAGAGCTACGCACTTTATCCGCACAAGACTGTGGCCGAAAACATGGTCTTTGCGTTGCGCCTGCAGAAGATGCCCGCCGATGTAATCAAGCAGCGCCTAAACGCGGCCGCCGAGACCCTCGATCTTGCTCCCTATCTTGACCGCTATCCGCGGCCAGTTGTCGGAGGACAGCGTCAGCGAGTGGCCATGGGGCGGGCCATTGTCAGATCCCCGCAGGTGTTCCTGTTTGATGAGCCCCTGTCGAACCTTGATGCAAAGCTGCGCGTGCAGATGCGCAAGGAGATCAAGGAACTGCACCAGCGGCTGAGGACGACGACGGTCTATGTCACCCACGACCAGGTCGAGGCGATGACCATGGCCGACAAGATCGTCGTCATGCAGGGTGGCAATATCGAGCAGATCGGTACACCGCTGGAACTCTACGATTGGCCCACCAACACATTTGTCGCAACCTTCATCGGCTCGCCCTCGATGAACCTCTTGAAGGGAACCTACAAAGCGGACGGCAACATATTTGTCACCGAAGAGGGTGATGAAATCGCACTCAGCTTCAAACCGGATGCAGTCGAGGGACAGGCTGTCCTGCTTGGTGTGCGACCCGAGCACCTGTCGCTTGCCGAAAGCGGTCTGAAGGCAACCGTCAGCGTGACCGAACCGACCGGTCATGAAACCATGGTGTTCCTACGCTACGGCGGCGGCGAAATCGTTGCGGTTTTCTCCGAGCGCCATGATTTCAAGCCGGGTGAGGACGTCGCCATCGCCGCTCGCGCAGAAAAACTGCACCTATTCGACAAGCAAACGGGCAGGACGCTGCGGCCCGGTCCGGCTTGAAGCCCAGCATAGGACGGGTTCGCCGTTTAATGAAATCGGTGATCCTCGACTATGTTGTTGAGATATTCGATCTGCATCGGACAACCGAAGCGCCGCAACAATCGATCGATCCCATTGATCCTGGCGGCGTAGGTGCCATGCTTATCGATCACGATCTTGCGCGGCATACCGTTTGCTTCCTGAGCACGTGCGAAGAATTTGTTGGCCGGCCATGTCAGCGAGCAATGATAGGGTTTTCCGTCAAACCTCCATCAATGATCGAGACGATGAGCCTGCCTCACGAACGCGGCGGCCCTGGAAACGACGCTGCTACCCCAGCGAAAGATCGGTTTTATCAGAAATTGACAGGGCGCCCATAGAAAGCACCTTTTCCAATCGACTGCGCGCGATGTTCAACTGCAAGCCGGTCGGCCTTCGCAAAGCGGATGACGGAGAGGGCGTACGGGGCTGGTGGTTCGATCTTTGGCAATGTTCTAAAGCTGCGGAGGAATTTAGCCCGTGCGAACGGCAGCTATCCGACCAAGTCGTTCAGAAGCTGTCTGGCAGCAAGGGGCGCCAGAGCCGCCATTAAAATGCACGGACAAAAAGAACCCGCCCGATCGTCTCCGATGGGCGGGTTTCTCATTTCAGGGCCGTTTGAGCCGCTTATTGGCCCAAATCGTCAATCCTATGCGACTCGGGACAACAATCAGTCTCTTCCTCAGCTGCAGCCGTTCGTTGCGCCGCAGGTGTCGCATTTCAGGCAGGTGCCGTTGCGGACCATGGTGAAGTTGCCGCATTCCGAGCAGCTTTCGCCTTCGTAGCCTTTCATGCGGGCCTGGGCGATCTGCTGGGCAGCCGAGGAGGCCTGCGGGGCAGGGGCGGTGGAGAACTCCACGGCTGCGGCGGCTTCGGAACCGCGGGCGAAGGCCTTTGCAACCGCGGAGACCTGACCCGAGGGGGCGTTGGAGGTCTTGACCGAGATGGCGTCGGTTGCCTCGCCGGCCGGGTCGGAGGACCTGGAGACCAGGCGGAAACGCTCGGTCTGGCCGCGGACGAGGCCGTGGGACACAACGCCGGAGTCGCCCTTTTCCATGTTCTTGACCGCGCCGGCACTCACCGGACCAGTGAAGGCTTCGAGCGGAACGTGGGCGAGGTCGTGGCGGCCGAGATAGGAAACCGCCAGTTCGCGGAACACGTAGTCGAGGATCGACGTGGCGTTCTTGATCGCATCGTTGCCCTGGACCATGCCGGCCGGCTCGAACTTGGTGAAGGTGAAGGCGTCGACATATTCTTCGAGCGGCACACCGTATTGCAGGCCGAGCGAGACCGAGATCGCGAAATTGTTGATGAACGCCCTGAGTGCGGAGCCTTCCTTGTTCATGTCCAGGAAGATTTCGCCCAGGCGGCCGTCATCATATTCGCCGGTCCGCAGGAAGATGGTGTGGCCGCCGATCTTGGCCTTCTGGGTATAGCCCTTGCGGCGGGCCGGAAGCTTCTCCTGTTCACGCACGACCCGCTCGACGATACGTTCGACGATGCGTTCCGCCACCACTTCGGCGCGTGCGGCATGCGGTCTGGCGGCGAGTTCCTCGAGCAGATCCTCCGCCTCGTCGTCGTCATCGGCCAGAAGCTGCGAGTTGAGCGGCTGGGACAGTTTGGAGCCGTCGCGGTAAAGCGCATTGGCCTTGAGCGCGAGCTTCCAGGAGAGCATGTAGGCTTCCTTGCAGTCCTCGACCGTCGCATCGTTCGGCATGTTGATCGTCTTGGAGATCGCGCCGGAGATGAACGGCTGGGCGGCGGCCATCATGCGGATGTGGCTTTCCACCGACAGGAAACGCTTGCCGATGCGTCCGCACGGGTTTGCGCAGTCGAAGACCGGATAATGCTCCTTCTTCAGGAAGGGGGCGCCTTCCAGGGTCATTGCGCCGCACACATGGGTGTTGGCGGCTTCGATCTCGGATTTGGAGTAGCCGAGGAAGGTCAGCAGATCGAATTCCGGATCCTGCATCTGCTCGTCGGTGACGCCGAGTGCCTTCAGCTGCTCGTCGCCGAGCGTCCAGCGGTTGAAGACGAACTTGATGTCGAAGGCGGACTTCATGCCGTCCTTCAGCTTCGCCAGGCTCTCATCGGTAAGGCCCTTGGCCTTCAGTGCCGCCGGGTTGACCTCGGGGCCTGATCGAGGGTGCCATGGCCGACGGCATAGGCTTCTATCTCGCCGATCTCGCTTTCCGAATAGCCGAGCATACGCAGGGCTTCGGGCACGGCGCGGTTGATGATCTTGAAGTAGCCGCCGCCGGCCAGCTTCTTGAACTTCACCAGGGCGAAGTCCGGCTCGATACCGGTGGTGTCGCAGTCCATGACCAGGCCGATGGTGCCCGTCGGTGCGATGACGGTCGACTGTGCGTTGCGGAAGCCGTTCTTCTCGCCCAGTTCGAGCGCGCGGTCCCAGGCTTTTCTTGCCCGTTCCACAAGCACCTGATCCGGACAGGACGCATGGTCCAGCGCCACCGGGGGAGTGTTCAGGCTTTCGTAGCCCTCAGCCTCGCCATAGGCGGCGCGGCGGTGGTTGCGGATGACACGCAGCATGTGCTGTGCGTTCTTCTTGTATCCGGGGAAGGCGCCGAGTTCGCCGGCCATCTCCGCGGATGTTGCGTAGGCAACACCGGTCATCACGGCGGTCAGCGCTCCGCAGAGCGCACGGCCTTCGTCGGAATCATAGGGAATGCCGGAGGTCATCAGCAGGCCGCCGATATTGGCATAGCCGAGGCCGAGCGTGCGGAATTTGTAGGACAGTTCGGCGATTTCCTTGGACGGGAACTGCGCCATCAACACCGAGATTTCCAGAACGACGGTCCACAGGCGGACGGCATGTTCGTAGTTGTCGATGTCGAAGGAGCGGTCTTCCCTGCGGAACTGCATCAGATTCAGCGATGCAAGATTGCAGGCCGTGTCGTCCAGGAACATGTATTCCGAGCACGGGTTCGATGCGCGGATCTCGCCGTCGGCAAGGCAGGTGTGCCAGTCATTGATGGTGGTGTGGTACTGCAGGCCCGGATCGGCGGATGCCCAGGCGGCATAGCCGATCTGCTCCCACAGTTCCTTCGCCTTGACGGTTTTCAGCGTCTGGCCGGAGCGCCGCGCGGTCAGGTCCCAGGTGCTGTCCTCGACGACGGCGTTCAGGAAGCCGTCGGTGACGCGTACGGAGTTGTTGGAGTTCTGCCCGGCAACGGTGAGGTAGGCTTCCAGATCCCAATCGAGGTTGAAAGTCGGGAACTCGATCTTGGTGAAGCCCTGCCTGGCGAACTGGATGACGCGCTGGATATAGTTTTCCGGCAGCATCATCTTTTTCGCGGCGCGGATTTCCCGCTTCAGTGCCGGGTTCTTGGCCGGGTCGAAGCAATCGCCATTGTCCGCCTCGCAGTTGACGCAGGCGCGCATGATGGCGCTGAGGTGCTTCTGGCAGATCTTGGAGCCGGTGACGAGCGCGGCCACCTTCTGCTCTTCCTTGACCTTCCAGTTGATGTATTCCTCGATATCCGGGTGATCGACATCGACCACGACCATCTTGGCCGCGCGGCGGGTCGTGCCGCCTGACTTGATCGCGCCGGCCGCCCGGTCGCCGATCTTCGAGGAAGCTCATCAGGCCGGAGGACTTGCCGCCGCCGGAGAGCCGTTCGCCTTCCGCGCGGACATGGGAGAAGTTGGAGCCGGTGCCCGAGCCGTATTTGAACAGACGCGCCTCGCGGACCCACAGGTCCATGATGCCGCCTTCGTTCACAAGGTCGTCGCCGACGGACTGGATGAAGCAGGCGTGGGGCTGCGGATGCTCGTAGGCACTCGTGGATTTGGTCAGTTTGCCGGTCTGGAAGTCGACGTAGAAGTGGCCCTGGCCCGGGCCGTCGATGCCGTAGGCCCAGTGGAGGCCGGTGTTGAACCATTGCGGGGAGTTGGGCGCCACCTTCTGGGTCGCCAGCATGTAGCGCAGTTCGTCATAGAATGCGCGGGCGTCGGCTTCCTGATCGAAATAGCCGCCTTTCCAGCCCCAGTAGGTCCAGGTGCCGGCCAGACGGTCGAAGACCTGGCGTCCGTCGATTTCAGACCCGTAGCGCTCGTCCTCGGGCAGGTCCTGAAGGGCAGCCTCGTCGGCCTCGTGGCGCCACAGCCAGGAGGAACGGTGTTTTCCTCAACCGGCTTCAGCTTTGCCGGCACGCCGGCCTTGCGGAAATATTTCTGCGCCAGGATATCGGAGGCAACCTGGGAGAACTGGGCGGGGACCTGAACGTTCTCCAGCCGGAAGACAATGGAGCCATCCGGATCCGGATTTCGCTGGTGGTCGTCCGAAATTCAACACTGGCGTAAGGCGATTGGCCTTCCTTCGTGTAGCGCCGCTCGATCCGCATTCTCTTCAGTCCCTTTGTCTTCAGGCCCGGCTCTCGTCTAACCGGTTCCTCGTCCGCATCTCATTCGGCCCGGTGTCTCCACCAGCCCGTTCGCCGAATGCCGCCCTGTTGCTTACAGGCTCTATCCTGTATGTAGCGTATCTTGTGTGTTGATCCACCATATATAGTGCTTCTCAACAGGTTTGTCACGATGCGCGCGGTGAAAATCGGCACAGCAAATCCCGTTTCCCGGCCTAGGTTCAAAACCGGGAAGTGTGACTCGAATACTGAACTTTTTGGATGACCGGAGCGCCTGGGAGGGGCCCCGCTTACGCGCATCTCAATGATTAAGAAACTAGTGTAAATGAATTCTTAAGGTCAAGGCGCGAGTGACAACAGCTAGTGCTCATGTTGTGGGCGATCGCAAAATATTGTGTTTCGGTGTGGATTATGGGGAGTGGGCGGAGAGGGCGCAAACCCGGGGAAATTTGCGCTTGCTTTATCGGCCAAGGAGTGCTGCCCGCCATGGTGCGCGCGCCTGTGGATGATAATGGCCGGCGTTTTATGAAAATTTAAAGAAAATGGCGGGGGACGCCTTCAACCGGGTTTAATCGACCTCTGGTTTAGTGCGGGCGTGACAGGGAAGGGGCCCGTATTTTATGAAAACATCACGCAGCCTTCGGGCTTTCGATGGAGGACATCGACGCAGTTGTCGTGGAAGACAGCAAGCCGATGCAAACGATTCTGCGTTCGATTCTCCTCAGCTTCAAAGTTGCACGGGTGCGGGTTTTCGATTCGGTCGACGACGCGCTCGAAGCAGAGTCTCGCCGAACCGCCGAACGTCATCCTGACCGACTGGCGGATGGAGCCCACTTCCGGTTACCAGTTCCTGCGTCTTGTGCGGCACCGTCATATGGAGCCGCTGTGCTTCGTGCCGATTCTCTTCGTCACGGCGCATGGCACCGGGCCGCTGGTGGACAAGGCGCTGCGGGCCGGCGCGCACCATGTTCTGGTGAAGCCGGTATCTCCGTCAACGCTCTACAAGCGCTTGAGATGGCTTCTGACCGACGACCGGCCGATGACGCTGGAGCATTCCGGTTTCTACAATATCTACGGCATCCACAAGACCATGGACGAGCAGGCGGGCAAGATGCAGTCCCTGGCAGGCGCACGCCTCTATCACAGGGTCGCGACCCAAAAGCGCGCCGAAGTGGAAGACGCCGTCGAAGCCGCATTCGAAAAAAAGGCCGAGTCCGGCCCGGTCTTCGCCGGCGTGAAGAAGGAAGAGGTGAAGGCGCAACCGCGTTCGGCGGCCGCCAGGCACATCCGCAACGCGGGATATGCGACCGTCAAGGATGTCAAACTCCACTGACGCGGCCGGCCGCCGAGCGGCCTCCGTCCCCAGGCAGTTTGCCGGCAGGCGCGGCGACCGGTTTCCCTGTAAATTCTGTTTGCCTGCGGCGGTGCGGCACTGGACATATGCCGCTCTTGCCGCCATAGTCCGCCGAAATCCGGCGGCTCCGTTTCTGGCCGGCCGGACCCGAAGACATTGAACTCAAGGGACCTTTTGAGGGCCATGAAGACTCTGCTGCTTGAACTCTTCACCTGGTGGAACAGCCAGACCATGGGCACCCGCTTCTTTACGTGGCGCAAGGGCGATTTCGTCGGAGAAGATGAATTCGGCAACAAGTACTACAAGGAACGCGACGGCAAGAAGCGTTGGGTGATCTATAACGGTCCCGCGGAAGCCTCTGCAATTCCTTCTGGCTGGCATGGCTGGATGCACCATCGGACCGATACGGCGCCGTCGGAGGAAACCTATCATGCGAAGCACTGGCAGAAGCCGCATGTCGCCAACCGTACCGGCACGCCGGAAGCCTACCGTCCGCACGGCTCGATCCTGACACCGGAAAACCGTCCGGAAGTCTCCGGCGATTACGAAGCCTGGACGCCTGGAAGCTGAGGCAATCGCCGCCGGTTCTCCAATACAAAAGCCCCGCACGCTGGCGGGGCTTTTTGTATTGAGGAGGCCGGCTCAGCGTGTGTTTGAGCTGTCCAGAATGGACAGGACTTCCTCGCCGCGGGCATGCGGCGACAGGGCGTAAAAGTCCGTTTCCAGTTTCAGTGCCTCCGCGAGCGCTTTCGTTGTAGTCGGCCTGGGACACTTCCTGCGCGCCGAATTTGCTCAGATGGTCGGTGACGAATTGCCGTGTCGAGCAGGCTGTAGCCGCCGGCGATCAGCCGCGCGACCAGATGCGCAAGGCAGACCTTTGACGCATCTGTCCTGAAGGTGAACATGCTTTCTCCGAAGAAAGCACCGTTCAGGCTGACGCCGTAGAGCCCGCCGACAAGTTCACCCTCCTGCCAGGCTTCCACGGTGTGGCAATAGCCCATGTCGAACAATTCGCTGTAGAGGCGGCGGATTTCCCGGTTGATCCAGGTTTTCTGCCGGCCGGGCATGGGTTCGGCGCAGCCGTCGATGACGCCCTGGAAATCCGTGCTGACCCGAATTTCGAATACATCGTTGCGGATTGTGCGCCTGAGGCGCCGGGGCATGTGAAACCGGTCGAGCGGCAGGACACCGCGACGTTCCGGCTCCAGCCAGAACAGGCCCGGGTCGTCTGCCGATTCGGCCATGGGGAACAGGCCGCAGGCATAGGCTTTGAGCAGCACTTGCGGCGTGATTTCCATAACGATGTCGTCTTTGTATCCAGCCATGGGGCCTCACTGTCCGGTTGTGGAGGGGTGTGCCCCTTCACTGCAGCCCGGTCAGCCCGATTTCTTGGCCAGGTACTTTTCCAGCCAGTGGATATCGTACTGACCGTTTGCGATGTCCTGATTGTCAACCAAATCGCGGAAAAGCGGAATAGTCGACTTGATCTCGTCAACGACAAATTCATCCAGGCAACGGCGCAGGCGCATCATGCATTCCACCCGGTTCCGCCCGTGAACGATCAGCTTGCCGATCAGGCTGTCATAGTAGGGCGGGATCTTGTAGCCTTGATAGACACCGGAATCGACGCGCACACCAAGACCTCCCGGCGGGTGGTAATAGGTGATGGTGCCCGGAGACGGTGCAAAGGTGACGGGATCTTCCGCATTGATACGGCACTCGATCGCGTGCCCTTCAAACCGGATGTCTTCCTGCTTCATGTCCAGCGTGCCGCCGGCGGCGATCCGGATCTGTTCGTTGACCAGGTCAATACCTGTAATCATTTCGGTGACCGGATGTTCCACCTGCAGGCGGGTATTCATCTCGATAAAGAAGAATTCGCCGTTTTCGTAGAGAAACTCGACAGTGCCGACGCCGCGGTATTTCAGCTTGCGCATGGCGGTGGCAACGATCTCGCCGATTTCGTTGCGCTGATCGGCGTTGAGGGACGGGGACGGGGCTTCTTCCAGAACCTTCTGGTGGCGGCGCTGCAGCGAGCAGTCGCGTTCGCCAAGATGGACCGCGTCGCCCTTGCCGTCGCCCAGCACCTGGATTTCGATGTGGCGCGGCTGCGCGAGATATTTTTCCATGTAGAGCGCATCGTCGCCGAAGGCGGCCTTTGCCCTCGCTGCGCGCCGTTGAAAGGGCGGTGTCGAGTTCCGCCTCGCTCCTGGCGACCTTCATCCCGCGGCCGCCGCCGCCGGCGGCTGCCTTCACCAGAACGGGATAGCCGATCTCGCGGGCGATCGCATGCGCGTCGTCCTGCGGCGTGACGGCTCCGTCCGAGCCGGGCACAACCGGGATACCAAGGTCCTTGGCCGTCAGCTTGGCCTGGATCTTGTCGCCCATGATGCGGATATGCTCCGCGGTCGGGCCGATGAACTCGATGTTATGTGCTTCCAGGATCTCCGCGAACTTGGCGTTTTCCGGACAGGAAGCCGTAGCCTTGGGTGGACAGCATCGGCGCCGGTGATTTCGCAGGCGGCCAGAAGCTGTGGAATGTTGAGATAGCTGTCGCGGGCGGCAGGGGCCCGATGCAGACGCTTTCATCCGCCAGACGCACATGCATGGCATCCGCATCCGCGGTGGAGTGGACCGCCACCGTCGAAATGCCGAGCTCTTTGCAGGCGCGCAGAATGCGCAGGGCGATTTCGCCACGGTTGGCGATGAGGATCTTTGAGAACATGGCCGTGACGGCTCCTTATTCGACGATGATGAGCGGTTCGCCGAATTCCACCGGCTGGGCGTCGTCCACGAGGATCTGCTTGACGACACCGGCCTTGGTGGAGGGAATGTGGTTCATGGTCTTCATGGCTTCGATGATGAGGATCGTCTGGCCTTCGCTGACCTTGTCGCCAACCTGGATGAACGGTGGGGTTCCCGGTTCCGGGGAGAGATAGGCCGTGCCGACCATCGGGGAGGTCACGGTGCCCGGATGGGAGGCTGCGTCGGCGGCCGGAGCGGCCGAGGCGTGAGGGGCTGCCGGTGCTTCTGCAGGACCGGGCGCGGCCTGTTGGGGAGCTGCCATGTTGACAGGTGCATTGATCGACAACTGACGGGCGACGCGGATGCGCGTATCGCCATGCTCCAATTCGATCTCGGAGAGATTTGTCTCATCCAGCAGGACTGCGAGATCCCGGATCAGGGCCGTGTCGAATTTCTTGTTATCATTACGCATATTATCTGGCTCTCGTACTCGGTCCGCAACAAGCGCAACCCCTCGGTCAACCTGGCAGACCTTCCATCGACGAGATGGGGCCTGACCGGCCGACGCGGCTTGATCAGCGGAAACTGTCCCCGCCCGAAGCCGGCCCGCACTGCGCTATTTGCTCCGCCGAAAAATAAGCGGACAAAGGTGTCTGTGACCCATGTTCAAGATAAACACAGGCCACGCTCCTTATAGGGTTCAATCGGAACAGGAAAACCCCGATTATTCATTGATATCGAGGAATTGCCGTTTCCAACAGCCTTATTGGACCCGGCACTAACACGACGCCTCGCCGCAGTTCTTCACCACGTCGAGTTTTTCTCGAAGCTGATCGTAGCCGATCGCGCCCATGACGACTTCATCGCCGACCACGTAGGATGGCGTTCCCGTCAGTCCGAGCCGGTTCGCAAGCGAATAGACTTCTTCGATCGTCTGGCCGGCTTCGTCCGTGGTCATGGCAGCCAGAAGTTCGTCCTGGTCGATGCCGATACCGGTCGCCGCCTTGAGGGCACTGTCCCGGTTCGCCTGTCCGCGGCTCAGCAGCAGCGCTTCATGGAATTCGCCGTATTTTTCCGGGGCGATGGAGTTGACCGCAACCGCGACCTGGGCTGCCTCGACGGAGCCCTGGCCCAGGACCGGGAACTCCTTCAGAACGACTCTGAGGTCCGGGTCCTCTTCGATGAGCCTGACCATGTCGGCATGGGCACGTTTGCAATAGCCGCAATTGTAGTCGAAGAACTCAACGAGGGTGACGGAGCCCTCCGGATTGCCCAGAACGGCCTGGCGGGACAGATCGAAGAGGATGCCGGAGCTGTCGGAGAGGACCTCCAGACGGGCGGCCTCTTCGGCCGCCTTCTCGCGCCGCTCGAGTTCGCTCAAGGCGTCGGCGATGACTTCGGGATTTTCGAGGAAGGTATTCGCGCACAATCTTCTCGATCTCGCTGCGGTCGACATCCTGTGCACTGGCAGGAACGGAGAACAGGGACAGGGCCAGCGCGCAAGCGGAGAGCAGGCGTAGCAGTGCCGGCGGGCACAATGGCCGGAAAATCGGGGAAATGTGGTTCATTCGGGCTCCTTTGGCCACCGGTGATCGACATTCGACCGGGCGACCATATGTGTCACGACAGCCTAACGGCTATTGGGCAGATCAGGTGGTTTGTACGCTACAATGTCATCGGCTTGAAGCCATGCCGGCGTTCCACGCTTCAAACTTTGTTGAGCGCGGGCGGCGTAGCGCCTGGCGGCCTCGAAATCTCCGCGGACCATAAGGCCTTTTGCCGTTGCCAGATCGGCCTCGGGCCGCTCGCCCTGACGCCCGTGGGCGATTGCCAGTTGGCTATAGGCGACGCCCGAGTTCGGGTCGCGCTGGATGGCCTCTTTCAGGACCCGCTCGGCCTCCGGCAGGTAGGACGGTTCGTTGGCGCCAACCAGCGCATAGCCCAGCCAGACGAGGAATTGCGGTTCGTTCGGCTTGAAGGACAGCGCCTTGCGGAAAGGGGCAATGGCGGCTTTCGGGTCGCCGCCCTCCAGCAGCGCCTGTCCCTTGAGTTCGTAGTAGTAGGGATTGTTCGGCTGGGTGCGGATCAGGGCGTCAATTTCCTTCACCGCGGATTTTCCCCGGCTAT
>JAPCWB010000005.1 GCA_025938935.1 Novosphingobium sp. MW5 | reverse complement strand
TTAGTTGGCGTTGCCGGATGATTTCTGGCATCGCTATTTCATTTGCCGTTTTCAAGGACCAACGCGACCGAATCGAGAAATCAGCAATTACCGAGGTGATATCCATCGCCACCGCTCAGGGTACATCCGTCATCAGAGCCTACCGGGAACATCTTGGCTATTCCCTGGATGGCGGCGGCCTGCGTGGCCTGACTGCCGACGAAATCCGCCGCCTTGAAGAAGGGCATCGCCTTGAGAAAGGGTATCGAGACCGGATTGCGAGAGCGCTGTCTCTGCCCGTTGCACCTTCGACGTGGTACCGGATACGCAGGATGCGGAATTCAGTATGTGACCGAAGGGCCCTGTGAACTGCAAAAGCCATGCTGACGCACAGTTCAGCGTTTCACGCCGTGTTGAATCCTGAGTTCGGTCGGTGACGTTTGAACTTTTCGTCCGTCGGATGTCCACTTTCGCCATGAACGGGAACGCGTTCGAGGCTGATCCCGTGGGCGTTGTTGATGATGATCTGGTAAGGATGGCGCCGGTGATGGCGCCGCCAATGATTTCATACGCCTTTTCGTTGGAAAGCATCGGTTTTGCCCACGAATTGGCGCAGTCGAGATTCCGCCTTGATAGCCCAACCGTAGTTGCGCCTGCCGAAATCAATCCACGCATTTGTTGTGATGTAGGTCACCAGGAAAACGCATCATCTGATTAGATGAATAAGTTACAAACTGAAAAAGAACGCGAAAAAATTTGGAATATGTTTAGACTAATCACGCTGGGTAGACTAGCTTCATGTTTAAATGAACGAGCATAACGTCTGTATTATTCAACCGATCGTGGCAAATTCGTTGCAGGTACAAGTTTCCAGAGACTAATTGTCTGGTCTACAGCCAACGGGAACTGCTCCCTGGGTTTCGCCCACAAGCTGTGAGTAACCCCTTGAGCTCGGCGTGCAGGACGCCGTCGAGACGGTCAATCAGAAAGGCGCAGATCAACCGTACGAGGGCCTGCAAGGGAGCGTCGTTCTTGCCGCGCTACCAGGCCACTCCGCTTGGCGCACCAGTCTTGCGCTTGCGGATAAGCGAGAGAATTGGGGCCGCCCCGGTGTCCCCAATCAAACCGAAACCGCGCGTCGACCGGAAAGCCTCCACCGGACGCCAGACCAACGAGGTTAACTGACATGGCCGTAGATTGTTTTTTGAACTCGAGGGCATCAAGGGTGAAGCTCAGGACAAAAGCCACAAGGACAAGATCGATGTCCTGTCCTGGTCCTGGGTGCATCCCAGTCGGGAACCACCCACATGGGCGGGCGGTTCCGGCTCCGGCAAAGCCTTTTCAGGACCTGAGCACTCTACAAAGTTTGTCGACAAATCAACCCCGGTTCTGCTTCAGCATCTGTCGACCGGCAAGCACATTGCCGCTGACCCTGCTGATCCGCAAGGCTGCCGGCGACAGTCCGGTTGAATACATCAAAGTCGAAATGAAGGACATTATCGTCACCAACCTGACCGGTGGCAGCGGTTCCGACGACCGCATCGCGGAAAGCTGCACGCTGAACTTCGGTGAGTACAAGCACATCTACACCGAACAGAAGCCGGACGGCTCGAAAGGCGCGGCTCCGGAGTTCGCCTGGGATATCGCGGCAAGCGAAAAGAAGTGATACCTGCCGGACCCGTTTGCTGGACGCACAGTTGCGGCAAGCGGGTCCAGCTACCTTCCTGCCGGCACGTGAATTCAACGCGCCGTTGCCGAACCCGAGCCTGCGCGGCAAGACAGATAGACCTGCCCTGCGCAAGGGTAGGGATGTCTGTGGATGCGCTGAGACGGCCGTTCGCGGTCTTGACCATCATAAGGTGAAATCGGCATGATATGATGGGTCCGCCCACCGCGCTGGGAGCAAATCCGGTTCATCCGAGAATAGGGGCCGATCTCGCAGGGATCGGGGGTCGTCTCTTCTTGTCTTGAGTGGTCCCCATGGCTTGCATCTCGACATGAATGCATGCCGCCTTAGGTGCGGACTGCTGTTGCAGGGCGTGCGTCGCGGCATCGAAACCGAGATGTTCTCTTCCGCCCGGGCCGCCAGATGCGCACCTTCGAGCAGGCCAGCGTGGCGCGGGCATCGGCAGGGGTCGGTGACGCCACGGATGCTTTCGTCGCCCTGCCCAAGCGTGAAGGTGTCGTCCAGCCATTGCAACAAGGCGCCGCGGAACAGGTTGATCTTGCCTTTGACCTCGTTGCTCAGGTTCTTCACGGCTCGCCGTCAGGGCGACGCACAGGCACAGGGTCGTGCCGCCGTTCAACGCCCCGCGGTAGAACGCGATGAGCGCCAGCAGGCGGGCTGCGGCCGTGTCGTGCGTTTGCTCGATCTGTGCACAGGCGGCAGCGACCTTCCTATGATAGCGGTCCATGAGATCGGCCGTCAGGATCGCCTTGGTGGGGAAGTGATAGTGGATGGATGCCTTGCGGATGCCAATCGCCCCGGCCAGGTCGGCAAAACTGTCACTCTCAAGAGCGATCTCTACATCGATCCCGGCCCGCGTCTCCAGAATCCGCCGCCAACAAACTCCGTTTTGGGTCAACAAGCCCTTAAACCCGCTGAGAAACAACGGAAACGTTGAGCATGTGCGAATAAGCCAGAGTTTCGAATGCGTTCCAAAGGATTGCGGCAGAAAATCGCAATCAGAAAGTGCCTCACTTCTCTATCTTGCCGTCCCGCCGTCCCGACCAACTGTTGGATAAAACTCAAAAGCAGGCAATAAACGCCAAAGGGAGCCTCGTATTTTTGCGGGATTAGCGCATGTAAGTGAGCCGATAACAGATCCTATTAGAATATCGGCGGAAGAATGCCTGGAAATGGAACGCCTAGATCACGTACTAACACCCAGGGGAAACTCAACACATTGTTTTTGTAAAGTATTTCATCGTAACGAGCCGATAGAAGGAATAGAAGGCAATGCCAGTCAAAAACAGTCACCGATACTGATGCGGCGGCCGGTCAAAACAGGATCGGGGAAATGCCGTGCTCGGAACCGCGGCTTCAAGCGGAAGTGGATCCCAGGGACTGCTCGCACTGAATGGTGTAACCGATCGTAGCTTGCTGCGACCATCCTCTCCGCCATCGCCTGAAATGCTCTTGCGGTCTCCGGACTGATCAAGCCCTTAATGTAGACCGGGCAGGCTCCTCCGCGGTCTCCTGCAAAGGATGCGCAATGCTACTGTCATCGGTTGCGATGAGCCCCGGATCAGCGGCTCTCATTCGACCGGGAGAACAAAGTCGAACCTCCCGGTGCGCCCTTGATCGGACACTGCCATAACCAGGCGCGGATCGGAAGAGACGGTCTGTCCCGTTTCGCGGATGATCGGGGAAGTACAACTGCGCTGCCAGCAGCTCTCTTCCAGGCGCCTGCACTTGAATATGATAGTGGGGGGTGCGGAACGAGTAATGCCGGGTCTTGATCGTGTCGAAACCCCAGCGACCGGAATCGTCCGTGAATTGATGAGCCCGCCAACGGTAGCCGCTGTTGTCGTATTCCCCTTGCTCGTCGGCGCCAGACTTCCACCGTCGCGCCCGGAATAGCTCGGCAGCGCGTATCGAGCACGAAACCGAGAAGCGCGAAAAGCGTGGTTGCGATCCCGCATCTCGGTCGATCGCCGCGGCGCGGCGAGTTCGGATCAGAACGGCTCCGCCGTCTGTTGCGGCGTCTGCTCCGAACCGCCATCGCAGGACGGTGTCGGCGGAAGTTCTGAGACCTGCCTCACACATGACTTGCCGAACCCGTGCAGACGATGACCGGGGGAGCGGCGAGCAGCGATTTCAGTACGGTTCGGCGTGTCGGTGTCATGGTCCTTGCTCCGTCAATGCGATCCAGCCTCCGGTGAAGACAGGCGAGATCCGGCCGTCATGATGATATGGTGCTCGATCACATCGTCGTCGAGGATATGTTGCAAAGCTGCCGCGCCGTCGCGCGCTGCGGAAGATGTCCGAGGTGGACATGGCGGAGCGCCCGGATCGTCCAATGAAGGATTGGAATCGTGGCCGTCTCTAACGATCTGCAACGATGATGGGAGAGCTGGTTCGCCGGAACGGCCCGGGGCAGATCGACGGAGTTCCGATGAGAAGTTCGGCGCAAGATCAAGAGGCAGGCATTCCAAGACGGCATTCACGATGCCGCGAAGACCGCCACTGGCGTATTCAGGTCAATGCGACTGCCCCGTCCGAAATCTGGCTCGCCTTCGCCACCAGTACCTCGGCCTGCCGGATCGAGGCGTAGTCGATCAGCCCGCCGTCCAGCGACACCGCGCCTTGCGCCGGCCGTCGCGGCCGCCGCCATCGCTTCCAGGATGCGCCGTGCCTTGCGACTCTCATGCGTCGACGGGCTCATCACCTCGTTGGCGAGCGCGATCTGGCCTCGGTGAATGGCCCACTTGCCTTCGCAGCCGAGCACGGCGGCGCGGCGGGCGGCGGCACGGTAGCCGTCGGGGTCCTTGAAGTCGCCGAAGGGGCTGTCGACCGGGCGCAGACCGTTGGCGCGGGCGGTAACGATCATGCGGGCGAGCGCGTAGTGCCACATGTCGCCCCAATGGACCTCGCGGCTGCCGTCCTGCACCGGATCGGCCAGCACCGCATAGTCGGGATTGACGCCGCCGATGATGGTCGTTCGGGCGCGAGTGCTGGCGGCATAGTCGGCGACGCCAAAATGCAGGCTTTCGTTGCGCTTCGAGGCCGAGCGCGCCATGGACATTCTGCATGCCAAGCGCGGTCTCGATGATGTGCTCAAAGCCGATCCGCCCGCTGCAACTGGCGGCTCTGATCTGGGTGACCAGCATGTCGAGTGCATAGACATCGGCGGCCGTGCCGACCTTGGGAATCGCGATCAGGTCGAGGCGCGCACCGGCCTGTTCGACCACATCGACCACGTCGCGGTACATGCAGGGTGTCGAGCCCGTTGATGCGCACCGACATGGTCTTGCTGCCCCAGTCGATGTCGTTGAGGGCTGCAATGATGTTCTTACGGGCTCTGGTCCTTTCGTCGGTGCCACGGGCATCCTCAAGATCGAGGAAAATGACGTCGGCGGCGGAGGCAGCCGCCGCCTTTTCGAACATGTCCGGCTGGCTGCCCGGCACGGCCAGTTCGCTGCGGTTGAGGCGCGCGGGTGCCTGCTCGATAGTGAAAAAGCTCATGTCGGATCTCCTGCGGAGTAGGTGGGCAGGTGGTTTCTCGCGCCAGATAAATTCGGTACGCGCCGTGGATCACCCGGTCGCGCGGATCTCGGCCGGCGAAGAAGTCGCCCAGATTGTCCAGAACGCGAAAGCCCATGGCCTCGCGCGCCTCGCGGGTGGCGCTGCCCAGATGCGGCAGCAGCACCACGCCGTCGCATTGAAGCAGCGCGGGATTGATGTTCGGCTCGCCGTCGAAGACGTCCAGGGCGGCGCCGCCGATCGCATCGAAGATCAGCGCCTCGACGAGAGCAGCCTCGTCGACCACCTCGCCGCGGGCGGTGTTGATGAGGAACGCACCCGGTTTCATCAGGTCCAGCCGGCGCGCGTCGATGAGGTGCCGGTTACCGGTACCTCCCGGGCAATGCAGGGAAACGAAATCGCACTCAGGCAACAGGTCGTCGGGGTCGGAACCCGTCTGGACCGCGCCGAACTCTGCCAGAACAGAAGCATCCACCCGGCTGCGGTTATGGACGATGATCTTCATGCCGAAGCCGAAACGAGCGCGGCGCGCCATTTCCTGGCCGATGCGGCCGAAGCCGACAATCCCCAGCGTCTTGCCGCTCACCTTGGTGCCGATCAGGTGGGTGGGCCGCCAGCCCCTGCCAGTTGCCCGCGCGCAGCTCGCGCTCGCCGTCTCCCGCCCGGCGGGCGGCCATCAGGAGCAGCGCCGCGGCGAGGTCCGCCGTGCATTCGGAGAGACCGTCCGGCGTGTTCGTCACGGTCAGCCCCAGGTCTTTGCGCGGAAGCCTTCGCAGATATGGCTGTAGCCGACGCCGTAGTTGGCGAGGATGCGCACCCCGGCGCCCGGCTGTTCCAACACCTCGGCGCCCAGCTTGTCGGTCACCGTCGGCAGCACGGCGTCATGGTTCCGGAGCGCGTCGCGCAATTCGCCGTCGGGCTGAGCGGCTTGTCGCTGGTGTTCAGGACCGCGCCGTAGCTTTCGGCCAACTGCGCCTCAACGGCGGCGGGCCAGCGCCGGGTGACGGTAGAAACGGAAGGTTTCACCATCACGCCGCCGCCTTTCTTCCACACATTGGCGATGGCTTCGCCGATGACTGCCGGATTTTCGGCAACGATGACGCCGGCTGCATTGAGGATCTCGACCTTTTCCGGATGCGCTTCCCGAAGGCGGAGATGATCGCCCCCGCATGGCCCATCGTGCGTCCCTTCGGCGCAGTGAGACCTGCCACATAAGCGACCACGGGCTTGGCAACGTGATTGCGGACAAATTCTGCCGCCTCGGCTTCCTGCGGCCCGCCGATCTCGCCGATCATCGCGATCGCCTGCGTGTCGTCATCGGCCTCGAACTCCGCGAGGATGTCGCGGCAGGACGAGCCGTTGATCGGATCGCCGCCAATACCGACACTGGTCGATACACCGATGCCGCGCTCTCCGAGCTGGGCCGCGGTTTCGTGGCCGAGCGTGCCCGAGCGGCTGACAATGCCGACATGGCCGGGCAGATAGATATGGCCCGGCATGATGCCGAGCAGCGCCTTGCCCGGCGAAATCGTACCGGCGCAGTTCGGCCCCGTCAGTACCATGCGACGTTCCTTGGGATAGCGCCACATGTAGCGCGTTTCCACCTGGATCATGTCCCGGGCGGGAATACCGTCGGTGATGCAGACGCAGCAGCGGATGCCCGCATCGGCGGCTTCCATGATGCCGTCAGCTGCAAACGGCGGCGGCACGAACACCAGGCTTGTGTCGGCCCCGGTCGCGGCCACCGCCTGCTTGACGGTATCGAACACCGGCACGCCCTCGATCTGGATTCTGCTCGCCCATGCCGGGAACCACACCGCCAACGACATTGGTGCCGGCAGTTAAGATCAGCTCTGGCGGCGGGAAAATCCGCATAGACGGATCCGCCCGGCAATGCCTCGAACGATTACGCGCGACCCATTGGCGGTCCAGAAGAATGCGTCACTGCAGCTGCCTCTGCACTTCGGTAGCCAAGAGCAGACGTCGCTTTTTCCAGGCGCTCATCCGCACGTCGCGCGGCTTCCATCAGATCTGAGGCGCGGACGACGGGCAGGTCACTGATCGTGCCAGGATCTTCTGCTCCTCCTCCACATTGGTGCCCGCAAGGCGAGATCGACCACGGGAACGTCGACCTGAAGTTCGCGGGCAGCGCCTGCACCACGCCTTCTGCGACCCAGCCGCGGCCGCTGATGCCGGCAACAAGGCGACCAGGACCGGCCTCGCGCCTTCGGCGTCGCGCAGCACCAGCCGGAAGCGCCTCGGCGATCCTGCCCGAGGACGCGCCACCGCCGATGGCCGACGAAAGCTGGCGGCGCCGCCGGACAGCACGATCAGCATCCAGTGGCTCCGCCGCGGCCAGTGCCTGCGCCGCTGACGATGCATGCCGATGTTGCCGTCGAGGCCCACGTAGGAGCAGGCCCTTGATCCGCGGCGCGGCTTCCTCGCGCGGGTCCTCCATGCTCGTCGCGCAGCTCGCTGATCTGCGGACGACGGAACAGTGCCGCCGGCGCCGAAGCTCATCCTGGCGCTCCAGCGCCAGGATCCGGCCGTCGCCCGGGCCGAACGGCGAGGGATTGACCTCGACCATGGTGGCATCGAGCCCGGTAAAGGCGCGGTAGCAGCCTTGCAGCGTGCAGCACCATCTGCTGCACCAGACTTGGCATCAGTCCCAGCGCAAATGCGATCTCGCGTGCCTGGAACTCGCGCAGGCCGACAGCCGGCTCGACCGTTGCCCGCACGATGCTGTCGGGCCGCTCCGCGGAGATCTCCTCGATCTCCATGCCGCCCTCGGCAGACGCGACGATCATCACCCGCTGGCCGGAGCGGTCGAGCACCAGACCCAGATAGATCTCACGTTCAATCTGAACGCCGGCCTCGACATAGACCCCGTAGACGCCCTGGCCTTCAGGACCGGCCTGGTGGGTGACCAGCTTGCGGCCGAACATGTCCTCGCAGGCATCGAAGATTTCGCTGTCGCTGCCGCACAGCTTCACACCGCCGGCCTTGCCCCGCCCGCCGGTATGCACCTTGTGCCTTGACGACCCACTCTTCGCCGCCCAGTTCGCGGGCGCGGTAGGCAGCCTGCTCGGGACTGTAGGCCAGAGCGCCTCGGCGGCACTTCAACGCCAAACCCGGAGAGGATTTCCTTGGCCTGATACTCGTGAATATCCATCTGTCCCTCCCACTCGGCTGCAACCGCGCCGGCATAATGTTCATCGAGACGCGCATCAGCCACCGCCGGGTCCGCATCCGCCCCGAGAGCCCGCATTGCTCCCGGGCGAAACGCCGGACGATCTCCCGGATGGCCGTCGGCTTCAGCCGGTTGAGAATGCCGATGCGCACCTGGACAGGCTCCCGACAGGGTCGGCCAGATCCCGAAGCCTGCCGTCGCGGCAGGCCTGCACAAGTTCCATCTCGCGCCCGGCGACAGCTCGTCCGGCAGGTTCAGCACCACCAGGCTGGTCATGTCCGAGGTCACTTTACAGCCGAGAGCCGTGACCGCATCGCGCAGGGCGGCTTCGTGGGATGCGCATAGGCGCGGCGGCGCGCGCGGAAATGCCTTCCTGCAGTGTCAGTCGCAGCGATCCATGAAGCGCCGCCACGGCATAGCCCGGAATGGGTTCGGTGATAGTGCCTTTCTCGACGTCGTGGCTCGTCGACGATGCCCCAGTGGCGCGCCTCGAAAATCGGATTGTGCACGTATGTGTAGGCGCCGGTTGCATTCAGCGACGCGATATAGGCATCGCTGAAGCTGACCGGGGCATAGGTCAGCGGCAGGCAGTCATGAGCCCTTTTGCGGGCAGGACGCCCAGCCCGCGACACCCGGGTAATCGTCGATCGAGAAATCCTCAACGCCGAGCGAGGACACCGCATCGACCAGCCCCATCACCCCGTGCCGTTCGGCAGGCGTCCGAGAACCCGCGAATATCGCTGATGCGGCCGGAACCGGTCCTCCCAATGAGCCATGAAGGCCCATTTCGGCTTGCGCCCTCGGCAAGCGCTGCCTTCTACAAGGTCACCGGTCACCGACTGCCCGTGCGGCACTTCGATCACCGCAACGCTGGCAGCTTTCGGATCCAGTGCGTCGGCGGCGAGTTCCTCCCGCGTTGCTGCCTTGATCCGGAGCGTCAGGGCGTCGATGCCCGAAAACGTGCCGTTGGCAAAGGCCACGACCTTGTCCCCCGGCATCACTGGTGGCAAGCGCATGGCGTCGAGCCCGCTGAACTCCGGTGCCGGCAACCGCGAAGGTGTAGGTGTTTTGCGTGCCCCAGATAGCGCGCAGCATCGACTTGCACTCGATCATGCCGCGCAGGACGTCGCCCTGCATGTGATCCGCCACACCCGCACCGGCAAAGGCCTGCAGCACACGCGCATCGGTGTTTCCGGGCCCCGGCCTCTGCGGCAAGCGTTTCCGGGGATCGTGAGCGGCGGGAAGATCTGCACAGTCATCGGTCAAGCTCCTTCGTCGCCGGGCTCTGGGGCAGCAGGCCAATGGCCTGGCCTGCTTCTCGAGCACCAGAAAACCCCGGACTGGCCAGGAGATGCGGGTCGTAATCTTACGTACTGCTTTTGGGTATCTAACTGGGCAGGGATTTCACCTATTCCTTTCTCCAAGTTCCGGCCGAGACGCCGAAACGAACCTCGACCCGAATGGGTGGTTTTTTGATCAATGCAGACGACGAGTGCGTGGCCGGCACCGATAAGCTGGGACAGATCGGGAATCATGCCGGCAGAGCAGCAATCCGCTGGTCCTGTCTGGCAAGGCCGGAGACCTCGCCGGGCGGGACAGCACGCTTTTCGCCACCAAGGGCGTGGGCGACCTCGCGCCACCGCCGAAGGCTTTCTCGGCACCGTCATGCGGGTGCCGGTGGATGTCGGCGTCCCGGACTGGAACCCGCCGGTCCTGGGGGCCGCCAAGCTGATTGCCGACGCGCTGCGCGAGCACGTGTCCGCCCCGAAGCCGATTGTCTATGGCGACACCGCCGCCGAGCTGCCGCGGCTGGCGATGCAGGCGGGCGCGGCCGGCTTTGTGCCCCGCTCCGGCCCGGTCGAGGGCTCCGCTGCTGCAAACCTGCGCCGAAGTGGCGTCAGCGCAAGATGGTGTTTCCGTTCATCGATGTGCGCACGATGCAGCAGGACCCGATCCATAGCCTCTCGCAGAAGGAGCGGGCGATCTTGGAGGCGCTCTCCCAAGGGCCTGCCTTCGAACCGCGATTCTGTCGAAGCAGCTGGACATTTCTGACCAACACCGTCAAGTTCCACTCCGTCGAACATCTACGACAAGCTGTCCGTCAGGACCCGAGCGCAGGCCATTGCCTATTATTATGCATCGAAGATGCCGTAGAGCGCCGCATCACGATTTGAGAACATCCCACGACTGACGGCGATCTGCGCCGGAGTGTGAACCGGCGCGGGGTCCCTGACGCCGATCGGCGTCGCAGTGTCATTGAATTTGTACAAAATGCGCGACAGGGCCACCTTGTGGAGTTCGCCCGCACAGTTCGAGACTTTCAGCGCACCCAAAATCCTCGTAGTCATACCCTCTGACCGGAGAGGGACGGAGGACGCGCGACAATGTGTTTTCCCGCACGATTCCTAAAAAATTCTGCATCAATAGAATCGTGATATTTCGATGTTGTTTCATGAGGGCAGTATTGCACGGCCTGAGTTCCAGCCTTTGGAAATCGGACATTGGCTGATCTATTATTTGTTGTCTGCTGGTCTTCGAAGAGAAGGACAAATCGAGTGCTCACGTGCCGCCCCATCCGGTTGAAGCGCGTGAAGGTCGATGTATTGAGAACTGCGTGGCTCTGAATGAGACCATTGAAGCAAACCGCCCGCACCCCAGGCGCTGTTGCTCGGCTTCATGCAGCAGCTGGATCAGGAGGCCTTCCGCGATTGCGTCGGTTTCCGGTCCGTCCTTGTGGTGATACCGATCGGCCTTTCCGTATTGGCGAGGCTCCATCGGTATCCGGCGGACTCCGGCCGAGGGCTTCCTCTTCGCGCACCTGATGGCTTGAGATCATCGTCAGCCGGTCGCTCTGGCGGAGGATCTCCGCGCAGCAGGACAAGCGAACTCGATTCCCACCAGTTGCCCGGGAAGAGGCAGTGTCCGCGCGTTGAAAAATCTGATCGAAATGGCTTCGAGTTCCATGCGCCTTCGCGCGAAATGATCCATGGATACCGGGCAAGATCGGCCAAGGTGACGGACGCCTTTTGCGTCAGCGGATGTCCCGATCTTGCATAAATCCCGAGCCGGTC
Source organism: Novosphingobium sp. MW5 (assembly GCA_025938935.1). Taxonomy (GTDB): domain Bacteria; phylum Pseudomonadota; class Alphaproteobacteria; order Sphingomonadales; family Sphingomonadaceae; genus Novosphingobium. The sequence goes on along the minus strand of JAPCWB010000005.1, from coordinate 26,178 downwards.
GCGGAAAAGCTCCTGTTGTTCCACATCTTCAATGGGAACGGGATCGCGCAGAGCGCCGATGATGAAGTCGATTTCCCCATGCCGAAGACCATGAAGCAGATCGTTGTAGGGTCCGTCGACCACGCTGATGCTGACGCCGGGCCGGACCCGGGTGAGGTCGCTGATCGCCTTGGGAAGGATGAAACCGCGCGCGAGCGGCAGCGTGCCGACCACGATGCGGGCGGAGTCGATCCCCTTCGATGCGTCCAGTTCCTCAAAGCCCTGACGGAGTTCAGAAAGAGCGAGGCGGGTATACTGGGCGAGGAACTGCGCCGGCTCCGTCAACTCGATCCCCTGGGCGGTCTTCACGTAAAAGTCGAGCCCGGAAGTCTTCTCAAGCTCTCTGGCGACGCGGTGGAGGGAGGGTTGGGAAATACCGATCCTTCGGGCGGCAAGCGAGTAGTTGCCGAACTCCCCGACCGCGAGCAGGGCACGCAGCTGCGTGCTGGTTATCAGATGATCGAACGGATGCAGCCGGGCATTTTTCGTCCTGCCGTTTTTACTGAGGGCCAGGCTGCAGCCGGTCCGGATGAGATCGAGCGCACGGTTCGCGCGGCGCTCGAAAATCGTCCCGCCATCCGTCAGAAACATGCCGGTGCTGCTTCGAACAAACAATGGCATATCCAGAGTGGTCTCCAGCTTGGCAATGGCCTGGGTCACGGCCGGCTGCGACAGGCGAACCGTCTCTGCCGCCGCTGAAATTCCGCCTTTTCTCGCGACCTCGCAGAACACCCGCAGGTGCCGGAGGTTTATGAACTCACGCTGGTTTTTCAAAGATGCCACCGGTCTGATTTGCACGCTTATAGCATTTTCTTATAAACCGCGCTTTGCTTTCAAATGGTTTTTCGACGGGACTTCGCGGACTCTCCTTCAAACAACAATTCGTATCGGGAGTGGATTGAGTGAGCGTGGTGGTTCAGACGATTGAACGCGCCGACCCGGCGGTCATCGCAGGGCTGGCAGCAGCCGGCGTTGCAACGGTTCATGAGGCGCAAGGGGCGGACCGGCCTCATGTCCTCGAAGATGCGGCCGATCTGGGCGGGGGCACAGATCGCCGGCTCTGCGGTGACCATTTCGGCACCTCCGGGCGACAACTGGATGGTTCATGTTGCCATCGAGCAGCTTCAGGCCGGGGACATTCTGGTTCTTGCACCGACTGCTCCATGCGACATGGGGTATTTCGGTGATCTTCTGGCAACTTCGGCCATGGCGCGCGGCTGCAAGGCGCTGGTGATCGATGCGGGTGTGCGTGATGTCAAGGACCTGACCGCCATGGGCTTTGCCGTCTGGTCGACGGCAATATCCGCGCAAGGAACGGTCAAGGAAACCCTCGGCTCGGTGAACGTTCCGATCGTTTGCGCCGGGGCCGCCATCTCTCCCGGTGACGTCATCGTGGCGGATGATGACGGGGTCTGCGTCGTGCCGCGCAAGGCCGCGGGAACTGTTCTTGAAAAGGCGCAGGCTCGTCTGGCGGCCGAGGATGCCAAACGTCAACGGCTCGCAGCCGGCGAACTTGGTCTCGACATCTATGGCATGCGCGAGCGTCTTGCGGAGAAGGGATTGAAATATGTCTGACGGGATCCCGTGCATGTGGATGCGTGGCGGGACGTCCAAGGGCGGCTATTTTCTCGCCGCCGACCTTCCTGCGGACCCGGCGGCGCGCAACGAAGTGCTGCTCGGGGTGCTGGGGTCACCGGATCCGCGGCAGATCGACGGAATGGGTGGGGCCGACCCGCTCACCTCCAAGGTCGCGGTGGTAAAGCCCAGCCAGCGGCCCGGTGTGGATGTCGACTTCCTGTTTCTACAGGTGTTCGTCGACCAGCCGATCGTGACGGATCCCCAGAACTGCGGGAACATACTGGCGGGTGTCGCAGGTTTTGCCATCGAACGGGGGCTGGTTGACGCACGTGCCGACGAAACACCCGTCACGATCTTCATGGAAAACACCAGCCAGGTGGCAGTGGCCCGTGTGAAGACCCCGGCGGGCAAGGTCCTCTATGGCGGCGACGCCAGGATCGATGGCGTGCCCGGATCGGCGGCCCCGATTCCAATCGAGTTTCGCGACACAGCCGGCTCTTCCTGCGGGGCGCTTCTGCCGACAGGCAATCTGGTCGATGTCATCGATGGAACGGAAGCAACTCTCATAGACAACGGCATGCCCTGTGTCATCCTGCGCGCGTCGGATCTAGGGCTGGCAGGAAACGAGACGCCTGAGCAACTTGAAGCGGACGAGGCGCTCCGGAGCCGTCTGGAATCCATTCGCCTCAAGGCCGGACCGATGATGAACCTTGGCGATGTCGCCGAAAAATCCGTTCCCAAGATGACCATGGTCAGCGCGCCGGCGCACGGCGGAGCCATCTCCACCCGGTCGTTCATTCCGCACCGCTGCCACAAGTCCATCGGCGTACTCGGAGCCGTCAGCGTCGCCACCGCTTGCCTGACGAATGGCACCGTCGGCGCGGAAATCGCCGTTGTCCCGGACGGACCGGAGAAGTCCATGTCGATCGAACACCCGACTGGTGAAATAACCGTCGTCGGTCATATTTCTGCGGACGGAACGGTCGAACGCGCGGCAGTCCTGCGCACGGCGCGCAAGCTGTTTGACGGCCGGGTATTCCCCAAGCTTGAAGGTGAGGCCGTCAGATGACGCCAGACTATCTCCCGTTTCATGCGAACCCGAAGAAACCGGATTTCACCCCGCCGCCGGGCGCGGTAGATGCCCATTGCCACGTCTTCGGGCCGGAAGCGCTCTTTCCCTTCGCACCGGAACGCAAATACACGCCGGTCGATGCGCCGAAGGAAAAACTCTTCGCGCTGCGCAATCATCTCGGCTTCAGCCGCAGCGTGATCGTTCAGGCAACCTGCCACGGCAGCGACAACCGGGCTCTTGTCGATGCGCTCACCGCGTCCGAAGGCACCGCCCGCGGTGTCGCCGTCCTCCGCAAGGACATCACCGATGCTGAGCTGCAGGAACTGGACCGGGCCGGCGTCAGGGGTGTGCGGTTCAACTTCGTCAAACGCCTCGTCGATACGACACCGAAGGAGGTGTACCGCGAAATCGCCGAGCGGGTCGTGCGCCTCGGCTGGCACATCGTCGTCTATTTCGAAGCGCAGGATCTTGAGGATCTGACGCCGTTCCTCGTTTCGTTGCCGGGGATCGTCGTCGTCGATCACATGGGACGGCCGGACGTCCCGGCGGGAGCGCAGTCAGCTTCCTTCGCCGCTTTCCGGACGCTGATGGCCGATCACGAGAATATCTGGGTCAAGGTTTCCTGCCCGGAACGCCTTACGGCTGCCGAACCGCCCTATGACGATGTCGTGCCTTTCGCGCGCACGCTGGTCGAAGCGTTCCCGGATCGCGTTCTTTGGGGGACCGACTGGCCCCATCCGAACATGAAGTCCCACATGCCGGATGATGGCGTGCTGGTCGACGTCATCCCGAAAATCGCTCCGACACCGGCGCTGCGGCGAGCCCTTCTGGTGGACAATCCGATGCGGCTCTACTGGCCGGAAGAGATCGAGGCCGGTCATGAACGGCGACGGAACGAGAAGCACACGTCCGGTCGACTGGGTCATTGCCGTCCTCGCGACGACGATGTGCGTTGCCTGCATCCTGTGGAACATAGAGGCGCCCACCCGCTCTGGGCGTTGCGATCCTGACGCAGCAATATATGGCCTTTCAGCTCGGACTGGCCCTGACCATCGCCTATCTGCGCTTCAACGGAAAGGGCGAGGAAACGTCGAAGGTCGGCTGGACCGATATGGCCATTGCGGTCACGGCGTTTCTTGTCCTGATGTATGCCGCGCTCGACTTCAGCTGGCTTTTGAAGGAGCAGTCGTACCGGCCGTGGCAGATCACGGTGATCGGAACAGTTGTGACGATCGCGGTGATGGAAGGCATCCGGCGCAAGGGCAGGCTGGATGCTCTTTTCTATCGTCGCGGTGTTCCTGGTGTATGCGCTCTTTGCAGACAAGGTTCCAGGGCGATTGATCGGCAAGGAACTTAGCCCGGTCCGGCTCGTCCAGTATGTCGGCTTCGATCCGAGCGCGGTGTTTTCAATGCCGCTGGCGGTCGGCACGATCATCGTTCTCCTGTTCGTCTTCTTCGGCCGCCTGTTGTTCGCGGCCGGCGGTGGCAGCTTTTTCACCGATCTTGCCATGGCTGCGACCGGAAACACCCGTGGCGGCAGCGCAAAGATATCGGTTGTCGGTTCCGCTCTGTTCGGTTCGATTTCGGGCAGTGCCGTGTCGAACGTGGTCACGACGGGTGTGGTCACCATTCCGCTCATGGAGCGCGGCGGTTATACCAAGAAGGATGCGGGCGCGATTGAAGCCGTCGCCTCGACAGGTGGTCAGCTGACCCCGCCCATCATGGGGGCGGCCGCCTTCCTGATGGCCGAGTTTCTCGACATTTCCTACATGATCGTCGCCGCCGCGGCGCTGCTTCCGGCAATGCTCTACTATCTGGGCGTCTTCGTGCAGGTCGACCTGATCGCCGGCCGCGACCGTATCCAGGCGGCAGATGAGGTGGGCATGACGACCCGGCAGGTGCTGGCGGAAGGATGGCATTTCGGCCTTCCCTTTGCGGTGCTGCTGGGGGCTCTCTTCTGGTGGCGGCTGGATCCTGAAGATTCCGCGCTTCTCGCCTCGATCGCGATCGTACTCGTTGGTTTCCTGCGTGGATATCGCGGCCAGCGCCTGACCCTGAAAACCTTCGGCCGGGTGTTCATCGATACCGGAATTGGCATGGTGGATCTCATCCTGGTCGTTGCCGCCGCCGGCTTCGTCATTGGCATCCTGAACGTGACCGGTTTGGGCTTTGCCCTCACGCTGGTGCTCGTCGACACTGTCGGTTCGAACGTGGTTCTGCTCCTGCTGATTTCTGCCGTGATCTGCGTGATCCTCGGCATGGGCATGCCGACCTCCGGCGTCTATGTGCTGCTTGCTGCCCTCGTCGCACCGTCGCTGGTCGAGGCGGGGATTCAGCCGATCGCGGCGCATCTCTTCATTCTCTATTTCGGCATGATGTCGATGATCACGCCGCCGGTGGCCCTCGCTGCCTTTGCGGCGGCAACGATCACAAAGGCCGATCCGCTCGCAACCGGCCTCGCGGCGATGCGGGTCGGCTGGGCGGCATTCATCCGCCATTCGTCTTCGTCGCCTCACCGGCGCTACTTCTCGACGGTACCCCGGTGGAAATCGCCCTGACCACTGTGTTGACTGCCGTCGGCATAACGGCAGTGACCGCAGGCATCGTCGGGTTCTGGAGCCGGGATCTCGGCATCGCCATGCGCATTGCCCTGGTTCTGGCCGGACTTCTCGCACTGCCGCTCGGCTTCCTGCCGGCGATGGACGAGGTGCATATCATGGCTGCCATCGCGGCGATCTTGCTGGCAATCGCAATCAAGGTGCAGGTGCGAAAGCCCGTCAGCAACGGGGAAGCATCGTGAACGTCGTGGATTAACCGCGAACCGATCAAAGGGAGGAATAGAAATGAAGAACCTGACCAAGCGAATGACCGTGAGCCTGTTCTGCCTGCTCGCAGGAGGAGCGGCGGCACATGCGCAGGTGGTGACGATCGCGACGGGCGCTCAAGGCTCGCTCGCATATAACTCGGGTCAAGCCGTGGCAAAGGTAGCCAACGACGTCGGCATAACGGCCCGCACCCAGCCTCTGGTCGGCTATCTGCCCTTGATCAACAACGGCGAGGTGGATTTCGGATTTTCGAACGGCGTGGAAGTGGAATACGCTGCTGCGGGAACAGGGAATTACGACAGGACCCATCCGGAACTGCGGCTCGTCGGGACGATGTTTCCCCTGACCACCGGGCTTATGGCGCCTTGCGATCTCGGCCTGAAGACAATCGCGGATGTGAAGGCGAAAGCTTCCGAGCTGCGCATCGCTTCCGAATATACATCGTCGACCATCATTCCGTTCTACATTGCCGGCGGCCTCGCCAATGGCGGTCTCACCTATGACGACTTCCAGAAGGTGCCGGTCGCCAGCTTCGTTGCCGGCATTGATGCACTCGGCGATGGACTGGTCGATATCGCCCTGGTGAGCCTCAATGCGGGGGCCGGGCAGCAGGCGGCCGTCAAACTCCAGTCGCGCGGCGGCCTGTGCTACATCTCGCAGGATGCTTCGGAAGAGGGCCTTGCGGCCTTCAAGGAATACCTGCCGGCGGGAGAGCTCGTCACGCTGCCGCAAAACGAAAACGTCAATGGCCTGCAGAACTCCGACGCGATCATCATGGACATCCCCTGGATGATGCTGACCAGTTCCGCCGTCGATGAGGAGCTTGTCTACACGATCACCAAGGCGGTCGCCGAGAACAGGGATGCCCTGAAGGCATCGTTCGGCGCCTTCGGCCGGGCAAAAACGGAAAAGATGGCACCGCGCAACGCGGTCGAGTATCACCCTGGTGCAGTCAGATATTACCAGGAAGCCGGCATTCCGCTCGGCCAGTAAACCTTTCGGAAGGCCGCTGAAGCGGCCTTTCTCAAACACTTCAGTCCGATCGGGAAACTTGGAAAATGATGACGAAACTTGCCGCGGCCGATGGCCATCAGTTCGAGTGCTGGATTGAACCCGCCGTGGGAAATCGAAGGGGCGGGATTGTCATCTTGCAGGAAATTTTCGGGATTACCGACCAGTTGAAAGGCGTCGCGAGGCGCTATGCGCAACTCGGCTACGAGATTGCCATCCCGGCTCTTTTCGACCGCAAGCAACCCGGCGCCGTGATCCCCTTCGACCAGGCTCTGCGGGGGCGGGACATGATGCTTGCCTCCGATCTTTCCGAGACCATGGCCGACGTCGAGGCGGCCGTTGACCACCTGAAGGCGAACGGTGGCAAAGTCGCGGTGATCGGCTTCTGCTGGGGCGGCGGCCTTGCCATCCGCGCGGCCCAGAAACTGGAGATCGGCGGGGCGGTCGCCTTTTACGGAACCCGACTGCCGCAATATCTCGACAGGCCCTTGAAGGCACCGGTGCTCGGACATTTCGGCACCACGGACGACCACGTTCCGCCGGAGATGCTCGAACAGGCAAAGGCCCGTCTGCCGGAACTCGAAGTTCATATGTACGAAGCGGGCCACGCCTTTGCGAACGACGCCCGCCCGGCCTATGTGCCGGAGGCTGCCGATCTCGCCCATGCGCGGACCGAGGCGTTTTTGCAACGGGTGCTTTAGGGTACGGGCAGGCAGTGAGCCGCCGCGCGTCTTCTGGCAATCCGTTCGCTGCAGTCGTCTATAGAATAATACAAGCGGCATCCCGCCGTCGGCGATCGCGTTCGGGCAAGCGTTGTCCGGGCACCTGATGTTGGGGCAAAACCTGCGTTGATGCCCGGCAATAGCAAAACTTATATATGTGGGCGGCCATTTGAATTGGCGTGAGCCGGCGCGGCGCGGGAATATCCTCCCAGTCATTAACATGGGAAACTGATATGCCTGCAAACAAGACCGCACTTGTCATCAGCGCTCACGCGGCCGATTTCGTGTGGCGCTGCGGAGGCGCAATCGCGCTTCATGCGGCACTGGGATACGACGTCACGGTCCTTTGCCTGTCCTTCGGCGAGCGGGGCGAAAGCGCCAAGCTCTGGAAACAGGAGGGCATGACGCTTGACCGCGTCAAGGATGCCCGCCGCGCCGAAGCGAACAGGGCCGCCGAAAAGCTCGGCGTCCATGACCTCGTTTGCCTCGATCTCGGCGACTATCCGCTGGAGCTCACGCGTGAAGACAAGAACAGCGTCGTCGAGGTGATCCGCAAGGTGCAGCCGCGCTTCATGCTGAGCCATTCCAAATACGACCCCTACAACACGGATCACATGTACGCGACCCAGGTGGCGCTCGAGTGCCGAACGATCGCGCAGGCCTGGGGCCATAACCCGGGAGAAAAAGTACTCGGCGCCCCGCAGCTTTATCTCTTCGAGCCGCACCAGACAGAGCAGATGTGCTGGAAACCCGACACATTTCTCGACATCACGCCCGTCTGGGACAAGAAGCGTGCGGCCATCGAATGCATGGAAGGCCAGGAGCACCTGTGGGAGTATTACACCCGCGTTGCGATCAATCGCGCCAATCACTTCAAGCGCATCCGGTGGCCAGTCCGGTGGACGGGACTGCAAATACGCCGAAGGCTTCGAGTCGATCTTCCCGCGTACCGTCGATGAACTCTGATTTGACCACGGGCTTTGCATGACGGAAGCACGAAGAAATGAGCAAACGGAGAGGCGTCGTGGGGACCTGCGCCACCGCGTGGCCCGTCGCCGATGTTCAAGAACCTGCGACGACGATCGGTGTCGAGACGCCTCGCCGCCTCACGGGCTCGCGACTGCTACCACTATGAGGATTTCGGAGCCGATGGTGCCGATTGTAGCGGTGACGAGAACGGTCACTCCTGGGCCTCCGTCCAGATGGCTAGCTCGTTGCCATTGGGGTCGGCGAAATGGAACCGCCGCCCGCCCGGAAAGGGATAGATTTCGCGCAGAATCTTCCCGCCCGCCTGCCGGACAGCCTCAACCATGGCCGGGAGATCGCGCGCATAAAGCACGACGAGCACGCCGGGCGCGTTGACCGGCGCGCCGGCTTCTCCGTTGAAGCCGCCTTCCACACCGGCGCCGGTGAAGCTCACATAATTCGGCCCCCAGTCCTGGAACTGCCAACCGAAGAGCACTTCATAGAAGCGCTTTGTCGCTTCAGCATCGACAAGGGGGAATTCGATATAGTTGATGGACTTGTCCACGTTGGCCATGGCCTGCTCCTGCGTTGCTTCGAAACTGCATGGCACATCATCTAGTATTTCCATATCTGGAACTACCTGTCTTTAATGATAGGATCATTCCAAATATGGAAAGTTAGATGCCCAGCTATGATGCCATTGCGATCTTCGTTCAGGTCGTCCGTTCCGGCAGCTTCACCGATGCCGCAAAGACGCTTTCGACGCCGCTGTCCACCGTCAGCCGCAAGGTGGCCGAGCTTGAGGCGGCTCTCGAGGTGCAGCTTCTCGACCGCTCGAAGCGCAGAATCAGGTTGACCGAGGCCGGTACGGACTACTTCGAGCTGTGCAAGAAGGGGCTCGATGCACTCGTCCTAGCCAATCGAACGCTGCGTGACCGGCAGACCGACACTGCGGGCACGGTTACCACAACGGTTCCGCCCAACCTTGCCGAAATCCTGTTTCTGGAGCCGATCGAGACGTCCCTGCAGCGCTACGGCCAGGCACGCATTCGCATGTTCGTCTCCGAGCGCATGCTGGATTTCACTGACGATGCCATCGACCTTTCCTTCCGGGTCGTTCGGCCCACCCGGCCCGATCTCGTGATCAGGAAGCTCATCACCCACCGCCACCGTCTCGTTGCAGCACCCGCCTATCTGGCGGTCAATCCGCTCCCGCGGGAACCTCGGGACCTCTCCGGACACCGCCGCCTGGGCTTCGGATTCCAGGAGCGAGGAAGCGTCACGTGGCCGCTATCGAAAAGCGGCTCGTGCCAGAACTCACCTTTGAGCCCGATCTTGCCCTCAACGACTACGCCGGGCTGAAGGCCGCGGTGCTCCGCGGACTCGGCATCGGCGAGTTGCCGGGCCTTCTGTGCGGGAAGGACATCGATGCCGGTCGCCTCACGGAAGTTCTCCCGCAGTGGCGCTTTCCCGATATCACGGTCTATGCCGTTCACACCGGCAGCCCCGGTCTCTCCAGGCTCGCGCGCCTGTTCCTCGACATCATGGTCGAAAGCCTCAAGGTCGGGAAGGGATAGGGGAGGTTGCGAAGCCGATCGGCTTCCGGGGCCTCTCGCCGGATCACATCGCAGAGAGCCCTTCGTTGAGCCCCAAGGGCGAATAAGCGCGCGGGAACCGACTGTTCCCGGTCCAGAAAGTGCCTCACTTTCTCTATCTTGCCGTCCTACCGCAATCCAAACAAATCCAAACTCATCAGAGACTTCGTACAATAATCGCAAAACATATCCGCACTCGGTCAAACTCCGCAAATTTTGTCCGCACCTATCCGCACAAATCGTTACAAGTCTTTGTTTTTTGACAAGTTTTGATAAGTGAAATTCACATTTCGCCAATTTTTCTTGCGAAAACAGAGGTCTAACTCGGAATGTCCAAAAACAGCGCTACATAGTAAAACATAGCAAAACTCGTCCAACACTACTTTCCGCCCGAAAACTCAATGAACCAGGCTTGACGGCGGCGAAAAGGAAATTTTGAGAGCGGGCAGGGCCGGCGAATGGCCCCCGAGCGAGCCTATTGGCTCGAGCACCCTGAAGTAGCCTCTGCGCGCGCCTCGCCCGAGACTGGCGAAAAGACGCCTCCATTGATGCGGTCCAGCGACATTGTGGTAACGGTTCCAAGCGGGCGATCGAATCGCGTCGCGAGGGCACTGCTACTGCCCTTCAAACCTCCATCTCCAGCAACACCGAGGCGAGGCATTTTCCGTGAGCGTCCAGAGCCAGGGAGCGGGTGACGCCGCCGCTCAGAGCGCCTTGGATGACGAAGTTGAGGGCGTGAAGTTGGGGAAGGACATAGCGGGTAACGGAGCTGACGTCGCGATAGCCAAAATGGCTGGCGACGCGGGCCTCCGTGACTTGCTCTTCAATCAAGCGCCAGTCTTCGCGGCGGTAGGCTATCACCGAGATGTTGGAGGTGTCGCCCTTGTCTCCTGTTCGCGCGTGGGCAAGTTCATGCAACTTCATCTCGGGCCTCCGTGATTTCGTGCTCGATTCGAGCGAGATTTCGCGGCACGGTCGTCGAGGCTATGCCGAAAATTTCACGAACAGTCCTGGTGACGCCACCGCCTCCGGCGGGGCCGCAAAGATAGAGGCTTTCGACCTCTTCGGCGACCCGCGCCGCCGTCAAGCGATCAACGCAGCGTGCAGCATAGCGCACTCGGATTTCGGCCGGTTCCGAGCGGCTCGCGACTGCGCCGGGTACGACAGAGTTCAGACCAATCAGGTCTCCGCGATCCTCGGCGATGGTGTCGCGGCAGCCGGCCATCCGCTCGCGCACCAGTTCCAGCGCAAGCTGCCCGCGAGCGACGCAATTCGCACCGCCATAGGAGATCTGGCCTTCGCCAAGCCAACCGTCATGGTATCCGACGGAGACTTTGAAGCTGCCCGAAGCAGGAGTGCCCGAGGCACCCTTTACCGCGACCCGGTCCGGGCCGACCTCATCCAGGGTGACACGCGAAAAGTCGGCGACGACGTCCGGCTGCAGATAGCGGGCCGGATCGTGGATCTCGTAGAGCAATTGCTCCGTGCAGGTGGCGCGGCTGACGAGACCGCCAGTGCCGGGAAGCTTCGTGATGACCGCATTGCCGTCGGGAGAAACTTCTGCAAGTGGGAAGCCGATATTGGCGAGATCGGGCACGAACTTGCAACCGGGGTCGGCGAAATAGCCTCCGGTGACTTGTGCGGTACATTCCAGCAGGTGGCCTACTAACGTACCGCGGCCGAGCCGTTCCCAGTCATCCATTGCCCAACCGAAACTGTGAACCAGCGGCGCCAGGAAGAGAGCGGGGTTCGAGCTCGGCCGCAGATGACAACATCCGCGCCGGCTTCCAGTGCGGCGACGATGCCCTCGCAGCCGATATAGGCATTGGCCGAGACGAGCCTGTGCCCGAGTTCGGAGGCCGGCCGCCCGGTTTCGACAAGCACGTGGGATCCGATGCGATCAAGCACGTCGTCGCCCGTGACGGCGGCGATCTTCAGCGGCAGGCCGAGTTCCCGCGCGATGCGGCGCACGCATGCAGCAGCGGCCTTGGGATCTCGCAGCTCCCATATTGGTGACGATCCGGGTGCCATTGCGGCTGCAGGCGGGTAGGACCGCGCGCATCCGGCGTTCAAGCAGTGGGTCGAAACCGGCTTCCGGGTCATTGAGCCTGGCCTGCTGGGCAAGAGCGATGGTGCGCTCGGCAAGACACTCGAATACGAGAAAGTCGAGCTCGCCACGTTCTGCGAGATCTGCCGCCGGTTCGATCCGGTCGCCTTGAAATCCGGCTCCGGCGCCTATTCGGACAATACTCATGCCAATGCTTTTCGCTGATGGCGGCCGCAGGCGCGCGCACCGAGGAAGATTGCCAGTGCGACGAACGGCGTGACAGGGTGCGGCCAGATGGCCAGGGCGATTACAAGAAGCAGCAGCGCGATGTCGAGAGGGCGCCTCCCGGTGAGCGGCGCCGCTGCCAACAGGGCGGGCACTGCGAGAACGAGCGCGAAACCCGCCGCAGCAGCTTCGAGAACCGCGAAGAAGCCGCCGCGCATTGTCATGCCCGGGTAGAGCAGTAACAGGAAGGGCACCAGATAGGTCACCGCACCGAGCCGCACGGCTTCGCCGGCAGCCGGTAGCCAGTTGGTGTTGGCTATCCCCGCGCCCACAAAGACGGCGACGCAGACCGGCGGAGTGATGACCGAGATCGTGGCGAAATAGAAGACAAAAAGATGGGCGGCAAGCGGGTCGACGCCGACCGCCGTCATGGCGGGAGCAAGCACTGCCGCCACCAGCACATAGGCGGCGGTGGTCGGCAGGCCCATGCCCATGATCAGGCATACGACGCCTACGATGATCGCGACCAGTACGGTGGAATCGCCCGCCAGCGTCACGATCAGGGAAGAGAGCGTTACGCCGATGCCGGTTAGGTTGATCATCGAGACCAGAACCTGGGCACCGGCGAGCAGCACCCCGATGATGACCATGCCCTTGCCGGCGTCCTCGAGTCCGGCGATCACCCGCTCGGCCATTTCCTGCGCGGCGAGAGCCGGAAGGACTGGGTCGCAACGAAGGCGATGAGGAGACCGACAATGCCATAGAAGGCCGAAGTGGCAATGGAGCGGCCCAGCCAGATGCCGACACCCAGTCCTGCGAGGGCTGCCAGGATGGGCAGCACGCGCCGGGGCGCGGCGATGCTTCTCCAGTCGGGAAGCTCGTCCTCCGGGACGATCGCAAACCCGCGCCGGAGTGCGACGAAATGCACGGTCACAAAGACGGAGACGTAGAACATGATGGCGGGCAGGATCGCGCCGACGACGATTGTGACGTAGGAGATGCCCAGGATTTCGGCCATGACGAAGGCGGCGGCACCCATGATCGGCGGGGCGATCTGACCGCCGGTTGACGCAACGGCCTCCACTGCGGCGGCAAAGGGTCGGGGATAGCCGAGGCGGATCATCATCGGGATGGTGAAGTTTCCGGTCGTGGCGACGTTCGCCACAGCCGACCCGGAAATCATGCCGAACAAGCCGCTGGCGATGGTGGCGATCTTTGCGGCGCCGCCCGGCTGGCGCCCGCCCAGACGCATGGCGAGGTCCATGAAAGCCTGTCCGCCACCCGTGTGCAGCAGCAATGCGCCGAAGAGAACGAAAGCAGCGATGACGGTTGCGGCGACGCCGGTCAGCATGCCCCAGATACCCAGATCGCCAAGGAAGATGGTTTCGGTAACGAAGGCAGCATCAAAGCCCCTGTGGCCGAGGGGCCCGGGAAGATAGCTGCCCAGGAGCGCGTAACAGAGTCCCAGCACAACGAGGACCGGAAAGATCAGACCGACTGTGCGCCTGCCGAGCTCCAGCACCGACAGAACGAGCCCCAATGTCAAGGCTTTGTCGAGCTTGGTGGCCCAGGGCAGGGAGGTCATGATTTCATCGTAGTTCCATACCACGTAAGCACAGGCCGCCGCCGTTACCGCGCAGAGGGCAAGATCGATGGCGATCCCGAGCGGGCGCCACGGCTTGCCGGCGCCCAACGGGTAGAGCGCGTAGCCAAGGGTGCAGACCAGTGCGAGGAAGACCGCACGTTGGATCAGGCCCTCGAAGGGTCCGGTGGCTGCGGTGTAGAATACGAAGGCCCCGACGAGGATCGCCAGTGCCTTCTGAGTGCGCTCGAGCGTCATGACGGATCAGTTGCCCGGTGTCAGCTTTTCGGGGACTTTGTGGCCGTTCTCTTCGAACCACCGCACGGCCCCGGGATGCAGGGGTATCGTGGCGTAATCCAGCGTCATCTGTGCGAGATCGGCATCCTTCAGGCTTGCCATGGCATTGGCCTGCGCCTTTTCGTCAGCCATGATCGCCGACACGATCTTGTAGGCGGTTTCATCGTCCAGCGATGCCGGGGCCGCAACACCTACACCGAAGCTCCAGGTGGTATAGGCCGGAATGCCTTCCGCCGCGCCCGCGGGGATGTCCACCACCGAGATGTCGGGCATTTCCTTGCGCAACTTGTCGGCCTGCTCCGCGGAGAGCCCGATCACGCCGATATCGACGGAGGTAGCAATGTCCATCGTCGAGCCGTCAAGCTTTTGTCCGGAGCCGGATTTGACATAGCCCGCAACCCGGTTGTCCTTGATCGCGCCGACGATGTCGGTGGTGGAGCCACGCACATAGTCGGCCGCAAGACCCAGCGTGTCGAAAACCGCCTCCGTGGTCGCCTCGGTGCTGGAACCCTTGATCCCCGGGTTGAAACGCACCCCAGCCAGATCCTCCAGCGTTTCAACACCGGCGTCTGCGCGGACGACCACGTTCTGGGGCGCGTTTGTGTAGACCCAGAGCAGTCGCAGATCCTGCGGCTTGCCGTCGAACGCGTTCGTGCCGGACGTTGCGTGCTGTGCCGTATTGGTGGTCACCAGGCCGAGGTCGACCTGCCCACGCGCCATGCGGCGAATATTGTCCATGGTCGCGCCAGTCTCGACGACGGAAGCGTTCAGCCCTTCTGCGTTTTCATTGATAAGCTGGCCGACGGCGACGAAATAGCCGTAGTGGCTGGATGAGGCAGACGTGGAACCGATCAGCAGGTCCTGGTCCTGCGCCAGCGCGGGACCGGTCAGCATCGCGGCACCCAGCAGGGTCATCAGTGCATGTTTCATAATTTTCCTCCCTTGATCTCCCGATTCGGGACCCATCGAAGAGGATGCATGAAGGTATCTGTTGCGAAAAGTGAAGTTAACTGCACAATTAGTGCATGAATCGCAACATTGTGGATCTATCGGATTATCAGGCTGTGCTCGCCCTGGCGCGGGCTGGGTCATTTCGCGTGGCGTCGGATGCACTCGGGCTGTCCCCCTCAGCGATGTCGCGGCAAATCGCGGCGCTGGAAGAGCGCCTCGGAGCAAGGCTGTTCGACCGGGACACGCGCAACGTGAAACCCACCGACTCCGGAAAGGCGCTTGCCCGTGTTGCCGAACGCGTGCTCAATACCGCGCAGGACGGGATGGCGGAATTCGATGCGCACCTGTCCGCCCGCAATGGACACCTGACGATAGCCGGGCTGCCTTCAGTGACGGCGGGGCTGCTTCCGGGCCTCTTGAAGAGCTTCACGACCCGCTATCCGGATATCGACCTTCAGATCATGGACACGCTGTCGGGCAACGTGCTGGAAGCAGTGGAGTCGGGAACAGCGGACATTGGCTTCACCGCAGGCACGGTCTCGGCGCGCAGCCGCCTGTCGTTTCAGGCCCTCCTGGACGATGCCTTCGTTGCCATCGGCGCACCTGACGGGCCGCTGGCTGAGGAACGGCCATTCAAATGGGCCGAGGTTGCAGAAATGCCGTTCATCGCGATGGCAAAGGGAACCAGCGTGCGGGAGTTGCTGGACGGGGCCTGCATGCGCATTGGCATTCAGCTCAACCCACGATTTGACGTATCGCATCTTGCGACGGCCGGAGCGCTTGTCGCGGAAGGCCTGGGAGTGACGGCACTGCCAAGTCTGACCCTGCCTGTGCTGCGGACGGAGTCGCTGATCCTCCGCGAAATAGAAGATTTCGGCGTGCGTCGCAGGATTGGGCTTGTCAGGCGCTCCGGGCACTCGCTCTCACCCTCTGCGGAAGCATTTCTGGCACATGTGAGGGAACATAAACTCCAGAAGAGCCAGTGGCGAACAATCGCGTAGCGTGCGTTCCAGTCCCTTGGGTACACCAAGATCGAGAACATCACGGGAATTCGAATATGGGACCCCATTTTTACACCTGAGACAATTCATGCACACGGCCTGGTTCTTCTGCATGCAGCCGGTGTAAGGACCGGCCACATTCTAAAAGTCACAATGGCCTTGATCAAAGCTTCCCGGTCTTTTGCCAGGTCGTTGATCCTGGACTGAAGATCTTCGAAACGAACGGTCAGCGTGCCGACAGCGCATCCGTGTCGATCCGGCTCGCACGAATTGCCGACATGACGGCTTCAAAATCTTCTCCTGTTGCGTTCCGGCTGCCGATAATCTGGGTCTCGCGCTTGTGGAACTCCGGGTCGCTGAAGCAGATGGTCTCTTTCACCACACTCACAAGCACGTACCGGCTGCCGTGCGCGAGCAAGGAAAATCCTGCCTCGATGGCTTGGGCATTGCCGGTTGCGTCGAAAATCACGTCGAAGCCATCCTGCAGCGGAGCGGACAGAATGTCGTTTCCGACAAGATGGGTATCCTTGAAGCCAAATTTTTCCGTGGCCTGGTTCAGCCGCGTCCGGCTCACATCCAGAAGATGGACCTCGGCTCCCGAAAGCCGGGCGAAGAGGGCGGGTTCCTATGCCAATGGGTCCTGCCCCGGTGACCAGGACCCTGTCTTCGCCAGAGAGCGCCGCCCGGCGCACGGCATGTGCACCGATTGCCAGGAACTCCACCATAGCCGCCTGAAGGTCCGTAAGACCGGTTGCCGGATAAAGATTCTCTTGCGGAACGGCGATACGGGCACACAGTCCCCCATCCCGATGAACGCCAAGCACCTCGATATTGCTGCAGCAGTTCGGCTTGCCCCGCCTGCAGGCCCGGCAGGCGTTGCAGGACAGGTACGGATTGACCACCACCAGCTGACCTTGGGACCAGGTCCCGGTGGTTTCCGCCACCCTGCCGCTCAACTCATGACCGATGACACGCGGATAGTTCAGAAACGGATGTTTGCCTTCCAGGATATGATAGTCGGTGCCGCAAATACCGACGGCTTTGATATCCACGAGTGCCCAGCCGTCCGGCGCGCTTTCCGGCATGTCCCGCGTTTCAATCCTGAACACGCCCGGTTCAACAACGGTGCCGCATTCCATCGAACGTGCCGCCGCAGGGTACTTGGTCTTTTCGATGTTCATTGAACGGCTTTCCGGCTCCTCGGAACCCAGTCCTGGGGCAGTTCACCCTTGATGATAAGGCTCAGGATATCGTCCGTGGTCACGTCTTCAATCCGGTGCGAACCGACTTCCCGGCCCTTGTTCATGACGATGACGCGGTCGCACAGTTCGAACACGTCATGCATGTCGTGGCTGACCAGAAGGATACCAATACCCTCGTCGCGCAATTGCTCGATCAGGGATCCGACCATGGCCGTTTCCGAAGGGCCGAGAGCGGCGGTCGGCTCGTCCATGATCAGGATCTTGACGTCAAAATAGATCGCTCTGGCGATGGCAATAACCTGGCGTTGGCCACCTGACAGGCTGGACACCGGATCGTTCAGGTTCTTGAAATTCGGATTAAGTCTTTTCAGAACGCGGACGGCCTCGGCCATCATCCTGGTATCGTCCAGATTGCCGAACCTTGTCTTCAGTTCCCGGCCGAGAAACAGGTTGGCGGGAGCGTTCAAGTGATCGGCGAGGGCGAGGGTCTGGTATATGGTTTCAATACCCAGATCGCGCGCATCGTGGAGGCGAATGAAATTCGGCGATTTCACCGTTCACCCTGATCGTCCCCTCGTTGGGTATCATCGCGCCGGACAGGATCCGCATCAGACACGACTTGCCCGCTCCATTGTGGCCGAGAACGCCCACGACTTCACCCGGATAGAGTTCAAGGGAGACGCCGTTCACGGCCCTGATGCCGCCAAAGTGCTTTTCGATTGCGTCCATCTGCACCAGTGGTGCCACGAACTGAACATCTGGTTTCATGTTCCCTATCCAAATCGGCAGTAGAGACCGGAAGCCATGCGGGCCTGGCTTCCGGTTGCATTTGTTGCGTTAGTAAAGGACGTTTTGAACACTCGGATGATCGATGGTGTCCTTGGTGGCGAGCACGACGCCGGTATCGATGAAGTTCGGCACCGTTTCGCCGTTCAACAGCTTCAGAATTGTCTGGACACCGATTTCCCCCATCTGGAACGACCCCTGAACCGCCGTTGCCGCCAGAGTGCCGTCACGGACGAAATCCTGAAGGTCGGTGTTGCCGTCAAAGCCGATCGCCGTAACCTTGCCGGCCTTTCCGGACTGGACCAGGGCACGGCCCATGCCGATAGCCGTCGGCTCATTCGCTCCGAATATTCCGACAAGGTCCGGGTTCGCGGCCAGGACGTCGGTGGTCTGGTTCAGGGCGGTGGCCATCTGGGACTGGGAGTAATAGGGACCGACAATCTCGATTTTCGACTTGTCCCAGGATCCGCGTCACGAAGCAGCCGACACGGCCGACCTCGGAGCCGACACCGGCAACATAGGACATCACCGCGACCTTGCCTTCGGTACCGACTTCGGAAATCATCTTGTCGGCCACAAGCTGACCGGCCGCGCAGTTATCCGTCGACAGGAATGCCTGGTAATACTCCTTGCCGCCGTCGGCCAGACCGGAGTCGATGATGACGACGGGAATTTCGGATTCTGTATGCTTTCTTGACCGCCGGGATCAGCGCTTCCGGATCGGAGGGCGCCAGTACGATTCCCGATACACCGCGGTTGATCGCGTTTTCTACAAGGCTGACCTGATCCGGCAATGGCCGATCCCGATGCCGGTCCGTTGAACGTCATCGTATGGTCCTGCTGACCTTCGATCGCCGCGCTGGCTCCCTTGTTCACGTTCTGCCAGAAGTTGGAATTCGTCGTCTTGACGATAACCGCGATTTCCCCGGCCTGCGCTGCCGCCGCGGACAGCGCGAGCGCACTTGCCATCATTGCTGTCGTGAAAAGCTTCTTCATTTCATTCTCCTCCGTCTGAAGTTGCTCAGGTAAACGACCGGCATCTTCAGCGCCGGTTTCTTGATCTGATCGACATAGACCGCCAGGATGACGACAACGCCGATCACGATTTGCTGGATGAATGCGGAGACGCCGGCCATGTTGAGGCCGTTCCGGAGAACGCCGATGATGGCCGCACCGATCATCGTTCCGGAAATATTGCCGACACCTCCCATCAGCGAAGCTCCGCCGATCACGGCAGCCGCAATCGCGTCGAGTTCGTACATCACGCCTTCGTTGGGTTGAACGGTCACCAGCCGGGACATCAGGACGCTGCCTGCAAGCCCGGCCAGTGCGCCCGACAGGGCGTAAGCGAATATTTTGGTGCGATCGACAAGCACGCCGGAGAGGCGGGCGGCTTCCTCGTTGGATCCGGTGGCGTAGATATGCCGACCGATCTGACGCCGCCTCAGAAGGTAGGCGGCCGCAATCGCCACCACCGCGAGCAGAATGACCGGATAGGGAATCCCCGGAAAGACGACTTTCGGGAAGATGCCGCCGGTTTTCTCGACGATGCGGAACAGGGAGCCATTGCCCAACACTCCGAAACTCTCGCCCAGCCTCGATATCGGGGCTGCACCGGTCAGCTGCAGGGCAACGCCGCGCGCGATCAGCATCATGCCGAGCGTTGCCACAAACGGCGTGATCCTCATCTTGGTGATGACAAAGCCGTTGATGAACCCGCAGGCCGCTCCGGCCATGACGCCGATTGCCATCGCCGGAGCCACGGGAATGCCTGCCTTGACGCTCAATCCGGTGATGGTTCCCGACAGCGCCAGGACAGACCCGACGCTGAGGTCGATGCCGCCGGTGATGATGACCAGCGTCATTCCGATGCCGAGCAAGCCGATCACGGACGTCTGCAGCAGCACGGTCAGCCCGTTGTTGATCGAAAGAACGCCGCGTTGCCGAAGGAGAACGCGAAGATCAGCAACGCAAGCGTCAAGAGTGCCGAAAGCTTGTGGAAAGAACCGGCAGAAAGTTTGAAGGTCCAGGAAGCTGGCACCGCCCCACGATCAAGATCCGCCATTCATCCTCCCGGTTTGATTTAGAGTTTAATTATTAAAAACAATATGGGTGGAGACGACGCGCGCCGTCAACAGTTTTTTATTAATTAATACAAACCAGGAGAATTGTTCGGCGTTTTGGATATGATAGGCTACGGCCATGGCAAGAACGGACGAACGATTCAGAAGCGCGTACAACATGTTGCTGGACTTCTGCAGCAACATGGATATTGGCGATCAGTTGCCCGCCGAGACAGTGTTGGCGGACAGGATGGACGTCAGCAGAACGATCGTGCGCAGTGCTCTTCAGAAGCTGGACAGCGACCATCTCATTCAGTGGGAAGGCCGGAACAAGACGCTGATCCGCAAGCCTGAGCCCGTGCACCGTCTGGTACCTGCCGAAAGTTCACTGACCCCGGAGGAACTGGAACACAGGTTCTTCGAATGGATCCTGCGCTTCGACGTGCCGGCCGGCACATCGCTCAACGTTGCGCAGCTGTCCCGCCAATTTGGCGTTCCGGTTCACAATCTTCAGGAGTTTCTGGCCGGACTAAGCCGCCTGGGCCTCGTGGAGCGGCGCCCCCGAGGCGGCTGGTCGCTCCTGGGGTTCACCTCGGAATTTGCGGTTGAACTGTCCGAGTTTCGAATGGTCCTCGAGCTGAATGCGGTCAGACAGTTGCTGAACCTGCCTCCCGAACATGAAATCTGGAAAAAACTCAAGGCGTTGAAACGCGAACACGAGGATCTGAAATCTGTCCTTGAAGAGCGGTATCACGACTTTTCGTTACTGGATGAAAAATTTCATTCAGCGATCAACAGTGTCGTCAGGAACCGGTTTGTGCTTGAGGCGCAGAAGCTCATCAGGCTGATCTTCAACTACCATTACATGTGGGACAAACGCGACGAACTGGAACGCAATGCCGCCGCGATCGACGAGCATCTGGAATGGATCGACGCAATGCTGGAGAGAGACAGTGCAAGGTCGGAAGCAGCCGCGCTCAAGCATCTCAGGCGATCGAAGGAAACGCTCCTGCAATCGCTGCGCGTTCACAAGTTTGCCTGACCACTCGGCGGCAGAAAGAACCGCCAAGAGGGGTGCGGGGGCAGCGGTGCATCCGGTCAGCGCGACACCTTCTGGCGGCCATAGAGCAACAGCATGGCGATGATAACGGCCCCGAAAACCACTTGCCGGAACGTATCGGCCGGCAATTCAAGGCCAAGTCCGGCGAAGTAGCGCTGAGGCTGGACGACGGAAAGCATCGACTGGAGGATGGTGATCAGGATTACGCCGGCCACCGTGCCGATATACTTGCCTCGACCGCCGAGCACGTTGGTGCCACCGAGAATGACGGCGGCAATGGTGGGCAGAAGATAAGGGTCGCCCATGGCCTGATAGGAGCGGTTTGCCCAGCCGGCCAGCAGAACCCCCGTGGCGGCGGCGCAGGCGCCGGAGATCATGAAGCCGATCAGGACCACCTTGCGGGTATCGACACCGCTCAGGAACACCGCGCGTTCCTGGTTGCCGATCGCATAGATCTGCCGGCCCAATGTCGTGCGATTGAGCATGAACATGGTCACGGCTCCAAGGACGATCCAGATCAGCAGCGGGTTGGGAATGCCGGGTACCAGATGGCCGACGGCGAGTTCCCGCATGAAAGGGGTCGCCCTGTCCTGAGGCGCGAACCCTCCGGTATGATAGACCATGAGGCCTTGCGCGACGGCGTTCATGCCAAGGGTGAAGATCATTGCGGGTGCCCGCAAATAGGCGACCCCCAGACCGTTGACGAAGCCGATCGTTACCCCGCACAGGATGCCGAACGGTACGGCAAGGACCACGCCGAACTCGGGACCGAGTATGCCGGTCGCGCCCGTCGCCATCATCCCGCCGGCGCCAATGGTCCAGGGAATGGACAGATCGATATGGCCGAGCAGGATGACCAGCATCACGCCCGTGGCGACGACACCCAGGAAGGCTGCCGTGTGAAGCTGCTGGATCAGGTATTGCGGCGAAAGGAATGCCGGCTCGGCCAGGGCTCCGATCAGAAGCAGCACGACTATGCAGGCAAAGGCGATCAATGTTGCCTGGTCGAACTGCCTGAACAGCGTGTTCAATTTCAACGCACTCATTGCCGCCGCCCTATCGATAGAGGTCCAGTTTGTTCTTGATCCGCAGCACGCGCAGGGATCCGGCGCAGACCGCGACCAGAAGTACAAGGCCAACGAACAGCGGCTGAAGAACCGGATTGATGTCGAAAACGATGAGCAGGTCCCCGACGGTCCGCATCACGAAAGCGCCGAAGATCGAACCGACGGCGCTGCCCACGCCGCCGAACAGCGATGTACCCCCGATCACCACCGCACCGATGGAATTGAGCGTATAGTCGTTGGCGATCGACATCTTGGCCGCGCCGGAATAGGTGACGGCGGTCAACAGCAGTCCGCCGATCGACGCCAGAAGACCGGACAAGGCGAAGGCGAGGACCTTCGCCCGTGCGATCGGCACGCCGGACATGTAGGCGGCCTGTTCGGCCGAACCGATGGCAAAGCCGCCCGGCCCAGCACGGAGCGCCGGTAAGGTATCCAGATGAGAAGCACGACCAGCAACAGGAGGACCGCCGAGTGCGGCACCGCGTAGGTGGACCGGGTCGCGAAATCGGCAAGCTCGAAATTCACTGATCCGCCCGGCTGCGGACGCAGCGCCAGGGCAATGCCGAAATAGACGGCGCCCATCGCCAGCGTGACGATCAGCGGCTGCAGGCGGCCGTAGACGATGATGATGCCGTTGGTCGCGCCGCACAAAGTCCCCGTGAGCAGGACCGTCACGACGCCGACCGCGGTGGACAGGGGATCGCCTACCACGATGGACGAGGCCAGGCAGTTGGACAGCACGAAGATAGCACCGACCGACAGATCGAGCCCGCCGGTCAGGACCGGCAGCGTCTGCGCCATCGCGACAAGCGCGAGCAAGGCGCCCTTGTTGGACGCCGTATTGATGACATTCGACGTCAGGCCCACCGGCTGCTTCCAGCCATAAACCGCGAACATCGCCGCAAAGATGGCAACTGCGATCAGGACGCCGCGCTGCGCCGCCGAAAGACGCAGTTGCAACATGGGCGCCGCCCGGGAGCCGTTCCGGCGGCTTCGACGGGGGCGCTCATAATGCCGCCTCCGTCGCCGGAGCGGTCCTGGCACCTCATCGGCCGGAACCGGCAGATTCAGAGCCGCGGAAACGAGATTGGTTTCGTTGAGCTGATCGCCCTCCAGCGTACGCACTACAGCTCCTCCATACATCACCAGAACCCGATCGCAACAGCCGATCAGTTCGTCATAGTCCGTTGAATAGAAAAGGATCGCCGCGCCCTCGCTGGCCAGCTTCTGCAGAAGCTGGTAGATCTCCTGCTTCGTGCCGACATCGATGCCGCGCGTCGGATCATTCAAGAGAATGATGCGCGGCTTGGTCATCAGCCACTTGCCGATGACGATCTTTTGCTGATTGCCGCCGGAAAGGGACCCGACCGGGCCGTCGATGCCATCCGACTTAATCTTGAGAAGGTCGACCATCTTGTCGATCGCTCTCTTTTCGGCGGCGAGATCGACCACACCGAAACGGCTGACCTGCTCGACGGCGGCGAAGGACAAGTTCTCCCGCACGGTCATCGGTAGCATGAGCCCTTCATTCTTGCGGTCCTCCGGTATCAGCGCCATGCCGACTTCGTCGGATTTCGCACGCTTTGGGCTCGACAACCTGACAGGACTGCCGCCGACTTCGACCTTGCCGGATGTCCCGATCAGGGTGCCGAACAGGCCGAGCAGCAACTGGCGCTGGCCCTGTCCGTCCAGTCCGCCAAGGCCGACGATCTCGCCGGGGCGGATATCGAGATCGATACCGTTCAACTGGTTTTGCCAGGAAAAGTCGCGAACCTTGAGAACGGAAGCAAGCTCGGGCTTTTTTCGGTTTTGGGCGGAAACACGCTTTTGTATTCGCGTCCAATCATCATCTCGACGATGGCGTTGTCGGACTTGGTGCCGGCCCTGAAGGTCTCGACCTTGCGGCCGTTGCGAAACACCGTACACATGTCGGCGAGTTCGGCGATCTCGTGCATCCGGTGCGAAATGTAGATGATGGCAAGGCCGTCTTCGCGCAGTTTGTGCAGCAGTGTAAACACCTTCTCGACATCCGCCGCGGTCAGTGCCGAGGTGGCTTCATCGAGAATGAGTAACCTGGGATTCCGGGCCAGGGCCTTGGCGATCTCAACAATCTGCCGGCGTGACAATGGCAGTTCGCGCACGGTGGCCGAAGGATGGATGCCATCACCGCCGACGCGGGCGAGAAGCTCTTCGGCCAGCCGCCGTTGCGCCCTGTAATTTATCAGCGAAAGGTCCCGGCGGGCTGCCGATCCCGATGTTATCGGCCACCGACAGGTCGGGCAGCAGCGAGAGTTCCTGAAAGATACAGGCGATGCCAGCGTTGTTTGCCTCGGTAGGATTTGCAAATTCGATGGGCGTGCCGTCGAGCGAGATCGTACCCGTATCGGGCTGCACCACTCCGGACAATACCTTGATCAAAGTCGACTTGCCCGCCCCATTCTCCCCAAGCAGGGCATGGATCGTGCCCCGGTTCGCATCGAAATCCGCGTTCTCGAGCGCACGGACACCGCCGTAATGCTTGGTGATGCCCGACATGCGCAGCAGCGGTGCAGCAATGGGATCCACCATCTCAGACCTTCCGTGAAGGGGCGCCGCCGGCAAGACGGCCTCCGGCAACGCCCGCTCTGCGTCAGATGTCAGTTGTTTTCCCCGGTCTGACCGGCGATTTCTTCGGCGGTAAAGCCGATATTGCAGGCGTCGAAGTTGTTGCCTGCGAAAACCGCCTGGCAGTTCCGGGAAGACGTCAACACCTTCCTCAAAGGGTGCATAGGAGATTGAGGTCGGTAGCGCGATGCTTTGCGGAATAAGCTCGCCCTTGAGCGCCGCGATGGCAGTCTTGATGGTGACCGAGGATTGCGCCGGACCGGTGCCGCCCGACTGGCAAGTCAGACCCTTTTCGTTGCAAAGCTGGCGGAACGCGTTCTCGGTTTCTCCGGATATCGGCGCGGTGAATTTGCCCGCGTCGAGCATGGCCGTTGCCGCTCCCGGGACCCGCCCTGCACGTAGATGCCGTCGAAGACGCCGCCGGCCGCGATGGCGTCGGCGGTGACCTTCTGCGCATCGCCCGGAGCCCAGTTGCCGACGACGTCGGTCACCTCGACGGTCCGGCCGGACGCCTTGATAGCTTCATGGAAGCCTTCATTGCGTGCAATGTCGACCGGTTGGCCGGCAGGTCCGCGCACGTGCAGGAACTTCGCCGGATCGGCATCTGTCTTGGAAAGCAGGAATTCACCGGCGGCCCGTCCCAACCCCTTCTGGTCGACATTGATTGCAATCTGATTGGGATCGTCGATCACGTTGTCGAAGGACAGCACTACGACGTTGGCGTCATTGGCTTTACGAACCACCGAGCCGAACGCGGCAGTGTTGTTTGCGTTGATGATGATGGCGTCGAAGCCCTGGTCGATGAAGTTGTTGGCCGCCGCGATCTGTGCCGCGATATCCTCCCCGACCGAGACCACCTTGAACTCCGCAAGGTCGGCAGCAACATTTGGCTGCTCCGCATAGGCCTTGGCGACCGCAATCATCTGGACGCGCCAGTCATTGGCGATGAAGCCGTTGACGAACGCGATCTTGTACGGACCTTCGCGGGCCGGCCACTGAAAATAGTCTGCTTCCTCGGGAAACAGGCGCGAAGCATGCCGGGTCCGCCCCGGGGCCGGAACCTACATTCGGTCCGGCATTGGCAAACTGCGCCGAAAGTGCGAGCACGGCGACCGCCGTGGCGGATTTCAATAGTGCTTTCATGTTCTTCCTCCCTCGTCAGCGCCAATTTGCGAATGTTTTTACGGGGCTGGCGCAACCACCCTCACGCCTCAGCGAGAGCGTACACGGGCTGTCTCCCTCAGCCCGTTTCCGACATCTCCTCGCTGAAGTTCCTGAACCCGATCATGAGATGGTTCCGAAGCCGGTACTGGAATGCGAGCCGATCGCGCACAGCCAGCGCGTCGATGACGCCTTTGTGCTCCGAGTAGGTCTCCGTGGTGAATGTTCGCCGGGTTTTGCCTTTCTGCATGATCCGCAAGACGACCGGCTTAGGTGCTGCGAAGGTAAGAAGCAGAATCCCCCCCCCCCCCCCCGGATTAACCT
>JAPCWB010000004.1 GCA_025938935.1 Novosphingobium sp. MW5 | reverse complement strand
AGGAATTGCCAAAGCTGGCCCAGAAACCGGCGTTCAGCATGCCCAGAAACGCGCCCGCAACAAAGCCGACCAGCACCACAAGCCCGACCATATTACCCGAGCCTGCGTTCACCAGCGTGCCCGAGCCACAGCCCATCACCAGTTGCATCGCCGCGCCAAGGGCAAAGGCACCAGCACCATGCCGTTACCGATCGGCGCATGGGCGGGGGACAGTTCCGGCGGATTGGCTGCCAGCAGCGGAAAGGCGACCGCCGCCGTCAGCGCGATGGCGAGGAATTGCGCGATCGGCCAGCATCGCGGTCGACAACCATCATCCGCCACGGGCCGGCAAAACCGAAGCGCAGCCCTTCAAGCGTCAGGCCAAAGCCGATGCCGATGGCCATCAAAAGCCCGGCACGCGGCCCCGCCGCCAAAGCCGCGCCGCCCACCGAAGGAGGGCGAACACGACCAGTCAATCCGTTTCAAAGTCATCAGAACAGATCATAATCTCCAGTTGGTCGAAGCACGCCATGCGCTGTTGCAGACGGTTAGGCGCGTGGTCCAGCGGACGCTCGCCGTCGGCGTATTCGGCCATGCTTTCGGCATAGAGACGCACGTCGTCGTAGCCAGCGACCTCGCTCAGCGCGAACCAGTTGATCGCGGCCCAATGGCCGGTGTTGCAGAAGCTCACCGTGGTGGTGTCATCGGTGAAGCCGGTTTCGGCGGCGATGCGGCGGATATCCTCGGCGCCGACCAGACGGCTGCCGTCGAAGAAATCGGAATACTCCAGGCTCTCGGCCCCGTGCACCGTGCCGGGGGCGGCGACCGACCGGGTCAGGCCGTCAAAGAAACCCTCGGGGCGGGCGTCGAGCAGGGTGGCGCTGCCACTGGCCGGGAGCGGCGGCGACCTCTTCTTCGGTGGTGGCGCGCCAGTCGTTGGAGCCAGACGCCCTCATGCTCCGCAGGGGAAGAACGACACATCAGCCGTCTCGGTCGGCAGGCCCGCTTGCGTCCAGGCGGTCAGACCACCGTTGAGCAGGGCCAGGTCTTCGATCCCCATCGAGCGCAGGGTCCAGTAGACCCGCGCCGCCCAGCGCGCCCATGTCGGTGGCATCGCGACCTGCGTGAACCACGGCGACGGGCGTGTCGGTGTCGATCCCCAGTTCCTGCACGATCGTCGTCAGGTGGCCCAGATCGCGCAATGCGCCGGGGTTGGGCATATCCGAGCGCCACGAGGCATAGGGCGACCAGCCCGAGCCGGGGATATGGCCTTCGCCGTATTCGCCGGTGATCTGCACAACGCGGATCTCGTCGCCGTATTCGTCCAGCAGCGTGTTCAGCTGCGCGGGCTCCATCAGGCGGCTCCAGCCTTCGGGGGTGGCGAAGGCGGCGATGGGGGCAAGGGTGGTCACAAGGGCCGTAGCCAGAGCGAAGCGGTTCATGAGCGCGTCTCCGTCAATGAATGCAATGTTACCGCGCGATGTGGCACCACCGGGTCACGCTGGCAAGGGCAAGGCCCCGGCGGTGACGGCGCGGGGCCGGATCATCCGTCCATGCGGGGGGCGCGGGCGGAACAGGCGTTCTGCTGTGTGACGGAACGGGGAATGCTGTCGTGGGGCTGGGGCGCGCGCGGTGGTTTAGGTCTTATTGCCCATGCGCAACGGTGCGCTGAAGCGCACCCTACCCCGTAGGGTTACGCCCGCGCCAGTTAGGGTAGGGTGCGCTTCAGCGCACCCTGCGGGTCACCCGGTGACCTGTTCGCGCAGGATGGCCGAGGTCATCGAGACCATCAGGTAGATCCCGGCAAAGATCAAAAACGCCAGCGCCGTGTTTTCGAACGCGCGCGGATAGGTTGCCTCATCCGGCGCAACCGGACTTACGCCCGGCGACAGATACCGCACCTGACGGTTCGCCTCGATCCGCGCGCCTTCCAGCTGCTGCATGGCCTGCGCCAGCAGCATCTGCCGGGTGGCCACGTCGCTTTCCGCCATCGTCTGCTCGCGTTGCAGCTGGGCGATCGACTGCGTGCCGTCGCTGCCCTGTGTCAGGCTGGCGCGCAGCGCGGCGATCTGGCGTTCCAGCGTTGCCACCCGCCGTTCGGCCTGTTCCAGCCGGGCCGGGTTCGGGCGGGCGTTGGCGCGCAGGTCGGACAGGCTGAGCCGCTCCTGATTGAGCAGGCTGTCAAGGTTGCTGATCTGTTGGGTCAGCAGCGAGACCTCGACCTCGGACGAGAGCATCTGATAGCTCTCCTGCGGGTCAAGCACGCGCTGTTGTGCCTCGCGCATCCGCTGCTCGGCCATCTGCACGCTTTCCTGCGCGTCGGCCATCTGGCTGTCGCGCACCCGCTGGGTCAGTTGATCGACCATCTGTTCGGCATAGGACACCAGCGCACGGGCAAAGCGTTCGCTGGTTTGCGGATCGGCGGCGATCACCTCCATGCGGATGATGCCCTCCGTCGGGTCATAGCTGACCCGCACCATGTCCTGATACAGCCGGTACGCGGCTTCATCGGTCGTATCGGGCGTCAGGCGGCGCAGCGGGTCGATCAGATCCTGCTGGAAATAGGCCTTGAACCCTTCTTCTTCGTTGAGCCTTCGCATGGCGTCACGCGATTGCAAAAAGCTCTGCACCGTGACGGAATCCGACAACGACGCGCCGCTCGCGCCGCCCATGAGCGACGCCAGACCACCGCCACCGCCGCCTGACTGGCCATCGACCTGCTGGATGACGAATTCGGAATTCGTCGCATAGAGCGGCGTGGCGATCATGTAGTAATACCGCTGCAACCAGCGTCGGCAGCAGCACAAACACCGAAAGCCGCGCCGCCGGTAGCGCCATACGGCGGCGGCGGCGGCGGGCGATGTCCTTCTGGATATGCGAGATTTCCAGCTTGCGCTGGGCGTCAGGGGCCAGGGCGTCGATCTTGGCAGGCGGCGAGGGCTGACGGTAGGCCTTGGGCAGCTTGGGCTGCTCGGTCGTGGTCAGCGCGTGGCTTTTCGAGCCTTCTTCCTTGATCATCTCCATCAGCGTCGAGCGCTCGAACGGGTCGATGCCCTGCTGGCGCAGCTGGCGCACGGCGTCGATGCCCGAGGTCGCCTTGATCCCGTTGCGCTGGGCGACGCGCATCGCCATCCGCAGCTGACGACCGCTCAGGTCCTCGTCCCGGGGGCCACGACTGTCGCCCTGCGCAGCGGCAGCGTTCTCAGGCGTTTCGCGCTTGGTCGTTTCGGCTGTGGGCTTGCCGTCTTCAAAGAGCGCGTCGCTGGGTGCCGGGGCCGACCCTGTCCGCGCTGCTTGCGGCGGGGTCGTGGCGGGCGCGGCGGGACGGGCTGTCGGTTGTTGTCCTGCGGCGGCGGGTTGCGCCGGGGGGCGCGCGGGGGTGGCGGGCTGCGCCGGGGCAGCCTGTGCAGCGGCGGGTTGAGGCGCGGCAGGGCGGGCTGGGGTTTGCCCCCCGCCTTGCGCGGTCGGTGCCGCAGCCGTGGGCTGCGCTGTCCGGGCGGGCGTCGAACTCTCGGCACGTTGCGGCGCGACATTGGTGCGCAGCGCGCCCGCCGTGTCGTCGCCCAGCTTGAGCCGGAATCGCCTAGCTTTGGGTTTCGTAGTCATAGAGCGCTTTTGCTTCTTCCAACGTGTCGTAGAAATTGAGCTGGCCGTCCCGCAGGACCGCCGCCGATTTGCAGTATTTCTCCAGCGTCTCGGCCTGATGCGAGACGATCAGGACGGTGGCTTGCTCCAGCCGTTCCTTCAAGATGGCGCCCGCGCGGCGGTTGAAGGCGGCGTCGGTGGTGGCCGGCATCCCCTCATCCACCAGATACAGGTCGAATTCGATCGCCAGCATCAGGGCAAAGGCAAAACGTGACCGCATGCCCTGGCTATAGGTGCCCACCGCCATGTCGAAGTAATCGCCGATATCGCAGATCCAGCGACAGAAAGCCTCAACCTCGTCGGGGTCAAGCTGATACAGCCGGGCGATATAGCGGGCGTTTTCCGTGGCGGTGTGACGCGAATTGATGCCACCCATGAAGCCAAGCGGAAAGGACACGCGGCAATTGCGGGTGATCTGGCCTTCATCGGGCTTTTCCAGCCCGGCCATCATGTTGATCAGCGTTGTCTTGCCCGAGCCGTTGGGGGCCAGAATGCCCACCGAATGCCCCAGCTCGATGCGGAATGACGCTTCATGCAGGATCACCTTGCGGGTTTTCCCGGTCCAGAAGGATTTGCTGACGTTGTAGAACTCCAGCATTGCGCGTGCCTCGACTGCCTGCCCGGATTGGTAAGGCCCCAAGGTGTCTGTGTGACGGACAGGGCTCAACAGGCTTTTCTTGCGGCCGAGTAAGAGGCCGGGATCTGGGCCTTATTATGACGTAATTGGGCAAAAGACGGTAGTGAAAACTGCGTGTTCCCCGGTGTCACCGGGTAATGCGGGGTTTACTTTGAGCGTGTAAGCGCTGAAATCCGCCGGGACCGGCACGCCCGCCGCCACGACAAGGCCACAGACCTCATGACTGATACCGACCTGCCGCAGACCGATCTGGACGCCGCGCTGCAACAGCTGGCCGCAGCACCGGAAGACAGCGCAGCCGAGACCACCGCGCGGCTGGCCTTTCATGCCGAGCTGAGCCGGGCCGAGATCTTTGTGCTGCTCACCGAAGAGATCGCCGGCGGCGCGATGATGCCCAAGGTGTTCGACTTGTCCGATGTCCGCGCCGTGCTGGCGTTCGACAGCGAGTTGCGGCTGGCGGGCTTCGCCGGCGAGGCAGCGGCGTACGCCGCGCTGCCGGGGCGGGTGCTGGTGGCGATGCTGGCCGAGGCGGGCGAGGGGCTGTCGCTGATGCTCAACGCCGACGCGCCCCATGCCGCGCTGATGTCGCCCGAGTCGATCGACTGGCTGTCCGACACGCTGTCAGGCCCCGCGCCCAGCGAAGGCGCAGGCGGTGCCCGAAGGCTTCGCGCCGCCCAATCTGCCCGACGCGATGCGCCTGCCGCTGGTCGCGGCGCTGGAGCGTCGGCTGTCCGGCACGCCGGGCCTTGCGCAGACGGTGCTGGCCGGGGTGCAATGGCAGGGCGGGGCGCGCGGGCATGTGCTGGCGCTGGCCGGGCTGCCCGATGCCGATCAGCCCGCCGTCGCCCGCGCCGTGGCCGAGGCGCTGGCGCTGTCGGGGCTGGAGGCGGGCTCGCTGGATGTGGTCTTCCCGCCCGAGCGGGCGATGGCGGCGATTGCCGCCGTTGGCCTGACGCTGTCGCCTGCCCCCTATGCGATGCCCGATGAGCAGGTCGTGACGCCGGGCAGCGCTCCGGGGATGGACCCCAGCCGCCCGCCCAAACTGCGCTGATCGGAGGAGGGCGGCAGAATGTTCGAGCGCCTTGGTCATTTTCTGGGCCGGTTTCTGGAACGCGACCAGCCGAGCGATCAGCCGGTCATCTCTCAGGACGCGGCGGCGCTGGCCGCGGCGATCCGCGTCGGCGACGTGCTGCTGGTCGAAGGTCGTGCGCGGGTTTCGACGGCGATCAAGTACCTGACGCAAAGCACATGGTCGCATGCGGCGCTTTGTGTGCGCGATCTGACCTCGGGCGAGGGACGGGTCGACCTGGTCGAGGTGACGATACAGGATGGCTGCCATCAGGTGCCGCTGTCGAAATACACGCTGTTCAACACCCGTCTGTGCCGCGCCGCCGGGCTGTCGGTCGATGAACGCCAGGCGGTCGCCGATTTCATGAGCACGCGGATCGGCATTACCTATGACACCCGCAACGTCATCGACCTTGCGCGCTATCTGTTCCCCACGCCGCCGGTCCCGGTGCGCTGGCGGCGGCGGTTGCTGACCCTCGGGTCGGGCGATCCGACGCGGGCGATCTGTTCGTCGCTGATCGCGCAGGCGTTCCAGTCGGTCGACTACCCGGTGCTGCCCAAGATCGAGATGCTGCGCACGCCGACCGGGCGGCCGCTGGGCGCGGTCTGGCATCAGCGGCATGCCTCGCCTCATCGTGCCGCGCGACTTTGACCTGTCGCCGTATTTCGCCGTGGTCAAGCCAACGCTGCACCGGGGATTCGATCACCACAGGATTCCCTGGGCCGAGAATGACGCAGACGGGGCGCAGGACGGGGATTCACAGGGCAAAATCTTGGGGTAATATAATACCTATTTCGCAACGCATTGTTTTTGCTTTGTAAATGCGAAAGGCTGCCTCTTGACCTGCACCCGCAATCCGCTAGAACACGGCCATCCGGCGCCGGGATCTTCCCCGGGGTCGAATCCCCTTCTCTCTTTCAGGGCTGGACCATGAAAACCTACACCGCAAAACCGGCGGAGATCGACAAGAAGTGGATCCTGATCGACGCTGAAGGCGTCGTTCTGGGCCGCCTCGCGACGATCGTTGCCTCCATCCTGCGCGGCAAAAACAAGCCGACGTTCACGCCGCACATGGATATGGGCGACAACGTGATCATCATCAACGCCGACAAGGTGCAGATGACCGGCAACAAGCGCGCCGACAAACGCTACTACTGGCACACCGGCCACCCGGGCGGGATCAAGTTCCGCACGGCAGAGCAGGTGCTGGAAAGCGCCCACCCCGAGCGTGTTGTGATCAAGGCCGTCGAGCGCATGATTTCGCGCAACAGCCTTGGCCGTCAGCAGATGACCAACCTGCGTGTCTACGCCGGTGCCGAGCATCCGCATGAGGCACAGCAGCCGACCGTCCTCGACGTCGCGTCGATGAACTCCGAAGAACACCCGGAGCGCTTGATCATGGCCGATGAGATCAAATCCCTCGACGCGTTGAAAGACGCTGTCGCCGGTGCTGCCGCTTCCTCGGCCGCTGTCGCGTATGACGCTGACGGTGCCGAAGCTGCCGCCCCCGTACCCCGCAGCGCGACTCGCTGGGCCGCGCCTATGCCACCGGCAAACGCAAAGACGCCATTGCGCGCGTCTGGATCAAGCCGGGCTCGGGCAAAGTTGTCGTCAACGGCAAGGACATCAACGCGTATTTCGCGCGTCCGGTTCTGCAGATGATCCTGAAGCAGCCGTTCCAGATCACCAACACCGTCGGCCAGTTCGACGTGTTCGCGACCGTGGTCGGTGGTGGTTTGTCGGGCCAGTCGGGCGCTGTGAAACACGGCGTGTCGAAAGCTCTGCAGCTGTACGATCCCAGCCTTCGCGCTGTGCTGAAAGCCGCTGGCTTCCTGACCCGCGACAGCCGCGTGGTGGAACGCAAGAAATACGGCAAGCGCAAAGCACGCCGCAGCTTCCAGTTCTCCAAGCGCTGATTGCTGGTTACAGTTTGGAAAACGCGGTCCCTCGGGGCCGCGTTTTTCGTTGCGCGGCTTACTCGTGCCAATACGTCCACGGCGGCTGGCGCAGCGCGCGCAGCGCATAGCGCAGCTCATCGGTGCCATTCGCCGCGGCACTATGCGCGCAGGCGTCGGACAAGGCGGGCAGGGGGCTGCGGGTGAAAAGCCGCAGCGTGTATTGCCGCGCCCAGACCAGTTCGCATTGCTCGGTCATGCCGGTCTCGGCGACATAGGCCCACAGGGCCGCATGGCGATCGGGCAGATCGCGCACCCCCTCAGCCGTTGCGAAGAACGCCACCACATCGGGGGCATAGGCCTGCACGACCGCCAAGGTCAGCCCGTCACGCGCGACCAGATGACTGGTCAGGCCAATCGTATCCAGCGCGCGGATATCCGCGTGATAGGCCGCCGCGCCAGCATCGCCGAGGGCAAAGCTGGCAACCGCGCCCTGCGCCGAGAGGGCGTTCAGCGCGCGGCCCAGGGCGACATGACTGTCCAGCAGGCGGGGGTAATAGTTGGCGATGCCAAGGTGATCGCCAAGGCTGCGGGTATGGACGCCAAAAGCGGCCAGATAGACCGCCACCCACAGGGTAAGCCACCCGCGCCGGGCCTGCCCCACCGGCGCGCGCGACACCGCCCACCCCAGATACAACGCCATCGGCAGCGCGATCTGGAACGCAAAGCGTTGCAGGTAATTCATCAACAGGTCTGACGACGCATAGCTATAGCCGACCGCGCCGAAATAGAGCAGCAAACCCAGCCCGGTGCGCCGGTTACCCCAGACCTGCACCGCCAGCGCGGGCAGGACATACGGCAGGATGCGCAGCGCCTGCGCCGGGTTGAAGCCGTCGCCGGATTTGATGAAATAGGTATTGGGCAGGGCCTCGCCAAAGTACCACAGATGAAAGCCGAAATACCCCGTCGCCATCAACCCCAATGCCGCGCCGTGTCGCAGCGCTATGGCGCGCGCGGGCCGCGTTGTCAGCAGCATCACGGGGTAGAGGGCGAACAGCAACCATGCCTCGGGCCGGGTCAATACCAACAGCAGCACGCAGAGCAGGGCCTGCGTCCATTTGCGCTGCTCGGCGTAGATGAAGAACAGCGCCAGCGTCCCGCCGTAAAGCCATGTCTCCAACCCCGAAAATGCATGCGCGATGCTGGCAGGGATGGCCAGACCGAGCACCAGCACAAAGGCCATGCGGGCTTTCTCACCGGCCTCGCGCAGCAACAGCGCGCCGATGCCCGCCAGTGTCAGCAGCGAGAGCAGTTTGAAACTGAGCACCATGTCCCAGCCCATCGCCGCTGGCAGAATCGAGAGCGCCGCGAAGACCGGGTTGGTATAGGCCTGCGTCAGATCGAACCCATCGGGGTTATACGCCCAGATCCCGTGTGCGATCAGGTTCTGGCCGTAGCGCCAAGTGATGAAGGCATCATCAACGGTGAACCGGGCAAAGATCCACAGATTGACCAGGACGACCAGCGACAGCAGGGCGGTGACAACGATCAGGGGGCGGGGAGGGGTCACGCGGGCATATCTCGATGGCTCGGGCAGGGGCGGCCACGATAGGGACGGCCCGCCGCGCTGTCCAGAATGGCCGCTTGGCGCTTTCGCTTGAAGCAGCCGGCGGCTAACGTGGCGCAGGGCCTGAGAGGATCGCATGTACACGCCAGCGCATTTCACCGAATCCGACGCCGCTGAAATCGAGCGCCTGATGCACGACAACCCGCTGGCTGTTCTGGTCACGCAGACGGCGGCGGGGCTGGATGCCAACCATCTGCCCCTGATGCGCGATGGTGAGGGGTTTGTGGGCCATGTCGCGCTGGCCAACCCGCTGCACGAGGTGCTGGCGGACGGCGCCGAGGTACTGGCGATCTTCCGCGCCGGGGACGGCTATGTCAGTCCCAACTGGTATCCGTCCAAGGCCGAGACGCACAAAGCCGTGCCGACGTGGAACTATCAGGTCGTGCACGTCCATGCGACGCTCACATGGTCGCATGCCGAAAAGGACAAGCGCCGCGCCGTGGCGCTGCTGACGGCAAAACACGAGAAAGCCACCAACGGCGCGCAGGCGTGGAAGATGGGCGATGCACCGGGCGCGTTTCTGACCGACCTGCTGGGCAAGATCGTCGCCTTTCAGCTGACCGTCACCCGGATCGACGCCAAATCCAAGCTGAACCAGAACCGCAGCGCCGCCGATATCGCGGGTGTGGCGGGCGCTTTGGAGGGGCGGGGAAACGGCCCGCTTGCCGATCAGATGCGCCGCGCGCTCAACACCTGAGCATCCGTCACACCGCCGTCGCAAAAGGCTCTGGCAGCCCCGCTTGGCTCTTGCCCCCGAAGGGCCAAGCGCCTAAAGGGTGCGCAACGCAGCAATGGGGACCCAACCATGCAGCCTTGGCTCAGCCATCCCTTTGACGATGACAAGCTGACAGAAGAATGCGGTGTCTTCGGAGCCGTGAATGTTCAGGACGCCGCCAATTTTGTCGCCCTAGGCCTGCACGCGCTGCAGCACCGGGGACAGGAGGCGGGTGGCATCATTACCCACAGTGCCGACCGTGGCTTTCAGTCTGCTCACCGCTTCCGGGCTGGTGCGCGACAACTTCACCTCGGCCAAGCTGATGGAAACGCTGCCGGGTTCGATCGGTATCGGCCATGTGCGCTATTCCACGGCGGGCTCGAAGGGCAACACCGCGATCCGCGATGTGCAGCCGTTCTTTGGCGAATTCTCGATGGGTGGTGCTGCGATTGCGCATAACGGCAACATCACCAACGCCGAGGCAATCCGCAAGGAACTGATCGAGCGCGGCTCGATCTTCCAGTCGTCCAGCGAATCTCGGAATGCATCATCCACCTGATGGCGCGCTCGATCCAGCGCACGCACGCCGAACGCCTGAAAGATGCGCTGCGGCGTTGCGAAGGGGCCTTCTCGGTCATCGCCATGACGCGCACCAAACTGATCGGCGTGCGCGACAAGCTGGGCGTGCGCCCGCTGGTGCTGGGCAAGATCGGCGACGGCTTTGCGCTGGCCTCGGAAACCTGCGCGCTCGACATCATCGGTGCCGAGTTCCTCCGCGAGATCGAGCCGGGCGAGATGGTGGTCATCGATCACAAGGGCGTCGTGTCCTCGCGGCCTTTCGAGCGCACCTCGCCGCGTTTCTGCATCTTCGAACAGGTCTATTTCTCGCGCCCCGACAGCATCATCGGCGGGCGCTCGGTCTATGAAACCCGCCGTCAGATCGGTGTGGAACTGGCCCGCGAAGCCCCGGTCGATGCCGATCTGGTCTGCCCTGTGCCCGATCCGGGCACCCCGGCGGCCATCGGCTACAGTCAGGAATCGGGCATCCCCTTCGCCATGGGGATCATCCGCAACCAGTACATGGGCCGCACGTTCATCGAGCCCTCCGAGCAGATCCGCAACATGGGCGTGCGCCTGAAACTCAACGTGAACCGCGCGTTGATCAAGGGCAAGCGCGTGGTGCTGGTCGACGATTCGGTGGTGCGCGGCACGACCAGCCTGAAGATCAAGGAAATGATCCTTGAGGCCGGCGCGGCCGAGGTCCACTTCCGCATCGCCTCGCCGCCGACGATGTGGCCGTGCTTTTACGGCGTCGATACGCCAGAGCGCGCTCAAAACTGCTGGCCGCGCGGATGAGCGAAGAAGAAATGCGCGCCTTCATCGGTGTTGAAAGCCTGAAGTTCATCTCGCTCGACGGTCTTTACCGCGCGGCGGGTGAGGCTGAGGGGCGCTCGAAATCGACGCCGCAGTTCTGCGACGCCTGCTTCTCGGGTGAGTATCCGGTCGAACCCTCGGACATGATCGCCCGCGGGTTCGAGCTGAAGGCAGCCGAGTAAGGGCAGGGGCCGCAGAGCGGCCCCGGTCCAGCGCTCAGCGCCGGTCGATCACATTACCCTGCGCATCGACGTACCAACAGAAGCTGGCGGTGAAGGGCGCCGTGCGGCTATTGGCGCGCGCGAAGTAGCAAATCGCGACGTTGTTGCGAAGGCGGGTCACGAAATAGGTGGCCTGAGATTGCTGATTGCCGTCATTGACCGTGGGCGAACTTGGCATCCGGAAAGGGACACCGTCCGCCGAAGTCGGGACGAACTCGCGCCGGCCGTTGGTCTGCATCCAGGCCACGAAAACGCCAGCCGGTTCGTTCTGGGGGTCACACAGCAGCATTGCATACCCCCGCCAACCCTCGATCTGGCCAACAGTGCGCGAGATTGTGGTGATCGTGTTCCCGCAATAGGCGTTGTTCAACGCCGCTTCGATCTGCGCTTCGGGGATCGCCGGAAAGCGGGCTGGCGTCTGGGCAAGGGCGGGTGAGGCCGCACACAGGGCAGCGCAGAGCGCGAAAAGCGCGCGGGTCGGACGTGGGAACAAGGGAACCTCCTGCAGACGGCATGCGAAATCTGTGCGGGCGCACAACTTCAGGGGTAGCAGTCGGTTGTGGGTGCAACAATGCCAAAACCCGACCCGATCGGGCGGCTTGACGTTAGGTCTCGTGGGGTGACTCCCCGACGATTGGTCGCGTCAAGGACCAGCGAGGCGCGGCGCTCGCCCCCATCGAGGGGCCTCGCGCCGCGCGGGGCCAGCCCCGCACCCCGTTCAAGGGGGACGCACGCGCCCCCTTGAAAATCCCCCCGTGGATACTTTCAGACAGAAAATGAAACAGGGTTAACGAACCCTTATCATCTGTCCTTAAATATCCTGGGGGGTGAATTGGCCGTCAGGCCAAGAGGGGGCAAGGCCCCCCTGCCTGCTCTTCTGGATCAGGCGTTGAACAGGAAGTGCAGGACGTCGCCGTCCTTGACCTCGTAAGTCTTGCCCTCAACCCGGAACTTGCCCGCTTCCTTGGCGCCGCTTTCGCCCTTGTAGGCGATGTAATCGGCATAGGCGATGGTTTCCGAACGGATGAAGCCCTTCTCGAAGTCGCCGTGGATGACGCCTGCCGCCCCCGGGGCCAGCGTGCCCTTGGTGATCGTCCAGGCGCGGGCCTCTTTCGGGCCGACCGTGAAATAGGTCTGCAGGCCAAGCAGTTCGTAGCCCGCGCGGATCAGGCGGTCGAGACCGGCTTCTTCCAGACCCATTTCGTCCAGGAACATTTCGGCTTCTTCGCCGTCAAGCTGGCTGATCTCTTCCTCGATCTTGGCCGAAATGACCACGATTCCGGCACCTTGCTCCTGCGCCATTTTGGCGACGCGCTCGGTCTGCGAGTTCCCTGTGGAGGCCGCGCTTTCCTCGACGTTGCACACAAAGAGCACGGGCTTGGACGTCAGCAGCTGCAACAGCCGCCAGGCGCGGGCGTCATCGGCGGCGACGCTCACGCTGCGGGCCGGGCGGCCCGCTTCCAGCGCGGCCTGAGCAACGGCGAGCAGGCGGTCCTGATCGGCGGCGTCCTTGTCGTTGCCCTTGATCTTGCGCGCGAGGTTGGCGCGGCGGCGTTCGATGCTTTCCAGATCGGCGAGCATCAGCTCGGTCTCGATGGTCTCGGCATCCGCCACCGGGTCGATCCGGCCTTCGACATGGGTGATGTCGCCATCTTCAAAGCAGCGCAGCACATGGGCGATGGAATCGCATTCGCGGATATTGGCGAGGAACTGGTTGCCCAGGCCCTCCCCCTTGGACGCGCCGCGCACCAGACCGGCGATGTCGACAAAGGTCATCCGCGTCGGGATGATCGCTTTGGATCCGGCAATCGCCGCCAGCTTGTCGAGCCGGTCATCCGGCACCGCGACCTCGCCCACATTGGGCTCGATCGTGCAGAAGGGGAAGTTGGCAGCCTGCGCCGCCGCCGTTCTGGTCAGTGCATTGAACAGGGTCGACTTGCCGACATTCGGCAGACCCACGATGCCCATCTTGAAACCCATCTCTCACCCTCCGGCGTCCTGTATCGGCTGCGCTTCTAGGGCCTGAGGCGTCGGGCGGCAAGCCCGCGTTGGCGATCAGAAGGGTTTGACCACCACGACCCACAGGATCGCGATGACGCCGATCACGCTGACCTCGTTGAAGATGCGCAAAAACAGGTCGCTTTCGCGGAATTCGCCGCGTTTTGCCCGCATCACCATCATCCCTGTATAGACGTAATGCGCGGCCAGCAGCGCCACCAGCGTGATCTTCAGATGCGTCCAGGGCGCGAAGCTCCAGATCCACCACGCCATCCACAGCCCGGTGATCAGGGCGATCACCCCCAGCCCGGCGGAAAAGCGGTACAGGCGGATCGTCAGATCGCCCAAGGGCCCAAAGGCCCCCAGCTGCGCCCATTCACGCTTCCAGTAGATCAGCGCGCGCGGCACGGCGAAGATGGAGGTCATCCAGCCCATGACGCAGAGGATATGTATGATTTTGACCCAGTCCATGCGCCTTGGATGCCCCCGCGCGCGCGCGGATGCAAGGGGGCTCAGCGTGCGGCAAAGACCGACCAGCCGGTGCGCCGGGCGAGACGCTCCAGCGCGCGGGAGGCCAGTTGCGAGTTGCCGATGGTGTTGAGCCCCGGCGACCAGCAGCCGATGGACGCCCGCCCCGGCGCGACGGCGAGGATACCGCCGCCGACGCCGCTTTTACCCGGCAGGCCCACGCGAAAGGCGAAGTCGCCCGAGCCGTCGTAATGCCCACAGGTCAGCATCAGCGCGTTGATCTGACGCGCCATCCGGGCCGAGACCGCGCGCCGCCGTCGGGGGCCAGTCGCCCGTCAAAGGCCAGAAAGCGCCCGGCCATCGCCAGCTGGCGCACGCTCATCGCAATCGCACAGTGATGGAAGTAGACGCCCAGCACCTTGTCGGGCTGGCCGGTGACGATGCCATAGCTGCGCATGAAATTCGCCAGCGCGACGTTGCGAAAGCCGGTCTGCTTTTCCGAACGGGCCACGGCGGGGTCGATGGCGATGTCGTCGTCGCCCGCCAGAAAGCGGATGAAGCGCAGGATTTCGCCAAGCGCTTCCTTGGGGGCATACTGCGACAGGATGGCGTCGGTGACCGCAATGGCCCCGGCGTTGATGAAGGGATTGCGTGGGCGTCCGCGCTCGTGTTCCAGCTGCACGATAGAGTTGAACGGATCGCCCGAAGGCTCACGCCCCACCCGCTCCCACACCGCGTTGCCGTGCCGTCCGAGAGCCAGTGCCAGCGTGAACACCTTGGACACGCTCTGGATCGAGAAGGGCACCCCTGTGTCGCCCGCAGCGATCAGCTGGCCATCCGCCGTCGCCACCGCCAGCCCGAACTGATCGGGCCGCACGCCGGCCAGCTGCGGGATGTAATCGGCAACCACGCCGCGGTCGGTCTCGGCGGCCATTTCGGCAGCGATCTCGGTAACGATCCGGGGCAGGTCGGGGGCGGGGGTATGGCCATGCTGGCCTCATACGCGAGGGGCGGGCGCCTTTCCAAGGGGTTTCACGCGGGGCGGGGCGTGCTGACCCCTTGATTTCCGCCGCCCGCCCGTGCAAGCCCTCAGACGTTCAAGGACGGGGACTGCTATGACCAGGATCGACGAGACATTCGCCCGCCTGCGCGCCGAGAAGCGCAAGGCATTCGTGGCTTACATGATGGGCGGCGACCCGGACACCGAGACCTCGCTCAAGGTCATGCAGGGCCTGCCCGGCGCGGGGGTGGATATCATCGAGCTGGGCATGCCCTTTACCGACCCGATGGCGGATGGCTCGACGATCCAGCTGGCCGGTCAGCGCGCGCTGGATGGCGGCATGACGATGGACAAGGTGCTGGATATGGTCCGCGCTTTCCGGTCCGGGGATGCGACCACCCCGATCGTGCTGATGGGCTACTACAACCCGATCTATGCGCGCGGTGTGGACCGGTTTCTGGCCGACGCGGTCCTCGCTGGCATCGACGGGCTGATCGTGGTCGACCTGCCGCCCGAAGAAGACAGCGAGCTGTGCCTGCCCGCGCAGGCGGCGGGGATGAACTTCATCCGGCTGGCGACGCCGACGACCGACGACAAGCGGCTGCCCAAGGTGCTGCAGAACACGTCCGGGTTTGTCTATTACGTGTCGGTCACCGGGACCACCGGGGCGGCGGCGGCGCAGGCAAGCGATGTTGCGCCTGAGGTCGCCCGGATCAAGGCGGCGACGGATCTGCCGGTGATCGTGGGCTTCGGCATCTCGACCCCCGAGACGGCGCAGAGCATCGCCTCGGTCGCGGATGGCTGCGTGGTCGGCTCGGCGATCGTGAAAGAGATCGGCGCGGGGAAATCGGTCGCAGACGTGCTGGCTTTCGTCGCCTCGCTGGCCGAGGGCGCGCACCGGGGGTGAGAGCCTGGTCCCACGATGGGACAGCTTGGCGGGGTGTGTCAGATCAAGGGGTTAGCGGGGGGCGTTAAGGGTTTCCTAGGGAATGTCCCCCGGGGTGGCCTGCATCGGTGATGGGGGCGACGAGGTCTGGCGGCACTGGACTTGCGATGTATGTTTGGGCGCGAAGCGGCAGAGTCGCTGCGATCCGTATTGACGTGTGCTGTCCGAATGATGCGGGCGTAAACGCAAGCCTTGCCGGCACCTGTCGGCCCTGTTCCCGCCGCCCAACTTGGCCCTGTCCGCTTAAGGACTGTCCGTCCCCATTGCCTTGGCATCTTGCGCGGGCTGAACGCGCTTCTCGAACCTGAACATTTCATCGTCACTCATATCGTCGCTGGATCCCTGCGGCGACAGGTCAGGATTGCCCGCATGGTGGTATTCGACGATGTGGAAGCCACAGAACATTCACGTAGAAGTGGATATTGCGTCGCTCGAAACAGGGCGTGACCGTCGTCCAGACCTGCGTCTGGGGATAGAGGGCCTCGATCGCGCTCCAAGCCCGGCGTCCGATGCCGCGTCCGATGTCGCCCGCCTGCACGTAAAACAGATCGAGCGAGTTATGATTGCTCTCTTCATCGATCGAGACCACAGCCCCGCCAACCCACTGTCCATTCAACAGAATGCGATGCACCACGGCGCCCGGTGCCGTGAAGGATGCCGACACGTCCGCGTCCGACGGGATCGGCCCGTCGCGCAGCGGCCCGAAGGCCTCAACGGCAGCGATTGCAAAAGCCTCCTGCAGATCCCTGCGAAAACGCGGCAGATCGCTCTCAGACGCGATGTCCAAGGAGATGGTAGTCGTTTCAAGATCGGTCATCGGGAATGTCCCTATCGAAAGTGCACTGGATTGCCCCGCGCCAGCTTCTGCAACTCTGCGCAGTCTTGAGCAAAACGCACCTGACCAATACTGGACGCAATCGCTGTGTGCCAGATGCGAGCCGACCGCTCAGGACCATGACGGCGGCCAGTGCGATCACGTCACCGTAAGATCCCTTCAAGGCGACCCCAGCCAGCGGCGACGTGTCGACGTTGTCGGGTCCCGTTGCGTTCAGGCCCGTGGCAACGATCACAGCCTGGGGATAGTGCGCGGTCATGACGCTGCGGAGGAAGGCGATGTCGCATGCGCCTCCAAGGTCGAACGATACCTCTTTCGCCAAAGCCACCATGCCGTCCCGCACCGCGCTGTCTTGAGTCGCCTCAAGGTCCGTTTCGGGTGGAAAGCCGTGGTTCGCTGCAAAGGGTTCCCACGTCCGCAGCGCGGGACAAACTGAGCTTT
Source organism: Novosphingobium sp. MW5 (assembly GCA_025938935.1). Classification (GTDB taxonomy): domain Bacteria; phylum Pseudomonadota; class Alphaproteobacteria; order Sphingomonadales; family Sphingomonadaceae; genus Novosphingobium. Next base: position 110,158 of record JAPCWB010000004.1, on the reverse strand, counting down.
CACGGCGCCTTTTCGAAGCGACGGCTTCGAGATCACGGCGCGGCTAATATCAATCACTCTTGCGTTGGACCTCCCGGCTAGCGATTGATTGGAAGGAACAAGCCGAGTGTCGCGCCGCTTCACTGATCTAGAAGGAAACAGTTCATGCCCCTGTTCGCGATACTCCGCAAGACCTCAGATTTCTGGAAACCCCTTATGGGTTTTATGGATCGGCAAGGGAACGTAAAGATAGAGCCGCAATTCCTGAACACGGTCTTGTATCAGAGAAAAGTCTTTTCTGACGCTGGGTATACTGTCGTCCAGCGCCCGGGGGCAAAGCAGCCTATCGTTATTGATGAAGGCGGTGAAACGGTTTTCGAGTTTCCAAAGGATCATCAGCCGATTAATTTCGCAGCACCTGACGCGCACGGTATTTTTGGTGTGGTGCATGAAGTGGATGCCGGCAATCAAGAGCTTTGGAAGCTCGATGGGCGTGAATTTTATTTCCTTGGCGAGACCCGCTATTACGCGATGCGGATCGATGGTTCCATCGCATTTGAGGCGTATATCTCAAAAGCCATGAACGGATTCTACGTATTCTCGAAAAGTCCGAAGGCGACTGAAAAGAGGGGACTGATGAATCACGAGGGCCAGGTTATCATTCCGCCGATCTATGATAGAATTTCTCTATCGCAAACAGACCCTTATGTTACTGTCGTGAAAGATGGTGCAGCAAACATCCTGACCTATGAAGGCTCACCCGTGTTTCCGCGTAGTTTCCAGATTGACGATCCATTTTTTCTGCCCACTGTAGAGGACGGACTTTGGATTGTCGCCAAGTCTGATCAGAGCCATGCCGACGTTTATGACGTCGCCTCGACGGCGGTCATCGGCCAGCTTCCAATGACCTTCTCGTCGCCAACGCTCCCAATCGTAATCCCAAGGCTGTCCGGCGGCGTAGTACGTATCAATGACGCCTGCAAAGGTTCCATGTACTTATATCCAGACGGTCGGCCCGTGATGCCGGGAGTTTCAGGGCGACCCCGCTGGTTCAAACCCGAAATGCAAACCGGAGATTTCCATGATGGTCGTGCAAGCTTCAGACTGGGCAAAGTTTCGGGTTATCTGGATTTATCAGGAGAAGCTGCCATCGCTGCGCAGTTCAATTCTGACCATCCGTTTCAACACGGATTGGCCCGTGTAAGATATCCGGCAGATGGAAATTCTTTGGACCGCTACTCCTACATTGACCGGGAAGGTAACGTGGTTTGGCACCAAGAATACTAAACCGGACGACGTGATCCCTTATCAGAAACGTAACACTGTTGCGGACATTCGTTGCGTTTGCAGCATCGGTCAATGTTGGGCTCGATGCGGCCGTTCGCCGCGCGTGGCACGAAGGTCCGCTTCGGCCCCAAAGCCCCCGTCACAAACCTGTCACCCTCCTGTCACCTCCCCGTTTCACGACTCGCCTATCCGATGCGCGACTGACCCCGTGCAGCCAACGCAAGAAACGGATAGCCACGATGACCGACAAGACCAAACTCTCCGCCGACGAGTGGGACGAGCTGAACTTCCCGCGCTCTCCTGAGAATGATTTTGACCGTGTGGTCGAGAGCGCCTTGAACCGCCGGGGTTTCCTGCGCGGTGTGCTGGCCTTTGGCTCGGGCGCCATGGTGATGGGCACCGGGATGTTGAGCGGGCGCAGCGCGCTGGCCTCGACCACCGCGCGCTTCCCCTTCACCCCGATCGACGCGCAGACCGATGGCGTGGTGCATGTGCCCGCTGGTTACCGCTCTCAGGTGCTGGTCAGCTGGGGCGATGCGCTGTTCTCGGACGCCCAGGGCTACGATGTGGCCGAGGGTGGCCCGGTTGCCGGGTCGGACCGCGTGTTTGGTGAGAACACCGACGGGATGGAGACCTTCTCGTTCCGCGGTCATCCAGCTGATCGCGATCAACCAGGAATACACCAACAACGACATCAACCTGCCCGCCGCGCAAGAGGGGGTTCCGGCCAATGCCGAGGACGTTCTCAAGCTGCAGCAGTTGCAGGGTGTGTCGGTGATGGAGATCGCCGAGACTGAGAACGGCTGGTCCGTTGTCGTGGACAGCCCGTTCAACCGCCGCCTGCACCACAACTCGCCGATGACGCTGACCGGGCCTGCCGCGGGCCATGCGCTGATGCAGACCTCGGCCGATGCGTCGGGGATGCAGGCGCTGGGCACGCTGAACAACTGTGGCTCGGGCAAGACGCCCTGGGGCACGTATCTGACCTGCGAAGAAAACTTCAACGGCTACTTCGGCGCGACCGGTGAGATGCCGGCGGACGAGAAGATCGCTGCCGGCTACACCCGTTATGGCATCGACCCCGAGGGTTGGGGCTATGACTACCACAAGTGGGACGCGCGTTTCGACGTGACGCAGGAGCCGAACGAGCCGCACCGCGCGGGCTGGGTGGTCGAGATTGATCCGACCGATCCGACCTCGACCCCGGTCAAGCACACCGGTCTGGGCCGTTTCAAGCATGAGAATGCCGAGGTGGTTCTGGCGCGTGACGGGCGGGTTGTTGTCTATATGGGCGACGATGAGCGCGGCGAGTTCCTGTACAAGTTCGTCTCGAACGGCGTCTATACCCCCGGTGGCTCGACCGAGGGTCTGTTGGATGACGGCACGCTCTATGCCGCCAAATTCAACGACGACATGACCGGCGAATGGCTGGCCCTGACGCCTGAATCGACCGGCATGGAGATGGCCGAGCTGCTGATCTTCACGCGGACCGCTGGCTCGGCGGTGGGGGCGACGACGATGGACCGGCCCGAATGGGTCGCGGTCAACCCCTACGCGGTCGAGGCCTATTGCTGCCTGACCAACAACACCCGCCGCGGCACCCGCACCAACGCGGGCGGCGACGAGACGCCGGTGGGCGGCCCCAACCCGCGTGAAGCCAACCAGTACGGCCAGATCGTGCGCTGGTTCCCCCATGACGACGACCACGCGGCGACCGGCTTTGCCTGGGATCTCTATGTGATGGCGGGCAACCCGGCGGTGCATTCGGACGCTTACGGCGGCTCGGACAACGTGACGGCGGGCAACATGTTCAACTCGCCCGACGGGATGGCGTTTGACTCGACCGGCCTGCTCTGGGTGCAGACCGACGGCGACGACAGCAACGAGGGTGACTTTGCCGGTCAGGGCAACAACCAGATGCTGGCCGGTGATCCGGCAACCGGCGCGATGGCCCGCTTCCTGACCGGGCCGAACGGCTCGGAAGTGACCGGCCTGTGCTGGTCCGAGGATCGCCGCACGATGTTCGTCGGCATCCAGCACCCGGGCGGCACCTGGCCCACCGGCAACGGCGTGCCGCGCTCGTCGGTGGTGGCGGTGACGCGCGAGGATGGCGGTCTGGTGGGCTGACACCCGTCAAGATCTGTGAACAAAGGTCGGGCTCCCAAACGGGGGCCCGATTTTTTTGGCGGTGTCCCCTGATGGGACAGGGGGCTGGGGTGATTGGAAACAAGGGGTTGGCGGTTTGCGTTAACCATTTGGCAAGGATGTCCCGAGGGTGCGCGGGTCTTGGCAGGGGGCGTTTAACGAAGTCGCAAGAATTGGCGGGTTAAGGTCTGTGTACCGGGTTGCGCGTCATACGCCGGTCGATTGTCTGCTCAGGCGCGATCGCCGTGCTGGGGGCGGCACGGTGCGAGAACGGGCGCAGATGGTTGGCGACGGGTCGTGGGGGCGTCTGTCGGAGGGGACGACGTGGGTGCAACGACAAGGCAGGAGGATAGGGAAGAGAGGTAAGCGTGACCGTCGGGGTATCGGCGCAGTCTGCTCAGGTGAACCTTGCGGTGCCGAATGGGCAGCGGCGACGTCAGCGCTGTTGGGCTGGGGCGTGGCAATTCCAGCGGGACCGTCCAGTGCTGCCGGTCCCTTCGATCCAACGCGCTGCGCTTTGCCGCCGGTGAAACGGGGTTCTCCCAGGCTCGGTCGCGCAATCTCTGGCCTCGTTCCGCCCGCGCGCGGGGAGGTGACCGGCAAGTCTGCCGGTCTGGGCGGGCTTCATTTGGTCGGGATCACCCGTGTTGTGGACCCGTCGCGCGCGGGGAAGTTACCGGCAAGCCTTCCAGCATGCGCGGACTTCTGACGGCAAGGAGCAGCCGGGTTGCAGCGACCGGCGCCCCGCTTGATCCTCTCCAGCGGATCGCGATCTCATCGCTGCCAACGCGTCCTTGCAAGCTTTGCGCCCAATGCCGCAGCCGGGCCGCGACGGGGAAGACCATGTTGCGGCAAGTGGGGTGGCGGTCATCGTGCGGTTGGCGGCTGCGCGCCGACAATGGAGGCGATGGCGTCGAAGCAGGACACCGGCGGCTACCAGTGCGGCACCGTATGCCATGAGACCGACGTCGACAGCGACAACGCGATCACCTGCAGCTGTTCGCGCTGCCAGCGGACGGGCTGTGTACTGGCCATGGCCCCGCACGAGACATTCACCCGGCTGACGGGCGGGGACAGTCTGACCGGATACTTGTCCGGCAAGAAGATCATCCAGCGGCAGTTCTGCAAGACTTGGGGCAGCGGGAGCTTTGACTGTGCGTGGAAAGGTTCTGTGCTGACCATGGCCGCGCGCGAGACATTTACCCGGCTGACGGGCGGGGACAGTCTGGCCGGATACCTGTCCGGCAAGAAGATCATCCAGCGGCAGTTCTGCAAGACTTGGGGCGGCGGGAGCTTTTCCTATGCGCGGACGGGCTTTGTGCAGGCCATGGCCCCGCGCGAGACATTTACCCGGCTGAGGGGCGGGGACAGTCTGACCGGATACCTGTCCGGCAAGAAGATCATCCAGCGGCAGTTCTGCAAGGCCTGCGGGGCGGGAGCTTTGCCTGCGAGCGGATGGGCTTTGTGCAGGCCATTGCCACGCGCGAGACATTTACCCGGCTGACGGGCGGGGACAGTCTGGCCGAATACCTGTCCGGCAGATCCATCCAGAACCAGCTCTGCAAGACTTGCGGGGGCGGGAGCTTTGCCGATGCCCAGCAGGGCGGTGCCCCGGTTGTGGCGATCACGCGGAACGGTGTGCCGGGCGTCAAGGCGCGGTCGCTACGGGCGATCCCGATGCAGGGGCGAACGCCTGAGTTCGACCGTCACATCGCGCCAGAAGGCGACGTGATCGCGGATCGCCTCGGCCTTGGGCAGCGGGTCGCGGTAGACCCAGGCGGCGTTGGCGCTGACCGCGTTGCCATGGGTGAGGGTGTAATAGGACGCCGTGCCCTTCCAGGGGCAGAGCGAGGTGTGGTCCGAGGCGCTGAAGAAGTCGCGGTTCAGCGCCTCGGGCGGGAAATAGACGTTGTTGTCGAACATCACAGGCGTGTCGGTCTGGGCAATGACCTGCCCCTGCCAGAGTGCGCGTGCCATCGTCTTTCCCCCTTTTGGGTTAAAGCCCGGCGGCTTCGTCCACGCCGAGCATGATGTTGAGGTTCTGCACCGCCGCGCCCGAGGCGCCCTTGCCAAGGTTGTCGAGCACGGCGATCAGCGTGGCGGCACCCGTTTTGGCGTTGCCGTGGACCGAAAGTTCCAGCCGGTTGGTGCCATTGAGACGCTCGGGCCAGACGCGGGGTTCGTGGGTTTCGGCAACGACAAGGGCGATGAAACGCTCGTTCTCATAGGCGGCTTGCAGCGCGTCTTCGGCGGCTTTGAACCCGGCCTCGCCCAGATCGCGCACATGGACGGCGACAGCCATGCCCTGAGCATAATGACCGACCGAGGGCACGAAAACCGGCACGGTCGACAGCAGGCCGTGGGTCTGGATCTCGGGCAGGTGTTTGTGCTGTTGGGTCGCGCCGTAGAGGAACGAGCCGCTAACATCGCCGCTTTCATATTCCGCGATCATCGCCTTGCCGCCGCCGGTGTAGCCCGAAACGCCGGAAATCGCCGGCGGATTGGCCGGGTCGATGAGACCGGCCTCGACCAGCGGGCGGATCAGGGCGATGGCGCAGGTGGACCAGCAGCCGGGGTTCGACACACGGGTGGCCTGCGCCACGGCGGCGCGCTGGCCTGCGGCCATTTCCGGAAAGCCGAACACCCAGTCGGGCGCGATGCGGTGTGCAGTCGAGGCGTCGATCAGCCTTGTGCCATGCGGGGCGGACAGCGCTGCGGCTTCGCGCGCGGCGTCGTCGGGCAGGCACAGGATCGCCACATCGGCCTCGGCCAGCGCGTCGGCCCGGGCGGCGGGGTCTTTTCGGCGGGCGGGGTCGACCTGAATCAGCGTGATGTCGCCCCGCGCTTGCAGCCGCTCGCGGATCTGCAGGCCGGTGGTGCCGACTTCGCCATCAATGAAGACCTTGTGTGCCATTGGAAAATTCCCGTTCCTGGAGTACGCGTCAGATAGGGCAAAGGGGGGCTTGGGGCAAGATTCGTTTGCCTGTGAACTATCGTCTCCGCTTGCGCGACTCGCGTCGAGGCGGTAAGAAATTCTGACCAATTTGCGGAGGACTGCGCCATGCCCGTCATCACCACCATCGAGGATCTGCGCCAGATCTACCAGCGGCAGGCACCGCGGATGTTCTATGATTACTGCAGATCCGGCAGCTGGACCGAGCAGACCTTCCGCCAAAATACCAGCGATTTCGCCAAGATCCACCTGCGCCAGCGCGTGGCGGTGGATATGTCCAACCGCACGACCGAGACCGAGATGATCGGCCAAAAGGTGGCGATGCCGGTGGCACTGGCGCCGGTGGGCCTGACCGGCATGCAGCACGCGGATGGCGAAATTCTGGCGGCGAAGGCGGCGGAAAAATTCGGCGTGCCGTTCACGCTGTCGACAATGTCGATCTGCTCGATCGAGGATGTGGCCGCGCACACGACCAAGCCGTTCTGGTTCCAGCTTTATGTGATGAAGGACGAGGATTTCGTGCGCCGCATCCTGCAGCGGGCCAAGGATGCCGGCTGCTCGGCGCTGGTGCTGACGCTGGATCTGCAATTGCTGGGCCAGCGGCACAAGGATCTGAAAAACGGTCTGAGTGCGCCGCCCAAGCTGACGATCCCGACGATGATCAATCTGGCGACCAAGGTGCAATGGGGCCTTGGCATGCTGGGCACCAAGCGGCGGTTCTTTGGCAATATCGTCGGCCACGCCACGGGGGTGGGCGATCCGGCGTCGCTGGGGGCCTGGACGGCGGAGCAGTTCGATTTGCAGCTGACCTGGGCCAAGATCGAGAAACTGCGCGACATGTGGGGCGGCAAGCTGATCCTGAAGGGGATCAACGATGCTCGAGGACGCGATCATGGCGCAAAAGATCGGGGCCGAGGCGATTGTGGTGTCGAACCACGGTGGGCGGCAGCTGGACGGCGCGCATTCGTCGATCCGCATGCTGCCGTCGATTCTGGATGCGGTGGGGGATACCACCGAAGTGCATCTGGACAGCGGCATCCGCTCGGGTCAGGACGTGCTCAAGGCGGTGGCGATGGGCGCGAAATCGACGTTCATCGGGCGCTCGTTCGTCTACGGGCTGGGCGCGATGGGCGAGGCGGGCGTGACCAAGGCGCTGGAGATCATCCATGCCGAGCTGGACAAGACCATGGCGCTGTGTGGCGAGCGGGATGTGAAGGCGCTGGGCCGTCACAACCTGATCGTGCCGCAGGGGTTCGAAGACCCGACGGCGGTGATCTGAGTCCTCAGGCGGCGTCGGGCAGGACGGGCACATAGGGCCGTCCGCCGCGCCGCCGGGCCAGTTCGTCCTGTGCCTGTGCGATCGCGCCGGGCTGCTGGATCAGCGTCAGCGCGGTATGGGCCATGACATTGGCCGCGCGGATCATCGCGCGGTGCGCGGCCCGAGCTGCGGCCCTGGGCGACGGCCTGCCATGTGTGGCTGGGCGTACCAACGGCCCAGGTGGCCAGCGCAGCCTCGACCACCGGGATCTGCCAGCTGACATCACCGACATCGGTCGAGCCGGTGCCCTGTTCGATCCGCCCGCTGAAACAGCGCAAGCCGCTGTGCAGCGGCAGCCGCCCGTGGCCCTGTGGCAGCAGCGCGTCGCCTTCTGTCTGGGCGCGGCGGTCGGCGGCGGCGGTATCGCCGAGGCTGTCGCGGATGGCTTGGGCAAAGGCCAGCTCGTCGCGGGCAAAGTTGAGCGTTCCCAAGGCCAGCATCGCCTGATGCATGACAGCGCAGAGTGCCGCATTGGGCAGCACATTGGCCGCGCCGCCCTCGCCGATGATCTCGACCTGCGTGCCGGTCATCAGCGCGGCCCCGCGCGCCACATCATCGACGCGGGCGATCAGCGCGTGCAGGTCGTCCAGTTCGGGCGCGCGGATCATGTACAGGGATTCGGCGCGGGCCTGCACGACATTGGGCGCGCTGCCGCCCGCGTCGGTGGCGGCGTAGTGCAGGCGGGCCTCTTGCGGCATGTGTTCGCGCAGGTAGTTCGCGCCGACGTTCATCAATTCGACCGCATCCAGCGCGGAACGGCCCAGATGCGGGGACATGGCGGCATGGGCGGCGCGTCCGGTGAAGCGGTAGCGGCGGTTGGCGACGGCCAGCGTGGCGCGAGGCGCGCACGGCGTTATAGGTGCCCGGATGCCAGCCGATGCCGACCTGCGCGTCGTCAAACGCCCCGGCGGCGACCATGCGCACCTTGCCCCAGCCGCCTTCTTCTGCCGGGCACCCGTAGTATCGCACGCGCGCGGCAATGCCGGTGTCGCGCAATCGGGCCGCCAGCGCCGAGGCGGCCAGCATCGAGGCCGCGCCCAGCAGGTTATGGCCGCAGCCGTGGCCGTTGCCGCCGTCCTCGACCGCGAGGGGTTTGGCGAGGCCCGCCTGCTGGCTGAGGCCGGGCAGGGCGTCAAACTCGCCCAGAAAGGCGATCACCGGCCCGTCGGTGCCCCAGTCGGCGGTAAAGGCGGTGTCCAGCCCGGCGATGTTCCGGGTGATGGCAAAGCCCTGTGCCGCCAAGGCGTCGATCTGCGCTGCGACCGAGCGGTGCTCGGCGTAGCACAGTTCGGGCGTGGCCCAGATCGCGTCGGAAACCGCTGTGAAGGTCGGCGCGAGCCGCGTGACCTGGGTGGTGAGCGCCTGCATGGTCAGCCTCGTATGGGCAGGATAAGGCGCGAGGGATGCGCCGGGTCATGGTGGATGGCGTTGACGGCGATGCGGGTGTGGGTGTGACGGCCCAACGACTCGCCGGTGTTCGGGTTGGGGTCAAAGCGCGGGAAGGACGAGGACGACACCAGCACGCGCAGCCGGTGGCCGGGCTGGAACGCGTTGGAAATCGGGTAGAGCGGGAAGCGCACGCGCACCACCTTGCCCGGCTCCATCATCGTGGGCCTGTCGAACCCGTCGCGGTAGCGGACGCGGAAGATGCTGTCGCACAGGTTCAGCCGGTAGCCGGTGGGCCATGTGTCGGACACCGGGTAGAGGTCTTGCAGCATGACGAAGATGTCGGTGTCCGGCGCGTCCGAGGACAGGAAAATCTCGACCTCGGGCACGCCGGTGATTTCGGTTTCGGCCTCGAAGGGCGCGGTGGTGAAGACCAGCGTGTCGGGGCGGTCGGCCAGATCGCCGTAGGGCGGTTCGGCGAACATGCCGTCATGGGTGACTTGGTCGGCAGCACCCTGCAGCACGATGCTTTGGCGCAGGGTGATCGGATCGCCCGTGCGCATCATGCGGGCGAAGGGCGGCAGGTTCTGCGTCATCGACGAGACGTTGCCGGCAACCGTCGGCATCGGGTGTGCGGGTTCATAGGTCAGGGTGCTGGGGGCGAGGCCGGGGCAGGGTCACGGCTGAGCGCGGCACCGGGGTGCAGGAACCAGTCCTGCGGCTGAACCCCGGTGGGGGGCCATTGCGTATCGGCGACCCATTGGGCGCCGTGCAGCAACTGACCGGCGGCGTTCTTGCCGCCGTCGCCGCCCATGCGGACATAGCGCACCTTGGGCTGATCGACCCATGCGGTTTCATCGCCCTTCAGGAAGCGGTCGAAAAAGCGCAGCATCATCTGTTTGCGGTCACGCTCAAGGTTGCCCTTGATCGGGGCACCGGGGCCCATGTCGACCTGACCGGTCAGGCGGTTGTCGAAATTGGGGCCCCCGTGCACGCCTGCGCCCATCATGAGGTATTGGTGGCTGGCGCGGGCATCCATGGCGAGGAAATTCTCGATCGAGGCGCGGGCGTAGCTGTCGTACCACGCGCCGGCGTAGACGGTGGGGATGTCGGCCGAGCGGTCGCGGTAGGGCGCGAAATTGCGGCTGGGGTTGCGCCAGAACGGGCCATCATCGCCGTTGCGGTAGAGATCCAGCGCCCATTTTTCCCAGTTGGGCAGGGGGGCGAGCGGTGAGTTGCCCTCGGACCACGGCAGGCGGCAGAACCAGTCGTACATGGTTTCCGCATTGCGGACCATGGCGGTCTGGATCGCGGGGTCGGCATGGGCTTCCTGCGCGTGGATGCCGTTGGTGACGGCCCAGCCGAACCAGCGCATCTCGAACGCGCCGTTGTGGCGGATGGCCGAGGTCAGCCCGTTCGAGCCGCCCTGGTTCACCCACATCGCTTTCAGATGCGGCGGGCGCAGCAGGGCGGTGGCGTTCTGGTTCCAGGCCCTGAGCGACGAGCCTTGCGTGCCGATGTTGCCGTCGCAATAGGGGCGGGCGGCCAGCCATTCGATGACGTCATAGCCATCCTCGCCGTCCTGGTCGAGCAGGATGAAATCACCCTCAGACTCGTAGCGGCCCCGGGCGTCCTGCACGAGATAGAGATAGCCGCGCTTGGCGAAATACTCGCCATTGCCCGCCTGACCGGACGGCCCCTTGCCCGAGCGCGTGTCATAGGGCGAGCGGGTGACGACCGCCGGGAAGGGGCCGGGCAGCGGCTCGCCGTCCTTGGCCGGGCGGTAGATGTCGACCGACAGCAACACGCCGTCACGGGCTTTCACCTTGACCGACCGCGAGATCACAACGTCATGAACGGGATCGCTGATCATGGGGGGCATGGGGGCGTCTTTCATTGGGGGGCCTTGGGGGCTTGGGCGGCGTCGAGTTCCTGCTGGCGCAAGACGCGGCGCTGGATCTTGCCGACGGCGTTCTTGGGCAGGTCGGACACGAATTCGATGCGGCGGGGGTATTTGTAGGGGGCGGTGGCGGATTTGACAAAATCCTGCAGCGCGCGGGCCAGATCGGGGCTGCCGTTGTGGCCGTCATGCAGGACGACGAAGGCCTTGACCACCTCACCCCGCTCAAGGTCGGGGCTGGGCACGGCGGCGGCTTCGCGCACGGCGGGGTGCGAGACGAGGGCGTTTTCCACCTCTTGCGGGCCGATGCGGTAGCCTGCGGAGTTGATCACGTCATCGCCGCGTCCCTCGTAGTAGAGGTAGCCGTCGGCATCGGCACGGGCGTTGTCCGAGGTCAGGAAATAGGTCACGCCGTCAAGGGTTTGCAGCGTCTTGGCGGTGCGCTCGGGGTCTTGCCAGTAGCCCAGCATCAGATGCGCGCTGGGCAGGCGCAGGGCGATCTGGCCGGTCTCTCCGGGGGCGGCGAGGGTGCCTTGGGCGGTGATCAGATCCAGCGTGACGCCGGGCAGCGGGCGGCCCATGGATCCGGCGCGGATGCCCGTGTCGCGGTAATTGGCGACCAGCATCAGGGTTTCGGTTAGCCCGTAGGCTTCCAGCACCGGGCGGCCGGTCATCGCCGTCCAGGCATCCATCACCGGCGGGTTCAGGCTTTCACCGGCAGAAACCGTCAGGCGCAGGGCGGGCAGCGGGTGCTGGCTGAGGTCAAGCGCCACAAGGCGGCGCAGCTCGGTCGCGGCGGCGCAATAGACGGTGACGCCGTGGCGGGTGAGCAGATCGAGCCGGTAGGCCGGATCGAAGGGGCCGTCGTAGAACAAAACGGTCGCGCCCCGGCTCCAGGGCCCGAACAGAATGGCGGTGCCAGCCTTGGACCAGCCGGTGTCGGCGGTGCAGAACATCACGTCCGTGGGGCCAAGGTCGAGCCAATGCTCGGCCGAGCCGCGCCACGCGTGCAGGGCGCGGGCGGAATGGGTGACACCTTTGGGCAGGCCGGTGGAGCCCGAGGTGTAGAAGATCAGCGCCGGGTCTTCGGCGGCTACGGTGGCGGCAAGGAAAGTGCCGGGGTCTTCGGCCAGCATCGGCTCCAGCGCGTCCCAGCCCTCCGGTGCGGGGGCGCGGGGGCCGGGCACATCGGGCGGCAGCGCGGGGTCGGTGGCGATGCACAGCGTGCCGGGGGCGGTGGCGGTGAACTTGCCGATTTCCGCCTGCGTGGTGATCACCGCCCGCGCGCCCGAGTTTTCCAGCCGGTAAGCGATGTCCTTTTCGGACAGCATGGTCACGCAGGGAATGGCGATCGCACCCAGTTTGAGCGCGGCGACCATGGCGATCTGCCACGCGGGCACGCGCGGCAGCATGATCAGCACCCGGTCGCCCTGCTGCACCCCGCGCCGCTTGAGCGCGGCGGCAAGCCGGTCGCTGAGGGTGGCGATCTCGGCAAAGCTGTAGCACCGCTCGGCCCCCGCCGCGTTGCACCAGATCAGCGCGGGCGCGGCGGCGTTGCGGGCCGTGTCGGCGGCGAAGGCGTCAACAACATCGGTGCCGAAATTGAAGGTCGGCGGGGTGCGCGGGTCATAGCCCGCGCGCAGGGTTTCGTAGCGGTCCATCTGGCTGTTCCCGATGGCCATCAGACGCGCGGCAAGGCGGCAAGGAAGTCGCGGGTTTTTGCGCCAGAACAACGGGTTGATCGCCCCAGATGGTGTGGTTTGAATCCGTGATCACCTCGAGCCGGGCCTTGGCGAAGGCGGCGGTCAGGTCGGCCGCCTGCGTGCCCGACAGCACGTTCGAGCGGTCGGCGTTCAGCACCAGCACCGGGGCCTTGATCGCGGCGATATCGGCGGATTGGTCGGTGGACAGGTTCAAAAACACCTTGGTGATCGCGAGCAGGTCGTAGGCCCAGCTCCACTGGCCGTCGGGTTCCTGACGGAAGTCGCCCTCCATCGCCATGTGGTGCATGGCAAGGCTCAACCCTTTGCGCTGGGGCAGGGCCATGGCGTAGGCCTCGGCCTGTTCCCGCGTCTTGTAGGTACGCTGGCGGGTGTGGTGCGAGCGCAGGTATTTGACGATCTCGCTGTCAGAGCAGAAAAAACTGGGGTCCGACAGGATCAGCCCGGCGATGCGGTCGGGGTTGGCGGCGGCGAAGGACACGGCGACCTGATTGCCGACCGACGAGCCGATCAGGGTGATGCCGGTCAGGTCCAGCCTTGCAGCCAGCTTGGTGATGTCGCTGGCCATTTCGGCGATGGCATAGGTGGTCCCCGGCCGGTCCGAGGCCCCGTGGCCGCGCATGTCGACGGCGATGACGCGGGCCTCGTCTTTCAGGCTGGCACCCAGATGGCCCCAGGCATGGGCGGTCATCGAGGTGCCGTGCAGGCAGATCACCACCGGGCCGGTGCCGCCATTGTCCAGATAGCGGATCTTCACGCCGTCCAGATCGACGATCTTCGAGGTCCAGATGCGGGCGAGGGTTTCGGTCGTCATGTCGTTGTTTTCCTGTAGAACTTAGGTGTCGCCATTGGCGATGCAGGCCGCAACCTGGCGCGAGGCGGACCCGGTCATGCGATGGGTCAGCGTGGCGCAGGCGGCTGTGGCCAGCGGGCAGCGGGTGCGAAAGCGGCAACCGCTGGGTGGGGTACGGGGGCTGGGAACATCGCCGGTGAGCAGCGGCACGTCCTCGATCCTTGCGTCGGGATCGACCTTGAGGGACGAGGCGAGCAGGGCGCGGGTATAGGGGTGCTGCGGCGCGGTCAGCACATCGGCAGCACTGCCTAGCTCCATGATGCGGCCCAGATACATCACTGCGACGCGGTCGGCGAACTGGCCGACAACGGTCAGGTCATGGCTGATGAACAGATAGGTCAGGCCGTAGTCGCGTTGCAGATCGACCAGCAGGTTGAGGATCTGCGCCTGCACCGAGACGTCGAGGGCCGAGGTCGCCTCGTCCAGCACGATCAGCTCGGGCCGCAGGGCCAGCGCGCGGGCGATGGCGACGCGCTGTTGCTGGCCGCCGGACAGCTGGTGGGGGAATTTGTGGAAGGTGCCGGGCGGCAGCTCGACCTGCGCGAGCAGGGCGTGGACCTGTTTGTCACGCTCGGCCCCGCGCGCGATGCCGTGAACGACAAGGCCTTCGGCGATCAGGCTGCCGACGGTCCAGCGCGGGTCGAGCGAGCCGAGCGGGTCCTGAAACACCACCTGCGCCTTGCGGGCCAGCGCCCTGCGGTCCTTGGCGCCGTCGGCGTCGATGCTGCCGGTGGCGATGGGTTCCAGCCGCAGGATCGCGCGGCCAAGGGTGGATTTGCCGCAACCGGATTCGCCGACCAGCGCAAGGGTTTCGCCGCGTTCCAGCGCGAAACTGGCGTCCTCGACCGCGCCGACATGGCCGACCACGCGCTGAAAGAACCCGCTGCGGATGGGGTAGCGGACCGAGACATTGCGCAGGGAAAACAGCGGGTCAGCGGACATGGGCGGTCATTTCCTCGGCTTTGAGGCAGCGCAGCAGGCGGCCATAGGACGCCGTCTGAAACGCCGGTTCGGTCTGCGCGCAGCCCGCGTCTGCCATCGGGCAGCGGGGGTGGAAGCGGCAGCCGGTGGGCATCGCGGCGGCGGAGGGGACGGAACCCGGCAGCGCCTCGATCCGCGCGCCGGGAAGGCCGGTGGGGATGCTGGAGAGCAGGGCGCGGGTGTAGGGGTGGCGCGGGTCACGGATGATCTGCGCCACGGGGCCGCTTTCGACCACTTGACCCGCGTACATCACCGCGACGTCATCGGCCATCGCGGCGACAACGCCGAAGTCGTGCGTCACCAGCACCAGCGCCAGATTGAGTTCGCGCTGCAACCGGCGGATCAGGGTCAGCACCTGCGCCTGAATGGTGACATCCAGCGCGGTGGTGGGTTCATCGGCAATCAGCAGCTCAGGCTCCGAGGCCAGCGCGATGGCGATCATCGCGCGCTGGCGCTGGCCACCTGACAGCTGGTGCGGGTAGCGGTCGAGGGCGTCTTCGGGGTCGGGCAGGCCGACATGGCGCAGCCATTCGGTGCCCTTGGCGCGCAGGGCCTCGCGGGTGGTCAGCCCGGTCAGCGACAGGGATTCGTTCAGCTGCTGGCCGATGGTATGCACCGGGTCCAGCGCGCGCGAGGGTTCTGGAAAATCATGCCGATCTTGCGGCCCATCAGGCCCCGGCGGCGGCGTTCCTTTTCGGAAAGGCGCGAAATCTCCGCGCCCTCCAGTGTTACCGAGCCCCGGTCAATGGCCCCGCCCGCGCCCAAGAGGCCGGTGATGGCCAGCACCGTCACCGATTTGCCCGAACCCGAACTCGCCGATCAGCGCCAGCGCACGGCCCCGCTGGACCGACAGCGAGATGTCCGAGCAGACCTCGAGCGTGCCATAGCGCACGGCCATGCCGTCAACGCAGAGGAGCGGGGCGTCGTCACCGGCCTGCGCGGCCGGTGAGAGGGTGTTGACCGGGGCGAGGCTCATTCCGCTGACCCAGACTTCGCGCAGGCTGGGGAAGCCCTGCGTCATCATCGGATACCAGCCCTGCACGCGGGCATGCGCCGGGTGCAGCAGCAGCGAGGCCCAGCCGGGCAGGGTGGTCTGCACGTTTTCCGCGATATAGCGCTGGATGTCCCAGAGCATCGCCTGACGCGCCGCCGGATCGCCGATGGTGCGCTGTTCTTCGATCATCGCGGTCAGCGCGGGGTCATCGACGCCGGCATAATTGCGGATCGCCCCGGGGAGGTAGTGGGTCGAGAGGTATTCGTCGGCCTCGGCGAAGGGGCTCATGACCATATAGAGGGCCTCGAAAGTGCCTTCGCGTCCCAGCGCCATGCCCGCTGCACGGTCGACGATGTTGATCTCGGCGGTGATGCCGATATCGGCCAGATCCTGCTGGATCCATTCGCCCTCGCGCACCATTTCCTCGCCGTAGTTCAGCAAGGTGAACTGGAAGGTGAAGCCGTCCGGGTAGCCCGCCTCGGCCAGCAATTCGCGGGCGCGCTCGGCGTTGGGGGTGCCGTAGAGCGCGATACGCTCGGCATCGGGCAGGGTCTGGGTGGACAGCGCCGGGCCGACCACGCCGCCGACCGCGCCGCCGCCGCGGATCACCTCGCCCATCGCCATGCGGTCAATGGCCATGTTGATCGCCTGCCGGACGCGGATGTCCGAGAAGGGCTCGAACGCCGGGTTCAGATACATCTCGGTCTGGGTGTTCGAAATGGTCTGAATGTCCTGCAAACCGGGCACCTGCGCCTGAATCTGCGCCATTTGCGTCAGGTTCAGCGGGCCGAACCAGATGTCGATCTGACCCGAACGGAAGGCGATGATGCGCGCGTTCAAATCGCGGATCGGGGTGATTTCGACCGCATCGAGATAGGGCAGCTGGTTGCCCGCCGCGTCATGGCCGAAATAGCTGGGGTTGCGCACATAGGTCGTGGCCACGCCCGCCTCATCACCGGTCAGGATGAACGGGCCGGTGCCGATGACGGTGGTGTTGCGGTCATAGCCGCCGTCAAACGCCTCGGTCGGCAGGATCCACATGTTCTGGTGCGCGAGGTTCTGCAGCAGGACGACATTGGGCGCGGTCAGGGTCAGCGACGACGGTGTAATCGTCCGGCGCGCTGATCGTATCAACCGCCGACAACAGCCCGCCCTGCACACCGCCCGCGCGCATCGCCTCATAGGTGGCAAGCACATCGGCCGAGGTGAAGCCACGGCCCGAAACCGGGGCGACATCCTGCCAGACGACATCCCGGCGCAAGTGGAAGGTGTAGGTCAGCCCGTCGTCCGAGATTTCCCAGCTTTCGGCCAGAGACGGCGAGGGCACGAATTCGCCATAGCCGATATCGGGGCCGGTTCCCCATGCAACCAGCTGGCTGAGCGCCAGACCCAGCCGCGAATGCACGGCGAATTCGGTGCTGGCAAGCGGGTCGAAATTGGGCGCGTCGGCATGCACGTTGATGCGCACCAGACCGCCGTACTGCGGGGTTTCCTGCGCGGTGGCACCCAGTGGCAGGGCCAGAAGCGCCCCGACCATCAGGGAACGGGCCAGCAGGCTGCGCGCAAAGCGTGCGGCGCGGGTGGGAGGGGGAAATGTCGGGTCATATCGGGGCTCCTGTTGGGGGAATTATGATTATGGGGGGTGGGTTAGCGGCGGCGCGGGTCGAGCACGTCGCGCAGCGCGTCGCCGATCAGGTTCAGGGCCAGCACGCTGATCGTCAGCATCAGGCCGGGAAACACGATCAGCCACGAGGCAATGCCAATGAACCGCGTGCCCTGCGCCAGCATGGTGCCCAGTGACGGGTTCGGCGGCGGGGTGCCGACGCCCAGAAAGCTGAGCGCGGCCTCGGTCATGATGGCGATGCCGAAGGACAGCGAGCCCATGACCAGCATCGTCGGGATCAGGTTGGGCACGCCATGGGTCAGCATGATGCGCAGGCTTGACGCGCCGATCACGCGCGAGGCCGCGATGAAATCCTGCGCGCGGACCTTGATCATCTCGGAGCGCACCACCCGCACAAAGCGCGGGATCTGCGCCAGCGTCACCGCGATGACCACATTGCGCACGCTGGGCCCGAGCATGGCGGCAATGAACAGCGACAGCACCAGCGAGGGCAGGGTATCCAGCGCCTCGACAATCCGCTGGATGATCATGTCGGTCCAGCCGCCGAAATAACCCGAGATCAGCCCGATCATCCCGCCGATGAGCATGGTGAAGGTGACCACCAGCAGGCCGACCAGCAGCGAGATGCGCGTGCCATAAAGCACCCGCGAAAACACATCGCGCCCGATGTCATCGGTGCCGAACCAATGCGCCAGCGAGGGGGCCTTGAGCACCGCGCGGCGGTCCTGAAACAGCGGGTCGTACTGGGTGATCAAGGGGGCGAGCAGGGCCAGCAGCAGCACCGTGGCCAGGATCACCAGCGCCGTGCAGCCGATCGGCTCGCGCAGCAACGCGCGCAGAATGGCGAGGAAACGGTTGGGGCGGCGCGCGACCCCGTCGGGCGAGGGGGCGAGGGTCACGAGCGGGCCTCCCGGATACGCGGATCGACGGCGCCGTAAGACAGGTCGACCAGCAGGTTCACGACGATGGTGATGAAGCCATAGGTCAGCACGGCGGCCTGAATGGTGGGGTAATCGCGGTTATCGACGGATTCGAACAGCAGGTTGCCAAGGCCGGGAATGTTGAAGATCCGCTCGATGATCACGGTGCCCGACAACAGGTTGCCAAATTGCGTGCCCAAGAGGGTGATCACCGGGATCAGCGCAGTTCTTGAGCCCGTGGCGCACATAGATGCCCCCCGGCGTCACGCCGCGCGCGCGGGCGGCGCGGATGAAATCGGCCCCCGTCACCTCGAGCATCGCCGAACGGGTCAGCCGCGACAGCGCCGCGGCGACGCCCAGCGACAGGGCGAGTGCGGGGAAGATCACCTGCTGCACATTGGCCCAGGGGTCGGTGGTAAAGGGGCGGTAGGGCAGCGGGATGTAATAGCCGATGGCGGCCAGACCGGACAGGGTCAGCAGCCCCAGCCACAGCTGCGGTACGGCCAGAAACACCGTCGAGGCCATGCGCAGCGCCACATCGCCCGGCGTGCCGATCCACAGCGAGGCGGCGACGCCTGCGCCGATGCCCAGCACCGAGCCAAAGGCGATGGCGAGGATCGACAGTTGCAGCGTCGGCACGATGGCCGAGCGGATCTGGTCGGATACCGGCCGCCCGGTCCAAAGCGAAGTGCCCAGATCGCCGTGCAGCACGCCCGCCGCCCACTGGGCGAACTGGGTGAGCACCGGCTGATCCAGCCCCATCTCGGCGCGTTTCTGCGCCAGCAGCTCGGGCGTGACCGCGCCGGCCTCGGACAGTTGCTGGTTGACGATGTCACCGGGGACAAAGCGGATGGCGACGAAAAGCATGACCGACACAGCCATCAGCACGATGACGCCAAGGACCGCGCGGCGAAGGGCGAAGGTGAGCATGGATCAGCGCTTCCGCTGCCAGCGCGCGGTGGCGGCGGCGTCTTCCACGGGCAGATCGGCCTTGGTCCAGCCCGCAAACCCCTCGTCCAGATGCCAGACCTTGGTATAGCCCATCTCGATCATCGCCAGCGCGGCCAGCACCGAGCGGCCACCCCCGGCGCAATAGGCGACGTATTCGGCGTCTTCGGTGAAGAAATCACGGTGATAGCCCATGGCGGGATCGGCCCAGAATTCCAGCATCCCGCGCGGGACGTGATGCGACTCCGGGATCGCGCCCTTGTCCAGCCGCTCCTGCAGCTCGCGCAGGTCGATGACGGTCAGCGCTTCGCCCTGATCGCGCCGCGCCTGCAGCCCGGCGGCATCCATCGTCGGAACCCGGTCGCGCAGGCTGTCGACCCAGCCCATGGTGTTGCGGATGGTCATGGCTGCGGCTCCTTTTGGGCGGTGTCGGTGAGCGGGACCTTGACGCCGCGCAGGTCGGCGGCAGGCGTCAGGGCCGTGTGCAACGCCGAGACGGGGGCGTAATCATGCGCCTTGTTGACCTTCTCTTCCCAGGTGCTCAGATGGCAGCGCATCGCTTCTTCTGCCGCCAGCGCATCGCCGCGCGTCAGCGGCTCGAAGACGGCAACATGCTCCTCATACGAGCGCTGGGCGTCATGCGGCGTCTGGTGGCGCATGGTGAACAGCGTGGTCAGCACGGTCATGTCGCGCAGATTGGCGGCCAGCACCGAATTGCCCAGACTGTTGGCCAGACAGACGTGGAAATCGCCCAGCAGATAGCTGCGGCGCGGGATGTCATCGCCGGCGACGGCCTCGGCCTGCGCGTCCAGATGGCGGGCGATCTGATCGAGCGCGGCGCTGGGCAGCGCCTGCTTGCGCCGGGCGAGGTGGCGCAGCAGGCCGGTCTCGATGATCTCGCGCGCCACGTAAAGCTCGCGGGCCTTTTCGGTGTCGACCTCGGTCAGATACCAGCCGCGGCGCGGGCTGACCGTGGCAATCCCGCGCGCCGCCAGATCGACCAGCGCCTCGCGCACGATGGTGCGGCTGCAGCCGAACAGCGCCGCCAGATCCTGCTCGCCCAGCCGGGTGTTGGGGGCAAGGCGTTGTGACAGGATGGCGTCGATGATCTGCGAACTGATGGTGTTGGCATTGGCCAAGAGCGGGCTCCAATCTTGTATGCAAGATCTGCATGCAAGATATGAATGCAAGATTCGCCGCCGTTTACAACAAAAAAAGCCCGCGCCGGGCGCGGGAGAAAAGTGACGGCAGAAGAACAGCTTGCGTGACGGTTTGGTGAAAATTTCATCACCCGCGCAAGGCGTCACCCGCAGCAGGCAGGCCGACTCGGCAGGTGATGCCGCTTCATCTTGCCAAAAATACGCACTGACCCGGGTCAGCCAGACCCCGCGTCGGGCAAGGCGTGAAAGGGGATTTTCAAGGGGTGCGCGCACCCCTTGAAGCGGGGGCGGGTGGCAACCCGCGCGGCGCGAGCGGGCTCGATGCCCGCGAGCGCCGCTCCTCCCGTTCAAAGCGCCAGATCCACCCAGACCGGCGTGTGATCCGACGGTTTCTCCCAGTCGCGCGGCGCGCCCTCGACCCAGGCGTCCTGCAGCCTGTCCGCGGCCCCCGGCGACAGCAGCCAGTGGTCGATGCGGATGCCGTCGCTGCGCTGGCGCGCGCCGGCCTGATAATCCCAGAACGAATAGATCCCCGGTCCCGGATGGCGCAGCCGGACCGCGTCATACAGCCCCAGCAGTTCCAGCCGCCGGAAGGCCGCGCGGGTTTGCGGCAGGAACAGCGCGTCCTCGCGCCACGCGTCAGGCCGCGCCGCGTCGGCCGGTTGCGGGATGACGTTGAAGTCGCCGGTCAGCGCGAAGGGGGTCTCCCGCGCCAGCAGGTCGCGTGCCCGCGCTTCCAGCCGCTCCATCCAGGCCAGCTTGTAGTCGTATTTCGGCCCCGGTGCCGGGTTGCCGTTGGGCAGGTACAGCCCGCAGAGGCGGAACCCGCTGTCGCCCACATCGGCCTCGATATAGCGGGCCTGTTCGTCGCTCTCATCGCCCGGCAGCCCGCGCGTGACATTGGTCAGCGGCAGTTTCGACAGGATCGCCACGCCGTTGAAGCCCTTCTGGCCGTGGGTTTCCAGCTGATAGCCGCGATCTTCGATGACCGAGCGGGGGAAGGCCTCGTCAACCGATTTGATTTCCTGAAACACCGCGACATCGGGTTTGGCTTCGTCCAGCCAGCGCTCGATGACCGGGGTGCGGGCCTTGACGCCGTTGATGTTGAAAGTAACCAGTTTCATCGGCGCGTCCTGCTCAAGGGCTTTCAAAGCATCGGGGGCGCAGGGTGATCCTGCGCCCCCGACTCCATGGATAACCTATATCTTAGCGCGCGGCGAGGTAGCGGCCAACAAAGGCGTTGGCATAGCCGACGGCACCCGCCTGATAGGCCTCATAGCTTTCCAGCACACGGGCCGCATCGGGGCTTGCAGCGCGTTGTTCTTCAACGACTTCGCCCCAGGCCGATTTCATCCCGGCGATGACGTCATCGGGGAAGTTCAGGAACTCGACGCCCGCCTCTTCCAGCGAGGCCATCGCGCCGACGTTGTAATAATCGAACTGACCCAGCGTCTCCATCGAGCATTGCAGCGCGGCTGCCTCAACAATCGCTTTCAGATCATCCGCCAGACCCGCCCAGGCTTCGGTGTTCACCACGACCTGCAGGGCCGCGCAGGGCTCGGCATAGGCCGGGGTGTAGCACAGGTTGGTGATGCGCTGCAGGCCGAAGGCCTGATCGAGCAGCGGGCCAACCCATTCGGCCGCGTCGATGGCACCCGATTGCAGCGACTGGAAGATCTCGGTCGGCGGCATCAGGATGGCGTTGACGCCCAGCTTGCGCATCATCTCGCCGCCCAGACCGGCAATGCGCATGTTCAGCCCCTGCAGGTCGGCCAGCGACTCGATGCGGTTCTTGAACCAGCCACCCGCCTGCGTGCCCGAGTTGCCCGAGTAGAAGGGTTTCAGGTTCCGCTCGGCATAGATGCTGTCCCAGATTTCCTGACCGCCACCCCATTTCAGCCAGGCGTAATGCTCGTTCGCGGTCAGGCCGAAGGGCACGCCGGTGAACCAGTGCGCTGCGGCGGTTTTTGACGCGGCGTAATAGGGCGTGCCGTGGCCGATCTGCACGTTGCCCGCCTGCACGGCATCCTCGACCGCGAAGGGGGGCACCAGCTCGCCCGCGCCATAGACGGTGATGACCATCCGGCCCGAGGACAGTTTCTCGACCAGCTCGGCAAAGCGGGTCGAGTTGGTGCCGACGCCGGGCGCGGCCTTGGGGAAGCTCGACGGCATGTCCCATTCGATACGCTCTTGCGCGATGGCCGGGGCGGCGAGGGTGGTGGCAGCGGCAAGGCCCGCGCCGCTTTTCAGGAACAGTCTGCGTTTCATGGGTGGTCCTCCTAGTTAAACATCAGGGTGGGCAGCCAGGTGGCGATCTGGGGGAAGAAGAACACCAGCGCCAGTGCCAGGATCTGGATCAGTACAAATGGCACCACGCCACGATAGATGTCTATCGTCGTGATGCCCGGCGGCGCGACGGATCGGAAATAGAACAGCGCAAAGCCGAAGGGCGGGGTCAGGAAGCTGGTCTGCAGGTTCATCGCCATCATCACCGCGAACCAGACCGGCGAGATATCACCGGCCAGCACGGCGGGGCCGAGCAGCGGCACGACGATGTAGATGATTTCCACGGCCTCGAGGATGAAGCCAAGGAAAAACACGATCACCATCACCGCCAGCAGCGCGCCCATTTCGCCGCCCGGAAATTCGCGCATCAGGTGCTCGACCGCGCGCTCGCCGCCAAAGCCGCGGAACACCAGCGACAGCATCGAGGCGGCGATGACGATGCCAAAGACCATGCCGGAGATCTTGATCGTCTCGACCATCGCGCCGTGGACCAGCCGTCCGGCCATCAGCCGCCAGAGCGCGACAACGACACCCAGCGCGATGAGCAGAGCGGCGAAAACGCCCGCCATACCCGCCAGCGTGTTCAGGTCGGCGCGGCCAAAGCCTGCGACCTTGAGCGCGACGAGGGCAAAGGCGGACAGGCCCGCGATAGCAATCAGCGCGCGTTCCCAGCTGTGTTTGCTGATCGCGAAGGCGGCCATCAAGCCTGCGCCGACAGCGCCCAGACCGGCGGCCTCGGTCGCGGTGGCGATACCGCCCAGGATTGAGCCAAGGACGGCGAGGATCAGCAGAACGGGGGGCAGGAAGGTATAGAGGATCTCGCTGCCCGAGACGCGTTCGTTGACGCCGACCCGCTTGGTGCGGCCGGGGCGCAGGGTGATCAGCAGCCACAGGGCGTAAAGACCGACAAGCAGCAGGCCCGGCAGCATGGAGCCTGCGAAAAGATCGGCGACAGAGACCGGCTGCGGCGCAAAGTTTCCGGCGCGCTGTTGCGCCTCAAGATAGGTGTTGCCGATCTGGTCGCCCAAGAGGACCAGCAGGATCGACGGCGGGATGATCTGCCCCAGCGTGCCCGAAGCGCAGATCAGCCCGGCGGCCTGCCGTTTGGGCACCCCGGATTCCAGCATCGGCGTCAGGGCGATCATCACCAGCATGACGATCGTGGCCCCGATGATCCCGGTCGAGGCGGCGATGATCGTTGAGAACGCCAGCACCGACAGCGCCATGCCCAGCGGCGAGCCGCCCAGCAGCCGGGCGAGGACGCGCAGCATGTTCTCGGCCAGATTGGCGCGTTCCAGAAACACGCCCATCAGCACGAACAGCGGCACGGCCATGAGCAGGGTATTCGACATAACCCCTGAACACGCGAGGGATAGTTGGACAGGAAGGCAAGGTTGAACAGGTCGAACTGTCCCGCGATCACCGCCAGCACAAAGGGCACCCCGGCGATGGCCAGCATGGCGGGAATGCCCGACAGAATGCCACCAAACAGCGCGACAAACAGAACGATCAGCATCCATTCCTGACCGCTCATGCCAGTGTCTCCTTGCGCAGCAGGTTGGCGAGGCCCTGGATGATCATCAGCGCCGCGGCCAGCGGCAGGGCGGTTTTCACCAGATACATGCCGCCAAGGCCCCCGGCGTGGTCGACCCCTCAGCGATCTGCCACGAAAAGGCGATATCGCCCCAGCCCGCCCAGATGATCAGGCCGAATATCGGCGTCAGGAAGAACGCCCAGGCCACCGCATCGGCGGTCGGCAGGTAGCGGGCGGGCATGCGTTCGGCCAGCACCTCGACCCGGACATGGCCGCCGCGCGCGTGGCAGAGCGGCACGGCGAGGATGAGGAAAACGGCGAAAGAATAGCTGGCCAGATCCTGCATCTTGATCGAGCCGGAGCCAAAGCCGTAGCGCAACACGACGTTGATCAGCACCATGCCGACCAGCGTCCCGCCCGCCGCCATGCACAGCCATAGCGTGAGCCGGTCAAGCAGGCGCGCCAGCGCAAGAAACGCTTTGATCACAGAGTGTCCCCCTTGGCCGCGCGAGGCGGTTCTTGGCGGCCACGAAACCCAAATGTCACGCTGGTGTCAAGGTTTAGCGTCTGAGGTGTGATGTGTGGACAGGCGCGGCGTGGGGCGGGTGAGGATGAACACGATCACCGCGCCCAGCGTCACGCCCTGAATGACCAGCAGTTTGACCGGCAGTTGCAGGAACACGCTGAGCGCGAAGGCCGCGCCGATGGCGACCATGGCGAGGGTCTTGGCGCGTGACGAGATCGCGCCCTCGGCCCGCCAGTGGTGGATCGGGGGGCCAAGGCGGGGATGGTCGAGCAGCCACGCCTCGAGCCGGGGGCTGGAGCGGGCAAAGCAATAGGCGGCCAGCAAGAGCAGGGGTGTTGTCGGCACCAGCGGCAACACGATCCCCGCCACGCCCACGGCGAGCGACAACCCGCCCGCGATCATCCAGAATAGCCGCAGCATCGCCGCCCCCTTTGGTTCTGGCCGTCAGATAGGGCGCGGACCGGGGCTTGACCAGTCGGCTTACAGCGCGGCGGCGGCGCGGGCGGCCTGATCGTAGCTGCCCGAGAGGGTGCGCAGAAGCGCGGCGAGTTCGCTCATCGCCTCGGTCTGCAGGGCGCCGGGGTTGAGCAGTGAAGCGCGGATCTCGGCGTAGCGCTGGCAGAGCGCCGCGCCTTCAGGTGTGACGCGGACGGCCTTTTCCTTGCCCTTGCGCTCGGTGCTGACCAGCCCCTGCGCGGTCAGTTTGCGGATCGCGTAATTGGCCAGATGCGTGTCTTCGATGTTGAGCACAAGGCACAGATCGGCCAGCGTCTTGGCGCGGTCGCGGTGGGCAACCTGATGCAGGATCAGCACTTCCATCGGCGACAGCTGCGCGCCCGCCGCGCCCATGCAGCGCACGATCCAGCGCTGGAAGGCGTGGTTGGCCATGGTCAGCGCGAACTCCAGTTCGCTGAGCGCGGGGGCATCACCGGCCAGATGGGCCGAGCTGACAACGGGGCCGAGGGGATGAGTCATGGGTGCCTCCTGGACAGAATCCTTGACGTGACGCTGACAATTTGTCAACGATTTGTCTGTCAGCAGCGAGGAGCCGTCATGAGCGTTTGGGATTTCTGGATCGACCGGGGCGGCACGTTTACCGATGTGGTCGGGCGTGACCCGGACGGCGTGCTCAAGCCGCTGAAACTGCTGTCGGAAAACCCCGGTGCCTATGAGGATGCCGCGATCGAGGGGATCCGCCGCTTGCTGGGGGGAACGATTGATCCCGCGCGCATCGGCACGGTGAAGATGGGCACGACGGTCGCGACCAATGCGCTTTTGGAGCGCAAGGGCGACCGCGTGGCGCTCGTGATCACGCGCGGATTCCGCGATGCGCTGAAGATCGCCTATCAGGCGCGGCCCGATATTTTCGCCAAGGAAATCATCCTGCCCGAGCAGCTTTATGCCCGCGTGGTCGAGGTGGACGAGCGGCTGCGCGCGGATGGCGCGGTCGAGATCCCGCTGGATATGGACGGGGTCGAGGCGGCGCTGCGCGCGTTGAAGGCCGACGGCTTTGACGCGCTGGCCATCGTCACCCTACACAGCTGGAAAGCGCCTGAGCATGAGGCGGCGATTGCCGCCAAGGCGCGCGCGATGGGCTTTGCGCAGGTCTCGGTCAGCCATGAGGTCAGCCCGCTGATCAAGCTGGTCGGGCGCGGCGATACCACGGTGGTGGACGCGTATCTCAGCCCGATCCTGCGGCGCTATGTGGCGCGGGTGGCGGGCGCGCTGGGGGCGACCCCGGCGGGCGAGCCGGGGCCGGTGTTGCAGTTCATGATGTCCTCGGGCGGGATGACCGCGGCCGAGGCGTTTCAGGGCAAGGACGCGATCCTGTCGGGGCCGGCGGGCGGTGTGGTCGGCATGGTGCAGACGGCGCGGCTGGCGGGCCATGACAAGGTGATCGGCTTCGACATGGGCGGGACCAGCACGGATGTGGCCCATTGCGCCGGGGCCTATGAGCGGGCGTTCGACACCGAGGTGGCGGGCGTGCGCATCCGCGCGCCGATGATGCGCATTCATACGGTGGCGGCGGGTGGCGGCTCGATCCTGCACGCCGAGCCGGGGCGGTTCCGCGTGGGGCCGGACAGCGCCGGGGCCGATCCGGGGCCCGCGTGCTACCGGCGCGGCGGGCCGCTGACGGTGACCGATGCGAATGTGATGCTGGGCAAGCTGAACCCTGATTTCTTTCCGCCGATCTTTGGGCCGGGGCAGGATGAGCCGCTGGACCGTTTGGTCGTGGTGGAAAAATTCGCCGAGATTGCGGAACGGGAGGGCAAGAGCGCCGAGGAGGTGGCCGAGGGTTTCCTCAAGATCGCCGTGGAGAACATGGCGAACGCGGTCAAGAAGATCAGTGTGCAGCGTGGGTATGACGTGACGCGCTATCTGCTGAACTCGTTCGGCGGGGCCGGGGGGCAGCACGCCTGTCTGGTGGCGGATGCGCTGGGCATGGAGCGGGTGCTGATCCATCCGCTGTCGGGGCTGTTGTCGGCTTACGGGATCGGCCTGGCCAAGGTGGCGGTGAGCCGTCAGCAGGCGTTGCTGGAGCCGCTGGGCGAGGGGTCGCGCGGCGCGATCGAGGGGCTGATCGAAGCCCTGCGCGCGCAGGTCGGGGCCGAGATGGTGACGCAGGGCGTGCCCGAAGACGCGATTGCGTGGCGGCCGGTGCTGATGCTGCGCTATGCGGGCACGGACACGGCGCTGCCGGTGGCGTTCGACGGCGATCTTGCCGCGGCGCAGGCCGAGTTCGAGGCGATCCACAAAGCGCAGTTCGGTTTCGTCCAGCACGGGCGTGAGATCACCGTGGAAGCGATTGATCTGCAAGCCGAAGACGGGCGCGCGCAGGGTGGCGAGGAAGCGGCGCAGGAGGCGGTCGAAAGCAAGCCCGAGGCGGGTGCTACGGTCGAGATGTTCTCGGGCGGTGCCGCGCATTCGGCGGGGGTGTTCCGGCGGGCTGATCTGAGCCGTGGTTCTGTGATCACAGGGCCTGCGCTGATCATCGAGGATAACCAGACGGTGGTGGTTGAACCCGGCTGGCGGGCGCAGATCACCGCGCGTGATCACATCGAGATGCACCGCTACCGTGCCGCCGAGCGCGCGCAGGTGGCGGGCTCGGCGCAGGCTGATCCGATCTTGCTGGAGGTGTTCAACAACCTGTTCATGAACATTGCCGAACAGATGGGTCTGGCGCTGCAGAACACCGCCCATTCCGTCAACATCAAGGAACGGCTTGATTTTTCCTGCGCAGTCTTCGATGCGACCGGCGCGCTGGTGGCCAATGCGCCGCATATGCCGGTGCATCTGGGGTCGATGGATCGCTCGGTCGAATCGATCATCCGGCAGAATCCGGTGATCAAACCGGGGCAGGTCTTCGCGCTGAACGCGCCTTATAATGGCGGGACCCATTTGCCTGACATTACCGTGGTCACGCCGGTGTTTGATGACGCGGGCGAAACGGTGCTGTTCTGGTCGGCCTCACGCGGGCATCACGCCGATGTCGGCGGCACCGCGCCGGGGTCGATGACGCCGCTGGCCACCACGGTGGATGAGGAAGGCGTGCTGATCGACAATTTCCTGATGGTCGATGAGAACGGGTTCCGCGAGGAGGCGCTGCGCGATCTGCTGCTGGATCACCCGTACCCGGTGCGCAACGTCGGCCAGAACATCGCTGATCTGAAAGCACAAGTCGCCGCCAACGAGCGCGGCGCGACCGAACTGCGCCGCATGGTCAGCGATTTCGGGCTGGATGTTGTGCAGGCTTATATGCAGCACGTGCAGGACAACGCCGCCGAGGAAGTGCGCCGCCTGCTGGGCCGGTTGAGCGATTGCCGTTATGAATACCAGACCGACACCGGACAGGTGATCAAGGTGGCGATCACGGTGGACCGCGAAAAACGTCAGGCAACAGTCGATTTCACCGGCACGTCAGACGCTTGGGAGAATAACTTCAACGCGCCCGAGCCGGTGACGCGGGCGGCGGTGCTCTATGTGTTCCGGGTGATGGTCGAAGCGCCGATCCCGATGAACGCGGGCTGCCTGCGGCCCATCACCATCATCGTGCCCGAGGGCTGCATGCTTGCGCCCAAATACCCGCGCGCGGTGGTGGCGGGGAATGTGGAGACCTCGCAGCACGTGACCAACGCGCTGTTTGGCGCGCTGGGGGCGATGGCGAACTCTCAGGGGACGATGAACAACCTGACCTTCGGCAACGAGACGTATCAGTATTACGAGACGATCTGCTCGGGCTCGCCCGCCGGGGTGATGAACGACGGGCGCGGCTATGACGGCACGTCAGGGGTGCATGTGCACATGACCAACTCGCGGCTGACCGATCCCGAGGTGCTGGAATTGCGCTTTCCCGTCCTGCTGGAGGAATTCGGGCTGCGCGATGGCTCGGGCGGCACCGGGCGCTGGTCGGCGGGTGAGGGGACGACGCGGACCATCCGGTTCCTCGAGCGGATGGATTGCGCGATCCTGTCGTCGCATCGTTCGCGCGCGCCCAAGGGGCTGGCGGGGGGCGGCGACGGGCAGCCGGGGCGCACGGTGGTGCGCCGCGCCAATGGCACCCGCGAAATCCTGCCCGCCTGCGCGCAGACGGTGCTGGAGGCGGGCGAGGCGGTGACGGTGGTCACGCCGACCTCGGGCGGCTACGGCAGCTGATCAGGGCAAGGGCGTGATGCTGACCGGCGCGCCCCCTGCGCGCCGTAAAGCAGCACCTCGCCGCCCTCGGTCACCACAACCAGCCAGTCGCGGGCGAAGGTGACGGCGGCGGCAGTCGCGCCGTCGGGCAGGCTGATCGTCTCGGGCAGCACGGGCAGCGGCGCGGGTGTGGACAGCCGCGTGACAAGCAGGCCGGTGATGGTTACAAGCCCGACGATCATCACGCCCGCGAGCGTGGTGACCAGCAATTTCAGAAAACGCAGGTCTGCGGGGAGCGGTGGAATGTCGTCATCAGAAGACATGGACGGGGATTCCCTGGATATCGAAGTGATCATCGGCGCGAACCCGCCCGACCGTCTTGATAAGGCCTTGGCGCGCGATGTGCCAGAGGAGGCCTCGCTGTCGCGCTCGCGGCTGGTCAAGCTGATCGGTGAGGGCGCGGTGTCGCGCGCGGGCGTGGTGCTGAGCGATACCAAGGCGAAGGTGGCCGAGGGCGACGTGATCGTCATCGCCCTTGAGCCAGCCGAGGCGCTGGAGACGCTGGCCGAGGATATTGCGCTGAGCGTGGTCTATGAGGACGCCGAGCTGATCGTCATCGACAAGCCGGCGGGGATGGTGGTGCACCCGGCACCCGGCACGCCGCGCGGCACGTTGGTGAACGCGCTGTTGCACCATTGCGGCGATACGCTGTCGGGGATCGGTGGGGCCAGACGACCGGGCATCGTGCACCGCATCGACAAGGAAACCTCGGGGCTGTTGGTGGTGGCCAAGACCGACCGCGCGCATCACGGGCTGGCGGCGCAGTTCGAGGCGCATACGGTGGACCGGCTCTACCGCGCACTGGTCAACGGGGTGCCGGATGCGGGCGATCCGCGCCTGAAGGGCATCAAGGGGATCAACTTTGAGCCGGGCGGGGTGCTGAAAATCACCACGCGGCTGGACCGCCACCGCCACGACCGCCAGAAACAGGCGGTGTATTTCGACCGGGGCCGCCACGCGGTGACGCGGGCGAAGGTGATCGAAAGCTTTGGCGAGCCGGTGCAGGTGTCGCTGATGGAGTGTCGGCTGGAAACAGGGCGCACGCATCAGATCCGGGTGCATATGGCGCATGTCGGGCATGGGCTGGTCGGCGATCCGGTCTATGGCGGGCGGCGCAAGGTCTCGCCCAACGCGCTGCCTGCGGGCGGGGCCGAGGCCGTGGCGGCATTCCCGCGTCAGGCGCTGCATGCGGCGACGCTGGGGTTCATCCACCCGGCAAGCAAAGAGCGGCTGACCTTTCAGTCGCCGCTCCCGCAGGATTTTCAAGCGTTGCTGGATGTGCTGACGCGCTGAGCCAAAGGCTCAGCAGCGGCGGCCACGGCCAACGGGGTCGGTAAAGCGCGGGCCGACATCGCTGTCGGTGCACGAGCGGCGGCCACGGCCGTTGCCCGCGGGATCGGCACCATAGCCACGGTCGGAATCGGCGATGCCCGAGGCACGATGCCCGGTCCCACGCCCGCCGCCTGCCGGATCGGAATAGGCGCCGACGCTCTGAATCGGTGATGCCGGTGGTTACACAGCCCGCCAGCGCGGTGGTTCCGCCGAGTGTGCCGAGCAAGAACGCCCGACGGCCAATGCCGCCGGCTGGTCTTGATGTCGGCGTCGGTCAGCGTGGCTTTTTTGCTCTTGGCTTCGTCTGACATGTTTTTGTCTTTCAATAACGTGAATCAACTGGTCAAGATTGGCCTCAGTTCACCCATTCAGTCAAGGATTTAACTTGCTGCTGCGCAGCGTCGGGCGGCGACCGCTGCCGTCTCTGACTGCCATGACGGGTGTAGAAAAGCCCGCGCAGGGGCGCGGGCTTTTCCGTGTTCGCTCGGTGCGGTCACCGCCCCGTTCAGGTGCCGCCGCGACCATTGTTCGGCTGGTCATAGACCGAGCCGTTGTCGCTGTCGGTTATCCCCGAATAGTTGCCGCCAGCCCCACGACCCCGGCCTGCGGCGTCGGCGTAGCTGCCGTCGCCG
The DNA here is from genome assembly GCA_025938935.1 of Novosphingobium sp. MW5. GTDB lineage: Bacteria > Pseudomonadota > Alphaproteobacteria > Sphingomonadales > Sphingomonadaceae > Novosphingobium. The sequence continues at coordinate 78,987 of JAPCWB010000004.1, read as the reverse complement.
TTGTCGGTCAGGCCCGAACGGCCCCGGCCCGCCGGATCGGCATTGCTGCCGCCGTCACTGTCGGACGCCGCCATTGCCGAGGTTGCTGCGGTCAGGGCAGCGGCCCCGCCGAAGGCGCCCAGCAGCAGCGAACGGCGGCCGATGCCGCGACGGGTGGTGATTTCGGTTTCGCTTAATGTTTTTCGGGATTTTTTAGCTTGTCTGTCATCGTGGCTTGCCTCCCATTTACGGATCAATACGCGTCACGCTATGGTCATGGCGTAATGTCGGTCAAGCTCTAGTCCGCGGACGGCGGGGCAAAAGGGAGTTTTATGATGAAAGATAGTGTGGCCGCGCCCAGTCCGGCGGATTTTGTCCGGGCCATCGCACCGATTACCCCGGCGACATTCTTTGCCGAATACTTTGAAAAGAAGCATCTCGTCGTGCGGCGCCAGGACCCGGCCTATTACGCCGATCTGCTGACGGTTGCCGACATTGACCGGGTGCTGACCCAGACGATGGTCGGCGGTGACGAGATGCAGCTGGTCAAACTGGGCAAGGCGCTGGAAGCCGATGATTTCGTCATGCCCTCGGGTTCATCGACCCGGTGCGCGTGGTCCGGCATTTCGATGAAGGCTCGACCATGGTGCTGCCGGGGTTGCAAAAGCGCGTGCCCGCGCTGGCCGCCTATTGCCGGGCGCTTGAGACGGTTTTCAGCTGCGATTTGCAGACCAACATCTATTTCACCCCCGACAACGCGCAGGGCTTCAAGACCCACTATGACAGCCACGACGTGATCGTGCTGCAGGTGCATGGGTCCAAGACGTGGAACATCTATGAAAGCCCGCTCAAGCTGCCGCTGCGCAGTCAGGCGTTCAAGCCCGAAGGGTTCGAGGCCGGGGCGCTGATCGACACCTTCACCCTGCACGCGGGCGACATGGCCTATGTCCCGCGCGGCGTCGTGCATGATGCGCGCGCCACGGAGGAGATTTCACTGCACATCACCACCGGCCTGCTGGCCCCGCGCTGGATCGACCTGCTGGTCGAGGCGGTGTCCGAGCTGGCACTTGAGGATCCGGCGTTCCGCCACTCGGTCCCGCCGGGCTATGCCAATGAGGGGTTCGAGCGGGCCGAGGCGCGCACGGTGTTTCCAGAACCTGCTGACCCGCGCCATGGCAGGGATCGACCCTGACCGCACGCTGGACGGTTTCGCCCATGAATACCGCCGCCGCCGCGTGCCGGTGGTGCCCGGCCAGCTGTTCCAGCTGTTCGAGTCCGAGGCGATCGAACCCGGCACGCCGGTGCAGCGCCGCCCCGATCTGATCTATGCGATCAAGGTTGACGGTGACGAGGTGGCGCTGTCGGTCTACGGGGCCGAGATCGTCTTCCCCGCCCATGTCGAGGAGGCGTTGCGTGAGGCCTTGTTGTTGCTCTGCCTTCGTCGTCGGCGATCTGAAAGCCGATCTGGACGAGGCGGGGCAGGCGGTGATGATGCGCCGTCTGGTGCGCGAAGGTGTTTTCGCCATCGCCGGTTAAGGCGCGGACATGGGCGACCCGATGAGTGTCTGGCTGACACTGACGCTGCATTATACGCTGCAGCTGGGTGTCTTGCTGCGCGCACTGACCCGGCCCGACCGCGAGCCTGCCTCGCGGTTGGCGTGGATGCTGGTCATTCTGGGCGTCCCGGTGGCTGGGGGCGCTGCTGTATCTGATGCTGGGCGAAGTCTCGCCGGGGCGTCGCCGTTCGGCCCTGATGCAGAAGGTCCGCAAGGCTTTGCCGGTGACGGTGCCGGGCGTTGACGCGCCAGCGACGCTGCCCGCCGAGGCGCGCGGCGCCTTCTGCGCGGGGTGCGGTGGTCAACGGATTCGCCCCGGTGCCGGGGAATACCGCGCGCCTGCTGGGCGATTCCGATGCGGCGATTGACGCGATGGTCGCCGATATCGATGCCGCACGGTCCAGCGTGCATGTGCTGGTCTACATCTGGCTCGACGATGCCAACGGCGGCAAGCTGATGGCGGCGCTGGCGCGTGCCGCGCAGCGCGGGGTGGTGTGCCGGGTGATGGTCGACGGTCTGGGCTCGCGCCGGCTGCTCCGCTGCGAGAGGTTCCGCGCGATGCAGGCGGCAGGCGTGAAGACGGGCGTGGCGTTCAGCACGCGCTGGGCGGCGGCGCGGCTGTTGCTGGGCCGGATCGACATCCGCAATCACCGCAAGCTCTTCGTCATCGACGGGCAGATCGCCTATGTCGGCAGCCAGAACTGCGCCGATCCCGCCTTTGCCATCAAGGCGGCCTATGGGCCTTGGGTCGACATCATGCTGCGGTTCGAGGGACCGGTGGTCTGGCAGACACAGGCGCTGTTTGCCGCCGACTGGATGGGGCAGGGCGGCGATGACATGGCCGCCCTGCTGGCCGCGCCCGCGCCCCCGGTCGCGGGCGGATTTCCGGCGCTGGTGTTCGGGTCGGGCCCGGATCTGTCGGTCAATGCGGTGCCCGATGTGGTCGGGCTGCTGCTGGCGGCGGCGCAGGACGAGGTGGTGATCTCGACGCCCTATTTCGTGCCGACCCAAGCGCTTGCAGGAGCAGTTGCGGGCGACGGCGCTGCGTGGCGTCAGGGTGGTGCTGATCCTGCCTGCGCGTAACGATCTGCGCATGGTGGGCTGGGCGAGCCGCGCGGCCTATGCGTCGCTGATCGGCGCGGGCGTGGACATTCACGAATTCACGCCGGGGCTGTTGCACGCCAAGACGCTGACGGTGGATGGCGGGCTGGCCCTGATCGGCTCGGCCAATCTGGACCGCCGCAGTTTCGAGCTGAACTTCGAGAACCTCGCTGCTGCTGGCGGACGCAGGGGTGACCGCCGGGATCCGCGCGCGCCAGCAGGCCTATCTTGCGCAGAGCGTGGCCGTGCGCGCGGATGTGGTTGCGCGCTGGTCATTGGGCTGGCGGCTGCTGTACAACAGTGCGGCGACGATCAGTCCGGTCTTGTAAGACCAGCGACGGAAAAACCGGGCGTGGCCGTTGAACAGGGCACAGCAGGCAGCGTGTTTCAGCCGTTCACGAACGCTTAACACTTGCCTGCCAGAGTGTTGAATCGCGGCTTTGGTCACCCTATGTGCTGATCTCACCGCCTTGTGAGGAGAACCGATGAGCGAGTATGCCAGCCTTCCAGCGCCCAGTCCCGAACAGGGCCTGAACCGCTACCTGCAGGAAATCCGCCGGTTCCCCATGCTGGAGCCGGAAGAGGAATACATGCTCGCCAAGCGTTGGGTCGAAGATCAGGACACCGGGGCGGCGCACAAGCTGGTCACCTCGCACCTGCGTCTGGCGGCCAAGATCGCCATGGGGTACCGCGGCTACGGCCTGCCGCAGGCCGAGGTGATCTCTGAAGGCCAACGTCGGCTTGATGCAGGCGGTCAAACGCTTTGATCCCGGACAAGGGCTTTCGTCTGGCGACCTATGCCATGTGGTGGATCCAGCGCCTCGATTCAGGAATACATCCTGCGCTCGTGGTCGATCGTGAAGCTGGGCACGACCTCGAGCGCAGAAGAAACTGTTCTTCAACCTGCGCAAGGCCGAAGGCCCGGATCGGCGCGATCGAACGAGGGCGATCTGCAGCCCCGAGAATGTGACGAAACTGGCCGAGCCGATCTCGTCGTGTCACCGAAAACGAAGTCGTCGACATGAACCGCCGTCTGGCGGGCTCGGATGCCATCGCTCAACGCGACGGTGGGCGCGGAAGAGGGCGCCGGCCGCGTGGCAGGACTGGCTTGAGGATGACCGACGCCGATCAGGCGGGCGACCATGCCGAGCGCGATCAGGAGGATCTCGACATGCGCCGCAAGTCGATGCTGATGCGAAGCGATGGACGTGCTCAATGAACGCGAACGCCGACGTGCTGACCGAACGGCGGCTCGCCGAGGACCGCCGGTAACGCTGGAAGACCTGAGCAGCGAAGTACGGCGTCTCGCCGCGAACGCGATCCGCCAGATCGAAGTCCGCGCGTTCGAAAAGCTGCAAGCGCGGATGACGGAGATTGCGCGCGAAAAGGGCATGATCCCCGGTAAGATCAGGGGGCTGCGCGCCCCCCGAGCCCCCCGCGCCAGAAGGGGGAGCACGCTCCCTCTTCTGGACTTCCTCTCGTGGATATTTTCAGACAGAAAATGAAGCTTGGTTAACAAAGCCTTATCATCTGTCTCTCAAATATCCTGGGGTGAATGCGCGGCACGCGCAGAGGGGGGCAAGGCCCCCCTTTCTTGCTACCCGGCCAACACTGGATAAAGGGTGGCGACCAGAAGCGCGGCCATGCCAAGGTTGAACAGCCGCAGCGCGCGCGGATTGCGCAGCCAGCTGCGCAGGGCGGTGCCGATCAACGCCCAGCTGGAAATACACGGCAGGTTGACCAGTCCGAACACCAGCGCCACCGCCGCGACCGAGGGCCAGTCGGCGTTGGGCGCGTAGAGGGTATTGGCGGTAAGCGTCATGCTCCAGGCTTTCGGGTTCACCCATTGGAAGGCCGCAGCCTGCAATCCGGTCATCGGTTTGCCGGTCGCCGGGGCGCGGGCATCCGGCGGCGCGGCGTTGGCGATCTTCCACGCAAGCCAGAGCAGATAGGCGACGGAAGCGACGGTCAAAACCGTGCGTGCTAGCGGGAAGGTCAGGAACAACCCCGCCAACCCGAGTCCCACGATCGCCGTCATTGCCGTGAAGCCGAGCGCGATGCCCAGCATATGCGGGATCGTGCGCACAAAACCGAAATTCGCACCCGAGGCCAGCAGCATCAGGTTGTTCGGCCCCGGCGTGATCGAAGCGACAAAGGCATAGAGGGCGAGGGCGGTGAGCAGAGGGGCGGGCAGGGGCATGGTGCGATCTCTTGACGATGTCGCGCAATGATATCGTGTCTATCTCGGCATGGGATTGCTTTTGGGGCGTCTTGTTCGCTATTTCTGCAACCCATGACCGGGAGATCGATCCAATCAGCGACAAGATATTGCGTCAGCTGACGCGCGACGGCCGCGTGTCGAATCTGGAGCTGGCCGATCGCGTGGGGCTGTCGCCTTCTGCCTGCCTGCGCCGGGTGCAGGAGCTGGAACGGCGCGGCGTGATCAAGGGGTACCGCGCGGTGCTTGATCCGGCCAAGACCGGGATCGGCTTCGTCGCCTACATGTCCGTCGGTCTGGGCTTGCACACCAAGGCCGCGCAGGAGGGGTTCGAGCGCGCGATCAGCGCTGCCCCGCAAGTGATCGAGTGTCACAATGTGACAGGAAATGTCGAGTATCTGTTGCGGGTCGAGGTGGCTGATCTGGCCGCCTTCAAGCATTTCCATACCGAGATCCTGGGCACGCTGCCGCAGGTCTCGTCGATCACCAGTTTTGTCGTCATGGGATCCCCAAGGATGAACGCGCTTGACGGATACGGGCTAACACGCAATGTCTTGAGGATGGGGAGTGCGACGTCCTCACGAGGCGCCAGCCGAACATCGCGTTCCAGTTCATCAGCCATGAAGGAACGCCCATGCCGGCGCCAGATGCTTATTCTCAAGACCAGTTGTTGAAACTGATCGGCACGCCGCGCGCGCCGCTGATTGTTGATGTCCGCGACGCCGATGACGCGGGCGCGGATGCGCGCCGCTTGCCCGCCGCCGTGATGCTGGGCGATGGCGACGTTGTCGCTTTCGCCCGCGCCTTGCCCGCGCAGCCCGTCGCCGTCGAGTGCCGAAAGGCCTGAAGCGCGCGCAGGGCGTGGCGGGTTTGCTGCGGGCCGAGGGGATCGCGGCGCAGTATCTGGACGGCGGCTTTCTGGGTTGGGCCGGGGCCGGGCTGCCGCTGGTCGATCCGGCCTGTCTGCCCGCGCCCGACGCGCAGGGCCGAACGCGCTGGGTCACGCGCAACCGGCCCAAGATCGACCGCATCGCCTGCCCCTGGCTGATCCGCCGTTTCATCGACCCGCGCGCGGTTTTCCTGTTCGTCGGGGCCAGCGAGGTGCAGGCGGTGGCCGATCTGACCGGCGCGGTGCCGTTTGACATCGAGGGCGTGCGCGTCAGCCACCGGGGAGACGGGTGCAGTTTCGACGCGATGATCGAGGATTTCGGTCTGGCCGTCCCGGCGCTGGACACGTTGGCGCGGATCATTCGCGGCGCAGATACCGCGCGCCCCGATCTGGCGCCCGAGGCCGCCGGGCTGCTGGCCGTGTCGCTGGGTCTGTCGCGGATGCACACCGACGATCTGGCGCAGCTGGACGCGGCGATGGTGGTTTATGACGCGCTCTATCGCTGGGCGCGTGACGCACAGGACGAGGTGCACACATGGACGGGCAAACGGTGAGCGCGGGCCAGCGTGACGTCGCGGTCTGGGCGAAGATCGGGCTGCTGAGTTTCGGCGGCCCCGCCGGGCAGATCGCCCTCATGCACCGCGAACTGGTCGAGACGCGGGCGTGGATCGACGAGGCGCGGTTCCTGCATGCGCTCAATTTCTGCATGCTCTTGCCCGGACTCCGAGGCGATGCAGCTGGCCACGTACATTGGCTGGCTGCGCGGCGGCTGGCGCGGCGGGATGCTGGCGGGCGGGTTGTTCGTGCTGCCCGGCATCGTGGCGATCATGGCGCTGAGCTGGGTCTATGTGCTGGCGGGCGATGTCGGATGGATCGCCGGGGTGTTCTTTGGGCTGAAAGCCGCGGTGATTGCGATTGTCGCGCAGGCCTTGGTGCGGATCGGGCGCAAGGCGTTGAAAACAGCGGGGGCGCTGGCGATTGCGGTGGCGGCGTTTGGCGCGCTTTTCGTGTTTGGTGTGCCGTTTCCGCTGGTGGTGCTGGCAGCGGCACTGGTCGGGTTCCTGACGGCGAAGGGCGCGGCTGTCGCCGTGGCCCCGGCGCGGGTGTCGACCACGCGCGTTGCGCTGGTCTGGCTGGCGCTGTGGCTGGGGCCGGTGTTGACGCTGGTTCTGGTGCTGGGGCGCGATCACGTGCTGGCGCAGGTGGCGGTGTATTTCAGCCAAATGGCGGTGCTGACTTTCGGCGGGGCCTATGCCGTGCTGGCCTGGGTGGCGCAGGCGGCGGTCGAGCAGTTCGGCTGGCTGACCGCGCCGCAGATGCTGGACGGGCTGGCGATGGCCGAGACGACGCCCGGCCCGCTGATCATGGTGACGCAGTTCGTGGGCTTCACTGGCGGGCTGGGGCGCGGGCGGGTTGGCACTGGCCTCGGCGGCGGCGCTGGTCAGCGTCTGGGCGACCTTTGCGCCGTGTTTTCTGTGGATCTTCGCCGGCGCGCCGCATGCCGAGCGGCTGCGCGGCAACCCCGCTCTGGCCGGGGCCTTGGCGGCGGTGACGGCGGCGGTGGTCGGCGTGATCGCCAATCTGGCGCTGTGGTTGGCGATCCATGCGCTGTTCGGGCAGGTCGTGGGCGGCTGGCCGGTCTGGGCGACGCTGGATCTGTGGGCCGCCGGGCTGACGGCGCCGGCGCTGGTGGCGGCCTTCGGCCTCGGCCGGGCCGGGGGCGCTGATCCTTGGCGCGGCACTGGCGGGGGTGGCGTTGCGCCTGGCGGGGCTGGCCGGCGCAGCGGCTGCGCTATCACCCGGGCGAAATTTGCGCTGAGGTTCCCCCATGTCCGCCCATGACACCCCGATCCTGATGGTTGCGCGCCGCTCTGGCCCGCTGAAGGGCGAGGCGCAGATCCCCGGCGACAAGTCGATCAGCCACCGCGCGCTGATCCTGGGCGCGCTTTCGGTGGGCGAGACCCATGTGACGGGGCTGCTGGAGGGGCAGGATGTGCTCGATACCGCCAGCGCGATGCGGGCTTTTGGCGCGACGGTGACCCAGCTGGGGCAGGGCGAATGGCGGGTGCAGGGCGTCGGCGTCGGCGGGTTTGCCGAGCCTGCGCAGGTGATCGATTGTGGTAACTCGGGCACCGGGGTGCGGCTGATCATGGGCGCGATGGCGACGACGCCGATTTCGGCGACGTTTACCGGCGATGCCAGCCTGAACAAGCGGCCGATGGCGCGCATCACCGATCCGCTGGCGCTGTTTGGCGCGCGGGCGGTGGGGCGGCAGGGCGGGCGTCTGCCGATGACGCTGGTGGGTGCTGCCGAGCCGGTGCCGGTGCGCTACACGCTGCCGATGCCCTCGGCGCAGGTGAAATCTGCGGTGCTGCTGGCCGGGCTGAACGCGCCGGGCGAGACGGTGGTGATCGAACCGGAAGCGACGCGCGATCACACCGAGCGGATGCTGCGCGGTTTCGGGGCCGAGGTGACAGTCGAGGAGACCGACGAGGGCCGGGTGATCACGCTGAAAGGTCAGCCCGAGCTGTTGGGGCAGCGCGTGGCGGTGCCGCGCGATCCGTCCTCGGCGGCGTTTCCGGTCTGCGCGGCGCTGCTGGTGCCGGGGTCCGAGATCACCGTGCCGGGCGTCTCGCGCAACCCGACGCGGGACGGGCTGTATGTGACGTTGCTGGAAATGGGCGCGGATATCGTGTTCGAGAACCCGCGCATCGAGGGTGGCGAGCCGGTGGCGGATCTGCGCGTGCGCTCTTCGCCGGGCCGCGGGGGTCGAGACCCCGCCCGAGCGCGCGGCCTCGATGATCGACGAATTCCCGGTGCTGTCGGTGGTGGCCGCGCTGGCGGGCGGCACGACGGTGATGCGCGGCGTGAAAGAGCTGCGCGTCAAGGAGAGCGACCGCATCGACGCCATGGCGCGCGGGCTTGAGGCCTGCGGCGTGCGCATCGAGGAAGACGCGGACACGCTGATCGTGCACGGAATGGCGTCGGTGCCGGGCAGGGCGACGGTGGAGAGCCGTCTGGACCACCGCATTGCGATGGCGTTTCTGGTGCTGGGGCTGGTGTCGGAGCGCCCGGTGACGGTGGATGATGGCGGGCCGATCGCGACCTCGTTCCCGCTGTTCGAGCCGCTGATGGCGGGGCTTGGCGCCGCGATCAGTCGCGCGAACGGCTAAGCCCATGAACCGCGCGATCAGCTGGGGTCTGCCGCTGCTGATGCTGGCGGTTTATCTGTATCTGGCGGTGGTTCTGGGGCGCCAGTTGAGCGCCCTCGCCGACGGGTTGCCACCCTTTGATCTGCGCGTCTTTGGCTATGATCTGCACGAGACGCGCGCCTATCTGCGAGCGCTGCATCCCGACGGATATGTGCTGTATCAGGGGCCGATTTTCTGGACGGACACGGTGTTTGCGCCGCTGATGGGCCTGTGTCTTGTGTGGTGGATGCGGACGCTGCGCGGGGCGTTCGGCATGGTTTGCGTGCTGGTGGCGATGAGCTATGTCGCGTTCGACTGGGGTGAGAACATGTGGGTGCTGCGCCTGCTGGGCAGTGGGCCCGACTGGCTGGCCCTGCGCGATGTGGCGGGGGCGAGCGCGTTTACCTCGGCCAAATTTGCGGTGTTTGCCTTGGCGGCAGTGCTGGCCGCGCGGCAGAGTTTGGCGCGGCGGCGCGGGTAGGCTGGCGCTCGGGGGCATCGAGCCCCCTCGCGCCGGTGCGCGCGGGCGCGCACAGGGGGCCTACGCCCCCTCGGCCTTGCGGCCTCACCCCCTGTGGGATATTTAGCGAGCAAAGAGCGGGTCAGGCAGGCGGGATGGCCCAGGCTTCGCCGGGGGCGAGGGCGCGGAACCGGTCGGCAGGGATGTTCTGCTCGGCAAGGGCTTCGTCGAGGGCGGCGAGGGGGGCATCGCGGGCTTCATCGGTGAGCTGGAAGGTGCCCCAGTGGTGGCCGATGCCCCAGGTGGCCCCCGAGAGCTGGAAGCCGTGCAGGGCTTCGGCCGGGTTCTGGTGCTGGGCGCATGAACCAGCGGGGTTCATACGCGCCGATGGGCAGGATGGCGGCGCGCAGCTTGCCGTGGCGCGCGGCGAGGCCGTGGTAGGGTTTGCCACCGTCGAAGCCGGTGTCGCCGATATGCAGGATCGTGCCCTGTGGCCCTGTGATCACAAAGCTGGCCCAGAGTGCCATGGAGCGGTCGCGGTGCCGCGGGCGGACCAGTGGTGGCAGGGTTCGAGATGGACCGTCAGCGGGCCGAAGGCGACGGCGTCGCCCCAGTCGCCGGTCAGGCAACGCAGGCCGGTGGGGCGCAGGATGGTGTCGTTGCCAAGAGGCGTGATGACCACCGGGTCATGCGCGGCCTTGAGGCGTTTGAGGGTGGCGAGGTCGAGGTGGTCGTAGTGGTTGTGGCTGAGCAGCACCGCATCGATGCGCGGCAGATCGTCAAAGCCGATTCCGGGGTCGATGACCTCGGCGCGGACCGGCCAGTTGGGCCGGTGAGGCGCGCGGTGACCAGATCTGGATCGGTCAGCAGGTTGAGCCCGGCGGTCTGGATGAGCAGGGTGGCGTGGCCGACCATGGTGATGGTCAGATCGTCAACGGCGGGCTCGGGACGGACGGTGGCGGGGGTGGGGAGGCGTTTGGGCCATTTCTGGCGGGTGCCGCCGAACTGCCAGCGCAGCGCGTCGCGAAGGCCGGTCGGGCCTTGACCCTGCGGGTTGAAAAACCGCGTGCCGTCGAAATGGTCGGTGATCGGGCCAGCGTAATAGGGGTTGCGGGGCATGGGGTCCCTCCTGTTGGTGCTATATTGGGCTGGCACCGGGGGTTTCAACCGCGCAGGGGCTGCGTTAGGCAAATCGAAACGAATGAGGGTGATGATGATCTTCACAGTCGCAGTGGATGGCCCGGCGGCGGCGGGCAAGGGAACGATCAGCAAGGCTTTGGCCGACCGCTTCGGGTTGGCGCATCTGGATACGGGGTTGTTGTACCGGGCGGTCGGGGCGAAAGGCGGCGATCCGGTGGCGGCGGCGCAGGGCCTGACGCCGGCGGATCTGGCGCGGGACGATCTGCGCAGCCTCGCGGCGGGTGAGGCGGCAAGCAAGGTCGCGGCAATTCCCGCCGTGCGCGCAGCGCTGACGCAGTTTCAGCGCGACTTCGCCCGGCGAGAGGGCGGCGCGGTGCTGGACGGGCGCGATATCGGGACGGTGATCTGCCCCGAGGCGGCGGTGAAGCTGTTCGTCACCGCCAGTGCCGAGGTGCGGGCGCATCGGCGCTGGCTGGAGGTGGGCGGCGATGCGGCGCAGGTGCTGGCCGAGGTGGTGGCGCGTGATGAGTAGGGATATGGGCCGGGCCGACGCACCGCTGAAGCCGGCAGCGGATGCGGTGATGGTCGATACTTCGGAACTGAGTATCGACGAAGCCGTCGCACAGGCAGCGGCTTTGGTGGCGGCGCGGCTGGGCTGATGGGCGGCTGGACAGCACGCTGCCAGTGCGGGGATGTGCGCGTGACGGCGCTGGGCGAACCTGTGCGCGTGGGGATCTGTCATTGCCTCGATTGCCGCCGGCATCACGGGGCGCTGTTTTTCGCGGCGGCGATTTTTGCGCAGGCGGCGGTGACGGTCGCCGGAATGACCAAATCGTATGAGGGACGGCATTTCTGTCCGCGCTGCGGTTCGTCGGTGTTTGCGCAAAGCGGCGATGAGATCGACCTTCATCTGGGCGCGATGGAGGGGGCTGAGCTTTTGGTGCCGCAGTATGAGCTTTGGACCGTGCGCCGTATCCCCTGGTTGCCGGAATTCCCCGGTATGGTGCAGATGCCACGGAACCGGGAAAGCCCTGATGGCGCTGAGGGTTAGCCAAGGGGCGAAGCCGAGCGTGGTTTGGGTAGACACGGTTTAAGCGGCTGATCATTAAGCGGGGTATCAGGGCACGGGTGCCTCGGCGGGTAGCGAACGGCGGGACGGTTGCCGGCAAGGTCAGGGGTGCCCTGCACGGCGATCCGGTCCGCATCCTGTTGCGTGACCCGCTGCGGGGCGCGCGACAATAGCGTTCCCCCCGGCGTTCACCGGCAAAACGACGGACACGACAGCGGGGAACTCGATCGGTCCCTGACACGTTTCCTGAGGTAACACCCTGCCGTCGCCGAGCTTTCCCTTGCCCCCCATTGCAGGCTATAGCGGTGCAAGCGCCAGCCCACAGGAGACCCGATGCCCGACCTCTCGCACGATTCAATGCTTTCCACGGTGATCAAGCCGGTTCACCGCGAAGGCTATCCGTTTATCGGGCTGTTCGCCGCCGTGACGTTGGTGTTGTTCCTGATCTGGCAGCCGCTGGGTTGGGTCGGCGTGGTGCTTACCGTCTGGTGTTACTATTTCTTCCGGGATCCCGACCGCTATACCCTGCAACGCAACGGGCTGATCATCAGCCCGGCCGACGGGGTTATTTCGCTGATCGAACCGGCGGTGCCGCCGGTCGAACTGGGGATGGGCGAAACGCCGATGACCCGGGTCAGTGTCTTCATGAACGTGTTCAATTGCCACGTGAATCGCCTGCCGATCGCTGGGGAGATCACGGCGGTCAGCTACCGTCCCGGCAAGTTCTTCAATGCCTCGCTGGACAAGGCGAGCGCGGACAACGAGCGCAACTCGGTTGCGGTGCGGATGGCCGACGGGCGGCAGATCGCCGTGGTACAGATCGCCGGTCTGGTGGCGCGGCGCATCGTGTGTGACGTCAAGCCGGGCGCGGTGCTGGAGACCGGCGAACGGTTCGGCATGATCCGATTCGGCAGCCGTCTGGATGTCTACCTGCCCGACGGCGTGCAGCCGATGGTCTCGCTTGGCCAGACCATGGTCGCGGGCGAAACGGTCTTGGCGGACCTGATGCTGGGCGAGCCTGCCCGTCTGGCCGAGGTGCGTTGAGCGATGATGGATGAGCCCCGCCCTGACGACGACGGCGAGGTGGCGGACCGCCGTTCGCTGCCGCTGGTGCAACTGATCCCCAATCTGGTGACGTTGCTGGGGCTGTGCGCCGGTCTGACCTCGATTCGCTACGCGCTGGATGGTTGGTATCAGACCGCCGCCGCGCTGATCGTCCTCGCGGCCCTGATGGACGGGATGGATGGGCTGTTGGCGCGCAAGCTGAATGCGTCCAGCCATTTCGGGGCCGAGCTTGATCTGCTCAGCGATTTTGTCTGCTTCGGGGTCGCGCCGGGGATCTTTGTCTTTCACTTCGTCGCGCAGGACTGGCCGGGCACCGGCTGGCTTCTGGTGCTGGTCTATGTGCTGTGCGCCTGCCTGCGCTTGGCCCGTTTCAACGTGAACCGCAACGCGCCGCCACCGCCGGGCCGGGCGCATTTCATCGGGGTTCCGGCACCTGCCGGGGCACTGTTGGGGCTGTTGCCGGTCTATCTGTCGCTCCGGGCTGGGTTCAGACCGAGCATTGGCCGGTGCTGTCGTCGCTGTATATGGCGGCAATCGGTTTGTTGATGATCTCGCGCCTGCCGACCCCGTCGCCCAAGGCCTGGCGCGTGCCGCGCAAGCGCGCGGTGCTGGTGCTGGTAGGGGTCGCGGTTTTTGCCGGCGCTTTGGCGACCAAGCCCTGGACAGTGCTGGTGCTGACCGATCTGGCGTATCTGGTGGTGCTGGCCTGGGGCAGTTGGCGCGACCGTTCGGGCGCTGGCGTAAAAACCGTCACATAGGCGCTTGACCTCACCGATGGGTGTCGGTATTGCACCCCTCATGCGCGGTTGTAGCTCAGTTGGTTAGAGTACCGGCCTGTCACGCCGGGGGTCGCGGGTTCGAGCCCCGTCAACCGCGCCACTTTCTTCCTCAGGGCCCCTTATGGGGCCTTTCTTTTGCGCTGTTTCCCGCCGGGGTGCGTGAAATCAACGGTATGGCGCACAGCGCGCGACCGTGTCGATTGCCCCCTGATCCCGTTGCACGTGCCGCATAGGGCTGTCGCGCGACTGCGGAGCCGATACGGTCGCGCCGCCAAGCCCCCAGCCATGATTGCAGGCCGACAGGGCAAGGCCAAGGGCGGCAAGTTGTCGCCGCGACGCAGGAATTATTCAGTCAGGGCCGGGGTTTGGCACGCGCCAGGGCGATCGGGCTTGTGGAACCGGGGGGCGGAAAACTTTGCGCAAGTTTTGCCGTTTTCACGCTTGACGCCCTGCGCCGGACCCCATAGATCACCCTCATCGCGCGGTTGTAGCTCAGTTGGTTAGAGTACCGGCCTGTCACGCCGGGGGTCGCGGGTTCGAGCCCCGTCAACCGCGCCACTTTCCTTTGATTGGAATGATAAGTCTCCCCTCTGGGGGGATTTTTTCGTTCTGGGATCCTTCTTCCTTATACGCATTCTTAACCCTCGGGCCTTAGGTTCGGGTGACGATTGCGCATGGGAAGGAGGGCGTTCTCAAACATCTGGCAGCCGCAGCCCCGCAGGGCAGACCTTTCGCTTGATCCGGCGCTGGGATAGCGTGCGGGCGAAACGGCTAGTCGGGGACGAACATGATCGCTGTCGAGGGATACCAGGGGCTGCGCGTGGGCGTGCTGGGGCTGGGACGGTCGGGTTTGGCGACCTGCGCGGCGCTCATGGAGGGCGGGGCTGAGGTCTGCGCGTGGGATGACAGCCCCGAGGCGCGCGAAAAGGCGAATGCCGAGGGCTTCGGCACGGTTGATCTGACCAAGCAGGGCACGGTTGAGGGGCTGGATGTGCTGATCACCTCGCCGGGGATCCCGCATCTGTATCCCGCGCCGCATCCGGTGATCGCAGCGGCACTGGCGGCCGGTGTGCCGGTGGACAATGATATATCGTTGTTCTTTCAGGCGCTTGAGAATCGCGATGAGCCGCCCAAGGTGATCTGCGTCACCGGCTCGAACGGCAAATCGACCACCACCGCGCTGATTGCGCATCTGCTGACGGTGGCGGGGCGCGATGTGCGGATGGCGGGTAACATCGGCACAGGCGTGCTGTCGATCGAGTTGCCGGGCGAGGGGGGCGTGGTGGTGCTGGAGCTCAGCAGCTACCAGACCGATCTTGCGCGTCGCTTGGCCCCGGATGTGGCGGTGTTCACCAATCTGAGCCCCGATCATCTGGACCGCCACGGCGGCATGGGTGGCTATTTCGCTGCCAAGAAGCGGCTGTTCACCGAAGGCGCGCCCGCACGGGCGGTGATTGGCGTTGATGAGGGGGAAGGGCAGTATCTGGCCACCCAATTGGCGCAGAGCGTCGATGATACGCGGGTGATCCGGGTGTCGTCAGGGCAAAAGCTGAACGGGCCGGGCTGGTCAGTCTCGGCGCGCAAGGGGTTCTTGTCGGAATGGCGCGGCGGCAAACAGGCGCATTCGATCGACCTGCGGCCAATGGCGGGTCTACCGGGTGCTCATAACCACCAGAACGCCTGCGCCGCCTATGCGGCGGTGCGCGCACTGGGGTTGGCACCGCGCCAGATCGAGGCGGGGCTGGCGAGCTTCCAAGGCCTGCCGCACCGTAGCCAGCTGATCGGCGAAAAGGATGGCGTGACTTTCGTCAACGATTCAAAGGCGACGAATGTGGATTCTGCGGCCAAGGCGCTGCAAGCCTTTCCCAAGATCCGCTGGATTGCCGGCGGTCTGGGCAAAGAGGGCGGCATTGCCGCCCTGACCCCGCATCTGGGGGCCGTGCGCAAGGCCTATATGATCGGCCACTCGGCGCGCGACTTTGCGCTTCAGCTGGGCGACACGCCGCACGAGATCTGCGAAACGATGGAGCGGGCTGTTGCGCGCGCCGCCGAAGAGGCCGAGCCGGGGGATGTTGTGTTGCTGGCCCCGGCAGCGGCAAGCTTTGATCAATACCCGAATTTCGAGAAACGCGGCGAGGCTTTTGCGGCGCTTGTGCAGGACTTGCTGGGGCGCTAAGGCGGCGACGGGGCGTGAAGCCTGCGGATTTTCCGGCAATCAGGGGCGGGCGCATGGCGGTTGAGGCGGAAACGGGTCTGGCCGAAGAGGGCGACAGCCTCAAAGGGTTTCTTCTGGCGCTGTCGGCCTATCTGCTGTGGGGCATCCTGCCGCTGTATCTGTCGTTGTTCGACAGCGTCGGGCTGGTCGAGGTGCTGGCGCACCGGGTGATCTGGTCGGTGCCGGTGGCACTGGTGATCCTGCTGGTGCTGGGCCGGACCGGCGATCTGCGGCGCGCGCTGGTGTCGCCGCGGCTGCTGGCCATGGCCGGGCTGACCGCGCTGCTGGTCACGGTGAACTGGGGCGTTTACCTCTACGCGATCCAGACCGATCAGGTGCTGGACGCGGCGCTGGGCTATTACATCAACCCGCTGTTCTCGGTCTTTCTGGCCGCCGTTTTCCTGCGCGAACGGCTGAGCCTGTGGCAAGGGCTGGCCGTGGCGCTTGCCGTCGCGGCGGTGGTTGTCCTGACCGTCGAGGCGGGGCGTCTGCCGCTGATTTCCCTGGCGTTGACCGGCAGTTGGGGGCTGTATGCCTTTTTCAAGCGCGCGCTGCCAATCGGGCCAAATCAAGGGTTTACGCTGGAAGTGATCCTGCTCAGCCCGGTGGCGCTGGCCTATCTGGCGTGGCTGTGGACGCAGGGCTCGATGAGCTTTGGCTATGCGGGTGCGGGGCTGACCGCATTGCTGATGGGGGCGGGTGTGATCACAGCGGTGCCGCTGATGCTGTATGCCAACGGGGCGAAACGGCTTACGCTGAGCACGATGGCCTTGATGCAATATATCGTGCCAACGCTGGTGTTTCTGGCCGCCGTATGGGTGTTCGGCGAGACGTTCGATGGGGCAAAACTGGTCGCGTTTCCCATGATCTGGGCGGCTTTGGTGGTCTATACCATCGACACGTTGCGCCGCCGCCGCTGATCCGCAACGCCGAGACTCGCCGATGTGATCGCAAGTCTCTGGCCAAGATTCCGCATTCGCGCTATTCTTGCCTGAAGACCCGGCAAACGGGCTTATAACAGGCAAAGTGAGCAGACCCCCATGACGGAAATGGTTCATGGCAGCATGCCCGCCCATGTGGGCGAGCCGGTGTTGTCGCGTTGGTGGCGCACGGTAGATCGTTGGACGATTTCGAGCGTCCTGTTGCTTGTCGCAGTTGGATTGCTGCTGGCCCTGGCCTCGTCGCCGCCGCTGGCAGCGCGCAACCATTTGCCCCCGTTCCATTATTTCGAGCGACACGCGATTTACGCGGGTTTGAGCGTCACGGTGATGCTCTTCGTCTCGATGCGTAATCCTGAAACGATCCGCCGTTGGGGTGTGCTGGGCTTTGGCCTTGGGTTTGCGACGCTGCTGGCACTGCCGGTGATCGGCACCGACTTTGGCAAGGGCGCCGTGCGCTGGCTGAGCCTTGGCTTCACCAGCGTCCAGCCGTCGGAATTTGTCAAACCCTGCCTGGCGGTGACCGCCGCCTGGCTGCTGGCCGCCGGGCAGGATCTGAACGGTCCGCCGGGACGGCTGTTGTCGCTGGGCGTTGTGCTGGCGACCGTTGGTCTCTTGGTGATTCAGCCGGATTTCGGCCAGTCGGTGCTGGTGCTGTTCGGCTGGGGGGCGATGTATTTCGTCTCGGGCGCGTCGATGCTGATCATTCTGGGGCTGGCCGCCGCGGCGGTGAGCGGCGGGTTTGTCGCCTATATGTTCTCGGAACACTTCGCGCGCCGGATTGACGCCTTCCTGTCGTCAGAACTGGATGCACGCTCGCAGCTGGGCTATGCGACCTCGGCCATTCAGGAGGGCGGGTTGTTCGGTCTGGGCGTGGGCGAGGGGCAGGTGAAATGGCAGCTGCCCGATGCGCATACCGACTTTGTGATCGCCGTCGCGGCCGAGGAATACGGCTTCATGATGGTGTTGATCATTATCACGCTTTACGCGGTGATCTGCCTGCGCGCCCTGTCGCGCCTCACGCGTGAGCGCGATCCGTTCATCCGGCTGGCCGGAACCGGGCTGGTGGCGATGATCTCGGCGCAGGCGATGATCAACATGGGCGTGGCCGTACGGCTGCTGCCCGCGAAGGGGATGACGCTGCCCTTTGTCAGTCAGGGCGGCTCGTCGCTGCTGGCGATGGGGCTGATGGTGGGCATGCTGCTGGCCTTGACGCGCACACGGCCGCAGGGTGAAATCGGCGATCTGATGCAAACACGGGGGCGATAATCATGGCTAACCCGGCAGGAAAGGCCCCGCTTGCGGTCATCGCGGCAGGGGGGACCGGGGGGCATATGTTCCCGGCGCAAGCACTGGCTGAAGAGCTTCTGGCGCGCGGCTGGCGTGTGGTGCTGTCGACGGATGCGCGCGGTGCACGCTATGCAGGCGGGTTCCCCGACGCGGTGACGCGGCGCGTTGTCGGCTCGGCGACCTTTGCGCGGGGTGGGGTGCTGGCGAAGCTGGCGGTGCCGTTCCGCATTCTGGGCGGCGTGGCCAAGGCGGTCGCGACCATGGTTGCCGACCGGCCCGCTGTGGTGGCGGGGTTTGGCGGCTATCCGTCGATTCCTGGCGCTGACCGCGGCGAGTTTGCTCCGCATTCCGCGCCTGATTCATGAGCAGAACGGCGTGCTGGGCCGGGTCAATGAACTGTTCGCCAAGCGCGTTTCGGCTGTCGCCTGCGGCACCTGGCCGACGGTACTGCCCAAGGGCGTGGCCGGGCATCAGATCGGCAACCCGGTGCGGAGCTCGGTGCGCGAACGCGCGGCCTCGCCTTATATCGAGCCGGGCAATTATCCGATGTCGCTGGTGATCATCGGCGGCTCTCAGGGCGCGCGCATCCTGTCGGATGTGGTGCCCGCGGCGCTTGCCGGTTTGCCGGACGTTCTGCGCCAGCATGTGCGCGTGGCGCATCAGGCGCGGCCCGAGGATCTGGACAGGGTGGCGGCGGCCTATGAGGCGGCGGGCATTCCGGCCGAGGTCGAGCCGTTCTTCGCGGACATCCCCCGCCGGTTTTCCGAAGCACAGCTGGTGATTTCACGCTCGGGCGCGTCGACGGTGGCGGATCTGACGGTGATCGGGCGGCCGTCGATCTGGTGCCCTATGCCGCTGCGATCCGCGGCGAGCAGGAGGCCAACGCGCGCGGTCTGGTCGAGGCCGAGGCGGCGGTGTTGATGCCCGAAAGCATGTTCACGCCCGAGGCACTGGCGGCGACGATTTCGACGATCCTGACGACCCCGCAGGCGGCCGCGCGCATGGCGCGCGCCGCAACGCGGCTGGGCATGCCTGATGCTGCGATGGCGCTGGCCGATCTGGCCGAGCGTCTCGCCGGTCCCCCCGAACACTGAGAGTTCCGATGACGCGCTTGATGCTTCCGCCGGGTCTGGGCCCGATCCATTTCATCGGCATTGGCGGGATCGGCATGTCCGGCATCGCCGAAATCCTGCTGGGCGAGGGGTTCGCCGTGCAGGGATCGGACGCCAAGGGCAGCGCGATCACCGAACGGCTGGCCGGTCTGGGCGCGGTGATCCATGTCGGGCACGATGCGGCGCATGTGGCGGGGGCGGCGGTGATCGTCGCTTCGACCGCGATCAAGCAAAGCAATCCCGAGATGGCCGAGGCGCGGCGTCTGGGGCTGCCGGTGGTGCGGCGGGCGGAAATGCTGGCCGAACTCATGCGGTTGCGGCGCAACATCTCCATTGCGGGCACGCATGGCAAAACCACCACGACGACGATGATGGCGGCGATGCTGGATGCGGGCGGGTTTGACGCGACGGTGGTCAATGGCGGGGTGATCCACGCCTACGGCTCGAACGCGCGGGCCGGGGCGGGTGACTGGATGGTGGTCGAGGCGGATGAGAGCGACGGCTCGTTCAACCTGTTGCCGACGCAGATTGCCGTGGTGACCAACATCGACCCGGAACATCTTGAACACTGGGGCAGTTTCGACGCTCTGCGCGCCGGGTTCGACCGCTTTGTGCAGAGCATTCCGTTCTATGGGCTTGCGGTGCTGTGCACCGACCATGCCGAAGTGGCAGCTCTGGCTGAGCGGGTGCATGACCGAAACGTCGTGACCTTCGGTTTCAATGGCGGCGCGGATGTGCGGGCTGAGGGTTTGAGGTACGAAAAGGGTAAGGCAATCTTTGATGTAGCGCTGGGACACGGTGCAGAATGTCGGAAAATTGAAAAGTCTGACACTTCCAATGCCGGGTGATCACAATGTCTCGAACGCGCTGAGCGCGGTGGCGGTGGGCTTGCATCTGGGGATGAGCGACGACGCCATCCGCGCCGCACTGGCCGGGTTCGCCGGGGTCGGGCGGCGGTTTACGCGGGTCGGGGAGGTGAACGGCGTCACGGTGATCGACGATTACGGCCACCATCCGGTTGAAATTGCGGCCGTTATCAAGGCGGCGCGGCAGGCACTGGGCGGTACCGGGCGGGTGATCGCGGTGCATCAGCCGCACCGCTTCACGCGGCTGAGCGCGCTTTTTGATGAGTTTGCCACCTGCTTTGATGGTGCCGATGTCGTCGCAATCGCCGAGGTCTATTCGGCGGGCGAAGAGCCGATTGCCGGGGTGGATCGCGACAGTCTTGTCGCGGCGATCACGGCGCACGGCCATAAATCCGCCCACGCGCTTTTGCGCGAGGCAGATCTTGAGGCGCTGGTGCGGGCCGAGGCGCAGCCGGGTGACATGGTTGTCTGTCTGGGTGCCGGGACGATCAGCGCCTGGGCGCAGGCGCTGCCCGGGCGGTTGGCCAAGGGGTAACCGCCTGCCTTGTTTTTAGGGGGAAGCCGGGCATACTCGACGGCTGACACCTGAGGAGGACGCATGGAAATACTGGTCCTTGGTTTTGGCGCGCTGTGTTGCGGGGGCATCCTCGGCGGGCTCTTGGCGCGGTTCGCATCGCCGCGCGCCGCGATGATCGGCGGGCTGGTTCTGGCGGTCGCGGCGGCGGTGTCGCTGGTGATCGGCTCGGGGCTGCAGGGATGGGACGGCATGGGCTATACCATCGTGGGCGCGCTGTTGCTCGCCCCTATGGCGCTGGCTGCGACAGCGGTTGGCGCGCTGGCGTGGTTTGGGCGGCGACGGGCACGCGCTGCTGCCAGACGCGCCACAGATCCAGAGCGGCGTTGACCGACAGGCCGATGACGACGGCCACGGCCATCAACCGGCCATCATAGACACCGGCATTCAGGCCGATGAGAACGACAGAGCAAGCGACCGCCGCCGCAACGAGGGTGGGCATCGCTGCGCGCAGAACTGGGGGGAGGGTTTGCATAATGTTTACCGCTTTTATGAGTGTTTTGCAGAAGGAACGCGTTTGTGAAGCGCTGGTTCCGACGAATGAGGCCATTGCGTGAAAGACCTGAGCTACACCCCCGCGGCACACTGACCCCCAACCGGGCGCTGGCCGATCTGACTTGGCTGCGCGTCGGTGGTCCGGCGGATTGGCTGTTTCAACCGGCGGATGAAGAGGATCTTGTCGGCGTTTCTGGCCGCGCTGCCGGCTGATGTGGCGGTGTTCCCGATGGGCGTGGGGTCGAACCTGATCGTGCGCGACGGCGGCATCCGGGCGGTGGTGATCCGGCTGGGGCGCGGGTTCAACACCATCCGGGTCGAGGGCGGCCAGGTCTTCTGCCGGCGCGGCGGCGCTGGATGCGCATGTGGCGCGCAAGGCGGCCGAGGCGGGGAGCGATCTGACGTTCTTGCGCACCATTCCGGGCAGCATCGGCGGCGCGGTGCGGATGAACGCGGGCTGCTATGGGCAGTATGTCGCCGACCGGCTGGAGTCGGTGCGGGTGATCACGCGGAACGGCGAGGCGCGCAGCCTCAAAGCGGCTGAACTGGCGATGCAATACCGCCAGACGACGCTGCTCCGACGGCTGGGTGATCGTCGAAGCCGTGTTCAATGCGCCACAGGGGGACGCAGCTGAACTGGCCGCGCGGATGGACGAACAGCTGGCAAAACGCGATGCCTCGCAGCCGACAAAGGACCGTACGGCAGGGTCGACATTCCGCAATCCGGCGGGGTTCAGCTCTACCGGTAGGGCCGATGACGTGCATGACCTCAAGGCGTGGTCTGTGATTGATGCCGCAGGCATGCGCGGCGCGACGAGGGGCGGGGCGCAGATGTCACCGATGCACGCGAATTTTCTGGTCAACACCGGGGGGGCCTCGGCCGCCGATCTGGAGGGGCTGGGCGAGGAGGTCCGAGAAAGGGTGTTCCAAAACAGCGGGATTACGCTAGAATGGGAAATCATGCGGTTGGGCGAAGCAGCCCGCCGCAGGACTGACCGGGCGATAGACCCGGCACCGTGGATCAAGGGGCCTGAGCAGCCCTCCACGTATAAAAAAAGGGGCAAAAGCCCCACGAGAGGCAGAGTTGGTGGGCACGTCGAGCAGGACGCCCCCTACAGTAGCGGTTTTGATGGGCGGACCCTCGGCTGAGCGCGAGGTTTCCCTGTCGACGGGGCATATGTGCGCCATCGCGCTGCGGGAGGCCGGTTACACAACGGTTGAGGTCGATGCTGACCGGGATCTGGCTGAAAAGCTGGTCGCGATGAAGCCGGATGTCGTGTTCAACGCCCTGCACGGGCGTTGGGGCGAAGACGGCTGTGTGCAGGGTCTGCTGGAATGGCTGAAGATCCCCTATACGCATTCGGGCGTGCTGGCCTCGGCTCTGGCGATGGACAAGCAGCGCACCAAGGACACCTACCGCGCCGCCGGATTGCCGGTGGTCGAGAGCCGTCTGGCCTGCAAGGACGAGGTGCGCGCGCGGCATGTGCTGCCACCGCCCTATGTGGTCAAACCCTTCAATGAGGGTTCATCGGTCGGCGTCTGGCTGGTGATGGAAGAGAACAACGGCCCGCCGCAACTGGATGACGCCATGCCCGAAGTGGTGATGGTCGAAGCCTATGCGCCGGGGCGCGAGATGACGACCAGCGTGCTGGGCGACCGGGCGCTGACGGTGACGGATATCGTGACCGAGGGCTGGTATGATTACGATGCGAAATACAAGCCCGGTGGCTCGTCGCATGTGATCCCGGCCCAGGTGCCGCAGGAAATCTTCGATGCCTGCATGGACTATGCCCTGCGCGCGCATCAGGCGCTGGGGTGCCGGGGGCTGAGCCGCACCGATTTTCGCTGGGACGAGACGCGCGGCTTGGCGGGGCTGGTGCTGTTGGAGACCAACACGCAGCCCGGCATGACGCCGACCTCGCTTAGCCCCGAGCAGGCCGCCTATTGCGGCATCAGCTTTCCCGAGCTGATGCGCTGGTTGGTCGAGGATGCCTCATGTCAACGGTGATCCGAGACGCACGGGGCGAGCGGGTCGATGCCACGCCGCGTCGCGCCGACAGCAGCCAGCGTGAATGGCCGGACCGCCACGAAATGATGCCGCCGCCGGTCGCGGCGGGGCGGGTGTTGCGGGCGGCCAAGCCGATGCCCGCGCAATGGCCCGATGAGATGCCGGAATATTCCTGGCCGCCGCTGCCCGACGCTGAGCGCCCCGTGCGCGCACCGCGCCGTGCAGAGCTGCCCGCGAATGACCCGGTTGCACCGCCGGTGACCGCGCGCGGGCCGGTGCGTCCGGCACCGGGGCCTGTGCGCCGCGTGCAGCCCGAGCCAGATCTGCTGGAGCCTGACCACCGGGCCGAAGCGCCGACGATTGCGTCGCTTGAGTGGACGATCCCCGATGCGGCCGAGCCGCGTGGTCCGGTGAACGATCCGTCGCCGAGCCGTCTGTCGTACCGGCTGAACCGGCTGTGGCTGACGCCGATGGTGCGGCATTTTGTGCGCATCGGCTTGCCGCTGATGCTGATCGCGACCTTTGCCGGGGATGGTTCTCGCAAGAAGAGAACCGGACGGCGCTGGTGACATGGGTCGAGGGGGTCAAGACCACGATCCAGAACCAGCCGATGTTCGAAGTTGCGTCGTTGGATGTGCAGGCCCGCTCGCCCGAAGTGGCCGAGGGGGTGGCGCAGATGCTGGGGGTCCGTTTCCCGGTGTCGAGCTGGGATCTCGATCTGGGGGCGTTGCGCGCCCGGGCCGAGGAACTGGATGCGGTCGAGCGCGCCTGGCTGCAGGTCCGCACCGGCGGCGTGCTGGAAGTGCGCGTGACCGAGCGTGTCCCGGCGATGGTCTGGCGCAATGCCGGGGGGCTGGATCTGGTCGATGCGACCGGGCACCGCGTGGCGCGTCTCGGCGACGCGCGCGGCCCGTGCGGATCTGCCGCTGATTGCCGGTGACGGTGCGCCCGAGGCCATTGCCGAGGCCCGCGCGCTGCTGGCCTCGGCCGCGCCGATCCTGCCGCGCATTCGCGGGCTGGTTCGCGTTGGCAACCGCCGCTGGGATGTGGTGCTGGACCGCAACCAGCGTATCCAGCTGCCCGCGACGGGCGCTGTCCCGGCGCTGGAGCTGGTCGTGGCGATGACCGAAGGCGCCCAGCAACTGCTTTCGCGCGATGTCACGGTTGTGGACATGCGCAACCCCGACCGGCCGACCCTGCGGCTGACCCAAGACGCGATGGCCGAACTGACCCGAAACCGCACCCTGGCAAGAGGAGCCCCCACACGATGACCGACCTCTACCAATCGCAGCGCGCCATGCGGAGCATGCGGAGCCAAGCCATGCAGCGGGGCGTTATCGCGGTGATGGACATCGGCACCCACAAGGTTGCCTGTCTGATCCTGAAATTCGGCGTGTCCGACGGCCCGCGCGAAGGCTCGGGCGTGGGGGCCATGGCCGGGCAGGCGGCGTTCCGGGTGATCGGGGCGGGAACGACCTGTTCGCGCGGGGTGCGTTTCGGCGAGATCGCGGCGATGCGCGAGACCGAGCGCGCCGTGCGCACCGCGTTGCAGAACGCGCAGAAAATGGCGCAGACCCGGGTTGATCATGCGATCCTGACCTTCTCGGGCGGGGATCTGCGCAGCTACGGGCTGGAGGGTCTGGTTGAGCTGGAGGCCGAGCGCGTGTCCGAGAATGACATCGCGCAGGTGCTCGATAGCTGTCTGGTGCCGGATCTGGGCTCGGGTCGCGAAGTGCTGCACGCGCAGCCGGTGAACTTCATGCTCGATCACCGCTCGGGTCTGGCCGATCCGCTGGGCCAAGCGGGGCGGCAACTGGGCTGCGACATGCATCTGCTCAGCGTCGATACGGATGTGGTGCAGAACCTTGTGCATTGCCTCAAGCGTTGCGACGTCGAAGTCGCCGGGCTGGCCGCCGCGTCCTATGTGGCGGGACGGTCGTCGTTGGTCGAGGACGAGCAGGAACTGGGCGCTGCCGCCATCGACATGGGCGGCGGCACCACCAGCCTGTCGATCTTCATCAAGGGTCACATGGTGTTTTCGGACGCGGTGCGGCTGGGCGGTGACCACATCACCGGCGATATCGCCAAGGGCTTGCAGATCCCCTATTCGACCGCCGAGCGGATCAAGACCTTCTACGGCGGCTTGCATGCCACGGGCCAAGACGACCGCCAGCGCATCGAGATCGGCGGCGACAGTGGCGACTGGGACAAGGACCGCCGCACCGTCACCCGCAGCGAGCTGATCGGCATCATGCGTCCGCGCATGGCCGAGATCCTCGAAGAGGTGCGCGCGCGGCTGGATATCGCCGGGTTCGACCATCTGCCCAGCCAGCAGATCGTGCTGACCGGCGGCGGCAGCCAGGTGCCGGGACTGGACGGGATGGCCTCGCGCATTCTGGGGCCGCAGGTCCGGCTGGGCCGTCCGATCCGCGTGCCGGGGTTGCCACAGGCCGCGACCGGGCCGGAATACGCGGCCATCGTCGGGCTGTGTCAGTTTGCGGCGCATCCGCAGGACGAATGGTGGGATTTCGACATTCCGGCACAGCGCTTTGCGGCGCGTCCCCTGAAGCGCGCGATGAAGTGGTTCCGCGATAATTGGTAAGCCTTTCGACTGCCCGCGTGCGCCCGAAAGCCCGTTAAATTTGCTCTGAATTCAGGCGTTCTGCGCCCGGCAACAGGCGATTTCCCGCACGGAAATCGCCCCGTTGTCTGTTCCGATCTGTTTTTTTGATGACGAGTGAGTCGCAGCCGGGTTAAGATTGTTGTAAATCTGGCAAATCACCAACGACCGGATGACGAACCCGAGCACATCGGACCGGAAAATCCGGCAGAAAAATACAGGCGGACAGGCATGGCACTCACCTTTATCGCGACCGAGAAGAAAGATTTGACTCCGCGGATCACCGTTTTCGGTGTGGGCGGAGCGGGCGGGAATGCCGTCAACAACATGATCGAGCAGAACCTCGAGGGTGTCGATTTCGTCGTCGCCAACACCGATGCGCAGGCGCTTCAGCAGTCGCGCGCACCGATCCGGGTTCAGCTGGGTGTGCAGGCGACCGAAGGTCTGGGGGCCGGTGCGCGCCCCGAGGTCGGGGCTGCCGCCGCTGCCGAGACGCTCGAAGAGATCATGGATCATCTGACCGGCGCGCATATGTGCTTCATCACCGCCGGTATGGGGGGTGGCACGGGCACGGGCGCGGCACCGATCATCGCGCATGCCGCGCGGGAGATGGGCATTCTGACCGTCGGCGTCGTGACCAAGCCTTTCGCCTTTGAAGGCGCCAAGCGCATGCGTCAGGCTGAAGAGGGCGTCGAAGAGCTGCAAAAGGTCGTCGATACGCTGATCATCATCCCCAACCAGAACCTGTTCCGGCTGGCGAACGAGCGTACGACCTTCACCGAAGCCTTCGCGCTGGCTGATGACGTGCTCTATCAGGGCGTCAAGGGTGTGACCGATCTGATGGTCCGTCCGGGCATGATCAACCTCGACTTCGCCGATGTTCGCGCGGTGATGGACGAGATGGGCAAAGCCATGATGGGCACGGGCGAGGCAACCGGTGAAGACCGCGCGCGTCAGGCCGCTGAAAAGGCGATTGCCAACCCGCTGCTGGACGAGATCAGCCTGCATGGCGCCAAGGGGGTGTTGATCAACATCACCGGTGGCCACGATCTGACCCTGTTCGAACTGGACGAAGCCGCCAACCTGATCCGCGAAAAAGTCGATCCCGAGGCCAACATCATCGTTGGCTCGACGCTGGACGAAACGATGGAAGGCGCGATCCGTGTCTCGGTCGTCGCGACCGGCATCGAAGCGCGCGAGCAGACCGTCGAAGTCCCGCGGCGTCGTCTGGCCGAGCCGCTCACGGTTGAGGCCGCTCCGGCTGCTCCGGCACCGGTGCAAGAGCCCGCCGCCTATGAACCGCCGATGTTCGACGCGCCGCAGGAGCCGCAGTATCGCGAAGAGCGGTACGAAGAGGCTGCCTATGAGCCGCAGTATGACGAACAGGCTTATGAGCCGCGCTACGAGCCGCAGCCCGAGCCGCGTCAGCAGACCGCCTATCGCGAGGAACCCCGTCACGAACAGCGCCAGGAACCGCGTCACGAGCAGATGCGTGAGCGCCTGCCGCGCCGGCACCGGTGCAGGACGATTTCTTCCTGGAGGACATCCTGCGCGAACAGCCGCGCGCCCAGCAGCGCCCGGCTCCGCAGCCGACCCGCATGGCGCCCCCGGTGCAACAGCAGCCGGTTCAGCAGCATCAGCCGGTTCACCACCAGCCCGTGCAGCAGCAGCCTGAAGCGCAATACACCGCGCCACGGCCCAGCCGCCCGGTCGGTGAGCCGTCGCCCGAGGTTCTGGCCCGTCTGCGTCGTGTGGTCGAAAAGCAGCCCGAGCAGCAGGCGGCCCAGCGTCGCCCGGTCCCGGCGCCCGCGCCGCAGCCGGTTGCCCAGCAGCCCGAACAGCGCCGCAGTCTGGTCGGTGGCCTGATCAACCGGATGACCGGCGCGCAGGCCTCGCACGGTGGTCATGGGGAACAGACGGCCCGCGCCGTGCGCCAGCAGCCTGCCGTTCAGGCCTATGATGATGACCCGCATCACCGCGCGCAGGATCAGATCGAGATCCCGGCTTTCCTGCGT
This sequence comes from Novosphingobium sp. MW5, assembly GCA_025938935.1. Lineage (GTDB taxonomy): Bacteria > Pseudomonadota > Alphaproteobacteria > Sphingomonadales > Sphingomonadaceae > Novosphingobium. The sequence goes on along the minus strand of JAPCWB010000004.1, from coordinate 51,407 downwards.
CGTCAGGCGAATTAAGTTCACGGTGGCGATCACATCGCACCGATGACCAAGACGTAAAGAACCGGCGAGAGCCGGTTCTTTTCTTTTGTTTTCAAGGCATTTAGGCTTGGTCACTTTACGTGCGCGGAAATGTCGCGCAGCGGTGATCGGTCTGTTACATCGTGTTACAAAGCGTGACTTTACCTCTGAAGGCTCGCTCCATAGATACCCTGTGAAGATATGCCTAACGTCCCGAGGACCCCTCGTGCAGACCACTTTGTCCACTCTTACGCGCTTTGACGGCACCGCCCTGGCATTCAGGCGATGCCGTGACGCTGACGGTGTACCCGGCCCCGGCCGGGCATGGCATCGTGTTCGAGCGCCTCGATCTGGATCTGCCGGTTGCGGCGCGGCGGGTGGCGGTCACGCCGGATGCGTTGATCGAGGCCAATCTGTGCACCAAGATCGGCAACGATCATGGCACGACTGTGGCAACCATCGAACATCTGATGGCGGCTTTTGCAGGCTGCGGTATCCACAATGCGCTGGTGACGCTGACCGGGCCGGAAGTGCCGATCCTTGACGGGTCGTCGCGCGCCTATGTCGCGGCGTTTGTCGCGGCTGGCTTTACCACGCAGAACGCACCGCTGCGGGCGATCCGGGTGCTCACGCCTGTCGAAGTGCGCATGAACGACGCCTGGGCCCGGCTGGAGCCGGCGGATCTGCTGTCGATCGCGTTCGAGATCGATTTCCCCGATGCGGCCATCGGCCATCAGGTTTACGATCTGGAACTGCGCAACGGCACGTTCGTGCGTGAGCTGAGCAATTGCCGCACCTTCTGCCGTCAGGCGGATGTCGATTTCATGCGTGCCAACGGTCTGGCGCTGGGTGGCACCTATGAGAATGCCGTGGTGGTTGAGGGCGACGCTGTGCTCAGCCCCGGCGGGTTGCGCCGCGCCAACGAGCCGGTGCGCCACAAGATGCTCGATGCGATGGGTGATCTGGCTGTCGCCGGTGCGCCGATTCTGGGCCGCTATATCGGTCACCGGGCCGGACATACCGTCACGGGCCGTCTGGTGCGGGCGCTGATGGCTGATCCGCTGGCCTGGGAATGGGTCACCGTGGACAGCGAACAGGCGCATTCGATGCCCGGTGCCGGTGTCTGCGCCGCCGACCTGCTGCCTGCGGCCTGAGCAAGGCTCCGCGCAGCCGTCAACTCCCCGACACGCCGCGCGATTTTCCCTGCATTGCCGTTTTGCGTGCGTTTGGCAAACGTGCTAACAGACGCCCTGAAGCCCCCAAGAGGGGTGGGTGGGATCTGGAGCGATGGCGCGACCATGGCCCGCATTGTTGAAGTGAAAGATGAGGGACGGCATGGGCGGCACCGGGCGCAAATACGCTTCGCTGGCGGTGACGGGGGCGCTGGTTCTGGCGCTGTCGGCATGCTCCAATAACGTCGGCACGGATGAGCCGCTGGACGCCTTCACCGCAGAAGAGATTTTTGCCCGCGGTGAATACGTGCTGGAAAACAACGCACGCACCGATGCATCGCTGCGCTATTTCCGCGAGGTCGAGCGCCTTTATCCCTATACCGACTGGGCGCGCCGCTCGATCGTGATGCAGGCCTATGCGCTGCACCGTGACCAGCAATATGAAGAAGCGCGCGCCACCGCGCAGCGTTTCCTCGATCAGTACCCCGGCGATCCCGATGCCGCCTGGGCTGCCTATATCGTCGCCCTGACCTATTACGATCAGATTGAGGATGTCGGCCGCGATCAGGGCCTGACCTTCCAGGCGCTGACCCAGCTGCGCTACGTGATCGAGCAATACCCCAACACCGAATACGCCCGCTCGGCGGTTCTGAAATTCGATCTGGCCTTTGACCGTCTGGCCGCCAAAGAGATGGAGATCGGGCGCTATTATCTGGCGCGCGGCAACTATCAGTCGGCGATCAATCGCTTCCGCGTGGTGGTCGAGGATTACCAGACCACCAGCCAGACCCCCGAAGCCCTGCACCGTCTGGTCGAGGCGTATCTCGCGCTGGGTCTGCGCGGTGAAGCGCAAACGGCGGGGGCCATTCTGGGCCACAACTTCCGTTCGAACCCGTTCTACGAGGACAGCTTCCGTCTGCTGTCGAGCGCAGGTCTGACCGATGAAGCCTCGGGCGAGAGCTGGCTGAGCGAGATCTATCGCCGGACAGTGCGCGGCGAGTGGATCTGATCCGATAGGATAGCCTCCATGCTGCGTAGCCTTGCGATCCGCGACATGCTGCTGATCGAGCGGCTGGACCTGGAGTTTCATCCGGGCCTCAACGTGTTGACCGGCGAGACCGGGGCGGGCAAGTCGATCCTGCTCGACAGTCTGGGCTTTGTGCTGGGCTGGCGGGGCAGGGCGGAACTGGTCCGTCAGGGGGCGGCGCAGGGAGAGGTCGAGGCGGTTTTCGAACTGGCCGAGGATCACCCCGGCCGCGCGGTATTGGCCGAGGCCGGAATTCCCTTTGAAGACGAGCTGATCCTGCGCCGGGTGAACACCGCCGAGGGGCGCAAGACGGCGTGGATCAACGACCGCCGCGCCTCGGGCGAGGTGTTGCGGCTGCTGTCGGAAACGCTGGTGGAACTGCATGGTCAGCACGATGACCGTGGGCTCTTGAACCCGCGTGGCCACCGCCAGTTGCTGGATGCCTATGCCGGGGCGGAAAGCCTGCTGGCCGAGGTGCGCGGCCACCGGCGCGCGCTGGCCGAGGCGCGGCGCGCCCGTGAGGGCGCAGCGGCGCGGCTGGACACGCTGCGCGCCGAGGAAGATTTTCTGCGTCACGCGGTCAAGGAACTGGACCAGCTGGACCCGCAGCCGGGCGAAGAGGCGGTGCTCGACAGCCGCCGCCGCCTGATGCAGGCCGCCGTACGGCTGACTGGCGACATCCACCGTGCCCGCGCCGCCTTGGGCGAGGATGGGGTCGAGCGCCTGACGCTGGACGCCCTGCGCTGGCTCGAGGATGCGGCGGACGGCGTCGAAGGGCGTCTGGACGCGGCGATCGAAGCCTTGGGGCGCGCGATGGGCGAGTTGTCAGAGGCGACGGCAGGGGTCGAGGCCTGTCTGGGCGCGCTGGACACCGATCCCGGTGAGTTGGAGCGCGTCGAAGAGCGTCTTTTCGCGCTGCGCGCGCTGGCCCGCAAACATGGGGTGCAGGCCGATGATCTGGGCGCCCACGCCGACGGGCTGCGCGAGCGGCTGGAAGCGCTGGATGCGGGCGACAACGGCGTGGCCAAGCTGGCGCAGGCCGAGGCAGCGGCACGGGCGCGCTATGACGCGGCCTGCGACGCGCTGAGCGCGCTGCGACGCGGGGCGGCCAAGGCGCTGGATACGGCGATGGCGGCCGAGCTGGCGCCGCTGAAGATGGAGCGCGCGGTGTTCCAGACCGTGCTGACCCCGGCTGAACCGGGGCCCGAGGGGGCCGATGCGGTCAGCTTCGAGGTTGCGACCAATCCGGGGGCGCCGGCGGGGGCGCTGAACAAGATCGCCTCGGGCGGTGAATTGTCGCGGTTCCTGCTGGCGCTGAAGGTCTGCCTGAGCCGGGGTGTCACCGGCGTGACGATGATCTTCGACGAGATCGACCGGGGTGTGGGTGGTGCCACGGCCGATGCCGTCGGTCGGCGTTTGCGGGCGCTGGCCGAGGGGGCGCAGGTGCTCGTCGTGACCCACTCGCCGCAGGTCGCGGCGTTGGGTGCACACCACTGGCGCGTTGAAAAGCGCGTGAAGGATGGCCAGACCCTCAGCGATGTGATGCCGCTTTCCGCCGATCAACGCGTGGATGAGATTGCCCGTATGCTCTCGGGTGATACCATCACCGATGCAGCGCGCGGCGCGGCGCGGGCGCTTATCGGCGCGTGAGTCGGCGGGCAGAAGCGCCGGGGAACCGGCAGCTGTCTCGCGCGTTAGATCAAAAACGCTGGAGAGCAGGGATAATGACCAAGATCATCATGACAGGCGCGGTTCTGGCCGGGTTGACGCTGGCAGGCTGCGGCGAAATGCCTGACATGCGCGGGCGCATGCCCAACATGGGCGGCGGCGGGATGTCCGAGCCGATCAGCGCAGGGCCCACGGCCATGGCCCCGACGCCGAGCAATGCCGAACAGGCCTGTATGGCTGCCGGTAGCAACGCGGGTTTCAACGTGCAGGGGGTCGTCGGCACGCAGGAGGTGACGGGTGCCGATGGCATGGCCGTGTCGCGCGACGTGATGCTGAACGTCGACCGGAGCGGGCGGAGCCTGCAGGTGCGCTGCAGCTATGCCCATGACACGGCCTCGGCGCGGATCATGACGCTGTAAGCAGGCGGTGGCGCTCGCCCCCATCGAGGGGGCTCGCGCCGCGCGGGGGCGCTGCCCCCATCGGGCCGTTCCGGCCCGCCCCCCGGGATATTTAGAGAGCAAAGAGGGGCGTTAACGTTTGGTTAACCGCGCTTTCTTTGCTCTTCAAATATCCTCAGGGGGGTGAATTCGCTGAAAGCGAAGAGGGGGCTGAAAGCCCCCCTGTGTCCGGTCCGTGTCTGATGCTGTGCTCAGAGCAGCTCGATCTCGTAGCGTTCGATCACCGTGTTGGCGAGCAGCTTGTCGCACATCGCCTTGACCGCCGCTTCCGCCGCCTCGCGGTCGGTTTCGGTCAGATCCAGTTCGATCATCTTGCCCTGACGGACACCCTCGACCCCGGCGAAGCCCAGAGCGCCCAAAGCGTGGCGGATGGCTTCGCCCTGGGGGTCAAGAACGCCGGTTTTCAGCATCACATGCACGCGCGCCTTCATAGGATCGTCCCTCAGTTCATCAGTTTCGGCTTGGTGATCGGCGTGGCGTTGGTCGGCATTACGCCCAGACGCCGCGCCACTTCGGTATAGGCTTCCGACAGGTTGCCCAGATCGCGGCGGAACACGTCCTTGTCCAGCTTTTCGCCGGTCTTGACGTCCCACAGCCGGCAGCTGTCGGGGCTGATCTCGTCGGCGATCACCAGACGCTGGAAGTCGCCTTCATAGATGCGGCCAATTTCGATCTTGAAGTCGATCAGCTTGATGCCGACGCCCATCATCACGCCCGACAGGAAGTCGTTCACGCGCAGCGCAAGCGCGATGATGTCGTCGAGATCCTGATGCGTGGCCCAGCCGAAGGCGAGGATATGTTCCTCGCTGACCATCGGGTCATGCAGCTCGTCGTTCTTGTAGTAGTATTCAACGATGGGGCGGGGTAGCGGCGTGCCCTCGTCGATGCCCAGTCGTTTCGAGATCGAGCCGGCAGCGACATTGCGCACGACGACTTCCAGCGGGATGATCTCGACCGCGCGGATCAGCTGCTCGCGCATGTTCACCCGGCGGATGAAATGCGTCGGTACGCCGATCTCGTTCAGGCCGGTCATGAAGTATTCGGACAGCCGGTTGTTCAGAACGCCCTTGCCTTCGATCTGCGCCTTTTTGGCGCCGTCGCCGGCACTGGTGTCGTCTTTGAAATACTGGATATAGGTTCCGGGTTCCGGGCCTTCGTAAAGGATTTTGGCCTTGCCCTCGTAAACCTTGGTGCGTCTCGCCATGTCAGGTGATTCCCCGAAGGGCCCGCTCGCTGGCGCGGGCTGCTGAAGTCAGCGCTGGCTATACGCCAAGCTGTCGCAACCCGCAAGCGCAGCCCCCGGATGCCTGCGATGCACCCCCCTGCGGCACTATGCGCGTGCAAACAAGACTTGCAGCGCGCGGCGTCTCCCCCCATATCTGAGGCGGAAACGACCCCACGGATTTGCACGAGAGGCCAGCCCCATGTCGACCTTTGACGAACGCGAAAATGCCTTTGAGGCCAAGTATGCCCAATGATGCCGAAATGGCGTTCAAGGCCTCGGCACGCCGCAACAAGGCGATTGGCCAGTGGGCCGCTGCGCTGCTGGGCAAGACCGGCGATGCGGTCGATGCCTATGCGATGGAAGTCATCTCTGCCGACTTCGAAGAAGAAGGCGACGAGGATGTGATCCGCAAGCTGGTCCGCGATCTGGACGGCAAGGCGACCGAGGCTGAGATCCGCACCAAGATGGCCGCCGTGATGCTCGAGGTCAAAGACAAGATGGTCAAAGAGGGCTGAACGCCCCTTTGCTAGCCGCTTTGTTACTGGCTGCATAACCTTGATGAGCGGGCTGCATTTGCGCCGCGCCCCGGGATATGCGAAAAGATCGACGCGCCGCGCTTTGCGGCGCGTTTTGCATTTACCGAGGTTTCCCCCATGACGACCCCGTCCGATCCTCTGAGCCTTCTTCTGGCCGAACGCGGTGTGCTGTTGGCCGATGGGGCCACGGGCACGAACCTGTTCAACATGGGGCTGTCCTCGGGCGATGCGCCCGAGTTCTGGAACGTCGATCACCCGGACCGGATCACCAGGCTGTACGCCGATGCGGTCGAGGCGGGGTCGGATCTGTTCCTGACCAACACGTTCGGCGGCAACGCCAGCCGGCTGAAGCTGCACGAAGCGCAAGGCCGCGTGCGCGAATTGAACCGCATCGGGGCCGAGATTGGCCGCGCGGTCGCCGACAAGGCGGGCCGCAAGGTGCTGGTCGCCGGGTCGATGGGCCCGACGGGCGAGATTTTCGAGCCGATCGGCGCGCTGACCCATGCGCTGGCGGTCGAGATGTTCCATGAACAGGCCGAGGGCCTGAAAGAGGGCGGGGCGGATGTGCTCTGGGTCGAGACGATCTCGGCGCCCGAGGAATACCGCGCCGCTGCCGAGGCCTGCGCGCTGGCGGGCATGCCCTGGGCCGGGACGATGAGCTTTGACACGGCGGGGCGCTCGATGATGGGCGTGACCTCGGCCGATTTCGTCAAGCTGGTCGGCAAGCTGAAGCATGCGCCGGTCGCCTTCGGGGCGAATTGCGGGGTCGGGGCATCGGATCTGATGCGCACCATTCTGGGCTTCATGGCGCAGGGGCCTGAACTGCCAGTGATCGCCAAGGGCAACGCCGGTATCCCGAAATACGTTGATGGCGCGATCCAGTATGACGGCACGCCCGCGCTGATGGCCGACTATGCGATGCTGGCCCGCGACGCCGGGGCGAAGATCATCGGCGGCTGCTGCGGCACGATGCCCGAGCATTTGCGTGCCATGCGCGAAGCGCTGGACACCCGTCCGATGGGCGAGCGTCCGACGCTGGAGCAGATCACGGCAGCGCTGGGGCCGCTGTCGTCGGCCTCGGACGGGACCGAGGCGGGCTGCGGCGATCCCTCGCACAACCACGGGCGCGAGCGTCGCGGTCGTCGGCGTCCTGCCAGCTGAGAGTTTTGCGCCCGGTCCTCAGGACCGGGCGTTTTCATTGGCTTGGGGGGCAACTTGCACCGCCGGGCTGGTGTGATTACATCCTGTCCGACACAAGAAAAGGTGACCCATGTTCCGACTGCCTGCATTGACCGACCTCCGCCGCTTTGACATCAACGCATCGGGCAAGGGCTTGGGCAATCTGCCGGAATGGGATCTGAGCGATCTGTATCCGTCTGAGGATTGCGTGGAGATCACCCGCGATTTTGACTGGCTCGACAGCGCCTGTGCCGCCTTCGCCAGCGCCTATGAGGGCAAGCTGGCGGCGCTTGATGGCAGCGGGCTTCTGGCCTCGCATCCGCGACTACGAGGCGATCGACATCACCGCGGGCCGCCTGATGAGCTACGCAGGCCTGCGCTATTACCAGATGACCACCGATTCCAGCCGCGCCAAGTTCATGGCCGACGCGCAGGACCGCGTAACGGTGGCCACCACGCCTTTGGTGTTCTTCTCGCTGGAGCTGAACCGCCTTGACGACGCGGCCATGGAGTCGATGCTGTCGGCCAATGACGAGCTGAACCGCTACCGCCCGGTGATCGAGCGGATGCGCGCCATGCGCCCGCACCAGCTGTCGGACGAGCTGGAGAAATTCCTGCACGATCAGTCGACCGTGGGGGCTGCGGCGTGGAACCGGCTGTTCGACGAGACGATGGCGAGCCTGTCGTTCGAGGTGCCGGGCGAGGAAGACCCGCTGCCGCTGGAATCGACGCTGAACCTGCTGACCGACCCGTCGCGCGACCGGCGCGAGGCCGCAGCGCATGCGCTGGCCGCAGTGTTTCAGGCCAACATCCGGCTCTTTGCCCGCGTGCACAACACGCTGGCCAAGGAAAAGGAGATCAGCGACCGCTGGCGCAAGATGCCGACGCCGCAACACGGTCGGCACTTGTCCAACCATGTCGAGCCCGAGGTCGTGCAGGCCCTGCGCGATGCCGTGGTTGCCGCCTACCCACGCCTGTCGCACCGCTATTATGCGTTGAAAGCCAAATGGTTGGGTCTGGATGAGCTGCAGGTCTGGGATCGCAACGCCCCCCTGCCGATGGAGACAACGCGCCTGGTCACCTGGTCCGAGGCGCAGGAAACCGTGCTGTCGGCCTATGCCGAGTTCGACCCGCGCATGGCCGAGCTGGCCAGGCCGTTCTTCACCGACGGCTGGATCGACGCGGGCGTCAAGCCGGGCAAGGCACCTGGCGCTTTCGCGCATCCCACCGTGACCACGGTGCACCCCTACGTGATGCTGAATTACTTGGGCAAGCCGCGCGACGTCATGACGCTGGCGCATGAGCTGGGCCATGGCGTGCACCAGCGACTGGCGGCCGGGCAGGGCGAGTTGCTCAGCTCGACCCCGCTGACGCTGGCCGAGACGGCCTCGGTGTTCGGTGAGATGCTGACCTTCCAGCGGCTGCTGTCCAAGGCGACCACCACGGCCGAGCGCAAGACGCTGCTGGCCGGCAAGGTCGAGGACATGATCAACACCGTCGTGCGCCAGATCGCGTTCTATGATTTCGAGTGCAAGCTGCACGCCGCGCGGCGCGAGGGTGAGCTGACGCCCGATGATATCAACCTGCTGTGGATGTCGGTGCAGGCCGAAAGTCTGGGGCCGGTGTTCAACTTCATGGAGGGCTACGAGACCTTCTGGTCCTACGTCCCGCATTTCGTGCACTCGCCGTTCTACGTCTATGCCTATGCCTTTGGCGACGGCTTGGTAAACGCGCTTTATGCCGCCTACCGCGACGCGCCCGAAGGGTTTCAGGACAAGTATTTCGCCATGCTCTCGGCGGGCGGGTCGATGCACCACAAGGAGCTGCTGGCGCCCTTTGGTCTGGACGCCTCGGACCCTGCGTTCTGGGACAAGGGGTTGAGCATGATCTCGGGCTTCATCGACGAACTGGAGGCGATGGAAGACTAATCTTCCTGCCTTTTGAACGGTTTGATCGGCCGCGCTCAGTCCTTGAGCGCGGCCGAAAGCTTTCCGCCGGTGGCTGTCAGGCGGGCTGTCGCCGCCTTGGCGTCGAGGGTCAGCAGCAGCATCGCCACGGCGGTCTTGATGTCGCCCCCGGCTTGCAATGCCTTTTCGGCGGCCTCGGTGTTTTCGCCGGTCAGGTCGGCAATCATGGCGACAGCGCGGGCGTGGAGTTTGACGTTGGTTGGGCGCATCTCGACCATGCGGCCGCGATAAACGTAACCGAGCCGGATCATGATCCCGGTGCTCAGGCAGTTCAGCAAGACCTTCTGCGCGGTGCCCGCTTTCATGCGGGTCGAGCCTGCGATGATCTCGGCCCCGGTGGCGGCGGTCAGGGCGATGTCGGCCTCGGCGGCCAGCGGCGCTTCGGGGGCGTTGGTGACGCTGAGGGTCAGCGCGCCGATGGCCTTGGCAGCGGCAAGGCCCGCGCGGACATAGGGCGTGCGTCCCGAGGCGGCGACGCCGATGACGACATCCAAAGCGGTGAGCGTGAGGGCTTTGAGCGCGGCAGGGGCCTCGGTCACGCTGTCCTCGGCCCCTTCGACGGCGTTCACCACGGCACTGGGACCGCCCGCCATCAGCGCGATGGCGCGCTCGGCGGGCCAGTTGAAGGTGGGCGGCAGTTCGGCGGCGTCAAGAACCGCCAGACGGCCCGACGTGCCAGCCCCCAGATAGATCAGCCGCCCGCCTTGGGCGAGGCGTTCGGCAGCAGCGTCAATGGCTTGCGCGAGGGCTGCCTGTGCGCTGGTAGCGGCGGAAACGGCGGCAAGCTGGGTTTCCAGCAGGGCGCTGGCGAGGTCGGCGGTCGGCCAGTCCTCGATCCCGGCGAAGCGGGCGGCGGCGTGTTCGGTGTTGCTCATGCGATCTCCGATCGGGCGAGGGCGGCAGCGGTGAGCGCCGCGTCGGGGTGGGGGAAGCTGAGGGTCAAACCGGCTGTGCCTGCTTCTATCGCCGCGCGAATGCTCGGGTGCAGCGCGATGATGCCACCAAAGACCGCGCGACCGGCCCGGGGCCTGCATGGGCGACGATGGTGCGGCAAAGGCGCGCGATCTCATCGCCTGCGCGGGTCAGCAGGTCCAGCGCCAGCGGGTCGCCTTGTGCGGCGGCCTGTGCCACCGGGCGGGCGAGGGCGGCGATGCCTCGGCGGTGATGGCCATAGATATAGCGGCGCGTGTCTTCCCAGTCGCTGCCGCCCATCGCGTCAAACACCAGCCGGGCGAGGGTCTCGGCACCCTGCGGCTTGCCGTAATCCTCAACCAGCCGCCAGAGGGCGCGCACGGCTTGCAAGTCAATCCAAGCGCCCGAGCCTGCATCGTCGAGCAACATGCCGCGTCCGCCGACCAGCGTGGTCGTTCCCCGCGCCAAGGAAAAGCCGACCGATCCTGTGCCCGCCGTCACCACATGCCCGCCGCCCTGCGGCCAGACGGCGTGCCAGGCGAGCACCATGTCATTGACCACGCGCACGCGATCCGGGGTAAGGTCCAGCGCCTGCGCCGCTGCGTGCAAGAGGGCGGGATCCTTGGTAAATCCCGCGCCGGTGACGCCCAGATACGCCCCCGACAAGGGGCCGGTGGCGGCCCGGATGCCGGTCAGGGCCGCGTCAAAGGCGGCACGCTCTGCGGGATCAAACACCATCCCGTTCGCGCCCGACGCCTTGCCGTGGCCAAGCACCGCACCGGACACATCGCAGCGGACCCAGCGCGTCGCCGTGCCGCCCATGTCTACGCCCAGCCAGCTCATGCCCGCGCTCCTGCTTTCATGGGGCGACGATAGACCGGCGCCCCGTCCGCGCCAACAGCCTGCATCAGTCCCAGGCGCGGCCTTCGGCGATCAGGTTCAGCAGGTATTTGCCGTATTCGTTCTTTGCCAAGGGCCGGGCGATGATCTGAAGGTCTTCGGCGCTGATCCAGCCCTGCTGGAAGGCGATTTCCTCGGGGCAGCCGGTTTGCAAGCCCTGCCGGGCCTGCAGCGTGCGCACGAAATTTCCCGCGTCCAGCAGGCTGCCATGCGTGCCGGTGTCCAGCCAGGCGTAGCCCCGGCCCATGCGCTGCACATCCAGCGCGCCCTCGTCGAGATAGGTTTGCAGCAGGTCCACGATCTCGACCTCGCCGCGCGGGAGAGGGTTTGATCGCGCGGGCACGCTCAGACGCGGTGTCGTCAAGGAAATACAGGCCTGTGACGGCATAGTTCGACGGTGGGACGGTCGGCTTTTCAACGATCTGCGTGACGCGCCCGGTGTCATCCATCCCGACGACGCCATAACGCTCGGGGTCAGAGACGCGGTAGCCAAACACCGTGCCGCCGCTGGGGCGCGCGTTGGCTGCGGCCAGCACTCCGGGCAGGCCGTGGCCGAAAAAGATGTTGTCGCCCAGCACCATGACCGACGGGGCGCCATCGAGGAACTCTTCGGCCAGAATGAAGGCCTGCGCCAGACCATCGGGCGAGGGCTGCACGATATAGGTAAAGCTGAGGCCCCAGCGTGACCCATCCCCAAGCGCGCGCTGGAACTGCTCTTGATCATGCGGGGTGGTGATCACCGCGATCTCGCGGATCCCGGCCAGCATCAGCACCGACAGCGGGTAGTAGATCATCGGCTTGTCGTAGATCGGCATCAGCTGTTTGGAGACACCGATGGTGATCGGAAACAGGCGGGTGCCCGATCCTCCGGCCAGAATGATGCCCTTGCGTTGACGGGGCGTTGCGGCGGTCATGGGATCAATCTCCTGACATCGGCACGGGTCTGGGCCTTCCAGTCGGGCTGGGGCAGGCCAAAGTCGCGCAAAAGTGTGGTGCCGTCGAGCCGCGAGTTCAGCGGGCGCGGCGCCGGGGTTGGGTAGTCGGCGGTGGGAATGCCGGTCACGGTCACGCTGCGGTCTGCGGCGGCGAAGATTTCGCGCGCGAAATCGGCCCAACTGACGAAGGGCGTGCCGGCGATATGCCATGTGCCGCCGGGATGGCCGTTGAACAGGGCTTCGGCCATGGTGATCAGCGCGCGCGCGATGGCCTCGGCCGGGGTGGGGCCGCCGATCTGGTCATCGACAATGCTGAGTGCGTCGCGGGTTTCTGACAGGCGCAGCATGGTCTTGAGGAAATTCGCGCCATGGGTCGAGAACACCCACGAGGTGCGCAGGATCGCCGCGCGGCCTCCGGCGGCGCGGATCGCCTGTTCGCCGGCCAGTTTGGTGCGGCCATAGGCGTTGAGTGGGGCGGTGGGGGCGTCCGTCTGCCAGGGCGCATCGCCCGAGCCGTCAAAGACATAGTCGGTCGAGACGTGGAGAAAGGGGATGCCGCGCGATGCACAGGCCGCCGCCATCGCGCCGGGGGCAAGCGCGTTGACGGTCAGCGCGTCGGTCTCTTCACCCTCCGCTTTGTCCACGGCGGTCCAGGCGGCGGCGTTGATCACCACATCCGGGGCGTGGCTATGGATCGCGGCGGCGCAGGCGGCAGGGGTCCAGCAGATCGGCCTGCGCCCGGTTCAGGCAGACCGCGTCCTTGGGCAGCAGCGGGGCGAGCGCCCGCGCGACCTGACCGGTTTCGCCGAAAACAAGGATGCGCATCGTATGACCTTTCTTGCTGTTCTGAGCGTCGCGCGCGAAAGCGGCGGCGCTGAGGCCGGGGCGGGGCGACAGGGCGGCGTTACGCTGTGCCCAGCCGCTTGCCGACCCCTTGCCGGGCCTGCAGCGGCCGCCACCACGCGTCGTTGTCGAGATACCAGCGCACGGTCCGGCGCAGCCCTTCTTCCAGCGTGACGGACGGGCGCCAGCCCAGCTCGTCGCGGATGCGCGACGGGTCGATGGCATAGCGCAGGTCATGGCCCGGCCCGTCGGTAACAAAGGTGATCTGCTCGGCATAGGGCTGCGCGGCGGGGCGCATCTCGTCGAGCAGGGCGCAGATCAGGCGCACGATGTCGATGTTGCGCGCCTCGTTCTCGCCGCCGATGTTATAGCTGCGCCCGGTCTTGCCCTGTTGCAGAACCAGCAGCAGCGCGTCGGCGTGATCCTCGACATAAAGCCAGTCCCGCACGTTCTCTCCGGCGCCATAGACCGGGATCGGCAACCCGGCGATGGCGTTCAGGATCACCACGGGGATCAGCTTTTCGGGGAAGTGATAGGGGCCGTAGTTGTTCGAGCAATTGGTCAGCACGACCGGCAGGCCATAGGTCTCACCCCAGGCGCGGACCAGATGGTCACTGGCGGCTTTCGATGCGGAATAGGGGCTGCGCGGGTCGTAAGGGGTGGTTTCGGTGAACATCCCCGTCGGCCCGAGCGAGCCGAAGACTTCATCCGTGGAGATATGGTGGAAACGGAAATTGTCTGACTTTCCACTTTCCTGCCAATAGGCCCGAGCCGCTTGCAGCAGGGTGTAGGTGCCCGTCACATTGGTGTCGATAAACGCGCCGGGGCCGTCGATGGATCGGTCTACATGGCTTTCGGCAGCAAGGTGCATCACGGCATCAGGACGGTGGCGCTGGAAAATATCCGTGAGCGCTTCGGCGTCACATATGTTTGCCTTTTCAAACGAATACGCAGGGTTCTGATCGACGCTGGCGACGTTTTCCAGGCAGGCTGCATAGGTCAGACAATCGACATTGACCACCCCGTGGCCCTGGGCAATTGCCCGCCGAACAACAGCCGAGCCGATAAAGCCCGCCCCCCCGGTTACAAGCAGTTTCATGCGGGCTCCCAGGTGAAGGGTGAGGTCCAGTCAGCGAGGGCGGGGGCGGCTTTATCTTTGTCAGACAATTGAATATCTGACATTTCAACGCCCCATTCCACACCCACAGACGCAAAATGCACGGCGCCGTCGCACTCGGGTGCGTAATGGTCGGTGCATTTGTAGATGATCTCGGTGTCAGGTTCGCGCGTGACAAAACCGTGCAGAAAGCCTGCAGGGATCCACAGCTGGCGACCATTCTCGGCGCTTAATTCTTCGCTCACCGAGTGCCCGTAGGTCGGCGAGCCGCGGCGCACGTCCACGGCAACGTCCAGCAACCGCCCGCGCCCGCAGCGGACCAGCTTGCCCTGAGCATGCGGCGGCGATTGATAGTGCAGGCCACGCAGCGTGCCGATGCGGGCGCTCAGCGAATGATTGTCCTGCACGAACTCTGGCAGATCCAGCCCGGCGGCGCGCAGCGTCTTGCGGTTCCAGCTTTCGCTGAACCAGCCGCGGGCATCGCCAAAGCGGCGCGGGGTCAGGATGAGGACGCCGGGAAGCGCGGTTTCTTCAATCTGCATCGAGAGGCCTTTGGCTTGGTCGTTTCGGTTTACCGCGAGAGCACGCGTGTGAACAAGGCGCGATGGTGATCGGTTGGCGCTAGACGACCCCGGCGCGCAGGCAGTCGTGCAGATGCAGGATGCCCAGCGGGGTGCCTGTCACGTCGGTGACAAAAAGCGCAGTGATCTTGTGTGCGTTCATCACCGCCAGCGCCTCGGCTGCCAGCGTCTCGGGGCGCACTGTGATCGGATTGCGGGTGGCCACGGTTTGCGCCGTGCGCCCCATCAGCCCGTCCATGTTGCGCCGCAGGTCGCCATCGGTGATCACGCCGGTCAGCGCGCCGGCGGCATCGACAACCCCGGCCACGCCAAACCCGCGTGACGTCATGGTCAGGATCACTTCGGTCATCGGTTGGGTGGTGCTCACCAGCGGCAGGCTGTCTGCACCGTGCATCAGCTGCGCGGCCTTGGCCAGCCGGGCACCCAGTTTGCCACCGGGATGATAGGTGCGGAAATGTTCAGGCTTGAAGGCGCGGGCCTCCATCAGGGCAACGGCGAGCGCATCGCCCAAGGCCAGCGTCAGTGTGGTCGAGGTCGTGGGGGCCATGCCGATCGAGCAGGCCTCGGGCAGGTCGGGCAGGGTCAGCTTGCAGGTGGCGGTGCGCATCAGCGAGCTGTCGTCGCGCTTTGAGATGCCAACAATCGGGATGCTGAAGCGGACGCAATGGGCGATGATATCGCCCAGTTCCGAGGTCTCGCCCGAGTTCGAGATCAGGATGCAGGTGTCCTGCGGCGTCACCATGCCCAGATCGCCGTGGCTGGCTTCGGCGGGGTGGACAAAGAAGGACGGCGTTCCGGTCGAGGCAAGCGTGGCGGCGATCTTGCGGCCGATATGGCCGGATTTGCCCATCCCCGACACGATCACCCGGCCGGTACGGTCCAGGATCAGTTGCACAGCGGCAGGCAGGTCCGCAGGCAGGTCGGTCGAGAGGGCCATCAGGGCCTCGGCTTCGACCTGAAGCACGCGCCGCGCGACGGCAGCGGTATCAACCGAAACAATCGTGTTCAAAGCCATGTCTCAATCCTTACAGCGAGAACGGAGGCCCGGGCAGGGCCTGCGTTTGACGTCACACCCGGGATGCCGGGCGATGTCGACGGGCGACGGCCAGCTGTTCCTCGCATGTTTGAGCGCCAAGGTGTAGAGGCTGCGGTGCACGCAAGGCGCGATCGGCGGCGGTCAGTCCGGGCTGAACCAGACGGCGCTGGTGAGGATCTGGTCGGATCAGATCGCTTTGGCTGCGGGTGCCGGTGCGGGCGAAGAGCGACTTCGAGCAGCTGCGTGTGGTCTCGATGGTCCAGCCGAGGTGTGCGGCGCATTCCGCCAGTGACAGCCCGTCGCAGAGCAGGGCCGCCAGCCGTGTTTCGCTGGGTTTGAGGTCGAACGCTGCGCCCAAGGCAGGCTGTGCAAGGTGTCGGGCGCTGGGGGCCCGTCGCAACAGCGCGCGCAGGGTCGGCTCGAGCCCCGGCGCGCGGGGCGCAAGGCCGGGGAGCAGCGACAGTTGCAACAGCGGGGATCGTTCCAGTGTCAGGATCTGCGGGTCGGCCCCCGGGAGCAGCGCCCGGTCGATCCTGCGGCGCAGATCACGGGCGAGCGTGGCGTCGCGAAAGTCGAGCCGGTTGTCGAGCGTCAGGCGCAGCGCAGGGGTGGCGGCGATCAGCGCGCGCGCGCCGTCGCCGCTGGCGCTGACGCGGGCGGTGGCGTCGAGCCAGAGCCAGCCCGCGCCAAGATCCTGCGCGGCGCGGGCGCTTTGCTGGGCACGGGCGCGTTCGCCCGCCAGCGCCAGCCATGTCTCAACCGCCTGAGCGAGATGGGGCGCGAGATTGCTGAGCTTGACGCCGTCAATCGCGTCAAACTCGGGCCGGGTTGTGGTGATGACCAGCCACGCCTGCATGTCCCCGCGCGGCGATACGCGCAGGGCGCGCAGGGTGTGGTTGCCCCCGCGATCTCGCCCTGACCATAGACCCGGCCCGTGCGCAGCCCCTCAAGCGGCGGCAGAGTGGCGGCGGGGTCGGTGCTGTAGGTCAGCGTGTCGCTGCCCGCCGCGATCCGCAGATGGGCGGCCTGTGCCCGGGTCAGGGCGATGAGCGCGTCAAGAAACGCGCCCCAAGGGGGGCGATGTCGGCGGTTGCGCTGCACAAGAATAGAGCAGGCGCAGGGTTTCGACGTCTTGGCTGCGTCCCAGCATGCGGGGGTTTTCGCTTTTGTGATGGCATACCTCCCATATGGGGGGTTCCGCCTTGTAGTGCCGCTGTTAGGTGGGGGTCAACATCGATGCGTCAAACGACAAGGAACCGGCAATGTCCGCGAAGACTCTGGACCCACCTGCAGCGGCTGGAAGCCGAAAGCATCCACATCATGCGCGAAGTCGTTGCCGAGGCTGGAGAAGCCGGTGATGCTGTATAGCGTCGGCAAGGACAGCGCGGTGATGCTGCATCTGGCGAAGAAGGCCTTCTACCCGTCGCCGCCGCCGTTTCCGCTGCTGCATGTCGATACGACGTGGAAATTTCCAGGACATGTACAAGCTGCGCGACAAGGCCGCCGCCGAGGCGGGCATGGAGCTGCTGGTCTATCAGAACCCCGAGGCGAAAGAGCGTGGCATCAACCCGTTCGACCACGGCGCGCTGCACACCGATATGTGGAAGACCGAAGGGCTGAAGCAGGCGCTGGACCTCTACGGGTTCGATGCAGCCTTTGGCGGCGCACGGCGCGATGAGGAAAAGAGCCGGGCAAAGGAGCGGGTGTTCTCGTTCCGCTCGGCCAACCACCGCCGGGATCCCAAAAGCCAGCGCCCCGAGCTGTGGCGCCTGTATAACTGCTCGCAAGGCCAAGGGTGAGAGCATGCGGGTCTTCCCGATCTCGAACTGGACCGAGCTGGACATCTGGCACATACATCCATCTGGAAGGCATTGAAATCGTGCCGCTTTACTTCAGCGCCCCGCGTCCGACCGTGGTGCGGGACGGGCTGACGCTGATGGTCGACGACGACCGTTTCCCGCTGCGTGACGGCGAGGTGCCGGTGATGCGCTCGATCCGCTTCCGCACGCTGGGCTGCTACCCGCTGACCGGTGCGGTCGAGAGCGAGGCCAAGACGCTGCCCGAGGTCATTCAGGAGATGCTGCTGACCACGACCTCGGAACGGCAAGGCCGGGCGATCGACCATGATCAGGCCGCCTCGATGGAGAAGAAGAAGCAGGAAGGCTATTTCTGAGCCGCCGCTTTCTTTCAAGCAATTTCAACACCCTCTGAGGTGACTACATGACCGATCCTATCTACAAGACCGACGCGCTGATCGCGGAAAACATCGACGCTTATCTGGAAACCCACCAGCACAAGACCATGCTGCGCTTCATCACCTGCGGGTCGGTGGATGACGGCAAATCGACGCTGATCGGGCGGCTGCTGTATGATTCAAAGATGATCTTTGAGGACCAGCTGGCAGCACTGGAAGCCGACAGCAAGCGCGTGGGCACGCAGGGGCAAGAGATCGACTTTGCGCTCTTGGTCGATGGGCTGGCCGCCGAGCGCGAGCAGGGCATCACCATCGACGTGGCCTACCGCTTTTTCGCGACCGAGAAGCGCAAGTTCATCGTCGCCGACACGCCCGGCCACGAGCAATACACCCGCAACATGGTGACGGGTGCCTCGACCGCCGATCTGGCGGTGATCCTGATCGACGCGCGCAAGGGCGTGCTGACCCAGACCCGCCGTCACAGCTATCTGGTCAATCTGCTGGGCATCCGCCACATCGTGCTGGCGGTGAACAAGATGGATCTGGTGGGCTACGATCAGGCCACCTATGACCAGATCGTTGCCGATTACCGCGCTTTTGCCACCAGCATCGGCATCAAGGACTTCACCGCGATTCCTGATTTCGGGCTTCAAGGGCGACAACATCACCGCGCCCAGCGAGAAGACGCCGTGGTACAGCGGCCCGTCGCTGCTGCCCTATCTTGAGGCGGTCGAGGTCAACATCACCGCCGATCAGGAGCAGCCGTTCCGCATGTCGGTGCAGTGGGTGAACCGGGCCCAATCTGGATTTCCGGGGTTTCTCGGGGATGATCGCCAGCGGGTCGGTCAAGCCGGGCGATGCGGTGCGGGTGCTGCCGTCGGGCAAGACATCGACCATCGCGCGCATTGTGGCGTACGGCGGTGACAAGGACGAGGCGGTGGCGGGCGAACTGTCACGCTGACGCTGGCCGACGAGATCGACTGCTCGCGCGGGCAGGTGATTGTCGCGTCCAAGGCACCGCTGGAGGTGGCGGACCAGTTCGAGGCCAGCGTCGTCTGGATGGACGAGAACGAGATGGTCGCCGGCCGGGCCTATTGGCTCAAGATCGGTGCGCAGATGGTGTCGGCCAAGGTGGCGCAGCCCAAGTATGAGGTGGACGTCAACACGCAGGAACATTTGGCGGCCAAGACGCTGGACCTGAACTCGATCGGCGTGGCAACGATCACCACCGACCGCGAGATCCCCTTTGCGCCCTATGCCGAAAGCCGCGATCTGGGCGGGTTCATCCTGATCGACAAGATCACCAACCACACGGTCGCTGCCGGGATCATCCATTTCTCGCTGCGCCGGGCGTCGAACATCCATTGGCAGGCCACGGACATTGGCCGCGATCACCACGCCGCGATGAAGCACCAGAAACCGGCCGTGGTCTGGCTGACCGGGCTGTCGGGGTCGGGCAAGTCGACCATCGGCAACGCGCTGGAGAAAAAGCTGGCGCGGATGAACCGGCATACGTTCCTGCTGGACGGCGACAACGTGCGGCACGGGTTGAACAAGGATCTGGGCTTTACCGAGGCTGACCGCGTGGAAAACGTCCGCCGGGTCGGCGAAGTGGCGCGTCTGACGACCGATGCGGGGCTGATCGTTGTCACGGCCTTCATCTCGCCCTCGGTCCGAGCGCGACATGGTGCGCGGGATGATGGAGCCAGGCGAGTTCATCGAGGTCTTCGTCGACACGCCGCTGAGCGTGGCGGAAGAGCGCGACGTGAAGGGGCTGTATGCCAAGGCACGCTCGGGTCAGCTGAAGAACTTCACGGGCATCGATCTGCCCTATGAAGCGCCCGACAATGCCGAGATCCGCATTGATACGACCGCGACGACGGCGGATGAGGCTGCGGACAAGATCATCGAACGCCTGATCCCCTGAGGCGTGCGCCTTGCAAGAACCGCCGCCGGGCTAACCGCCCGGCGGCGTTTTGCGTTTGGGGGCGGCTGTGGACATGCCGCAATTCTGCGCAAATGCCCGGGAAGTTGGCGGTAACGGGCCGAGTTTTGCGTTTCCCGGTGGCACAGGGCGCGTGGGGGCCTAAGGTAAAGGCAAATCACCGACAAGGTTGAAACATGGCCATCTACGCGTCCATCCACCATCTGACCCATTATACTTATGACCGTCCGGTCACATTGGGACCGCAGATCATCCAGGCTCAGGCCCGCGCCACATTCGCGCACGCGCGGTGATCTCGCATTCGCTCAAGGTCAGCCCGGCGGGGCATTTCGTGAACCACCAGCAAGACCCCTATGGTAACTGGCTGGCGCGTTTTGTGTTCCCCGAGCCGGTGACCGAATTCAAGATCGAGGTCGATCTGACCGCCGACATGACGGTCTACAACCCGTTCGATTTTTTCGTCGAGGAAAGCGCCGAGCACTGGCCGTTCGAGTACCCCGAAGAGCTGCGCGCCGATCTGTCGATCTACCGGCAGCCTGAGCCGGAAGGCCCGCTGCTGGCGCAGCTGATCGGGGGCCTGGACTATTCGCGCCAACGCACGGTGGACATGCTGGTCGGGCTGAACGCCAAGATTGCGGGCGTGGTCAACTATACCATCCGCATGGAGCCGGGGGTGCAGACGCCCGAGGAGACGCTGGGGATCGGCTCGGGCTCGTGCCGCGACTCTTCTTGGCTGCTGGTGCAGGTGCTGCGGCATCTGGGCTTTGCGGCGCGGTTCGTGTCGGGCTATCTGATCCAGCTGAAAGCGGATGTGAAATCGCTCGACGGTCCTTCGGGCACCGAGAATGACTTCACCGACCTGCACGCCTGGGTCGAGGTGTTCCTGCCCGGCGCGGGCTGGATCGGGCTTGATCCGACCTCGGGCCTGTTCACCGGCGAAAGCCATATCCCGCTGGCCGCGACCCCGCATTACCAGAACGCGGCACCGATCAGTGGCGGGTATACGGCGCAAGGGACGCTGAAGACCGATTTCGCCTTCGACATGACCGTCACCCGCGTGGCCGAGCATCCGCGCATCACCAAGCCGTTCTCGGATGAAAGCTGGGACCGGCTGAACGCGCTGGGCAAGCAGGTTGATGAAAGCCTGACCAAGGGCGATGTGCGCCTGACCATGGGCGGCGAGCCGACCTTCGTGTCGGTCGATGATTTCGAGAGCGCCGAGTGGAACACCGACGCCGTCGGCCCGCAGAAGCGCGCGCTGGCCGATGATCTGATCCGCCGGCTGCGCGGGCGTTCGCGCCGGGCGGGTTCCTGCATTACGGGCAGGGCAAGTGGTATCCGGGTGAAAGCCCGCCGCGCTGGACCTTCTCGCTGTACTGGCGGCGCGACGGGCAGCCGGTGTGGAAGAACCCCGAGCTGGTGGCGCGTGAAAGCCAGCCCAAGCCGCATGGTTCGGTCGAGGCAGGGCAGTTCATGGAGCGCTTTGCCGAGCAGTTGGGCATCCAGAAGCATTACGCCCAGCCCGCCTATGAGGATCCGGCCGAGTGGATCCTGAAGGAAGCGCAGCTGCCGTCGAACGTGACGCCCGAGAATTCCAAGCTGAAAAACCCCGAGGACCGGCACGCTATGCGCCCGCGTGTTTGACCGCGGGCTGACCGAGGCGTCGGGCTATGTGCTGCCGATCCAGCGCTGGCAGAGCAAGGCCACGGCCTCGCATTGCGGCTGGTCCGAGATGTGGAAACCCCGGCGCGGCAAGCTGTTTCTGGTGCCCGGTGACAGCCCGGTGGGCTTCCGCCTGCCGCTGGGCGCGCTGCCCTATGTGCCGCCCGCGCAGTATCCCAGTTCGTATCCCGCCGACACCACGCTGCCCTGTGCCGCCCTGCCCGATTTCCATGAGGCGATTCAGGCGCGGCGCAGCAAGGTGCAGGAGGAAATCGACCGGCTTGCGGCGGAAGAGGCCGAGCGCGACGCGCTGGAAGCCGCCGAGCGCAAGGCGATGCTGCCCGGCGTGACCGATCAGCATGACCAGAAAGTCACCCGCAGCGCCGAGGATGACAGCGACAAGCAGGCGGTGAACGAGCAGGGCGTTGGATCCGGTGACGGGGGCGGTGCGCACGGCGATTGCGATCGAGCCGCGTGACGGGCGGCTCAACCTGTTCATGCCGCCCTGCGACACGCTTGAGGATTATCTCGAACTGCTGGCCGCGGCCGAGGTGACGGCGCAAGAGCTGAACCTGCCGATCCATATCGAAGGCTACGCGCCGCCGAACGATCCGCGTCTGAACGTGATCCGCGTGGCCCCCGATCCGGGGGTGATCGAGGTGAACATCCACCCGGCGCATAGCTGGGAGGATTGTGTCGCGACGACCGAGGCGATTTATGACGAGGCCCGTAACTCGCGGCTGGGGGCCGATAAATTCATGATCGACGGGCGGCATACCGGCACCGGTGGCGGCAATCATGTGGTGGTGGGCGGGGCAGTGACGACGGATCTGCCGTTCCTGCGGCGGCCCGATCTGCTCAAATCGCTGATCCTGATCTGGCAGCGGCACCCCAGCCTCAGCTATCTGTTCTCGGGGCTGTTCATCGGTCCGACCAGCCAGGCCCCGCGCATCGACGAAGCGCGGCACGATACGCTCTATGAGCTGGAGATCGCGCTGGACCAGATCGGCGATCCGGTGCAGGGCGGCAATCTGCCGCCGCCGTGGCTGATCGACCGGCTCTTGCGCAACATGCTGACCGATGTGACCGGCAACACCCACCGCGCCGAGATCTGCATCGACAAGCTCTATTCACCCGATGGACCGACGGGCCGTCTGGGTCTGGTCGAGTTCCGCGGCTTCGAGATGCCGCCGCATCCGCGCATGTCGCTGGCGCAGCAACTGCTGCTGCGGGCGATCATTGCGCGCTGCTGGAACAGCCCGGTCATCGGCAAACCGGTGCGCTGGGGCACGGTGCTGCACGACCGCTTCATGCTGCCGCATTACTTGTGGGAAGACCTGCTCAGCCTGCTGGGCGACCTGCGCCAGAACGGGTTCGACTTCGATCCCGTCTGGTTCGAGGCGCAATCCGAGTTCCGCTTCCCGTTCTGCGGTCAGCTTGAGGTCGAGGGCGTGCATCTGGAGGTCCGTCAGGCGCTGGAGCCGTGGCATGTACTGGGCGAGACCGGTGCGATTGGCGGCACGGTGCGCTATACGGACAGCTCGGTCGAGCGGTTGCAGGTCAAGCTGACGACGCTGCATCAGGACCGCTACCGGGTGATGGTCAACCAGCGGCCCGTGCCGCTGGCGTGCACGCAGACCTCGGGCGTGTCGGTGGGCGGGGTGCGCTACAAGGCGTGGCAACCGGCGGAATCGCTGCATCCGGTGTTGCCCGTTAACACGCCCTTGGTGTTTGACATCTACGATGACTGGACCGGGCGCGCACTGGCGGGCTGCACCTATCATGTGGCGCATCCGGGGGGCGCAATTATGACACGTTCCCGGTCAATGCTTATGAGGCGGAAGCGCGGCGTCTTGCGCGGTCTCGAACCCTTCGGGCACACCGCAGGATCGTATCGCTCCGGCGCCCGAGACGCCGCATCCTGAATTCCCACTCACGCTGGACTTGCGCCGTCCAGCGGGTCTGCACTGACACGTCAGGTGCCTTGCGCCACCGTCCGCTGTGAAAAAACGCGCGACATCTTTGCCGATTACGGGCTGACGCCCGGCGTCGCCGATGAGCTG
Source organism: Novosphingobium sp. MW5 (assembly GCA_025938935.1). Taxonomy (GTDB): domain Bacteria; phylum Pseudomonadota; class Alphaproteobacteria; order Sphingomonadales; family Sphingomonadaceae; genus Novosphingobium. The sequence continues at coordinate 27,969 of JAPCWB010000004.1, read as the reverse complement.
TTTGACGGGGCCGGGCGGATGCGCCCGGTCTGGCAGCGTTTTGTCGAACGGTTTGCCCGGCTGAGCGTGACGGATCTGGCCGCACGGTTTGAGCGCGGCAATGCCTATCTGCGCGATACCGGGGTTTATTACCGGCAATACACCGGCGATCCGCTGGCCGAACGGGACTGGCCACTGGCACCGATCCCGGTGATCCTGCACGACAGCGAATGGGACGAGATCTGCACTGGTCTTGCGCAGCGGGCCGATCTGCTTGAAGCGGTCGTCGCCGATCTTTACGGCCCCGGTCGGCTGGTGAGCGAGGGGCATCTGCCCGCCTCGCTGATCGCCGGGTCGCCGCAATGGCTGCGCCCCATGGTCGGGGTCGCGCCTGCGGGCGGGCATTTCCTGCATCATCTGGCGTTCGAGATCGGGCGCTCGCCCGATGGGTCGTGGCTGGTGCTGGGTGACCGGCTCGAAGCGCGTCGGGCGCCGGCTTTGCGCTGGAAAACCGCATGGCCACCGGGCGGATCTTCCCCGAGCGGTTCCCGCGCGCCTATATTCACCGGCTGGCCAGCTTCTTCCTCGATTTCCGCGCGACGCTGGACCGGCTGGCGACGGCGGGCGGTAACCCCTTGGCCGGGGCGGCAATTCTGACGCCGGGGCCGTCGAACGATACCTATTACGAGCATACCTATATCGCGCGCTATCTGGGCCTGATGCTGCTGGAAGGCGAGGATCTGCTGGTCGAGAACGGCGAGGCGATGGTGCGCACGATCGAGGGGCCAAAGCCGCTGGGCGTGCTCTGGCGGCGCATTGACGCCGGCTTTGCCGATCCGCTGGAGCTGAACGCGCAAAGCCATCATCGGCACGCCGGGCCTAGTTGAGGCCGCGCGGCAAGGCAAGCTGGCGATGGTCAACGCGCTGGGCTCGGGCGTGCTGGAAATGCGTGCGATGATGGCGTTTTTGCCGCGTATCGCGCAGGTGTTGCAGGGGCAGCCACTGGCGCTGCCCAACATCGCGACATGGTGGTGTGGCGGGGCCAAGGAGCGGGCCTATGTGCGCCAGAACGCGCACAAGATGCTGATCGGTCCGGCTTCGACTATCGACCCGCCGTTGGACGTCACGGCGCGCTCGGCGCTGGGCGGGCAATTCGCGGGCGGGGTCAAGGGCAAGCTGGCCGACTGGATCGAGGCGCAGGGCGCGGCACTGGTCGGGCAAGAGGCGGTGGCGCTGTCCACGACGCCCGCCTGGGTCACCGAGCCGGGCGAGACGCTGGCCGAAGGCCGCCTGCAACCGCGCCCGATGACGGTGCGGGTGCTTGCGACGCGCACGCCGCAGGGCTGGCGGTTCATGAAGGGCGGCTATGCGCGCATCGGGCGTTCGGGCGATGCGACGGCGCTGGCGATGCAAAAGGGCGGCTCGGTCGCCGATGTGTGGATCGTCTCGACCGGCTGGTGCCCAAAGTGTCGCTGCAACCCAGCGCGGGGGCGCCGTTCCGCCGGGCCAGCCCGGGCGTGGTGCCGGCGCGGGCGGCGGATAACCTGTTCTGGCTAGGCCGCTACATCGAGCGGAGGATGCGGCGCGGCTGATCCGAGCCTATCATCTGCGGCTGGCGGCGACGGACAACCCGGCGGACCCGCTGCTGCGGCGGCTCAGGGCCTTCCTGGGTGGCTACGGCGTTGATATTGCGCAACCGATGCCCGATGCGCTGCTGGACCGGATCAGCGTGGCGCGGTCGTGCCGCCAAGGTGCGCGATCGCTTTTCGGTCGATGGCTGGGCAGCCGTGGTCGATCTGGACCGCACGGCCAAGACGACGCTGCAGTGACATCAAGCCCGGCGATGATGCGGCGCGGGCGATGGGCATTCTGGTGCGCAAGCTGTCGGGCTTCTCGGGGCTGGTGCAAGACAACATGTACCGCTTTCAGGGCTGGCGTTTCCTGACGCTGGGCCGGGCGCTGGAGCGGGCTGATGCGCTGACTGCCTTGTTGCACGGGTTGACGGATGCTGACGCGCCCGAGGGGGCGCTCGATCTGGCAGTCGAGGTCGCCGACAGCGTGATCACCCACCGCCGTCGCTATTCGGTGGAAACGTCACGCGATACGGTCATTGACCTGCTGGCGCTGGATGCGGACAACCCGCGCTCGGTCCTGTTCCAGATGCAGGTGATGCGCGCGCAGGCATCGGCGCTGCCCAATGCGCTGGATAACGGGCGCTTGTCGCCGTTGCTGCGGGCAATCGTGCCGCTGGAGTCGCTGCTCAGCGTGGTCAGCCCCGAAAAGATCGACGCGGATCAGCTTTGCACATCCGCGCCGAGCTGGCAGGCGTTTCTGACCTGATCACGGCGGCGTATCTGCGCTAAGTATGCGTCATGATCTATGACATCGCCCTGACGATCGACTACGACTACGCGGTCCGTCGGACCGCTCGCGCACGCTGGTGCGGTTGATGGCACCCAGCCTGCCGGGCGAACAGCAGGTGCTGTCGCAGCGCCTGACGCTTGAGCCCCGGCCCGACGAACAGCGGGAGATGAAAGATTTCTTCGGCAACGCCACGACGACGGCCGTCTGGCATCGCCCGATCGAGGCGCTGGCCCTGACCCTGGCGCTGAAGGTCGAGCGACTGGCCCCTGTCGAGGGGGCCGATCTGTCGCCGCTGCTGCGCGATTTGGATGACGCCTTGGCGGGGTGCACGGATCTCGGGCCCGACTCGCCGCATCATTTTCGGGGTCCGTCGGCCCGTGTGCCCGAGGTGTTCTGAGATTTCGGCCTTTGCGCGCAAGGCCGTCGGCAAAGGCATGACAACGCGGCAGGCAATCGAGACGCTGGGCGGCGCGCTGCATCGTGCGATGGCGTTCGACGCCGAGGCAACTTCGGTCGAGACCGGCCCGGCGGAAGCGTTCGCGCAGCGCAGCGGGGTTTGTCAGGACTTTGCGCATGTGATGATCGCGGGCTGCGCGCGCTGGGGATACCGGTGGGCTATGTCTCGGGTTTCCTGCGCACCTTGCCGCCGCCGGGTGAACCCCGGCTGGAGGGCGCGGATGCGATGCACGCCTGGGTTCGGGCCTGGGCCGGGCCGGTGACCGGCTGGATCGAGTTTGACCCGACCAACGATCAGCCCGCCGGTGTGGATTACATCACCGTTGCACGCGGGCGCGACTACCGCGATGTGTCGCCGGTTATGGGCGTGATGCGCACCACGGGTGGGCAGGACAGCCGCCATTCGGTCGATGTGGTGCCCGCCGACGAAAGCCGACATCAGGCCTGTTGCACGCGGCCGTGTTGCGCGGGGCTGTGTTGCGTTGGGCCGGACACTCCACGCTTCCTAGCGGGTCTGACCCTATGGTCCGCCTTCGACCAGGAGGCCGACATGGACGAGACATCCACCAATCTGAGCCTGCCGTATTTGCAGGCCGCGCAGGCGCAAAAGCACCTGACCCACAATGCCGCATTGGAAAAACTGGACCTGATCGTCCAGTTGAGCGTGCAAAGCTATTCGCAAAACACGCCGCCCCTGACCCCTCAAGAGGGGCAGGTCTGGGCTGTCGGCCCGGCGCCGGTCAACGACTGGGCGGGGCAGGCGGGTGCCTTGGCAGCCTATGCCAACGGCGGCTGGCTGTTTCTGGCACCCCAGACAGGCTGGCGCGCAACCCTCGAGACCGAGATCCGGGTCTGGGACGGCGCGGCCTGGGTCGCGCCCGATCTGCCCGATTTGCAGAATGTGCCGGGGGTGGGCGTCAACACCAGCTATGACAGCACCAACAAGCTGGCCGTGGCAGCGGCAGCGACGCTGATGACGCATGACGGTGCGGGCCACCAGCTGAAGGTCAACAAGGCGGCAAGTGGCGATACGGCATCGCTGGTGTTCCAGACCGGCTTTTCGGGCCGGGCCGAGATGGGAACGCTGGGCGACGACAGTTTCGGCGTCAAGGTCAGCCCGGACGGCACGGCCCTGGACAACCGCGCTCAGCGTCGATGCCGCCACCAATGCCACGACAGTGGCCCAGCTGCTGCTGGGCACCGCGCTGTCCCCGGCACAAGGCGGCACCGGTGTCGCCAATGACGTCGCCGCAACCCTGACGCGGGTAGGCCATCATGCCGTGACGCTGACCACGACGGCGGCAACATCGCTGACACTGCCGATTGCGGGCACGCTGGCGACCCGTGACGGGACCGAGACGCTTGGCAACAAGACCCTGAGCGCGCCGGTGATCAACACGGGCGTCACCGGGACGGCGGTCACGCAGAGCGCGGTCGACAACGGCGGGGCGTCTGCTCAAGACCGGGGATGCCGGGGTGCTGGGCGCGACGGCACCGACCATTTCGATCTGGACGCCTTCTTTGCGGCGGCCTTGCCACGAACGGGGCGAACAGCGGCGCGACGGGACTGCCCGGCGGCCTATTCCGGGATGGCGATTCAGCTACTATGCCGGCGTCTGTCGGCTCGGGCGCACAGCTTGCCGTTCGGGCCAATGGCGCGGATGCGACCGAGGCCTTCGTGCGCAACAGGGGGTCAAGCGTCTTTGGCGCCTGGGCGCGTTTGCTGCATACCCGCAACCTGTCAGGAGCGGTGTCGCAGTCCGGCGGGGTGCCGACGGTGCGGTGATGGAATATGCGGCAGTGCCAACGGCAAATATGTTCGCTTGGCCAACGGCGTGCAGCTTTGCTGGCACACGCTGAGCCTTGGCGCGCCAACCGCCAACGGCGCGGGCACGCGCGCTGCACCGTTCTACACCAACAGCGCCGACTGGAGTTTGCCTGCGGCTTCTTATGGCGTGGCGCCCAAATTCATGGGCCTTGCGTGTCAGGCTCCGGCGCCGATCGGGGATCGCATCTTCAACATCAGCTACGCAACGCTCACGACAACCGCCGTGACTCCATCCGCGCGCACCGCGCCAGCAGTGGCACCGATGCGACGGCCGTGGCGGCGGATGTCTTTGCTCTGGTCTGTGGTTCTACTGAGGAACGCATGCACATCACACTCTCTCCTGTCAGGGTCTGCCCGGTGCCGCCGAAACAACTGTCTCGGTGATGAACGAGGTTCTGACCATTGACGGCGTGGCTTATGATCTTCAGGCGTGCCTGAAGGCGGCGAAGGCAGGCCTGGGGGCGGCGATCATCCCTTTATCGGCGTCGTGACCCGCAGGGCGGCGACATTCGATGCACGGTGCGGGTGATTTTGGGCGATGATGCCGCCCGCGATCAGCCGGAAAGCGGCTGGAGCGTGAGCGCGTCGGCAGGGGCCGTTGTTCTTCCGGCGGTGCGGGGAGGCAGGCCAATGAGTTTCACCCTGACCATAAAGACCGCCGAAGACCGCGCAGCCGAGGCTCTGGCGGTGCTCAAGGCGCAGATCGTTGCGGCGGTGGATGCCCGGTCGAGGCGCAGGCGCGCGCCTTGGGCTACAACGATGCGGCAGCCTGCGCCGGGTATCGCACGTCCACGGTCGCGCCGTGGGCCGCCGAAGCGCAGGCGTTCATCGCGTGGCGCGATGCCGTCTGGCTGGCGATGTATCAAGCGCAGGATCAACAGGTGCCGGAAGGCGGGGCGCTGAGCGTGGACGCGGTGCTTGCCGGCTTGCCGGTCTGGGGCTCAATCGACCCCGAATAGATCGCGGGTGAAAACCTTGTCCGCCACGTCGCTCAAGTCGGCGGCGTGGCGGTTGGCGATGATGACATCGGACTGCGCCTTGAACGCGGCGAGATCGCGTTCGACCCGCGCGCCGTTGAAGCTGTCCTGCGCCAGCGCCGGTTCGTGGATGATGACGGTGATGCCGCTCTCTTGCAGCCGCTCGACAATGCCATGCACTGCGCTTTCGCGGAAATTGTCGCTGTCCACTTTCATCGCCAGCCGGTAGACGCCGACAACGCGCGGGGCGCGCGCGATGATCTGGCTGGCGATAAAGTCCTTGCGGGTGCGGTTCGCCTCGACCACGGCAGCGATCAGGTTTTGCGGGACATCCTGATAATTGGCCAGCAACTGCCGGGAATCCCTGGGCAGGCAATAGCCGCCATAGCCGAAGGACGGGTTGTTGTAATGCCCGCCAATGCGCGGATCCAGCCCCACGCCATCGACGATCTGCCGCGTATCCAGCCCGCGAGACAGGGCGTAGCTGTCCAGTTCGTTGAAATAGGCGACGCGCAAGGCGAGATAGGTGTTGGCGAAGAGCTTGATCGCCTCGGCCTCGGACGGATCGGTGAACAGGATCGGGCAATCTCGCTTGATCGCCCCGTCGCGCAGCAGACCGGCAAAGACCCGCGCCCGCCGCTGCGTTCGCCGACGACGATGCGCGACGGGTGCAGGTTGTCATACAGCGCGCGGCCCTCGCGCAGGAATTCGGGCGAGAACAGGATCGCGTCATGCCCGGTCCGCGCGCAATTGCAGGGTATAGCCCACCGGGATCGTCGATTTGATCACCACAACCGCCTGCGGCGCGTAGCGCAGCACGTCGCGGACCACGGCCTCGACGCTGGCGGTATCAAAGGCGTTGGTCAGTGTGTCGTAATTGGTGGGGGTGGCGACAACGACATAGGCCGCGCCGGTAAAGGCCTGCGCTGGGTCGGTGGTCGCGGTCAGGTCCAGCGCGTGATGCGACAGATACGCCTGAACCCTCGGTATCCGCGATGGGCGAGCGGCGCTCGTTGACCGCGCGCACCCGCTCGGCCGAGATGTCCAGCGCACAGACCTCATTGCCCTGCGCCAGCAAAATGGCGTTCGACAGGCCGACATAGCCCAGTCCGGCAACTGCAATTTTCATCGTCCCGTCCCCGGCATTTGCGTGCCAGCCGGCAGGCCTGACCCTTTGAGAACAGGGGCAGACCTGCCGGTTCAATCGGGCAATGCAAGGCGTGTCCGCGTCAGTCCCGTAGCATCGCGGTAATGGCGGCCAGCGATGCGTCCAGCGGAACGCCCCGGCTTTCCATGTTCAGCCGCACCACCGGTTCGGTGTTGGACGACCGCAGGCTGAAGGCCAGTCGCCCATATCCAGACTGATACCGTCGGTTTCATCCACGCCGCGGGCGTCGGGCTCAGCGCGCGCGCACGGCGGCGATGGTCGCCTTGGGGTCGGTCGGGTGAAAGTTGATCTCGCCCGAGGACGGAGAGGCCGCGCGGCGTTGCGCCACCAGATCGGCCAGCGCGCCCTTGCGGCTGACCAGCTCGGCCATCAGCACCATGGGGATCATGCCGCTGTCGCAGAACACGAAATCGCGGAAGTAATGGTGCGCCGACATCTCGCCGCCGTAAACGGCGTTCTCATCGCGCATGGATTGCTTGATGAACGCATGTCCGGTGCGCGATTGCACCGCCGTGCCGCCTGCCTGCAAAACGACGGCCCTGCGTGTTCCAGATCACGCGCGGGTCATGGATGATCTTGGCACCGGGTTCCTTGGTCAGAAACACCTCGGCCAGCAGGCCGACGATGTATTCGCCGTCCACAAAGCCGCCCGTGTGGTCGAAGAAGAAACAGCGGTCGAAATCACCGTCCCAGGCGACGGCCATGTCGGCCCCTTCGGCCAGCACCTTGTCGGCAGTGACCGGGCGGTTTTCGACCAGCAGGGGGTTGGGGATGCCGTTGGGGAAGCTGCCATCCGGCGTGTGGTGCATGCGGATGAAGGTCAGCGGCGAGCCCTTGGCGGCCAGCGCCTCGGCGATCGCGTCAAAGGTCGGACCTGCTGCCCTCGCCGCCAGCGTTCACCACGATCTTGAGCGGTTTGAGCGCCGAGACGTCGACAAAGCCGAGCACCTGCTCGACATAGGCGGCGCGCGCGACCTGTGCGATATCGGTGACGCTGCCGCCGGGCAGGGCGGGGCCGAACTCATCCGCTTCGGCCAGTGCCTTGATCGACGACAGGCCGGTTGCGGCGTCAAGCGGGGCCGAGCCTGCGCGGACCATCTTCATCCCGTTGTAATCCATGGGATTATGCGACGCCGTCACGCAGATCCCGCCATCCGCGCCGAACTGCGTGGTGGCGAAATACATCTCTTCGGTGCCCGAAAGGCCAAGATCCAGAACCTCGCACCCCTCGGCCACCAGCGCCTTGGCGACCGAGGCCGCCAAGGCCTCGGAACTGGCTCGGATGTCGCGGCCGAGCACAACCTTCTTGGCCCCCAGTGCGCGGGCGAAGCCGCGACCGATGCGAAAGGCGATCTCTTCGTCCAGATCAATGCCCAGCTTGCCGCGAATGTCATAGGCTTTGAAGCAGGTCAGGCTCATCCCTTGGCTCCCTGGCCGCGCGAATAGACATCCTCGTAGCGGATGATGTCATCCTCGCCCAGATAGGCACCGGTCTGCACCTCGATCAGCACCATCGGCACCTTGCCGGGGTTCTCCATGCGGTGCACCGCGCCCAGCGGGATATAGACCGACTGGTTTTCCGTTACCAGCTTGACCTCTTTGTCGACCGTCACCTTGGCTGTGCCCGACACAACGATCCAGTGTTCCGACCGGTGGTGGTGGCTTTGCAGCGACAGCGCGGCGCCCGGGTGGACATGGGATGCGCGCTTGACCTGAAAGCGGTCGGCCAGCACCAGCGTCTCGAACCAGCCCCACGGGCGGTGATCGACCGGGAAGCTTTCGGCCTGCTTGGCACCCTTGGCTTTCAGCGCGGTGACGGCTTTCTTGACGTCCTGCGCGCGGTCCTTGTGGGCAATCAGCACAGCGTCGGCCATGGCGACAGCAACGATGTCTTTCAGGCCGATGCCGACCAGTTCTACCGCGTCGGATTCCGACCGCAGCAGCGTATCCTGGCAATCAATCGCCAGTGCCGCCCCCGAGGTCACGACGCCCGTTGCATCCGGCCCGCCCTCGCGCCAGACGGCTTCCCAGCCGCCCAGATCCGACCACACGCCGCCGTAGGGGATGACCGACAGGTTGTCGGCCTTTTCCATCACGGCATAGTCGATCGAGATATCCTCGATCGCGGCCCAGGGGTCAGGGGCAAGGCGGGTAAAGCCCAGATCAGCCTGCGCCTGGGCCAGCGCATCGCGGACCAGCGCCAGAATGGCGGGCTGATAGGCCTCGAACGCGGCGATCAGGGTGCGGGCCTCGAACAGGAAGATCCCGGCGTTCCACAGATGCAAACCGCCGTCGAGCATGCTTTGCGCCGTGGAAAGGTCCGGCTTTTCGACAAAGCGCACCAGCGGCTGCGCGACAGGGGCAAATCCTGCGTCGGGGGCGGTGCTCAGCTCCAGCCAGCCATAGCCGGTTTCGGGGCGGTCGGGGCGGATGCCGAAAGTGACCAGTTGCCCGGCGCGCGCGCGCTCGGTGGCAGCCTGCACGGTGTCACGGAAGTGCTTGGCGTCAGGGATGACATGGTCCGAGGGGGCCACCAGCATCAGCGCGTCGGGATTGCTGGCGCTGATCTGCAACGCGGCCGCCAGAATCGCCGGGGCGGTGTTGCGCGCCGAAGGTTCGATCAGGATGGCGGGGCGTCACCTCGGCACTGGTCAGTTGCTCGGTGACGATAAAGCGAAAATCCGAGCCGGTCACGACCACCGGTTGCGCGAACCCGTCGCCGGACAGGCGCTGCGCCGAGGTCTGGAACAGGCTGGCGTCCCCGACAAGCGACGAGAATTGCTTGGGGTACGATTTGCGCGACAGGGGCCACAAGCGCGTACCCGAGCCGCCACACAGAAGAACAGGATGAATCATGGAAGTTGCAGCCTCAAAAAGAATTGGTGGTGTGCCCGAGTGATCCGAAGAGAGCCTTATCCGAAGCACCCAGAGAACTAAGTGTCTGGAGCGGTGGAAGAAATCAGACGAAATTTGCGCATGTTCGGCCGAGGGCGTCGGCGCGCCTGATGACAGGCTGGCCGTTGACGGGTGTCCGTGAACGGTGCCGGGCCTGTCGACCGCGATTGTCGCTGGTTTTGCCCAAAAAATAGCCTCCTGAACATGGCGGTCATCAACAGGGTGTCTGGCCCATCGTGTCGTTCGTCCGCGCCGCAAGATCCCGACCTGTGCCAGATCTTGCGGCGCACAGGCGCAGTTTACTTGTCCCGGATGCTACCAGAATCCTGCTCAAGGAACCACTGATACGTCCCAGCGATCCCCTCGGCCAAACCGACCCGCGCGCGCCACCCCATATCGGCAAGACGGCTGACGTCCATCAGCTTGCGCATGGTGCCGTCTGGCTTGCTTGGATCGGTGTCGATCCGGCCCTTGAACCCGGTCGCCGCCGCCACGGTTTGCGCCGGTTCAAGGATCGTCACATCGGTCCCCGAGCCGACGTTGATATGGCTCAGCATCGGTTGGGTGTTCGCGGCGTAAACGTCTTGCGGCAGGTCGAGCACGAAAAGGCTGGCCTCGGCCATGTCGTCGACATGCAGGAATTCGCGCATCGGTTTGCCCGAACCCCAGATCGTCACCACCTCGGTCCCGGCCTGCGCGGCCTCGTGGAAGCGGCGGATCAGGGCGGGCAGGACGTGGCTGTTCTGCGGGTGGAAGTTATCGCCGGGTCCGTACAGGTTGGTCGGCATGACCGACCGGTAATCGGTGCCATGCTGGCGGTTGTAGCTTTCGCACAGCTTGATCCCGGCGATCTTGGCGATTGCGTAGGGCTCGTTGGTGGGTTCCAGAACGCCGGTCAGCAGCGCGTCTTCGCGCATGGGCTGCGGCACGGCCCGGGGGTAGATGCACGACGAACCCAGTTGCAGCAGGCGCGCAATCCCCGGCAGCAAAAGCCTGATGGATCACGTTGCACTCGATCATCAGGTTTTGGCAAATGAAATCAGCGGGGTAGGTGTTGTTGGCCATGATCCCGCCAACTTTCGCGGCGGCCAGGATCACCACATCGGGCCGCTCGGCCTGCATGAAGTCGCGCACGGCGGGCTGGTCGGTCAGGTCCAGTTCCGATGACGTGCGGGTGATCAGCGTCAGAGCCTCACCCGCGTCCTGACGCGCCTTCAACCGACGCAAAATCGCGCCGCCAACCATGCCTCGATGTCCGGCGATGTAGATCTTCACGAAGTTTCCTGTCCTGCTGGCTTGCTCCCGGGCATGTCGCTGGCTGAGCGTGCGCGCGGGCGATCTTGATGGATGCATTCTCAAGGATCTGATCCCAGACGGCCTCAGATGTGACATTGGCGGTCGCATAATCGGCAAATCGATCGATCCGGGCGATGTGTAGATTGTCGCCATGGGCTTCGACGCTACCCGGCGGAAGATCGCCTTTGGCAGTCACATAGAGAAGCTGCGCGCCACCCCGCCTGGACACCAGATCGGCAAGGGTCTGAAGCTCGGCCTGGGCAGCTCCTGGCGACCTTTGTAGACAAAGATCATGTCCGGGTTCTGGCTGTTCTTCCAGGCGTTGCCGCAGATGCGCCACCTTGTGGATCTCTTTTTCGTAGACCGCTTTGTGATCCTCTACGAAGACACTGTCGCGGACCATGTCGGTGTGAAACCGGACACCCGTCCCCGATCCAGCAACATCTTGGGGCTGGTCGGTTCCAGGTTTTCGAACTGATAGAGATCCTTGAAGTCGTCGCGCAGCAGTCTGGTCAACACCGGAAAGGGGTGAGCGCCCAACGCAACAGGCTGCTCTTCTTTTTGGCTGATGGCGCGCCATGACAAACCCGAACTCGCAGTTGTCGCCTAAGCTCTCAAAACGGGCAATATCCATTGGAATTCGCTATCCTTTTATCTTTACGACAAGACATCTGAAGTTCACCATTTCCTTCTGCAACGACCTTCAGTTCTGAAATGTCCCTCAGATGCGCGTGGTACATCGAGCAACGGAGGGATCACCAGCTTTCAGGACCTCAGTTTTCCACACCGATACCGGCAGATCCATGCCATGTGCCTTGAGAAGCGCGTGGCGTTTGGCGGTTTCGAGGTCCTCGGCGACCATCTCGGCGCACATTTCCCCCGAGCGGTGATCTCAGGAACCCAGCCCAGTGTTTCCTTGGCCTTGGTCGGATCGCCCAGCAGGGTTTCCCACCTCGGCCGGACGGAAGTAGCGCGGATCGATGCGCACCAGCACATCGCCGGGTTTCACGGCCAGACCGCCCTTCGTCGCCGGTGACCGGCACCGCGGTTGCCGTTTCGTCGACCTCGGAGCCGGTGAAGGCCAGTGCCTCGATGCCCAGCTCGCGGGCCGACCAGGTGACGAACTCACGCACCGAGGTACTGCACGTCCTTGGTCGACGAAGTCGTCCGGCGCGTCCGTCCTGGAGAGGCATCGTCCGTTGCATTGCGGACATAGTCCTTGGCGTGACCCCAGTCGCGCAGGCTGTCGATGTTGCCCATGTACAGGCAATTCTCGAAGGCCTGCGCGATATTGGCCAGACCACGGGTGATCTTGCGGGTCACGAAGGTCTCGCGCGCTGGCGCGGGCCGTCGCCGTTAAAGAGGATGCCGTTGCACGCATACATGCCATAGGCTTCGCGGTAATTCGCCGTGATCCAGTAGGCGTACATCTTGGGCCGCAGCATAGGGGCTGCGCGGGCGGAAGGAGGTGTCGTCTGCGCGCTGCGGGATTTCCTGCACCAGCCCGTAGAGTTCCGAGGTCGAGGCCTGGATAGAACCGGCAGGTTTTCTCCAGCCCCAGAAAGCGGATCGCTTCGAGCAGGCGCAGCGTGCCGATGCCGTCGACATCGGCGGTGTATTCGGGGGCTTCAAAGCTGACGGCGACGTGGCTCTCGGCACCGAGGTTGTACACCTCGTCCGGTTTCACCTCGGACAGGATGCGCGTCAGGTTCGAGGTGTCGGTCAGGTCGCCGTAGTGCAGCTTGAACCGTGCGTTGTCGATGTGCGGGTCTTGGTAGATGTGGTCGACATCGCCGGGTGTTGAACAGCGAAGCCCGGCGCTTGATGCCGTGAACTTCATAGCCTTTTTCTTTCAGCATTAGAAACTCGGCCAGATACGAACCGTCCTGGCCGGTGATGCCGGTGATAAGCGCTTTTTTGACTGTCATTTTCCTTACGCAACCTTGAGGCGGGCGAACATGAAAATTTTTCGCTTTGCGCCGTTTTACAGGCGGGAGGTGCTGCATGTGCAACAAAGGGATGGGATCGGCGGGAAATCACTATATTGAAGCTAAAAACTGGCGTCTTTTTGCGGCCCGTTTAGCCGCGTGTTGCAGGGGGCTGCGGGTGCGGCAATCGTGGCGCGGAACGCAGGTCGGCTGCTACTGCGAAGTGGCGGTGTGCGGACCTTCTGGATCGCTCACGCCACCGTCCGGTCCGCGACTCGCCGTCGCGGTGGGCGTTCCGGCCCTTTTTCTGCGCATCGCGTTCAAAAATCAATGCCGCTGCGTTCCAGCGTGCGCCATGGGCGCGCCAGACGCTGCGCGACCTCGGGGAACGAGGCTCCATTCGCTTGCGCCAGAAAATGCGGCGCGGCAGTCAGCAGGATCAAGGGTCGGCCGGTGCATACTGCAGTTTGCTGTGCCGAACGATCGAACCGCGCTCGCGTCGCCAGAACCGCACCCGCGCGCCATAGCGCTGATGCAGGGCGGCATAGAAGTTGCGGCCAGATCGGCGGCGACAAACACGCCGAGGTCCGGCTTGGCCGGCCAGCATCCCGTCCAGCCGCGCGATGAACCGGCCGACGTCGCTTTTCTGCCGCCCAGGCGACCAGCTCGGCGTGGCGGCTTTCAGGCCCAGTTGTCAGGGGCTTCATAGGGCAGCAGATGGTCGAATTCAGGGCCGGTGCCCATGCGGATATGCGCAGCAACGACCGGATGGTCAACGCAGTGCGACCAGCGCGCGCACCTCGGGCGAGGGGCGCAGCGCGCAGGAAGCGGTTTTCCGCCTGAACCGTCCGGTGGGGGCTGTGCAGCGTATAGGCCGACCGCACATAGACATCGCCATCGTCGGGCCAGTCGCGGGCGTTCAACACCTCGCGTGAACTGCGAACCGGGTTCGATTTCCATGTAGTTATAAACTCCGGGCAGCCCGTGCGCGCATCAGCGCGCCCGCTTCGCCGTCGATGACGGGGCCGTCATAGGCCAGCAGATCGTGCAAGGCCGCTCTGCAATGCTCGTCGCGGTGCCAGACGGTGACCAGCTCGCGCCCGGTGTTGCGCGCGATGACAGCGCCCGAGGCCATGCGCGCGCAGGCGGTTGCAAAGTCCGTGCTGGGCGTCAAGGGAACAGTCGGGGCCGACGCCGTCCGCCGACGGACGGTGCGCCCGGTCTTTTGGGGCCAACGTCAGGATGGGATGCCGAACGACGCACCGGCGATCAGCCTTTTGCGTCGGGCGATTTCGGCCCGAGGTGATGCCGCGCTGCGCGCCGCGCCAACCCTGTCACGCGCCACGAAGCCGAACCGTAGACGCGCGTCAGTCATCGTCGCTCAGTTCGCGGCAGACCCGGTCGCGCAGGCTGTCACTTTTGGTCGGCCTGCGAGGCAGCAAGGGCATCGGCGCTGACCTGCGCGGCTGCTGAATCGGCAAGGAGCTGCGCGGAAAGCAGTGCGATCCTGCGCCGTTCGCTGTCCTGCGCCTCGACCAGGGCGCGTTCAAGCGCCTCGTTCGTCTGCCTTGGGCATCAGCCGATCAGCCAGCCGGTCCGGTCAGCGCCGTGACCTGGCGCGCGGCGGCGCGGCATCGGCCTGCAGTTGCTGGTCCCGCTCGGCGTGCAGGGTCAGCTCTTTGCGGTGTTGGGCCAGTGCTTTTCCAGCGCGGTGACGCGGTCGCGGGCTGGATGCCGCTGTCGCGGCTTGCTTGCACGAGAGCTGTTTCGAGCTGCAGCAGTTGTTGGGTCAGCAGGCCGGATTGCGCCGTTGCATCGCCAAAAGCGCACGGGACTGGCCCTCAAGGTCTGCGGCGCTCTGTCGTTGTTCCTCGCGGGTCTCTTTCCGGCGCGGCCCGCTGGCCGGCGCTGTCTTTCTTCAACTGCCCGATCTCTTGACCGGGCTCGGCCGTGGCTGTCCTCGAATCGCTGCGGTCGGCCTCGGTCTGCCGCGCGACGGTTGCCTGCGTAGCGCCGGATCTGCGCCTCAAGCGCGCAAGCTGCTGCGTCAGCGCGCTGGCGACGGTGTTCAGGGTATCGGTGGGGGTAGAGGGGGCCAGCGTGCAGGCCGCGAGTTCGTCGATCAGCGCCGTCACCGTCTCGTCGCTTTGCAGCAGGGCCTGCGCTGCGGCCGCGAAGGACCGCACCGGGCAGGGCGAGGCGGATCGATGGCGGGTGCCGCAGCGGGGCCGCCAAGACCGCCAGCGATGCGCGATTTCGGACCACAGCGCGGTGGCCTCGGGTTGCGCCAGGCTGCTCAGGTCGATCAGGGTCAGGCGCCGGCGCGCCTTGCGAAGCCGCGCGGCCAGATCGCGCGCGCGTGGCCAGCCAGTCCTGACAGGCCTGTGCCGTGTCTTTGGTTCGAAGCTGAGCGCCAGCGCCAGACTGTCGACCGGGTTCAGCGTGACAACAAGCACCGGACCGTCCTCGGTCGAGCGCCCCGTCAAGCGATGTCGCTTGCCGCGTTCCCGGTCCGAGCGCGTCGCATATCCGGGTCAGGGTGGCACGTCCCGGCGTATCCAGGAAGAAAACCGCCGGCTGCGCCGATGTCGGCGTGTCGCTGCGTGTTCGTTTCATCCAGAGATCAACGTACCAGAACCCATGACAATCATATCTTGAAACACATCCGACTCGCTTAATCCATCCCCGATGGCGTGCGGCTGAGGGGGCCATGTCAGGCCTCGCTGGACAGGGTATAGGGGACGCTTGCCAGCCCGTGGTTTGCCGGGATGCAAAACAGCCGCATGGCGCGCAGAGGTCAGAGAGAAATCGGCGGTCGGCAGGTCGGTGACCGAGGGTGTGATACCCCTCGTTCGCGCAGATCAGCGTCCAAAGCGGCGCCAGCGTGTGAAACGCGGCTGTGACGCCGCCCTCGGCGCTCAGGCGCAAGGGAGTCCAGCCATGCCGTGCTTCCGTGCCCCACGCGGTCGCGCTGCGCAGAAAGAGCGCGAGGTCTGCTGCCACGTCCATGCTGCCCTCGATGAGCAGGCGCAGCACGTCCCCGACCTGCAGGGTCCGTGGAACCAAGATCGGCCGTGAGCGTCAACCAGCGCGCGTGTCCCGGTCACGACACCGGCAATCTGCACAAGCTCGTCGCGGGCGCTTGTCGCGGTCAGGGCGACCTGCGCGGCCCCTGCTGTCCTCCACCGGGGTAGATCTTCGGTGTGGAACGCAACATCATTGACCAACGTCTCGCACAGCTCTGCCGCGCGCAGGGCGGCCAGCGGGCCGCGCGTGAAGACGTCGAAAATGTCGAGACACGGTCGAACTCACCTGTGAGCAGTCGGAAGAACTGCGACGGTATCAGCCCGGCGCGCGGCGTACGCGCGATTTGCAGCCAGCGCGGCGGCGACATGGCGGCTGCACGCCGATGGGCGGGGCGGGCGGAGGGGCAGGGTGACACGAACCGGCCCGGGCGCAGGGTCGCTGACAGACCCTGATCGGAATTAAGCGGGTGTTCTATGAACAGCGTCTAATCTCTGGGCGTGCACCGACGCTTTCGGCAAAGACAGGTCAGCAGATGAACGAACTCCTCTCCGGGCCTCACAGGGCTCACCACAGCGGCGCGACCAGCAACGCCACCCATGATGCGCTGGCGTGGTTCGATCTGGGGCAGGTCGACCGGGATCAGGCAGCAAGGCTTGGTCCGATCAGCGATCAGGTGGCCGACCAGATCATTGAGGAATTCTATGCCCATATTCTGCGCTTTGATAACGCGGCACAGAAATTCACGTCCAAAGGTCAGATCGAGCAGGTGAAGGCGGGGCAGGAAAAATACTTTACGGACCTTATCTCGGCCGAATTTGACGATGCCTACGTTGCCGACCGTCGCCGCATCGGCGGCATCCATGAAGTGGCGGGGATCACCCCCACGCTCTATATCGGCTCTTACGCCTATTATCTGCATCGGCTGGGCACCCTGATCGGCGACATGATGGCCGAAGACCCGGCGACGGCCTTCCGGCTGTTCCTGTCGCTGGCCAAGATCGCCCATTTCGACATGGCGCTGGCGCTCGAAACCTATGTCGAGACGCGCGAAGCAACGATCGAGCGGCAACAACGCCTGATGAGCGAACTGCCCACGCCGGTGCTCAAGCTCAAGCAGGGGCTGCTGCTGATCCCGGTCGTCGGGATGCTGGACCAGTCCCGGCGCGCAGCCTGACCGTGTCGCTGCTCGAAGGCATTCGCCAGTTTCATGCCTGCGCGGTGGTGCTCGACATTACCGGGGTGGCCGACGTGGACAGCTCGGTGGCCAACCACCTGATCCAGTCCATGCAGGCCGCCCGGTTGATGGGCGCGCGCCTGATCCTGACCGGGGTCTCGTCGGATGTGCCGGCAGTCTTTGGTCAAGATCGGCGTGATCGGGGCTGATCTGAACACCGCCGGCGATCTGGAATCCGGCATCATCGAAGCCGAAGCGATCCCGGCGAGGTAGAGCATGACCATCCGTGTGCCGATTTTGCCGCAAGCGAAAGGTGCTGATCGTGTCGGTTCAGGATGCGCTGTCAGACAGCGACCTGCTGAACCTGCAACAGGACCTGCTGGACAAGGTGTTCTCTGGTCAATGCCACAGGGGCTCGTCATTGATGTGAGCGCGCTGGACGTGCTCGACAGTTTCGGCACGCGGACATTGTCCGATATTGCCGCCGCGATCCAGTTGCGCGGGGCAAAGACCGTGACCTGTACGGCATACAGGCCGATGTGGCCCTGTCGATGGTGCTGTTGGGCCTGTCGCTGCCGAAGGTCGCCACGGCGCTGGACCTTGATGCAGGCACGGCGTTGCTGGGCCCCAAGGCACGTGCCATGAACACGGTTGAAAGCGATATCGTCATGGCCTGCCGGATTGCGTCCGATGCCGATATTGTCTCTGCCCGCCAACAGGGGCGCACGGTCGCCGCCGATATGGGCTTCAGCCGACCGGATCAGGCCCTGATCGCCACCTCCATTTCCGAGCTGGCGCGCAACATCCACGTCAACTACGCCAAAACCGGAACGATCGAACTGTCGCTGGTGAACCGGGGCAGCAAGCGCGGCTTGCGCGTTGTCGCCAAGGACAGCGGGCCGGGCATCGAAAACCTGGAAGCCGCCATGACCGACGGGCTTTCGACCGCCGAATCACTGGGGCTATGGTCTGCCCGGGACGCGGCGGGCGGTCGATGACTTCCATATCGCCTCGGAGCCGGGCAAAGGCGCCAAAGCGACGGTTGTCAAATGGTTGCACTGAACACGCCGGGGGCGAAATCATGCTTGCCGGCTGCGGTTTGATGCTCAACTGGGCGGTGACGTCCTTCGCCAAGAAACCGCATGAGCCCAGCGGTGATGGCTATGGCATCTGGCGCCAACCGGATGGTCTGCTGTTCGCCGTCGCCGATGGCTCGGGGAGTGGGCACAAGGCGGCTGAGACAACCGAACTGTGTCTGGAAAAACGCTAGACGCATCGACCGGGCATCTGGAGGCGGATTTTCAGCGATGCCATCAGGCGCTCAAAACGCGGCCGCGCCGCCGCGCTGGCCCTGGATCAGGATCAATGATGAGACGGGCATGATGACATGGGCCGCGGTGTGGCGATGTTGACGGCACGCTGTTTGGTCACGCGGATGTGGCGGTCGGACACCGGAGGGCGGACTTACCCGGATCGGCGTTGGGACGCTGGGCCTCACCTTCAACGGCGTCGCACCGCAACCGCAGCTTTGCTCAGTGCCCGGTTCGCTGATCGTGCTGGACAACCGGTCGGCGTGCGGCGTGAGTTCGCGCAAGACATCTCACCCGACGGACGGCCGCCGCGGCAGCCGAGCAGATCCTGCCCGCGTTCCGCCGCCCCGACGATGATTCCTCTACGTTCTGGTGATCGAGCTGAGGGCCCTGCAATGACAAAGTCACAGCCCCCACACCAGACTTCTGCGGACGCGACGGACCCGCGCACCACCATCCAGCAGGCAACCGAGCCGCGGTGACCATAGCCCGGCGGTATGAGGAGGCGCGTTGCGCAGATGCGTTGAAGAGGACAGCGAAGCGGGTTTGATGGCGGCCTATTCCCTGGCGCGTGAAGCCCTGCCCGAGGATATCCAACTAACGGAAATCATGGATATACACTTCTCTGCATCGCAAGCGCTTCTGGTCGACCACGGTCAACCGCAACAGTGCCGCGCGACCAGATCGAGAGTTTCGTGGTCGAGTTTCTGTCCGTGTATGACCATGGCCCCGAAGGGCTACAAAACGACCGTCCCGCGGCTGCTGCAAGAGGTCGCCGACCGCCAGAAGGCAGAGGCCGAACTGCAGGCGACAGGCGTCGGCTCAACTGGCCGCCCAGCGGGACACGCTCGACAAGCCTCGTCGCTGACCGAACGCGCGACGGCGCTGAAAAAAACCGAAGTCCTGGACAAGACGTTAGACCATTTGCGCCAGGCAAACCGTGAGCAGGCCGAGTTTACTTACGCGATATCGCATGATCTGAAATCGCCACTCCAACACCATCACCATGCTCTCCGATGAGCTGGAAATTTCCCCGGGCGAGCACCTCGATACGGATGCGGCAGAAGCTTCTGGCGCTGATCCGCATGGCTTCCGTGCGAATGGGCGGGCTGGTCGATGACGTTCTGGCGTATTCGCGTTGCCTCGATCATCAGGCGCCGCTCGGGCGGGTCGATCTTAACGGCGTGCTGCACGATATACTGGAGGATCTGCGTTTCGACATCATCCGGTCGGGGGCGACAATCACAATGGCCGATGTTCCGTCGATCATGGGTGACCCGATGCAGGTCGCTTTGTTTCAAAACCCGATTTCAAACGCGATAAAGTATTGCTCTCCCGGTCGGCCACCGCGCGTCCTGATCACGGCAAAGATCCAGCCCACGCGAGTCCGGGTGACCGTCAGTGACAACGGCATCAGCATAGCTCCGCAACATTTTGAGCGGATCTTTACCCTGTTTCAGCGCCTGCATACCTATGACACCTATCCGGGAAGCGGCATCGGGCTTGCCCTGTGCAAACGAATCGCGGCCAATCTGGGCGGCGAACTCAGTCTTACGTCACGACAAAGGTGTCGGAAGCTCCTTTTCCATTGCGTTGAAAAAGACGGGGAGACTCGAATCTGCGCCGATAATCCGAACAGCAATGTCGACAGATGACGAAAGCTTCGGCCAAAAACGCTATCAACGGGTTCTTCAACGCCGCCCTGAAACGGTTTGAATGACTGGAGGCCGTAGCTGAACCGCCGGGGCCGCGCGACTCGCAGGGCGAGCGGCTTAATCAAACCGCTGCGCGGTTCGTGCGCAACTTGCCTTAACGGTTTCCGTAGCGCTTTTCAGCGTATACCGGGGCGAGATCTCGAAGAAGGTTTCGACCGTGCACAGTCAATCGAGCGTCAGCTCTGGGACTCAGACCGCTCGCCAATGCGAGCGGGGACGACGACGATTTCGCCTATGTGATCAGCCATGATCTGAAGAATTCCATCCGCGCCTTGATCGAGGTGCCACAATGGATTGCAGAGGATCTTGAGGCGGCCGGACACAGCATCAAGGGCACGCTGGGCGAGAATCTTGCAACTTTTGAATGTCCATGCCAAACGGTTGGATCAGATGCTTTCCGATCTTCTGGTCTATTCGCGTATCGGTCGAGGACAAAAAACCGGCAGAAGTGATTTGGCGGCGGCGGTTGCCACTGTTTGTGCCGACCAACCAATTCCCCACGATGTTCAAATGAATGTGGCCTTGGAGACGCCGACGATAGACATCTGCGATCGGGACCTTTTGACCTTGCTGGGTGCCTTGCTGTCCAACGCCGTGCGCCACCGCGATGCTGACATGCACCATATCTGGATCGAGATCCGGATCAGAAGGCGGCGGAACAGTGCTGTCCTTTCGCGACGATGGTCCCGGCGTCCGGCCTGAATTCCGCGAACGGATATTTCACGCAATGACAACATTGAAGTCGCGCGATGAGGTGGAAGGAAGCGGCATGGGCTTGGCGCATGTCCATAAGATCTTGAAAGTCCATGGTGGTCACCTTGCCTGGGTTGATCAGCCAGACGGGCGTGGTGTGGGCTTCAAGCTATGGTTTCCCGACCATGGGTGCGAAGAAACGTAGCGGATTTTCGAAAGATTTGTTCGACCGTTGGACAGCGCCTCGTGGCGGCCGGCGGACATGTTTACGGTTTCTAAGGACATTTTGCACAGAGTCGAGGCGAAGACTGACCGAGAGGGGAAATCAACGTGGCGCCAAAATCACCTGAATTCTCCTCTGTCGACTTGGCGAAACTGCCGGAAATTCGCACACTCGTGCTGGACGACAGCAGCTTTGATCGCAAACGTATCTGTCGGATGGGAAATGGTCTCGATTTGAAGCTGCGCATCGAAGAAGCGACATCTGTTCAGGGCTTGAAGGAATGCTTGGATCGGCAGAATTTTGATCTGTTTCTTATCGATTACAAGATGCCGGGATCGGATGGTCTTTCTGCACTTGACGTCATTCGCAACCACAAAAGCCAGTCCGGGGCCGTTTCCATCATGATATCGGGGCAGGCCGATCAACGCATCGCCGTGAGCGCGATGAAAAACGGGTGCCAGGATTTCATTATGAAGTCGGATATTTCACCCGACTACCTGCAGGGAACCGTCCTCTCTGCACTGAGTGGCTCGCGACAGTTTTCTCGATACTTTGGTGACCTGCAAGCCCGTGGTGAATCTGGATGAAATTCGCAATTTCATGCAGATCGCGCTTGAAGATTCTTATGTGCGCAGCCTCTGCGTGAAACGCTCCAGGACGGTCTGCGCGATGTGGTTCGTACCGTCGGCGTGAACTTCGGTCTGCCTCCTGAAGCGGATATGGCTCAGTTTTTCCTCGATGCCGAACAGCCGGACAGTTTCTTGTTTCGGTAAAGGGAAAAGGGCGATGTGGACAAATTGGCGATCAACGAGAGGTCTCGCGCAAAGGCTTTGTCGCCTGATCACAAGCTTTTCTAGTCTGTTCGGGATGTGCCGGAAAGCGGCGTCGTTACCTGATACACAAGATTTGGCGGCATGATCTGCGCGCGGTGAAGGCGCTGGTCGATGGTTTCGATCTGGTCTGTCTGACCGCGGCCGTAGAGTGCCCACGTGCCGGTGCGCCCGAAAGAGGAAGCGGTTGACCGGGGTAAAGCCATCGCGGCGCGGCGGTCAGGATTGATCGAACCCTTTGCCGAAAAATGGCGATACCGCAGGCTCGTATCCCACGGACGGATGTTGAACGCAGGGGGCTGGCGAGCGCATCCAGAAATGACAAGGGCCCATCTTGCGATGGGCCCTTATGCCATTGATCTCAGTAAGAGATTTTGGCTCCGGCGGTAGGGATCGAACCTACGACCAATTGATTAACAGTCAACTGCTCTACCCGCTGAGCTACGCCGGAACATGGGGGCCGTATAACAAGGCACCCTACCGGCGTCCAGAGGATTTCAGCGTTTTTTTTACCCGAATGTCACGGCGTTGAAACGGGCCCTCAACCGGTCCTTTCAGACCGGCAACTCAGCGCGAAGAGAGGGGGGTGTGTCGGGGCCCGGCGGGCCGTTGAAAACAAGCATCCCGCGGGCGTCGAGATCGATCAGATGGGCCAGAACGTTGCGCGCGGCGGCAGGGGAGCAGGGCCGGGGATGTCGGTATAGACCGCCGCAGTCACCGCGTTCAGTGTGGCGGCTCCGGCTGCCACGGCAGCACGAATCGACGATCTGCGTCCGAGCCGGTGCTGGCGCAATGCGCGGGTGCGGGCCAGTCCATCGACGACAGGTGCCCCGTGGCCCGGATAGTAGCGCAACGCGCCCAGTGATTCGAGCCGATCAAGACTGGCCATGAAGTCCGTCAGGTCGCCATCCGGGGGCGAGACCCGCACTGGGGGCCCACCCCATCACATGGTCGCCGGAAAAAAGCGCGTCGCCCCAGCGAAACGACAGGTGATTGCCAAATGCCCGGGCGTGTGGATTGCCTGCATTGGGCGGCCGGCAACGTCGAATGTGATGCCATCGGGCAGGGTCTCATCCGGCATGAACCCGGCATCAACCCCTTCGCCGCCGCCGATATCCGCTCCGGTCAGGGTGGCCATCCGGGCTGACCGCCCCGCCGACGCATCCCCAAAGGCCAGCACCGGCGTGCCGGTCGCCTCGGCCAGCGGCCGGGCGAGAGGGAGTGGTCCTTGTGCGCGTGGGTGACAAGGATCTGGGTTATGCGTTCCTTCGGGGCGAGGGCGGCCATGATCGCCGCCAGATGCGCGGGGTCGGCGGGGCCGGGGTCGATCACGGTTACCGCGCCTTGCCCCAGGAGGTAGGTGTTGGTGCCGCGCTCGGTCATTGGCGAGGCGTTGGGGGCCAGCACCAGCCGCAGGCCGGGTTCGAGGATCAGCGGATGCCCGGTGCGCGGGCGAAGTCAGGGTCGGTCACAGGGGCCCGGGTTTGGGACGGCTGGCAAAGCGCCAGCGCTCGGCCTAGAGTATCGTCATGCTTGGCCGCCTGCTCAAACCGTTTCTGCCCCGCGGCCTGTTCTGGCGCGCCGCGCTGATCGTTTTTGTGCCCGTGGCAACGATTCCTCCTGGGTCGTCTCGCTGGCTTTTATCCAGCGCCACTATGACGGTGTGACGCGGCAGATGACCGGCAACTTTGTGCTGGTTGCGGATCACCTGCGCGATGAGGTCGACGCCGCCCCCGACCGCGCCACGGCCGAGGCGCGGGCCGCCGCGCTGGCGCTGGTGTTCGATCTGAACGCCACAGTGGTGCCGACGAGCACCGCCAACCGCAACAGCCGAGGATCTGCCGTTTTACGATCTCTCGGGCCGTCTGGCGATCCGCGAACTTGAACGGGGGCTGCCCGAGATGACCTCGGTGCTGCTGCGGCGTGCCGATGTGTCGTTGTGGATGACCACACGGTATGGGCAATTGCAGCTCGATTTCGGGCTTGGCCGGATCTCGGCGCGCAACCCGCACCAGATGCTGGTGCTGACCTTGGTGATCGGGCTGGGGATGGGGTTCGTGTCGTTCATCTATCTGAAGAACCAGATGCGTCCCATGCAGCGTCTGGCCCGCGCGGCCGAGGCCTTTGGCCGCCGCCAGACACTGCCGTACCGGCCCGCCGGGGCGACCGAGGTGCGCGCGGCGGGGGCGGCGTTTCTGGAGATGCGCGAAAGGATCGAGCGCCATATCGAGCAGCGCACCCTGCTGTTGTCGGGTATCAGTCACGACTTGCGGACACCGCCGACGCGGATGCGTCTGGCCCTGTCAATGTTCGACGACGAGCCCGAGGCGCAGGCGTTGCTGGCCGATGTCGCCGAGATGGAAGCGCTGATCGACCGCTTCCTCGATTTCACCCGCAGCGAGGCCGAGGAACCGGTCTCGCCGACCGATCTGGGCGCGCTGGTGGCGCAACGGGTGCATGAGGCGGCGCGTCTGGGGCGTTCGGTCGACCTGATCGGCGCGCCGGAAGGTCCGATCCTGCCGCCGCGGCCGCAACTTCTGGCACGGGCGGTGGACAATCTGATCGGCAATGCGCTGCGCTATGGGCGCAAGGCGCGTGTATCGGTCACGTCTGCGCAGGGATGGGCGATCATCTCGGTCGAAGACGATGGCCCGGGTATCGAGCCGCAGCACTATGACCGCGCGATACGGCCGTTTGTGCGCCTCGACCCGGCCCGCGTGTGCCTCACGCGGGGCCGGGGCCGGGCTGGGCCTTGCTATCGTCGCGGACGCGATGCGCAGTCATGGCGGAAGGCTGGATCTGGCGCGGGGCGAGACGCCGGACTTTGGCGGGTTGCTTGCGCGGCTGATGCTGCCGGGGGCGCCGCTAGTGAGGGGCGGCGCGCGGCCCCCATTGAGGGCGCCGCGCGCCGCTGGGCTGCCGCCCAGACCCGCCCGGGAGGATTTTCCATCCTCCCGGACTCCTCCTGGAGGATATTTGGAGCATAAAGTTGGGTCTTAACGATCCGTTAACCCTGCAACTTTATGCCCCAAAATATCCTCAGGGGGTGAGGGACCGGCACGGGCCGAGGGGGCAGAATGCCCCCTGCGCCGCCGCAAAGCGGCGCGTGGGTCGCCCAAGGGCGCGGCGGCGTCAGCCGTCTCGGCCGAGGGCGAAACCCCTCACCGACCCGGTTGGCGGCGTGCCATGAAGGCAAGGCGTTCAAACAGGTGCACGTCCTGTTCGTTCTTCAGCAACGCCCCGTGCAGCTTGGGCAGCGCATTGACCCCGTCACGCTTGAGATCTTCGGGTTGCAGGTCTTCGGCCAGCAGCAGCTTCAGCCAGTCCAGCATCTCGCTGGTCGAGGGTTTCTTCTTCAGCCCCGGCGTTTCGCGCAGTTCGAAGAACTGGGTCAGCGCGGTCGAGAGCAGCATGTCCTTGATGCCGGGATGGTGGACCTTGACGATCTGCGCCAGCACCTCGGGTTCGGGGAAGCGGATGAAGTGGAAGAAGCACCGGCGCAGGAACGCGTCGGGCAGCTTCTTCTCGTTGTTCGAGGTGATGATGACGATCTTCGGCCGGATCTCGCGCGCGGATCGTCTCGCCGGTCCTCATAGACAAAGAACTCCATCCGATCCAGCTCTTCTTGCAGCAGATCGTTGGGGAATTCGATGTCTGGCCGCTGTCGATCTCGTCGATCAGCAGCACGACCTTCTTGCCCGCCTCGAAGGCCTGCCACAGCTTGCCCTTCTTGATATAGTTGCGCACGTCATGGACGCGGTCTTCACCCAGCCGGGGTGGCTGTCGCGCAGCCGGCCGATACGGCGCCGTACCCATAGAGCCCCTGATGCGCGCGGGTGGTGGATCTGATGTTCCACTCGATGATGTCCAGTCCGAGTGAGTCGGCAACCTGACGCGCCAGTTCTGTCTTGCCCGTTCCCGGCTCGCCCTTGACCAGCAAAGGCCGCTCCAGCGTTACGGCGGCGTTCACAGCCATCGTCAGGTCATCGGTGGCGATATAGGTGTCGGTCGAGGAAAAGCGCATCCGTAAAAACCCTTGTTTGGCGTTGCGCAGACCCTAGCCGTGCCGCCGCAGCACCGCAAGGCGAGCGCGTCCGGGCTGGGCTTCCAAGGTCACGCCGGGGCAAAAGTTGCCGAATGGCGCGTGACATTGGGCGCCCCGCTGGGTAAGGCGTCCCCAATAGGGAACCCGGAATGACCGCGAAGGAACCAAACCGTCCGAGTCGGTTACCAGCGCTTTCCGGGCAAACAGGGAAGTGATGAAGCCGGAAAGTTTTCTTCCTGACAATTACAAGTTCGCCGAAGACGAGCCGTTCATGAACGATCGTCAGCTCGAGTATTTTCGTCGCAAGCTGCTGGCTTTGAAGGACGAGATCCTCGTGGACAACAAAGAGACCCTGGCGGATCTCGCGAACTCCACCCGCAACCTCCCCGATGTCGCCGACCGCGCCAGCGAAGAGACCGACCGCGCGCCGGAACTGCGCACAAGGACCGTCAGCGCAAGCTGGTCTCCAAGATCGACGCGGCCCTGCGCCGGATCGAGCATGGCGAGTTCGGCTATTGCGAGATGACCGGCGAGCCGATTTCGCCGGGCGTCGCCCTGGATGCGCGCCCCATCGCCACGATGACGCCGGAGGCGCAGGAACGCCACGAACGCAGCGAGCGCGTCCACCGCGACGACCGATTGCCAAAGGCTCAAGGTCGGCAGTATGCCCCAAGACGGGAAGCGCTCTGCTGTCCGGCCACCTGTGCCTGGATCCTGGGTGCCGGTGTCGCCGGGCTTGCCACCGCGACGGCGCTGCGCCGCTTCGGCGCGCAGGTCGCAATTCTGGGAACAGGCCCCCGCGATAACCGAGGTCGGCGCGGGGTTGCAGATCAGCCCGAACGGCACGCGCGTGTTGCAGGGCTCTGGGCACTTGATCCCGCCGAAATTGGCGATCTTTCAGAGGGGCGGTCGAGCTGCGTAATCGGCAGCGGGCGGCTGGTCACGCGGCTGGACCTGCCGCAAGATCCCGGCTTTTTCCTCTGCCACCGGGCAGACCTGATTGCGGCGCCCGAGCGTGCCACGCGGGCCTCGGGGACCGAGGTGCAGCTGCGGCAGAAAGTCACGGGAATCGCGCTGGTTGAGGGAGGCGCGCGCGTCACCACAGGTGTCGGCGCGCGCCATGACACGCCGCTGCTGATCGGTGCCGACGGGCTGCAGTCGCCCCTGCGCGCCGCCCTCGGCGGAGCGGCGCAGCCGTTCTTTACCGGTCAGGTGGCGTGGCGGGCGACGATCCCCGGCGATGGCGGTGCGCGCGTCGCACAGATTTTCACCGGTCCCGGCCAACATCTGGTCAGCTACCCGCTGCGCGGCGGGGCGCTGCGCAACATCGTCGCCGTGCAAGAGCGCCAGAGCTGGAAGCGGCTGAGGGCCGGAACCATCCCGACGATCCCGAGGCCTCTGCGCGCTGCATTTGCCAGCTTTGGCGGGCCTGTGCCGGGGTGGCTTGGCGGCGGTGCGTGCCCCCTTCCTTTGGGGTCTGCTCCGCCACCCGGTCGCCCGGCACCGGCACGACAGCGCCGGGCGCGCGGTCCTGGCCGGCGACGCCGCACGACCCGACGCTGCCCTTCGCGGCTCAGGGCGCCGGTCTGGCGCTCCTCGAGGATGCTCTGGGCGCTCGTCGCTCGGCGCTGGCCGCGACCCTCGACGACCCGGCCGTGCGCCTCCCCTGAGCGCCTACGCCAAACGCCGCGCTCCCCGCGCTGCCAAAGTCGTCGCCGAAGCCAACCGTAACGCGCGCAATTACCACCTGCGCGCGCCTCTGGCCCTCGTGGCTCACGCCATCCTGGTTGGCGACCGGCTAGCGCCGGGTTGGCCCTGCGGCGGTATGCGTGGATTTATGACCATGATGTCACCGCCCCAGCGCACCGCTCGCCATGGCCGCCTTTGACGCACCGCGAGGGCAGTCTGGCCACCCACTTCGGCCAACGCCGGTTTCACCCCTGAGGATACCTGAAGCGCAAAGAGGCGCGGTAACGGTTCGTTAACCTTACCGCATTTTCTGTCTGAAAATATCCACGGGAGGTGTCCAGAGGAGGGGTGTGCCTCCTCCCTCTGGCGAGG
>JAPCWB010000003.1 GCA_025938935.1 Novosphingobium sp. MW5 | reverse complement strand
GTCGGATCCAGATGCGGCGGCTCGAGCTGCAGCGCGATGGTGAGGTCGCTCTTTTGCGTGGGCAACTCCCATGCCGACCGCCAGCGCGCACAACGCCGACCAGTCCGCTTCCAAGCATGCGCAATTTCATGACTTCCCCCTTATTTTGAGGCTTCGGCCGGAAGATCCAGGTCCCGAGCCCTTTGTCAACAGGTCGATCAGCGAAAGGCCCATCACCTTCGCGGGATCGAGCATGTCATCCACTCCCACATATTCATCCGGTTTGTGCGCCAGATCCAGAATGCCCGGCCCGTAAGCGATGCAATTTTCCGGTTTGCCGATCCGGTCGATGTGTTTCTGGTCGTAGGTGCCTGGGCCGACGACATATTCCGCCGGGCCGTCCCATCGTCGCCGCGATCGCCCTGGCGACCGTGCGCACCACCGGCGCGTCGCGCTCGGTCATGGTCGGCAGCACCCGGTGCAGCTCGCGTAGATCATAGCGGAAGCTTTCCCGCTCTGTCCCTGCACGGTCTTCAGTATATCCATGAACTCCGACTGTACTTCCTCGATATTCTCCTCCAGCAGGAAGCGGCGGTCGATCACCATGCGGCAGCTATCGGGCACGCAGCGGGCTCGGCAGGCCCGTGAAATCCGCCTCGCCTTCCGACTGTCCGCCATGGATCGAATTGATGTTCAGCGTCGACTGAGCGCGCGCCTTCGGGCACGCACGGGCATCTCGGTCGCGCCGCGCCGCCAGCGCCGGGAACAGCCGTGTCGCTCCAACACGTCCAGCACCGCGCCCATGTGCCGCATCGGCGCAATCGCCCAGAAACGGCATCGACCCGTGGGCGATCTCGCCGAACGTTCCGTCTCGGCCCACCAGACCGCCGCGGTGGCCCAGACAGATCGCGGTCCTTGTTGCAGCGGCTCGGGGATGATCACGTGCTGCACGCGCTCAGGCATGAAGATAGCCCTTCTCGCGCCAGATAGGCGACACCGCCGATACCCGCCCGGATTCCTCGTCCGCCGTGCCGCTGAATCTCGATCGCGCCCGCGAAAATCCGGGCACACGGTTCCAGAAAGGCCTCGGCCGCGACGATGGACTGCAGGCCAGCCCGCCCTTCATGTCGCAGGCGCCCCGGCCATAGATCTTGCCGTCGCGCAGCAGTTCTCCGCCGAACGGGTCCTACCGTCCAGCCGCGCCCGCACATCCACCACGTCGATATGGCTGTGTGAAGTGCACGCAATCGCCCGGCCTCTGTGCCCTCGCGCCGCGACACGACGTTCCAGCGCGGGTATTGGCGTCGCAGTCGCCCGGCGTGCCGTGGCCGCGGATCAGCTGCGCCTCGAACCCGCATCCGGTCCCAGGCGACGGTCGAGGTACTCGCAGATGTCGCGATAGTTCTCGCCCGGCGGGTTCAGCGTCGGGATGCGCAGCAGATCCTGCGTCAGCGCGATCAGGTCGTCGCGCCTGTCATCGATTTCCCGGACCAGTTGATCGGCCGGCGGCATGCGGCATCTCCATAGATGGCGAAACTTCACGAGAACCTATGCTACCGTCGATCCTGCGGGTGCCGATACCGTAGGAACACGGTGACCAGATGCAAGCCGCAGTCAGGGTTGCTCCCAAGCAAATCCTCATCCTGCGGAGGACCCTTCGAGGTCCGTCTCGGAAGGATGGGCTGCACGTCCTGAGCAAGCGTCCCATCCCTCGGGGCGCTCGCGCGGCTCCCTCCAGTGATGAGGATGTGCGTGCGGATTCTGCTGCAACATGCGGCCAGAGCATCCCTGCGCCCGAATGCATGCATGATACCGGGAAAGGTAGGACTCATCCATATGAACGAATTCGACCGTCTCGCCTTCGACAATGCGCCGATGGGACTGACCCTGACGGAAAACCGCATCATCCGGAGCTGCAGCGAAACCTTTGCGCAGATGTTCGGCTACGACAAGGGCCGACTCATCGGCCAGAGCCTCCGGCCGCTCGGCGGCACCGACCAGGAGTTTCACCAGATCCGCGACATCGGCCTGGAGCCGTTGCGCAAGTCCCTGCCCTATACGGACGAACGGCTGATGCGCCGCTCCGACGGCGCACGCTTCTGGTGCCGCTTCCGCGCCCGCGCGCTGACGCCGGAAACGCCGCTGGCCCGCACGGTGCTGAGTTTCGCCCTGATCGAAAACACCACCGCCGGCCCGCAGCTGACGCCCCGGGAGCGCGAAGTCCTGCTGCTCCTGTCAAAGGGCCGGACCAGCAAGGAAATGGCGCGGGTGCTCGGCCTGTCGCCGCGAACAGTCGAGGACGTCGCGCGCGCGCCTCCTGAAGAAGTTTCAGGTCAAGAATGTTGCCGTCCTGCTGGCACGGCTGTCCGGTTTCGAGACAGACGAAGAAACCACCGCGCCAGGGGTGAGCTTTCAACAGGTTGTCCCTTCGGACCTCATCCATGAAACGCGCTGGCACTGAATTGCCTCCCTACCACCCCTCATGCTGAGGAGGGCCGGAGGCCCGTCTCGAAAGCGTGGGCGGCACGCTCCCCGGCTAGCAGCCCATCCTTCGAGACAGCGCTTCGCGCTTCCTCAGGGCGTGAGGTGTTTCTGTGGCCCGTCTTATGGATGAGGCCCGAAAGGCAAACCTGTTGAGGCTCCACAGCTGGATCAGCTCATCTGCGTTCCGACAACGCGGGATGCTCTACGAGCAGGCGTCGGCATGCGCACAAGACCGCCCGTCCGCGGCGCCATGCCCTCCTCCCTGTCGAACAGATGCACATGCGCCGGGTCGATCGAGACCGGGATCGAGCGGACGCCGTTGTCCAGTGCGGTGGGGCGCGGAGACCAGGAGGCCTCGGATCCGTCGCCGTGAGCACATAGGAGACGGATCCCGGGTGCGCTTCGATCAGCGCGACGGGCAACGAAAAAGCCGTTCGCGCCGTCTGCTTCGCCCACGACGAGATGCTCGAGGCCTCAGGCCCGCCGTCACCTTCTCGCCAGCCGGCCTTCGCCCGTTGAAGGAGACCACGCGGTTGCCCTTCCAGATCGAGAGTCGACGCTGCCGCCATCCTCGGCGATGGTGCCGTTGATGAAATTCATGCGGCGGTGAGCCGATGAAGCCCGGCAACGAAGGTATTGCGCGGACGGTTGTAGAGGTCCAGCGGCGGACCGGCCTGCTCGATCACGCCGCTTGCGCAGGACGACGATCTTGTCGGCCATCGTCATGGCCTCGATCTGGTCGTGGGTGACGTAGATCATGGTCGTCGCCGAGCCGCTCGTGTAGTTTGGTGATTTCGACCCGCATGAGGACACGCAGTTCGGCATCCAGATTGGAAAGCGGCTCGTCGAACGAGGAAGGCCTCCGGCTCGCGGCACGATCGCCCGGCCGATCGCGACGCGCTGGCGCTGGCCGCCCGAAAGCTGGCCGCGGCTGGCGGTCGAGCAAGTCGGTCTCAGCAACTCGGGATCCGCGCGGCCTCCTCGACCGCTCGTCGATCTCGGCCTTCGGGCATGCCAGCTTCAGCCGCACGAACAGGACAGGTTCTTGCGCACCGCATCATATGCGGATAAAGCGCGTAGGACTGGAACACCATCGCCAGGTCACGCTCCCGCGGCGCCTTGCCGTTAACCACGTCTCCGGCGATCCGCATGGTTCCTCCGGAAATGCGTTCAAGCCCGGCGATGGTGCGCAAGAGCGTGGACTTGCCGCAGCCGGACGGACCGACCCAGAGCCACGAACTGCCCCTTCGGGATCTCGAGATTGACGTCCCGGAGCGCATGATAGGCGCCGTAGTATTTCTGGATGTTTTCGAGTTCGATCTGAAGGCTCATTTGAGTGGCTCCCGGAGAGTCGGAGCCGCTCCCACGATCTGTCGTTGCAGCAGCACGAAGATGAGGAAGTAAGAACCGGGGTCACGTAGATGGCGGAATAGGTCATCACGCCGGACCAGTCGGACGTGTTCGGTCCCATGAAGGACTGCAGGCCGACGGTGGCGGGCTGCAGGGCCCGCTGCGTGATCAGCGACCGCCAGGCCAGACGCCTTCTGCCGAAGGATTGCAGGAAGATCAGCACCGACGTCACCAGAATGCCGTTGCGCGCCAGCGGCACCATGATCGACAGGAAGGCGCCGATCCGGGAATTGCCGTCGACAAGGGCCGCTTCCTCGAGCTCCCGCGGCACCTGCACGAAAGTCGCCCGGCACAGCACGATATAGAGCGGCAGCACCTTGGCCGCCTGGGCCAGGATCACCGCCGTCCGCGGCACCTCGTTGAGGCCCACCTGGTTGAAGGCGACGAAGATCGGCGTGATCATCAGCGACGACGGCAGCACTTGCATCATCAGCACGGTGAACAGGACCACATCCATCCAACGGTTGCGGATGCGGGCGAGCACATAGGCACAGCCCGTGCCGCAGATCGCAACGATCACGGTCACGCCGGAGGCGATCAGCAGCGAGTTGCGCAGATAGACATCCATCTTCAGCCGTGTCCAGACCTCCGCCACGGCCCATTGCGGGTTTTCCGGCCAGAAGGTCGGCGGGTTGGCGAAGATCTCGGTGCCCGTCTTCAGCGCCGTTATGTACATCCAGTACAGCGGGAAGAGGTAAATGCCGGAGAGGCACAGCGCGACGGCGAGAAGTCCGTATTTCTTCATCATCATCTCCCGCCTCAGGCCACGTGTTCATGGCGCGTGGAGCGCACATAGACCGCCGCGACCAGGATCACGAACAGGATCATCAGCACCGAAATCACCGAACCGACACCGATCTCGTAATGCTGGAACGACAATTGCCAGCTCCAGTACTGGAAGACGTTGAGGCGTTCGACGGGCCGCCCTGGGTGAGCGCCGCGAACAGGTCGAACTGCTGCAGGGTGAAGATCACCCCGAGCGAAATGACCGCGCCAAGCTGGGCGCGCATCATCGGCAGCGTGATGGTGAAGAACCGCTGCACGCCGTTGGCACCGTCCATCTCCGCCGCCTCGTAGATATCCGCGGGAATGCCCGCCAGGCCCACCGAAAGCAGGATCATGTTGAACGGCACGCCGAGCCAGATATTGGCGATGATGACCGAATAGAGCGCCACGTCGGGATCGGAGAGCCAGAACACCCGGTCCTCCAGCAGCCCGAACGACATCAGCAGATGGTTGAGCACTCCGAAGTCGCCCGCCAGGATCCAGCTCCACACCGCGCCGACGACCAGCGCCGGCATGATCCAGCCGGCCAGAAACAATCCGCGCAGCCAGGTGCTTCCCGGAAAGTCCTGCTGGAAGAACAGCGCCAGCGCGAAGCCGATCGCCAGTTGCGCGGCAACGGAAATCCCGACGAATTTCACCGTGTTGAGAAGATGCCCCAGGCCTCGGGACGGCTCAGCACGTCGTAGTAGTTGTCCAGGCCGACAAACGGCCGGTCGAAGGAGGCCAGGGAGAACAGGTCCACCGACTGGAACGACATGACCAGGTTGTAGACCAGCGGAAAGCCGGAAAAGAGCACCAGGTACCCGAGCGCGAACGCCACGAGCATGGTGTCGAAGCCGGCCCCGTCCCGGAATGACTTGGCAACGCGAAGCATCCCTCTCCCTCTTCCTGGCGGACGTTCCAAGGCAGGGCGGCTGTCCGCCCCGCCCGCCTTGAAGCCCTGGTTGTCGAGCCTCAACAGTTTGTTCATTCGACCCACCTCGCAACATGGAATGCCGCAAAACCACCTCATCCTGAGGATGCGCGAAGCGCTGTCTCGAAGGATGACGTTTTTCGTGCGGTGAGGAATGTTCATCGGTTCCTCTTCAGAGCAGAATCTACGTCCGGCAAACCTTCAGAATTCGGGTGTCTACTTGAGCACCTTGTCGATACGCGTCTGCGCGGCCTCGAGCGCCTCCTCCGGGGAAGACTGTCCCGTCAGCGTCGACTGGATCGCCGCCTGGATGGCCTGGCTGATGCGCGGCCATTCGGGGTGCGGACCGCGGTTGCGGGCATATTTCATCGATTCCGCGAAGACGGCATAGATCTCGGGATACTTCGGATCCTTGACCTCCACTTCGGACGCCGGCAGATAGCCGAAGTCGTTCCACACCCGGTCCATGTTGGCATAGAGGAATTCCAGGAACAGGAAGGCCTCGTCCGGATTGTCGGTGCTGGCCAGGATGACGTTGTCGCCTTCCCCGAGCGCCGAGGCGCGCTCCGCGCCCTCTTCGGGCACCGGCAGGAGCGCCGCCCGGAAGTCGAATTTTGCCTCCGAACTCATCCGTGGCAATTCCCAGGGGCCTGAGATCGACATGGCCGCCGTGCCCGCATTGAAGGTGCCGGTGCTGTCCCACCTGGCCGCGGATCAGCGTATCGGGAGAGGCAAGACCCTCGTCGATAAAGGCCTTCCAGAGTTTCAGCGTCCGCACGGCACCTTCCGTATTCACGGTGTCATAGTCGCCGCCGGTCATCTGCAGCCAGGGCAGGAACTGGAAGGTGCCTTCCTCCGTCGCCACCGCCGAGAAGGCCAGTCCGTAGACATTCTCTTGCGGTTTGGTAAGCGCCTTGGCCGCCTCGTAGAGCTCGTCCCAGGTGCTTGGCGGATCGTCCGGATCGAGCTCCTGCCTCGCGGAACATGTCCGCGTTGTAGTAGAGCGCGATCGCGTTGGCGCCGCGCGGAATACCAAAGATGCCGCCCTCATAGGTGACCGAGGCGAGCGGACCGGGGAAGATGTCGTCCGCATCCACGATCTCCGACTTTTCGATATACGGCCGCAAGTCGAGCAGCAGGTCGCGCGATGCGAAAAGGGCGACTTCCGGATTGTCGATATAGGTGATGTCGGGCGCATCCCCCGTCGCCACGCCGCGGGCCAGGTCATTGACCATGTCCTCGAACTGGACGGTGCGCACGTTGATCTTGATGTCGGGGTGCTTGGCCATGAATTCGTCGGCCATGACGTAATGATATTCCCCCGGATCATCGATGGTCCAAAGATCCAGTTCGACCTGGTCGGCCAGGGCGCCGGTTGCCATCGCAACCAGGCCGGAAGATGCAAGTACTACTGATTTCAGGTCCATTTTGGGTCTCCTCCCTTGATACGGACGTGAAGGATGGGGGCGTGGCGTCACAGGAGGGACGGGTCGCCGCCTTCGTATTTGCCGGAGCCGGGGATGAAAGTGCCGCCCCGGCACGTCTTGAGATGTTTGAGGGCGTGAACCCGCCCGGTCATCTCCAGTTCGTCGCGGTAGACCGGATCGTGCCAGCCCTCGATGTCGATGGAGCCTTCGTAGCCGGCAAGGCGCAGTTCGCTGATGACGTCTGTCCAGTTGCTGTCGCCGAACCCCGGCGTGCGCATGAAGACGAAAGGATGCTTGCCGAAGATGCCGTGCTCGCGGATCACGTCATGACGCACGGTCGCGTCCTTGCCGTGGACGTGGAAGATCTTGTCGGCCCATTTTGCGGATCTGCGGCAGCGGATCGATCAGGTAGACGAGCTGGTGACAGGGCTCCCATTCCAGCCCCAGATTGTCGTCCAGCGTCTCGTTGAACATCAGTTCCCAGGCATCCGGGTTATGGGCGATGTTCCAGTCGCCCGTCTGCCAGTTGCCGTCCATGGCGCAGTTCTCAAAGGCGATCCTGACGCCCCGGTCGGCCGCCCGCCTGGCAAGCTCCGACCAGACTTCCCGGTAGCGCGGCAGGCTGTCCTCGATCGGCCGGCCGCGCAGCCGTCCCGTGAAGCCGGCAACGCAGGTCGCGCCGAAATGGTGGGCGTTGTCGATACAGTCCTTCCAGCCCTGGAAGCGTCTCCTCGTCCAGGGGCTCCTTCTCCAGCGGATTGCCGAACATGCCGAGCGTGCTGATGGTGATGTCGCGGTCGCCGATCGCCTCGACGCAGCGCTTGCCGAGCTCGCCCACATCCTGGCCGTTGGTGGTCTGCCAGAAAAACGGCTCGAAGCTCTCGAACCCCAGGTCCGCGATTTCGGAAATGCGCCTGGCGGCCTCACCGCCGCTGGCGGCGACCATGGTTCCGATGCGGATGGATTTCGCGGCGTCGGTCATGAATGGCTGTCCTTTCAAACAAAAATCTCGACGACCTGGTTGTCCTCGGCGCTTTGAATTGCGGCAAAGGTCATCGCCAGGGAACGGATGTTGTCGGCGGAGTCGGTAAGCGGCACGCTGCCCCGTTCCCGGGCATCCAGAAAATCGGCGATCACGCCGGCATGGCCGTCGCCGCCGAAAGGTTCGGCCAGATCCGGAACCTCGATGCTTTCCAGCGGAAACAGGAAGCCTTCCTTCGTCTTGACGATTTCGGCGCGGAACCCCTCGTTGCCGTCCCAAAGCAGCGTGCCGCGCGAGCCGACGATCCGCCAGGACGCCTCCCAGCTTGTCGGCGCGCCCTCCGCGCACCACGAACCGCGATAGGTCATGGTCACGTCGTTCTCGCATTCGAAGATCGCCACCGCGCTGGCCCCGTGGCGGTACCAGGAATGGACGGGATTGCTCTCGTGACAGAAGACCCGGGTCGGCTCCAGGTCGGCGACGTAGCGCGCCGCGTCGAACGTATGGATGGCCATGTCATGCAGGAGCACATGGGCCATATCTTCGCGAAAACCGCCGAAATGCGGCGCGATGAAGAAGTCGCAATGCACCTCGGCGACCGTTCCGATGGCGCCGCTCTTCAGGAAATTCCGCGCCCGGCGGATGCCTTTGAGAAACCGCCGGTTCTGAATGACGGCATGCAGCCTGCCGCTCTGCCTGCGGCTCTCAAGCAGCGCCTTCGCATCCGCGAGGGAATTGGCCATCGGCTTTTCGGACAGCACATCGCAACCGGCCTGAAAGGCGCGGGCCACCACATCGTTGCGCGCGGCCGGAACGACGATGTCGAACACAAGGTCCGGCTTCAGCCGGGTGAGCTGGTCCGCCAGGTCGCTGCCTGCGGCCGCGTTGACGAAGCCCGAGCCCTGAGCCCGCCTTTGCGCCAGTTCGCCGTCCAGATCGACGAAGCCGACGATCTCGACGCGTTTGCCCCCGGCGTTGATGTCTTGTAGCGCGCGCAGCCAGCCCTCGGACATGGCTCCGCACCCCACCATGACGGCGGTATGCATGAACTTCCTCCCTTGATACGCAAGCTGCGGCATTTCGGTCATCGCGCTTCCGTAAACGTTTACGACGCTAGATTATGTTGGATCTTTGTGTCAAGAAGTTTTCGTAAACGTTTTCGGAAAAATGCATCAGGAGCCCTCGTCGTTGAACATCAAGGACCTCGCGCAACATCTTGGCATCTCGATCGGAACGGTGTCCCGGGCCCTCAACGGCAAGCCGGACGTCAATGCCAGGACGCGCGAGCGTGTGCTCCAGGCCGCCATCGAACTCGGCTACAGCGCCAATGCCTCCGGACGCTCGCTGCGCCGGGGAACGACTCAGACGATTGCCTTCATGCTCGAGACGGGAAAGTCGGAGCTGCGCAGCGGCGACAATTTCTTCATGCGCGTCATCGATGCCATGCAGGCGGAACTGGACAGCGAGGGCTACGACCTGATCATCCTGCCCTGCCATTCCGCGACGGATCCGACCGAGTTCCTGAAGCGCGTCATCGCGCGCGGCTCCGCAGACGCGATCGTCGTGACCGCGACCCTGAAGGACGATCCGCGGATCGAATTCCTGCTGAAATCGCGGCTCCCCTTCCTGACGCTCGGCCGGTCGCGGCTGGAGGACAAGCATCCGTGGATCGATCTCGACTTCAAGGGCTTCGTCGATCAGACGGTCCGCAAACTGGTCGAACTCGGTCACGAGCGCATCGCCATAACGGTGCCGCCATCCGGGTCCAACATTGCCAGCCTGCTACGCGGCGCCTATGAGGCCGCGCATGCCGAGCATGGGCTGCGTTTCGATCCGGAACTGATCTTTGCCTGCGAGGTAAGCGAATACGGCGGCAACCAGGTGACGCGGCAGATCCTGACGATGCCCGACCGGCCCACGGCCCTGCTGCTCAATTACGAAATCATGGCCTTCGGGGTCTATGCGGCGCTGCGCGAGGCGGGTCTGTCCCCGGGCACGGACCTGTCGGTCGCCGCGATCCGGCGCAGCAAGCAGCTCCGCTTCCCGGACCCGCCCGTGACGGCATTCGACATCGACCTGGAAGACCTCGGCCGCACGCTCGCCCGGGAAGTCCTGAAGGTCCTGCGCGGCGAGGGCCCCTTCGCCCGCCTCATCTGGCCGGCGTCGATGATCCTTACCGACAGCTTCGCCCCGCCGCCAAAGGTGTGAGCGGCTGACGATCCGATCCTGCTTCCCGCCCAAGGCCGGAACCCGCGCGGCGCGCAAAACGTTACGTCGCCAACCAGGCCGGCGCCCGCGTCCGGCAACGGCCGCCGCAGCGGCCAGAGGCAGACCCACGGCGCGGAGCCGGCGCTCGAGCCAGAACAGGGAGCGTGCAAAATGGCAGGGTGCCTCTCAACCTCCACCGGAATGCTCGCGGCGTTTTCCGTCGTCATCCTCCTTTCCGGTGCAGTGCCGGGGCGCAGAGCCCCTGCGCCGGGGAATACGTCATGCAGCCGGGCGACACCTTGCAGAAGGTAACTCAGCAATGCCGGGTTGCGTTGCCGGAACTCATGGCCGCCAATCCGCAGATCGGCAACGTGCGCAACATCGCCGTAGGAACCCGGATCAATATACCCGGAGCGACCGGCGGTGACGATGATGCGCGGCTGCCGCATGCAACCCGGAAGGTTGCACCGGGCGACACGCTCTTCTCGCTGGCCGAAAGCCTGGGAACCAGCGTCGATGCGCTGCTGGAGGCCAATCCGGACCTGGAAATGGACGACCTGCCGGTCGGCCTTACCATTCGTATCCCGAGATTCGCGCCGGGCGGGCCGGATGGTCCGATCGCCAAGGACCCCACGATCAACGTCCAGCCGCGGGCGGGCGGGCCTCGGCACGCCCATCACCGTGAGCGGCGACAACTACCTTCCCGGCCAGACAGTCCAGATCGGTGTCGGGCCGCCGGGACCGGAATGGCGCTCGCTCGAGCGGACGCGGGTGCAGGCCGGCGGTGAGGTGGAGGCCCGCGTGCGGATACCCGAGAACGCCGCTCCCGGCGAGGATCTCGTCTTCGTGATCCACACGAGGGACGGCCGCACAGAGGTCAGCGGGCCGGTCCAGGTCGTCGAGCAGCGCGACCCTGACGCACCCGACGACGGTGCCGGCATGCGCACGGTGGAGGGACGGCTTGCGCACGGTGCGGAATGCATGCAGATCAACACGCCCAATGGCCGCAGTTACAGCCTGACCGGCACCGGATCCCGGTTCAAGGCCGGCGACTACGTGCGCGTGAGGGGTGAAATCGCCGAGATGTCCTTCTGCATGCAGGGCGAGGCGACGATCAATGTCGAAAGCATGGTCCGGGCGGAGCCCCTGGAATCAGGCGTCCGCACCCTACCTCTTCAGCCGGTAGCCGTCCGGACCGAACAAATGGGCCTTTTTCAAGATCCAGGGCGATATGGACCGGCTCGCCCGCCTTCAGCGGGAAGTGGCCGTGCTGGCGCACAAGCATCTGGCCGATGCCCGGCACGCTGGCGTGGATGTTGGTGTCGGATCCCAGATGCTCGACGAGCTCGGCAACGCCGGAAAGATGCGCGGCCTCCGGGGCAACGACATTGAGGTGTTCCGGGCGCACGCCCAGTTCGCACGCGCGTTGCTGGCGCGCGCCAAGCTCCAAGTTCAGCACCGTGCCGTCCTTCAGCCGGATGCCGCCCTCCGCGCGCTCTACCTCCAGCATGTTCATGGTCGGAGAACCGATGAATTGCGCCACAAACCTGTTCGACGGGCGCTCGTAGAGATCAAGCGGCGTGCCGACCTGCTGGATCTTGCCCGCATTCAGGACGACGATCCTGTCGGCCAGCGTCAGCGCCTCGACCTGGTCATGGGTGACGTAGATCATCGTCGCCTTGAGGCGCTGATGGAGCCGCGCGATTTCCAGGCGCATTTCCACCCTGAGGGCGGCATCCAGGTTCGACAACGGCTCGTCGAAGAGAAACGCGCTCGGATCGCGCACGATCGCCCGTCCCATGGCGACCCGCTGCCGCTGCCCGCCCGAAAGCGCCTTCGGCAGGCGCCCGGTCAGCGCGGACAGACCGAGCGTCTTCGCCGCAGCTGCCACCTTACTCAGCCGTTCCTCGGAAGGCGCTTTGCGGATTTCCAGCGAAAAGCCCATGTTGCGCGCCACATCCATATGCGGATAGAGCGCATAGGACTGGAACACCATGGCCATGTCCCGGTCGCGCGGCGGCACCTCGTTGAGGCGTTTGCCGTCGACGCTGAATTCTCCGGCCGTGATCGGCTCAAGCCCGGCGATCATGCGCAAAAGGGAGGACTTCCCGCACCCGGAAGGGCCGACCAGCACAATGAACTCGCCATCCTCGACCACCAGGTTGATGTCGCGCATGACTTCGACGGAACCGTATGACTTGCCGATGTTCTGCAGCTCGATGCGTGCCATGGAACGGGGCTCCTATCCCTTGACGGCGCCAGAGGTCAGCCCCTGGACCAGGTAGCGCTGGATGAAGATGAAGAACAGGCAGGACGGCACGAGCGCCATCACGCCGGCGGCCATCATCTGCCCCCAGTCGACCGAGAATTTAGACACGAAGGTCAGCAGTCCCACCGGGAAGGTCATCGTGTCGTTGGAATTGATCAGCATGAGCGCGAACAGCAGTTCGCTCCAGGCAGCCGTGAAGACGAAACCGAGCGTTGCCCCGAGCCCCGGCAGGGTCAGCGGCAGGACGAGTTTTTCTCAGGGCCTGGAAACGGGTGCAGCCGTCGATCATGCCGGCCTCCTCCAGATCTTTCGGGATGCCGTCGAAAAACGACTGCATCAGGAAGGTGGCGAAGGGAATGTTGAACGCCGTGTAGACGACGATCAGGCTGGTCAGCGAATTGAGCAGGCCCACGGCCGCGACGATCTTGTAGATCGGCGCAATGATCATCAGGAGCGGAAACATCTGCGTGATCAGCATGAGTGCGACGACCAGACGCTTGCCGCGAAAATCGAAGCGCGAGAAGGCATAGCCGGCCATCGCCGCGACACAGGTCGTGATCGCGGCCGTACCGAGCGAAACGATCACGCTGTTGCGGAAATAGGCCAGAAAGTCCGTGGCAAGGAGAACGGTCCGGAAGTTGTCGAACGTGAACCGGCTCGGGATAAGCGCCGTGCCTTCCGAATAGATCAGCCCGTCCGGGGTCACCGCGATCTTGGCGAGCCAGTAGAGCGGGAAAAGCGCAAATCCCACATAAAAGGCCAGGGCCAGGTATTTTCCGGTCACCGCGAGGAGCGTGCTTTGACGAAGGGATCTCATGGCCACCTCAGATCCTGACAAGCTTCCGGCGCAGCACCAGAAGGATCATTGCATAAAGGAGCAGCACGCCCAGGAAGCGCGACGGCAATGGCCGAGGCATAGCCGAAATCGAGCCGGCGGAAGGCGGTCGTGAAGATGTAGGTCGACAGGATCTGCGTGGAATTGGCCGGCCCGCCTCCGGTCATGACGAAAATGAGATCCGCGAAATTTGCGATCCAGATGGTCCGCAGCATCACGGTGATGGCAATCATGGGCGCCAGGAACGGCAGTGTGATCTTGGTGAACATCTGCCAGGCCGTCGCACCGTCGATTTCCGCCGCCTCGTAGAGCTCGCCGGGGATCGACTGCAGGGCCGCGAGCAGGGTGATGGCGAAAAACGGGACACCGAACCAGACATTGGCCGTGATCGGTCCCCACATGGCAAGGTTCGGATCCCCCAGGATGTTGAAGGGCTCCGACAGAACGCCGAGGGCTGCCAGCCAGTGCGGCAGCGGGCCGATCGTCGGATTGAACAGCCACGCCCAGGTCAGCGCCGACAGGAAGGTCGGCACGGCCCAGGGCAGGAAGACCAGCGCCTGGACGAGCCGCTTGCCATAGAATTGCGTGTTCAGGATGAGGGCCAGTCCAAGCCCCAGAAAGAACTGGAAGACGATCGACCCCAGCGTCCACCAGAACGTGTTCGTCAGAGCCAGCCAGAACTTGTTGTCCGCCCACAACGCGCGGAAATTCGCAAGGCCCACCCAGCCCGTATCGAACGGGCGCAGCAGGTTGACCGCCTGAAAGGCGTATGAAATGCCGATCACCAGCGGAACCAGCATCACCAGCGCGATCAGCAGGATCGCCGGCGACAGATAAAGATAGGGCTCCACCATGGTGCGGAAATAGAAGGATGGCCGCGCCCGGGTACCCCCGGGCGCGATACGTTCCACCGCAGTCATTGCTGGGCTTTCCAGCGGGCGTATTCCTCCGTCAGGAACGCGGCCCAGGTATCGGCGAGCTGCTGCGCGCTGATCTGGCCGAGCAGGGCTTCCTGACTGGTTTCCAGGGCGATGGAATCGGCAAAGTAGCCGAACTGCTCCAGATAGGTCGGCATCACGGTGGGAACATATTCCTCGCCGTTCAGCGTCTCGAACCAACCGGCGAACTGCTCGGTGCGGAAATGGGGATCCTGCTCGGCGCCTTCATGGATCGGAATGACGCCGACGCGCTTTGCCCATTCCTTGTTGGCCTCGGGGCCGGAAAGGTGCGCGATCAGCTTCCAGGACAGGTCCTGGTTCTCGGAGCTGTCGAACATCGCCCAGCCCGCGAAACCGATCGTCGGGAAAGCCTTGCCGGCGGGTCCGACCGGCATCGGCACGACGGCGAAATCCTCCGCATCCATCCGCTCGGCAACGGCGATCAGGGCATCGGGATCCTGGTCGAGGAACGCACAGGTGCCCGAATAGAAGCCGGCGACGATTTCATTGAAGCCCCAGCTGACGGAATCCTTGGGCGCATAACCCTTCTGGTACATGTCGATCAGGAACTGGAGCCCCTCGACGGATCCTGGCTGGTTGAGCGTGCTCTGGCCGTTTTCGTCGAAGAAGGTGTTGTTACCGTTCATGGTCGCGGCCATCATGATCCAGCCGTTGAGACCGCCCGGTCCGCCGCGCAGGCAATAGCCGTATTTGCCGTCCAACTCCGAGACCGCCCTGGAAGCGTCCATGAATTCCTCCATGGTGCGCGGCGGATGGTCGACGCCGGCCTGCTCAAGCAGCTTCTTGTTGTAGAACAGGGCGCGCAGATAGAAGCCGTAGGGGATCATCCGGGCCGTCTTGCCGTCCGTCTGCCGGGCCATGTCCAGGGTCTTCTGCGTCAGCGTCCCGCCGTACTCCCATTCGGCGATCCGGCTGTTCAGGTCGACAAGCCTGTCCTTGTAGATGCCCGCCCACCGGTCCGGCATTTCCACCACATCGGGAATGTCGCCGCCGGCCACCATGGTCGCGAATTTCTCGAACGCCTGCCCCCATGGCAGCGAGACGATTTCCACCTCCGTTCCCGGGTTGTCGGCTTCGAAGGCCTCCACCTGTTTGCGCAGGACTTCCGTGCGCTCCGGGCTTGTGATGACCTCCACCAGTTTCAGCGTTTCGGCCTCTGCCGCAGTCCAACCGAGAAATACCAGTCCGCTGATCGCTCCTATTAGTCCCCTCATAGTCTGCTCCGCTCTTCTCTAGGTTTTAGTTGGAAGGCGCCGGGCTGTTTACCGGACGCTTTCTCTCAGGGCCGCTTCGAAATCGGCCCAAAGGTCGTTGGGGTCTTCCAGCCCCAGGCTCAGGCGCACGAGCCTGCCGGAGACGCCAAAGCGCTGCATGGAATTCATTTCGCCCGCCTGGCGCAGGCCGATCTGCACGGGCAGGATCAGACTTTCGAAGCCGCCCCAGCTCACCCCGAGCCGGAACAGTTTCAGCGCATCCGCAAGGCGGGGAATATCGATGCTCTCGTCCAGTTCCACCGACATCAGGCCGGAGCGCCCGGTCAGTCCGGGGACCATATTGGGACCCGGCGAAAGCGACCGCCGTCACGCTGGGATGGCATGACAGCCTGTCGACGAAGAAATCCGCGCTCGCCTGGTGCTGGCGCATGCGGGCACCGAGCGTGCGCAGGCCCTCGTCAGCAGAAACGCCTCGAAGGGCGCCAGCTTGCCGC
The DNA here is from genome assembly GCA_025938935.1 of Novosphingobium sp. MW5. Lineage (GTDB taxonomy): Bacteria > Pseudomonadota > Alphaproteobacteria > Sphingomonadales > Sphingomonadaceae > Novosphingobium. The sequence continues at coordinate 4,323 of JAPCWB010000003.1, read as the reverse complement.
CGAGCAGCGGCAGGCTCAGGTCCCGGATCCGGTTGACGAGCTCGGCGCGGGCCACCACCACCCCGGCCACAGTGTCCGAATGGCCGGAGATATATTTGGACGCCGAATGAATGACGATATCAATACCGAGCGTCAGCGGCCGCTGAAACAGCGGCGTCGCCCAGGAATTGTCGACAGCCGTCAGGGTCCCGTGTCTCTTTGCATGGGCGGCCACGGCGCCGAGATCCATGGCCTGGAAGACCACCGAATCCGGGCTTTCCAGATAGGCGAGCTTCACGCCCGCCAGGGAGGTCCGGATCCTTCTCGAATGCCTCGACGGGATGGTAGCTCACCTCCACGCCGAACGGCCGCATCAGCCGTTCGAAGAGGCGATAGGCATCCGGATAGACATGTTCCACGCAGGCGATCCGGTCGCCGGGCCGGACAAAGGCGAAAACGGTCGATGAGATGGCCGCCATGCCCGAGGCGAAGCCGACCGCCGCCTCTCCCTGTTCGGCCGCCGCAACCAGGTCTTCAAAGGCCGCCACCGTGGGATTCTGGACGCGGGTGTAAAGCGGATCGTTCGACCGCCCGGCCATCCGGTCCTCGAACGCCTGGTAACTGTCGAAGGTGAACAGCGATGTCTGCACAATCGGCGGCACGACGGCCCCGCCGGCATCCTCGGCGGCAGCCGCCAGCAAGGTATCGAGCGAAAACCCGTCCGGGCCGGACTCAGCCATCATGTGCCTCATGTGCCTCGGAGATTTTCTGCGTCTCGGCGCAGACCATGTCGATGATGGTGCCGGCCAGTCCGGCGGCCGCATCCTCGTCACCGGCGATGATCGCGTCGGCGAGCGGGCGGTGCAGCGGGATCGACTCCTGGCCGAGATGGGGCTTGCCGAACGGTGTGTCGTAAATGTCGTGGAAGCACTTCTGGATCTGGTCGATGAACTGACGGAACAGGGGATTGCCCGTCGCATCGTGAATGGCATAGTGAAACCGGTGGTCGGCCGGGCGCCAGTCTTCGCCGGCCTCGTAAACGGCCATCAGCTCGGCGGCGCGCGCATTGATGAGTCTGCGCTGGTCCGGCGTCGCAAGGCGGCAGGCGATCCGCACGGCCTCCATCTCCAGGGGACGGCGCACCTGAAGCATGCGCAGGAGACTGTTCGCCTCGTGCTTGATGGTGAGCGCCACGCGCAAGGTGTTGCGGGAGATCTCCGCCGTGAGCCTGGTCCCCGCCCCTTTGTTGCGGCTGACGACGCCCATGCTTTCCCAGGTTTTCAGCGTCTCGCGAATGGTCAGAGCGGCCGATGCCGAGGCGCTGCACCAGCGCCAGCTCGGGCGGCAGTCGGTCGCCGACCTTGAGCCCGTCGTCCTCGATCAGCTTGATGAGCGCATGAGGTACGTCCCGGGGCCCTTTTGCCGGAACGGTTTCGATTTCGACCCTCTTTTGCGGTGATATTTCCGACATGAACCGACGCCGACCCCACTTCTGCTTCCATCAAACGATATCACTATGTCTGACATTGTAAAGACTATGTCTGACATAGTTTTCGGGAAAATCGTTTCGGGCAGCAACCGGCTAGGGAACTTTCCCCGTTAGGGCGGGTTGAAAAAGGCCGGTGCGCGCAACATCCGGCGTGAGGAGGCCGGTTTCGCGAAGAAAAAATCCGGACACCAAGAAGAAAGCCCGGTGGCGGCACCGGTAATTTCACCAAGGCAGATGGACCGGATGGTCAAAAAAGCCATGTAAGGAGTGCCAGTTCAAACGGAATGATGAGAAAAATTGCAGGAAATGACCTTGAATATCAACAACTTGAAAGACCTGCATTCCGTGCATTCCAGACATGCAAAATAGGAGGGGTCTTCTTGAATTCCGTCATTGAATTCTTAACTTTCGTAGGTTAGTTGTCGCCGAAAGTCAGACACCATCATCCCAGCCAAGGCTGGGCCTTCAGGAGGTCGCCATGACCCGTGATGAGCTTATTCGTGAATACAAAGTACACAGTGGAACATGGCCGGCGCTGGTCGGCGTCTACGCTCTTATCGTGGGCACCATGGTCCTGTCCGGCTATATGATGGTCGGCTGATCGGCCACGCGCCTGCAATCAGCCGAACGAATACCAAACACCCCGGTCTTGCGAAGACCGGGGGTGTTGGTTTTTGCCTTGCGGCCAGCCGTGACAGAGTCCGGACTGAGCGGCCGGCCCCGGATTTCCCGGAGCCGGAGCCTCAGACGTTTGCGCTCTCGCCGATCTCGTCGACGCCGCGTTCCTCCAGCAGCGTCGTGAGCCAGTTCGGGTCCATTTCCGGCACGGACGACAGCAGCAGGTCCGTGATAGGGATGGTGCGGCGGCGTGAACATTTCGTCCTTCGGCCCCTGTTCGACCACCCTTCCCTTCTGCATCACCACCACCTCATCGGCAATCGAGCGCACCGTTGCCAGGTCGTGGGTGATGAACATATAGGCGAGGTTCAGCTCCTGCTGCAGCCTGTCGAGCAGCTTGAGGATGCCTTCCGCGACGAGCTGGTCCAGAGCACTGGTGACCTCGTCACAGATGATGAAGGACGGCTCGGCCGCCAGGGCGCGGGCAATGCCGACACGCTGCTTCTGTCCGCCGGAGAGCTCCGGCGGGTAGCGGCTGTAGTATTGCGACGGCTCCAGCTCGATGAGGTCGAGCAACTCGTCCACCCGGCTCTTCAGGGCGGCGCCATGCAGCCCGCTGTAGAACTGCGCCGGACGGCCGATGATGTCGCTGATGCGGATTTTCGGGTTAAGCGCCGTGTCCGCCATCTGGTAGATCATCTGCGCCTGGCGAAGCTGTTGCTTGTCCGGTCCGTGTATTTGGGCGGCAGTTCTTCGCCGTTGTACAGGATCTTGCCCTTCGTCGGCGGCAGCAGCCCGTGATGCAGCGCGCCGTCGTCGACTTGCCGGATCCCGATTCCCCGACGACGGCAACCGTCATGCCCGGATAGATGTCGAACGAGACGTCCTCGAGCACCTTGGTCTTGCCGTAGGCAGCATCGATGCCCTGAACCGACACGATCGGCTTGACGTCGGGCCCGGTCGGCCGCGCCTTTTGCGGGCGTTTGAAGCTGCGCACGGCCCACAGGCTCTTGGTGTAGTCCTCCTTGGGCCTGTCGAGCATCTGCTCGGTCGGCGCCTCTTCGACTTCCTCGCCCTTGAGCAGCACCTTGATCGTATCGGCCATCTGCGCCACGACCGCCAGATCGTGGGTGATGTAGATCGCGGCGGTGTTGAACTGATCGACAATGTCCCGGATCGCGGCCAGAACCTCGATCTGCGTGGTCACGTCCAGCGCCGTGGTCGGCTCGTCGAAGATGATCAGATCCGGGCGGCAGGCCATGGCCATGGCGGTCATGGCACGCTGCAGCTGGCCGCCGGACACCTGGTGCGGATAGCGGAAGCCGATTTCCTTCGGGTTGGGCAGCCTCAGGCGATGGTACAGCTCCATCGCGTCTTCCTGCGCCTCGACGCGCTTCTGGATGCGATACTGGATCGGCGCTTCCGTATGCTGGTCGATGATCCTGTGGGCGGGGTTGAACGAAGCCGCAGCCGACTGCGCCACATAGGCGATCCGCGAGCCGCGCAGGGCCCTCAGGTCGCTTTCAGAGGTCGTCGTCAGCTCCATCCCGTCGAACTCGATCGAGCCGCCGGAAATCCGGCAGCCGTCGCGGGCAAAGCCCATGGCGGCCAGGCCGATGGTCGATTTTCCGGCACCCGGATTCCCCGATCAGGCCCAGCACCTCGCCCTTGTGCAGGGTAAGGTCGACCCCGCGGACGATCTCGATCCATTTCTCGTCGGAATAGCCTTCGATGCGAAGGTCCCTGATTTCGAGCAGTACGTCTCTTTTCGGCACCATGCTCAAACCTCCTTCAGTCCGGATGTGCGGAACAGCATCCAGTCGACGACGAAGTTCACCGCAACCGTCAGCAGCGCAATGGCTGCTGCGGGAATGAGCGGCGTCAGTTCGCCGAATGATATCAGCGTCGCGTTCTCGCGCTACCATCGAGCCCCAGTCCGCGGTGGGCGGCTGAATGCCCAGGCCGAGGAAGGAAAGGCCGGCGATCAGCAGGAACACGAAGCAGAACTTTTTTTTTTTTTTTTTTTTTTTTTTTTTTTTTTTTTTTTTTTTTTTTTCCCCCCCCCCCCCCCCCCCCCCCCCCCCCCCCCCCCCCCCCCCCCCCCCCCCCCCCCCCCCCCCCCCCCCCCCCCCCCCCCCCCCCCCCCCCCCCCCCCCCCCCCCCCCCCCCCCCCCCCCCCCCCCCCCCCCCCCCCCCCCCCCCCCCCCCCCCCCCCCCCCCCCCCCCCCCCCCCCCCC
>JAPCWB010000002.1 GCA_025938935.1 Novosphingobium sp. MW5 | reverse complement strand
CTCTCTCTCTCTCTCTCTCTCTCTCTCTCTCTCTCTCTCTCTCTCTCTCTCTCTCTCTCTCTCTCTCTCTCTCTCTCTCTCTCTCTCTCTCTCTCTCTCTCTCTCTCTCTCTCTCTCTCTCTCTCTCTCTCTCTCTCTCTCTCTCTCTCTCTCTCTCTCTCTCTCTCTCTCTCTCTCTCTCTCTCTCTCTCTCTCTCTCTCTCTCTCTCTCTCTCTCTCTCTCTCTCTCTCTCTCTCTCTCTCTCTCTCTCTCTCTCTCTCTCTCTCTCTCTCTCTCTCTCTCTCTCTCTCTCTCTCTCTCTCTCTCTCTCTCTCTCTCTCTCTCTCTCTCTCTCTCTCTCTCTCTCTCTCTCTCTCTCTCTCTCTCTCTCTCTCTCTCTCTCTCTCTCTCTCTCTCTCTCTCTCTCTCTCTCTCTCTCTCTCTCTCTCTCTCTCTCTCTCTCTCTCTCTCTCTCTCTCTCTCTCTCTCTCTCTCTCTCTCTCTCTCTCTCTCTCTCTCTCTCTCTCTCTCTCTCTCTCTCTCTCTCTCTCTCTCTCTCTCTCTCTCTCTCTCTCTCTCTCTCTCTCTCTCTCTCTCTCTCTCTCTCTCTCTCTCTCTCTCTCTCTCTCTCTCTCTCGGGGGGGGGGGGGGGGGGGGGGGGGGCCGAAGCCGGTCGCCGGGCACCAGCGACCCGGCGCGGATTTCGGCCAACAAGCGGCGGTAAGCGTCCTGACCTTGCGGCAGATCGGCACTGGGTTCGGGAATGTTTCATAGGCACCTTGCAGATTGCATCCATAGGTATACAATCGCACACAACACCCGTCAAGGACACAACACCCGTCAAGGAACGCTGTCATGCTCACCCCCCGCCTCACCTCGCTCTCACCCTGGCAACGCAGCGCGCTGACATTGGTGCTGGCCATGGTCGGCGCCGTCGCGTTTATCCTGATCGGCCTGCCGCTGCCTTCCTCTTCGGCCCGATGTTCGCCTGCCTTCTCGCCGCGCTGCTGGGCATGCCCCTGCGCGGCACCGGACAGATCGGCGTCGGCGCGCGCAACGCCTGGTATCGTCGTCGGTGCCGCGCTGACCCCGGCGCTGATCGCCACCCTGCCCTCGATGATCGGCTCCATCGCCCTGATCCCGGTCTACATCGCGCTGATCGGCCTGATCGGCGTGCCGTTCTTCCGCAAGGTCTGCGGCTATGACGCGGCGACCGCGGTATTCAGCTACGCCCGGCGGGTTGCAGGACATGATCATTTTCGGGGCCGAGGCCGGGGCCAACCCCTGCACCCTGTCGCTGATCCATGCCACCCGCGTGCTGATCATCGTCACGCTGGCCCCGATCCTGATCACGCAGGTCTTTGGCGCGTCGATGTCCCACCCGGTCGGCGAACCTGCCCGCGATCTGCCGGTCGGCGAGATGCTGATCATGGCCGCCGCCTGGCCGATCGGCTGAAGGGCGGCGAGAAGATCGGCCTCTTCGGGGCTTCCATTCTTGGCCCGCTGATCGTCACCGGGGCGCTGTCGCTGGCCGGGTTCATCCACCACCGCCCGCCCGCCGAGGCGATCTATGTCGCGCAGTTCTTCATCGGCTCGGCCATCGGCGTCGGCTACACCGGCGTCACCCTGCACGTCGAGATCAAGCGCGATGCGGCGGCGGGCGTCGGCTTCGTGCTGATCCTTGCCCTGCTCGCCGCGATCATGTCGGAAATCGTCTACGCGCTGGGTCTCGCCCCCTCGGTCGAGGCGTTTCTGGCCTTTGCGCCCGGCGGTCAGGCCGAGATGACCGTCTTGGCCATCGTCGCGGGCGCGGATCTGGGCTATGTGGTTGTCCACCATATCCTGCGCATCCTTCTGGGTGATCACCGCGCCCCCATCGCCGCCCGCCTGATGCGCATCCGTCAAAAGGACGCGCCATGAGCTTCACCACCCGGCCCGAACTCTCCGGCACTTTCGGCATGACGTCCTCGACCCACTGGATCGCCTCGGCGGTCGGCATGTCGGTGCTGGAGCGCGGCGGAAACGCGCATGACGCCGCCGTCGCCATGGGCTTCACGCTGCATGTCTGCGAACCGCATCTGAACGGCCCGCTGGGCGACATGCCCGCGATGATCTGGCCCGCCGATGACGACCAGCCGACCATGATCTGCGGTCAGGCCACCAAGCCTGCCGGGGCCACGATCACCCATTACCGCGATCAGGGGCTGGACCTGATCCCCGGCTCGGGTCTGTCGGCCAGGTACCGGTTCCCGGCGCCTTCGATGCGTGGATGCTGATGCTGCGCGACCATGGCACATGGCCGCTGGCCGATGTCCTTGCCCTCGCCATCGACTATGCGCGCAACGGCGTGCCGATGCTGGCCAATGCGACCGCCGCCATCGCCGGCCTTGCCGATTTCTTCCGCGACGAATGGCCGACCTCGGCCGCCGTCTGGCTGCCGGACAACGCCGTGCCCAAGGCGGGCGTCGCGGTTTTGCAACCCCGATCTTGCCGCGACATGGGAGCGTTCGTGCGCCGAAGTCGCCGGGACAACAGGCCGCGAGGCGCAGATCGACGCCGCCCGCAAAGTGTTCTCGCAAGGCTTCATCGCGCAGGCGATTGATGACTGGATGCGCGATGCGCATGTGATGGACGCCAGCGGCGCGCGCCACAAGGGCGTGCTCACCGGGCAGGATATGGCCGGATGGTCGGCCAGCTATGAGCCCGCGCTCACCGTGCGCCACGCCGGTTGGCAGGTCTACAAGGGCGGCTTCTGGTCGCAAGGGCCGGTGCTGCTGCAGGTGCTGCAAACCCTCGCCGCCGACCCGCTGGCCGCGATGGACCCCACCGGCCCGCAATTCGTCCACCTTGTCACCGAGGCGCTGAAACTCGCCTTTGCCGACCGCGAGGCGCATTACGGCGACCCCGCCGATGCCGAGATCCCGGCCGAGATCCTGCTGTCGCGCGCCCATGGTTCCGAGCGCCGCGCGCCGATAACCGAGCGCGCCTGGACCAGCTGCGCCCCTCGATGCTGCACGGGTTCGAAGGGCAGGCCGATGCTGCCGTCTTCCGCCAGCGCTGGCTGGCCAAGCGGGCCGACAACACCGGCCCGGGGATCGGCGAGCCGACGATGGGCCACCTGAAGGCCCCCGGCGACACCGTGCATCTGGACGTGGTGGACCGCTGGGGCAACATGGTCAGCGCCACGCCCTCGGGCGGCGCTGGCTGCAAAGCTCGCCCGTCGTGCCGGGCTGGGCATGCCGCTCAATTCGCGCGCACAGATGTTCTGCTGGATGACGGCTCGCCCAGCTCTCTCGCCCCTGGTCGCCGCCCGCGCACCACGCTGTCGCCGTCGCTTGCGCGGGGGCCCGATGGCACGCGCGTGGCTTTCGGCACGCCCGGAGGCGACCAGCAGGATCAATGGCACTCGGCCTTCCTGCTGCGCCTCATCCACCACGGAATGAACCTGCAAGAGGCCATCGACGCGCCGCTGTTCCACACCGAACACCTGCAGGCCAGCTTCGATCCGCGCGGCTTTCGCGCGGCGCATCTGCTGGCCGAACCGGCTTTCCCCGAGGCGACTCTGCAAGCCCTGCGCGATGCCGGACACGATCTGCAAGTTGCCGTCCCGGTGGTCTGCCGGCCGCCTGACCGCCGTCAGCCGCCGCCCGGACGGGCTGTTGCGCGCCGCCGCGACGCCGCGCCTGATGCAGGCCTATGCGGTGGGGCGGGTGATCGCAGTTATCCAACATTCCTGACCGGCTTGACCGGGTGAGTGGTCCGAAACCTGCCACAAAACCAACCTGATTTTGCAACGCGCCCAATGTCTGATCTTTGCCAACCGTGATCCCGCGATGGACCTGATCGCCCCCTACCTGCCGCCCGATGTCACGCTCGCTGTCGCGCTCGCGCTCATGGCGACGGCTTTATCGCCAGCTTCATCACCATCTCTCTCGGCATCGGCGGCGGAGGGTTGATGCTGGCGGTCATGGCCTTGCCGTCGCCGCCACTGGCTCTGTGCCAGGGACATGCGGCGGCACTCGGCTCGAACGCAGGGCGCACGGCGATGATGGCCCGCTACATCCGCTGGAGCGCGGTCTGGGGCTTCGGCGCCGGGATCATCCTTGGCATCGCCATCGGCGTCCCCAGATCTCCATCCCGCCCTCTGTCGTGCTGATCGGCGTCGGGCTGTTCCTGATCTGGACGGTGCTGGCCAGGCCCCCGGCATGGATGCGCGACTGGCCGCTGGTGACCGGCACCGTCACCGGCATCACTGTCGATGGACAGCACGGCGCCTCAGGCCCCTTCGTGAACACCTACGTCAAATCGCTCGACATGGATCGCCACAGCCATGTGGCGACCGCTGCATCGCTGCTGACGCTGCAACACCTGCTCAAATCGGTGGCCTTCGGCGTGCTCGGCTTCGGCCTATGCCGTCTCGGGGCCCCGCTCATCGCTGCCCTGATCCTGTGCGGGCTGGCCGGAACCTGGACCGGCAAGCGGGTGCTCAACCGCCTGACCGATGCCCGCTTCAAACAGGCGCTGGACATCATCCTGTTCCTGCTGGCGCTGCAGCTGATCTGGTCGGGGATCGAGCCCCCGCTCTGATCAGCCCAGATGCTGCGCCAGAAACGCCGCCGTCCGCTCATGCGCCAGCTCCGCCGCCCCGGCGACATACGAGGCTGGCCGCGCGTCATCGGCAAAGGCGTGACCGGCCTCATACAGATGCATCCCGAACCCCGGCATCGCCGCCCGCACCTGCGCCAGCACCTCGGGCGGGGTGTGGTCGTCGCTCAGGCCGAAATGCCCCTGCATCGGCTTGACCAGCGGTTTGTCCAGATGCCATGCGGCAGGCTTGTGCCATAGAAGGACACGCCGCAGGCAATATCCAGCACCTGCGCCGCCCGCAGCGCCAACCCGCCGCCCCAGCAAAACCCCATCACCGCCACCGGACCGCCCAGCGCCGCCACCGCCGCCGCCACATCGCGCATCGTCGCTTCCAGATCCGAGGCCAGCATCAGCGCGCGCCCGCGCGCGCCCTGATCGAACGGAATCACCGCGTCGCGCTCCTGCCGGTCGAACAACGCCGGAATCGCCACCTCGATCCCCTGCGCCGCATGCCAATGCCGCGCGACGCCCTTGAGCTGATCGGTAACGCCAAAGATCTCCTGCAAGATCACCAGCCCGCCCCGCCGCACCCCTGCGCCGGTTCCATCCAGCACGCAAAGCTGCAGCCCGTCCGTTGCCGTCACTGTCCTGAACATGGCCCGCTCCCTTGCGCTTATGGCCCCCATATGTCGTGGGAAACTGGACAAGCGCAACGATTTCCGACTAACTCGCCCGACACGCCGAGCCCCACCGGCCCGCAAGCCGAACGCTCTGCAACCCCCAGGGAGTGACACCATGAATTTCACCAAAACTCCCTGCCCTTGCGGCACTGGCGACCGCGCTCGCCGTCCCCGCCACGGCGCAGCAACGCGTCTCCATCGGCACCGGCGGCACCGGCGGGCTGTTCTACGTGCTGGGCGCCGGCATGGCAGACCTGATCACCGAGCACATGCCCGACACCACCGCCCGCGCCGAAGTCACCGGCGCTTCGGTCGAGAACATCCGCCGCACCGCCGCTGGTGAGATGGAGATGGGCTTCTCGTCGTCCTCGACGCTGTACGAGGCCGCCAACGGCATCGGCGCGTTCGAGGGCGATCCGCAAGGATGTCGCCTCGATGGCGTATCTCTACCCCGCCGTGCTGCAGATCGCGACCACGGCGCAGACCGGCATCCACCTCGCTTTCGGATCTCGCCGGGCACCCGGTCGGCATGGGCCACTCCGGGGTCGAACGCAGCCGTTCTGGCCATGCGCCTGCTCGGCGCCTACGGCGTCTTTGATGCCAGCAACGCACAGTTCCTGTCCTACAGCGAGGGCGTCGATGCGCTGACCAATGGCACCGTGGATGCGGCTGTCGTGCTGGCCGGTGCGCCGGTCGCGGCGCTGATCGACCTTGATGCGCGCGCCGATATGGTGCTGCTCAGCGTCGATGCCGCCACCGTTGCGGGCATGCTCGAAGAGTTCCTTTCTACCAGCTTTACGACATCCCTGCCGGCACCTACCCGGATGTGACGCAGGACATCACCGTGATCAACGACCCGGCGACGATCTTCACCCGCACCGACGCCGACCCGGCGCTGGTTGAGGGCATGACCGCCGCCATCTTCGATCACCTCGACCAGCTGATCCAGGTCCACGGCATCGCCCGCCGGATCAACAACACCGACGCGTCTGAACGTGCCGATCCCGATGCACCCGGGCGCGGCTGCTTGTTTCGACGCCCAGTAAACGGAACGGAATGATGATCAACGACTGGATCTCGGCGCTCAGACTTGAAGCGCCACACCGCTCGACCGCCGAGACCACGCTGATCTCTCTTCATGGTCGCCACCCTTGCGGTGGCGGCCACGGCACTGGTGATTTACGGCGCGTATTTCGGCCTGATCACCGCGCTCGTTCTGCGGGCGATGTTCTTCTCGCTGATCGCGGCGGGGGGCCTGCTGGTGGTGGGGCTCAAAAGCAAATGGCTCTGGCTGCGCGCCCTCAGCTACGCGCTGGCGCCGCTGGCCTTGCTGCCGGGCCTGCATATCCAGGACAGCTACATGGCCATCGTCATGCGCGGCGGCATGGGCGCAATCCATTGATATGTGGATCTTCGCCGGGCTGATGGCCGCGCTGGTCCTTCTGGTCATTCGCAGCGTCGGCTGGGCGCTGCTGGTTCTGCCGGTCGTGCTGGCTGTCGGCTATGCCATGCTGGGCCACCTGATCCCCGGCGAATACGGCCATCGCGGCTATACCCTGCGCCGCCTTGCCTCGATGCCGATGCTCTCGACCGAAGGCATTTACGGCGTCCCGATGGGCGTGGCCGTGCAGTATATCTTCCTCTTCGCCCTGCTCGGCAATCTGCTGATGAAGATCGGCACCGGCGAGGTTTTCGTCGATCTCGCGCGCGCCCTCACCGGGCGGGATGCGCGGCGGGCCGGGCCCGACGGCGGCGCTGTCCTCGACCATGCTGGGCACGATCAACGGCTCGGCTGTGGCCAATGTGGTGACCACCGGCACCTTCACCATCCCGCTCATGAAACGCGCAGGCTATTCGGCCAATCTGGCCGGCGCGATCGAGGCTGCGGCGTCATCCGCCGGGCAAGATCCCGCCCCCGGTGATGGGCGCTGCCGCCTTCCTGATGGCCGAGATCATCGGCGTTCCCTATGCCGCCATCGCGCTGGCCGCGCTGATCCCCGGTCTGCTCTATGTGCTGGCGCTGATGATCGCCGTCTGGCTGGAAGCAGGCCGTCTGAACCTTGCGCGCGACACCTCCGCCGGTCTGCATCTGCTCAAGGACGTGCTGATCCGGCGCGGCTATCTGCTGCTGCCGCTGCTGGGCCTGATCGGGTTTCTGGCGATGGGCTGCACCCCCGCCCGCGCCGCCGTGATGCGCATGGTCGTCGCGCTGGTGATCTCGCCGTGGCGGGCCGAGACGCGGGTCGGCCTCGTCGCCCTCGCCCTCGTCTGCCGTGACACGCTGATGGCCACGCTGCCCATCGTCGTTGCCGTTGCCGCCGCCGGGGTGGTGATCGGCGTGCTCAACCTGACCGGGTTGGCGCTGATGCTCTCGGGCCTGATCGTCGATGTCGCCGGGGGCAGCCTGTTTGGCCTGCTGGCGCTCACCGCCTTGGTGTCGTTCTTTCTGGGCATGGGCCTGCCGACCTCGGCGGCGTATTTGTTGCTCGCCGTGCTGGTCGCCCCCGCGCTGACCCGCATGGGGATGGAGCCCATAGTCGCCCATATGTTCATCTTCTATTACGGGCTGGTCTCCGCGATCACGCCGCCGGTCGCGCTGGCCGCCTGTGCGGCGGCGTCGATCTCGGGCGGGGATGCCAACAAGACCGCCGTGGAAGCCGTGCGTCTGGGCTTTGTGAAACTGCTGGTGCCCTTCCTCTTTGCCACCATGCCGGGCCTGTTGATGGTCGGCACCGCGACCGAGATCACCCTCTCTGCCGCCATGGCCGCCGTCGGCGTCGGCGGTTTTGACGCGCTGGCTTTTGGCGGCTGGTGGCTCTACGGCGACGCTGTCGGGGGTCGAGCGGCTGGGGCTGGCCGTCGGCTCGGCGCTGGTCATCTGGCCCAGTCCGGTCACGGACAGCGAACCGCAGATCATCGCCGCCCGCCTTGTCGGGCTGGCGCTGGTCGGCGTGCATGATCTTCCGCCAGACCCGCAAACCGGCGTAGGCGCAAGAGACCCGGCCTTGGGACAAAGCCTAAGGCCGGGTTAATGCGACGGGTCAAGCCGTTGTTATCTCTCATCGAACCGCAGGTCTGTCCCATCGTGGGACATCCCTTAGTAGGGCAGCCCGACATAGTTCTCGGCCAGCGAGGTCATGGCAGCCTCGGACGAGAACAGATATTCCATATCCGTCCCCCGCAGCTTCTGATCATAGGGCAGATTGTCGGGGAGAGGTGTGCCGGGATCGAGGTCATCCACCAGCTGAACCGCCTGCGCACTTCCAGACCCGCGCCAGCGCCTTTTGCGAATAGCTGTCCAGCCCGCTGTCATCGCCGTTCTGATAATGGGCGACCAGACCGTGATACAGATAATAGATATCCGACGCAGCCGAATTCAGCCCCGCTTCGCCCCGGTCGGCGGCACGATGTCGCGCAGCATCCCCGGCCAGAAACAGGTTCCCCCAGCGCATCGGCTCGGCCACATAGGACCGCGGCGGCGCAGGTCGGCTTCTCGATCGACGGCCCCGTCTCCAGCCGCGCCGCCACGTCCTCGGGCAGGCGCTTTTTCGCAGCTCATCCCAGAACGCTTCGTCCGACCAATCCTCGACACTGTCGGTCAGCGGCACCTGAATGTAATACCGGCTCAGCACCTGAGAGCGCAGCGAACACAGCGCAAACCCGCGGTCATGCTTGGCATAGATCAGTTCCGGGTTCACCGGCTTGGTGCGGCTCGTGCGCACCCAGCCAGCCGAAGGGATAGACCTTCTCATACTCTGGCTCAGCACATCCGCCGGGATCGCCTTGCGGCTCGGCCCGTCGGTACCCGTCCGCACCCACCACATAATCGCCCAGAACCACCCGGACCTCTTCGCCGTTCAGCGTGTAGGTCACATAGGGCGCCAAGGTGTCGGTGTTCCAGATCATGCAGCGCCACGTCCTCGACGTTGCGGATGACCACCCCGCCCAGCTTTTCGCGCGCCTCGTGCAGATCCCGCGTCACCTCGGTCTGCCCATGTAGGCCATCACGGTCGAGCCGCCGGTGTCATTTCTCCAGATCCACGTGCCGCATGGCCGCCGTTATCCGACAGCTCGAACCCCTCGTGGATCTCGCCCTCGCGGTCCATCCGCTCGCCGCACTGCGCCTCGCGCATCAGTTCGGTAAAGCCCTGCTCCAGCACGCCCGCCCGGATCCGGCCCAGCACGTAGTCGCGGCTTCGGCGCTCCAGCCGCGACGGGTGTCGATGCCACTTGAGGTGCCAAAGCTGGCTCAACAGCCCAGCCCCGCCGGCCCGCCGCCAATCGATACGAGACCCGGGTTTTCATGCAGTGCCAGTCTCCTCCGCATGTGCAGGCCCCCGACTCCGGGAACTGCTTGCCGATCAGATTAGGCACATGCGCGATATTTGAAATGGCTGCGGGCGAGCCAAAACTTGTACACAACCGCGCATGACCCGCGCCCCTGCCCCCCCGATCCCCAACTTCAACCTCTTTGGCGAGGCCGACGACCTGCCCGACGTGGTGCATTGCGAAACCATCGGCATCCGCTCGCGCCTGCGCGACTGGGAACTCCGGCGTGCACCGCCATGCCCGCCTGCACCAGTTGCTGTTGTTGCAAAGCGGTGGCGGCACGGCCACGCTGGATGGCCAGCGCCACGCGCTGCCGCCCGGCTCGCTGGTCAATGTGCCGGTCGGCGTGGTGCACGGGTTTTCCTTTACACCCGAAACCCATGGCTTTGTCGTCACCTTCGCCGCCGAGATGCTGGACCAGAGCCTGCAAACCGGCGAAGGCCTGCGTGAAATCCTCGCCGAAACCGGCGATCCTGACGGCGTTCAGGCCGACATCCCCCCCACCATGGCCGCGATCTTCAGCGCCTGCCGAGCGGGCGCGATTTTGCCCGCCGCGCCGATCCTGCGGTCGCTGGCGGGGTTGCTGCTGGGCCAGACCGCCCGCGCGCTGCTCAGCGGGGCACGGTGGCCGGTCCCAACGCCAGCCCGGCATTGCTCGCCCGGCTCCGAATCGCTGATCGACGCGCAGTATCTGCGGCACTGGGGCGTGGCCGACTATGCCAAGGCGCTGTCCGTCAGCGCCGCCCACCTGTCGCGCGTCACCCGCGCGGCCACCGGCCGCCCGGCCTCGGTCCTGATCGAGGATCGCCTGATCCGCGAGGCCCGCCCGCAACCTCGTGTACACGAACTTGCCCGTATCGCGCGTCGCCTACGCGCTGGGATACGAAGACCCGGCCTATTTCACCCGCGTCTTCGCCCGTGCCACCGGCCCCCTCTCGCCGCGCGCCTTTCGTCGACGCCTCGAAGACACCGCCTGAGCGCCCGATCATCTGTCCCTAAATATCCTCGGGGGGGTGAATTCGGCGTCGGCCGAAGGGGGGGGCGGAAGGCCCCCCTGCTCTACCGCTTGTGGTCGCCCGCCGCCCTGCGCGATCCTGCGCGCCATGACCACCCCGCTCTGAACGCCTCCTTGCCGTGCTGCAGATCCTGCGCCGCCATCGCCGTCCGCTGGCGGCAACGCGCATCGCCGAGGAAACCGGCACCTCGCTGCGCACCGTCTACCGCGATATCGACGCCTTGCGGGCACAGGGCGCGGTGATCGAGGGCGAGGCCGGGGTCGGTTATGTCCTGCGCCCCGGTTTCCTGCTGCCGCCGCTGATGTTCTCGCGCGATGAGCTGGAAGCGCTGGTGCTGGGCGCGCGGCTGGTTGCCGGGCGCGGCGACCCGGCACTGGCCGGGGCGGCGAGCGAGGCTCTGGCGCGCATCGGTGCGGTGCTGCCCGAGGATCTGCGGCTCTTCGTCGACACCTCGCCCTTGCTGGTGCCGCGCGCGCCGAGTGTATCGGCCCCCTTCATGCCCGCGCTGCGCGGTGCGATCCGGGACGAGCGCAAGGCCGAGATCCTCTACCGCGACAAGGCCGACACGCAAAGCCAGCGCGTGATCTGGCCTTTTGCCATGGGGTTCTTCGACACAACTCAGGTCATCGTTGCCTGGTGCGAGCTGCGCCAGTCCGTGCGCCATTTCCGCAATGACCGCATCGCCGCCCGCACCGTCAGCGACCAGCGCTATCCGGTGCGCCGCTTGCGGCTGCTGCGCGACTGGCGTGATGCGGAAAAGGTGCGGCTGGCGGGGGATGCTGACATGGTCGGACACTGGCCTGCGCGACAAGGGGTCATCGAAACCCTGGAGATACCCCATGCAACGCAGCTCAATGTTCATCCTTTATGTCAGCAACCCATCGGCCAGCGCCCGTTTCTATGCCGGGGCACTGGGCGCGCCGGTGATCCATGACGCGCCCGATTTCGCGCTGCTGGTTCTGCGCAACGGCGTCCAGCTGGGGCTGTCGGCGGACCCGTGAAGTCACCCCGGCGGCGGACGCTGTCACCCCGGCCTCGTCCGAGCTGGCGGTGACGCTGCCCGATGCCGCCGTGCAGCTGCAGGCGCTGCACGACCGGCTCAAGGCCGAGGGCGTCACCATCCTGCAGCCCGTCACCCAGCTCGACTTTGGTCTGAACTTCACCGCCGCCGATCCCGCGATGGCCACCGCCTGCGCCCCTATGTCCCGAGCCCGCGATGAGCTGCAGCGCTGCCGGATCGCCGTCGCCTCGGCCGACCATGTCCGGATCGGGCGCGCGGGCGGGTTCATGCAGGTCAACCACGGAAGGCGGCGCCGTGCTGCGCCGCCTGACCCCGGGCGACCGCGTGGTCTATTATTCGCCGCATGAACAGATCCGCGCCGGGGCGCCGGTTCAGGCCTTCACCGCGCTGGGGGTGGTGGCCGAGGGCGCGCCCTATGTCGGGGTGATGAGCGGCGATTTTCAGCCGTTCCGCCGCGACGTGCACTGGCACGCGACCCGCGATGCGCCGATCCGGCCCCTGCTGGCGCATCTGTCCTTTGGCGGTCCGACCTGGGGCGCGCGGTTCCGGTACGGGCTGTTCGAGATCCCCGCCTCGGACATGGACCTGATCGAAGAGGCGATGTGCGCGGTCTCAAGCTGACGGCGCGGCAGGGCGCTATCGCGGCTCTTGCCAGGACGCAGGGCCAGGCCCGATGATTTCGCGCACGAGGGAGGGACGTTCACCATGAAGACCATGACACTCACTTTGGCCGCCGCATTGACCTCTTTGCGGCAGCGCCGCGCTGGCCGACCCGGCCGAGGGCCGCTGGGCCACGCAACCCGATGACAACGGCAATTCCGGCATCATCACCATCTCGATGTGTGGTGACCGGCTGTGCGGCACGCTGACCGAGTCGCGCAATGCCAGCGGCGAGGCCTTTGCCTCGGCCAATGCCGGACGCCAGATCGTCTGGGCCATGGAGCCGCGCGGCAGCATGGGCGAATACCGCGATGGGCAGATCTATGCGCCCGACCGCGACCAGACCTACCGCGCCCGGATGGATCTGGCGGGCAGCCAGCCGACCGCGGCGGGCTGCGTGCTGTTCATCTGCCGCGACCAGATCTGGACGCGCGCCGACTGAGCTTTGCGCAGGTTCCGGCCGCGGGCAGCGGCCCGGAAACCCGCACAAGCGGACGCGGGCAGTCTGACGCCCTGATCACCTTTGGGGGTTTGAATGTCCGGTCCCGACTGGCTGCGGCTGATTGTCCTGTCCGTCCTGTGGGGCGGGTCGTTTTTCTTTTGTCGGTGTCAACGCGCGCCGGTCCTGCCGCCACTGACCATCGTGCTGGCACGTGTGGGGCTGGCGGCGCTGGTGCTGGCGGGGGTCTTGCCGCTGATCCGGGTGCCGTGGCCCAAAGGTTGGCGGGTCTGGGCGGCGCTGGCGGTGATGGGGTTTTTCAACAACGTCGCGCCCTTCACCCTGTTCGTCGTGGCGCAGGGGCAGATTTCCAGCGGGCTGGCTCCCTCGATCCTGAACGCCACGACTCCGCTCTGGGGCGTGGTCGTCGCGCATCTGGCGACGCGGGACGAGCGGTTGAGCTGGCCCAAGGCGCCGGGCGTGCTGGCGGGGTTTGCCGGTGTGGCGGTGATGATGGGCGGGGCCTGGGGCTCGGGCAGAACCGCGCTGGCGCAGGCGGCCTCGTCTCGGGCGCTGCGCTGAGCTATGCGCTGGCCGGGGTCTGGGGCGGCGGTTTCGCGGCATGCCGCCACTGAGCGCGGCTTTCGGGCAGGTCAGTTGTGCGGCGCTGATGCTGCTGCCGGTGGTGCTGGTGGTGGATCAACCGCGGACCTCTGCCGATGCCCGGCTGGCCGGATTCTGGCGGCGCTGGTGGGGCTGGCGGTGCTGTCGACGGCCTTGGCCTATCAGCCGCACTTCCGGCCTGATCGCCAGCGCCGGGGCGGTGAATGCGTTTCTGGTGACCTTCCTCATTCCGGTCAGTGCGATTGCTTTGGGCGTGTTGGTTCTGGGCGAGACATTGCTGGCCCGTCAGGTTGCGGGCATGGCGCTGATCGCGCTGGGACTGGCGGCGGTGATCGACGGGCGGACCTGGCGGCGGTTGCGCAAGGCGCGGGGCTGCGCGCCCCCCGCACCCTCATACATAAAGGCCGGGGGGCACGCCCCTTTGGAAACCCCGTGGATATTTAGGGACAGATGATGGGCGCGCGGTTTACCACGCGCCGTGTTTGTCCAGATCGGCACGCAGTTCGGTGGCGAAATCCAGCGCCTTGGCTTTGGGTTTGGTGAGCAGCGAGACCAGGGGCACGAACAGCACAAGGCATGCGCCGCCGACACCGAGCGCCAGCACCGGATTGAACACGCTCACGCCCTGGATCATTGCCATCCACACCGCCAGCGCCGCACCGCCGAGGATCGACGCCAGCGCCCCCGCCGCCGTTGCCCGGCGCCAGAAGAAGGCGCCGATGATCGCCGGGACGGTGACCATCAGACCGGCAGCAGACAGGGCAAGGCGGCCAACTGGTCGACGATCTGCACCTTCTGCAGCGCGAAGAGGCTGGCGAAGAGAATGACAAAGATCACCACGATGCGCCCGGTCAGGATCTGCGCCTTGGGCTGGGCGTCGGTCATCAGATCGCGCGCGACCATGGCCGCCAGCGTCAGAGCGATGCTGTCGAGGGTCGAGAGCGGCGGCGAGGATGCCGAGGATCAAGAGCACGGCAACCGGTGCCGGGATCGCGCCCGAGATCAGCAGTGCGGGCGTGGCGGTTGCGGTGTTCTCGAGCCCCGGTGCCAGTTGCAGCGCGGCAAAGCCCCAGATCACGGCGATCAGGGTGAAGATCAGACCGAAGCCCAGCACCCAGAAGATCATCCGCTTCATCGACGCCATATCGCGCAGGATGAACAGCCGCTGACTGACCTGCGGGTTGGAGATGGCGAAGAAGAACCACGGCAGCGACAGGGCGACGAAGGTGTTGAGGCTCCACAGGCCCGGACCGGGGACGCTGAGCCGCTCGCTTTGCGTTTCCATCGAGACGCGGGCGAATTCACCCCAGCCGCCGATGGCCGCCACGGCGAAGCCGATTGCCAGCGCGGCCGAGACCAGCATCACCACTGCCTGCACCGCATCCGTCCAGGCGACCGAGCGCAGACCGGCGAACAGGGTCCAGATCGCCGCCAGCAGCGCGCCGGTGGCCACGGCCTGAAAGAGCGAAATCTCGCCGCCGGTGACCCCCGACAGCAGCAACCCGATGCCGGCCATCTGCGTCGTGCAATAGGGCATCAGGAAGATCAGCCCGACCAGCGCCGCCGCCCGCGCGACCCAGACCGACCCGTAGCGTGCGCCGAGCATTTCAGCGGGCGAGATGAAGCCCCAGCGCTTGGCGGCCAGCCAGAAACGGGGGCGAAGATGACCAGCAGGCCGAGACCGGCGAAATAGATCAGCTCGAACCCCAGCGCGCCAATGCCGCCGCGATAGGTGAGGCCGGTCAGCACGACCAGCATGAAGGCGGAATAGGTGGTGGCCGCATAGCTGAGCCCGGCAACGAGGCCTGCCAAAGCTGCGGCCGCCGAGGTAGTAATCCTCGGCCGTGCCGGTGTTTTCGCGCGTGGCGCGCCAGGCAAGGCCGAGCCCGAAGACGGCGAACGCGGCAATCGCGGCCCAGAGTGTGAGAGGTGACAGCATCATTCGTCCTTCCAGCCTTTGACACCCGCTGGCGATCAGCACCACCACGGCCAGACCAAAGCCGCCCCAGAAAAGCGTGGTGAACCAGCCCCGGTGACCGGCAAGCAGGCCGTAGGGGACAAACCCCCCGGCCACGACCAGAATGGCCAGGGCGGCCAGCCAGGGACCGAAGTTGCGACCAGTGTTCATCGTTCCACTCTCCTTGCCCGTCTTTCGGGATGGGGTGGTTTAGGAGGGCGCGGAAAGCCGTGCAAGCAGTAAACGGCTTTCTCTTTGAATTTGCTTGGTTTTTGACTATACGGTCAAGCAATTGTCCCGGCAGTCAGGGTTTGCATCCGGCGCGGCGCGGCGCTAAACCGACGCCCGAGCAACCCCGGAGCGAGCCCATGATCCTTTACCCTGCCATCGACCTGAAAGACGGCCAATGCGTGCGCCTGTACAAAGGCGCGATGGAGCAGGCGACCGTGTTCAACGACGATCCGGCGGCGCAGGCCAAGGCCTTTGCCGATCAGGGGGCCGAGTGGATCCATCTGGTTGACCTCAATGGTGCTTTCGCCGGTAAACCGGTCAATGCGGGCGCGGTGGAGAGCATCCTCCAGACGGTCAGCGTACCCTGCCAGCTGGGCGGCGGCATCCGCGATATGGCAACGATCGAAGCGTGGCTGAGCAAGGGCCTGCGCCGGGTCATTCTGGGCACGGTGGCGGTGGAAAACCCGGCGCTGGTGCGCGAGGCGGCACGGGCGTTCCCGGGTCAGGTGGCCGTAGGCATCGACGCGCGCAAGGGGCGGGTGGCGACCAAGGGCTGGGCGGAAGAGACCGACGTGATGGTGACCGATCTTGCCCGCGCCTTCGAGGATGCCGCGGTCGCCGCGATCATCTACACCGACATCGACCGCGACGGCGCGATGCAGGGGCCGAATGTCGAGGCGACGGCAGCGCTGGCGCGGGCGACCTCGATCCCGGTGATCGCGTCGGGTGGGTGTCGTCGCTGGCCGACCTGATCGCGCTGCGCGACAGCGGTGCGCCGCTGGATGGGGCGATCTCGGGCGGGCGCTCTATGATGGCAAGCTGGATCTGGCCGAGGCGCTGGCGACGTTGAAGGCATAAGCGGGCGGTTTCGCCCTCGGCCGAGACGGCTGCCGCCGCCGCCCTCGGGCGACCCGCGCCGCCGGCGCGGCGCGCAGAGGGGTCCTCGGACCCCTCTCTCGGCTGACGCCGAATTCACCCCCGAGGATATTTAGGGACAGAAAATGGCCCGGCACCCGCGCTTGCCCTTGCGGGGTGGGCCGCTTAGGTAAGGGCGAAACCCGATGCGACGGAGACCCAGCATGCCCGATTTCGACTATGATCTTTTCGTCATCGGCGGTGGCTCGGGCGGGGTGCGCGCGGCGCGGATTGCGTCGAGTGATCACGGCGCAAAGGTTGCGATGGCCGAAGAGTTCCGCATGGGTGGCACCTGTGTGATCCGGGGCTGTGTGCCCAAGAAGCTGATGGTGTTCGCCGCCGGGCATGGGGCCTCGATCGACGAGGGCGCGGCTTACGGTTGGCAGGTTGAAAAGGGCCGGTTTGACTGGACCAGGTTCCGGCACCGGCTGGATGCCGAGCTGAACCGGTTGGAGAGCATCTACACCCGCAACGCCGAAACTGCGGGCGTGACGATCTACCACCAGCGCGCCACCGTGGCCGATCCGCATACTGTCGTGCTGGCCGATGGGCGGCGGGTGACCACCAAGCACATCCTGATCGCCACCGGCGGCACGCCGTTCATTCCCGAGCCGCACGCGGTGTCGGCGCGATGACGTCGAACGAGATTTTCCTGATGGACCGCCTGCCCGCCTCGGTGCTGGTGCTGGGCGGCGGGTTCATTGCCTGCGAGATGGCGGGCATCCTGCAAGGGCTGGGGTCCAGCGTCACGCAGATGTACCGCTGGACAGCAAGTTCTGCGCGGGTTTGACGCCGATCTGCAGGACCATGTCGCCGCCGCGCTGACCCAGCAGGGCATCGCGCTGGAAGTGAACACCGACTTGACCGCGCTGGAGAAACTGGACGATGGCCGGTTCCGCGCCTGCGACACGCAGGGTCGCGAGCGGATCTTTGAAGCCGTGCTCTTTGCCACCGGTCGGGTGCCCAATACGCAGGGGCTGGGGCTGGAAGAGGCGGGTGTCGTGCTGGACAAGGGCGCGGTGACGGTAGATGACTGGTCCCAGACCAACGTGCCGTCGATCTTTGCCGTGGGTGATGTCACCAACCGCATCCAGCTGACGCCGGTCGCCATCCGTGAAGGCCACGCCTTTGCCGATACCGTCTTTGGCGGCACCCCCGTCAAGGTGGACCACACCAACGTCCCCAGCGCCGTTTTCACCCGGCCCGAGGCAGGCACGGTGGGGCTGAGCGAAGACGAGGCGCGCGCGCAGGGCGAGATCGAGGTCTATCTCGCCAGCTTCCGGCCCATGCAGACCGCCTTCATCGGCACCGACACCAAGGCGCTGTTCAAGCTGGTCGTCGACAAGGCCTCGCGCCGGGTTCTGGGTTGTCACATCGTCGCACCCGGCGCCGGTGAGTTGATCCAGATTGCCGCCGTCGCGGTCAAGATGGGCGCGACAAAAGACGATTTCGACGCCACAATGGCCGTTCATCCGACGATGAGCGAAGAACTGGTGTTGATGCGCAAGCCGACCTCGTTGACTGGTCCCGCGCCGCTTGCGCGGGTACCTGCGACAGTCAGCCGCAGGGAACCGGGGGCGATTGCGCTTGAATCCGCGCCCTTAGTGCCCAATTGAGCTCGGTGATACCGAGATGATGACAGACCTGAACCAAGGAGAGGCCATGTCAGGCAACAGTGGAGGCCCGTGGGGCGGCGGCGGTGGAAACCGTGGCAGCTCGGGTGGGGGGAACCGACCCAACGGCGGCGGCAATGATCCCCAACGCCCGCAGATCCCCGAAATCGAGGATTTGGTGAAAAAGGGCCAGCAACGGCTGAAAGTCCTGATGGGCGGTAACGGCGGTGGCAGCAGCAATGGATCGGGCGGCGGGCGTGGCCCGGGCGGCCCGGGCCTCGTCAGGGCGGGGTATCGCGCTGGGTGCTCTGGCACTGGCCGCGCTGTGGCTTTACGTCTCGGTCTATTCCGTGCGCCCGGAAGAGCGCTCGGTCGAGTTGCTGTTCGGGCAGGAATACAGCACCGGCACTGCGTCGGGTCTGAACTTTGCGCCCTGGCCGTTCATTTCGGCCGAGATCGTGCAGGTCACGACCGAACGGGTGACCGAAGTCGGCACCGGACGCTCGGCGCTGGATACCGGCCTGATGCTGACCCGCGACGAAGCCGTGGTCGATATCGAATTCCAGGTCGTCTGGAACGTACGCGATCCCAGCAACTATCTGTTCAATCTGGCGGATCCGTCCAACACCGTCCGTGCTGTCGCGGAATCGGCGATGCGCGACATCATTGCGCGCTCGGAACTGTCGCCCATCCTCAACCGCGATCGCGGCACCATTGCAGCCGAATTGCTGCAGGCCGTGCAGGGCGTGCTCGACACCTATCAGTCGGGCATCAACGTGATCCGTATCAACTTTGACCGCGCCGATCCGCCGCGTGAAGTCATCGACAGCTTCCGTGAAGTGCAGGCCGCGCGCCAGGAACGTGACCGGCTTGAGCGGCAGGCCGATGCCTATGCCAACCGCGTCGTCGCTGGCGCACGCGGTGAAGCGGCACAGGTGTTGGAAGAAGCCGAGGCCTACCGCGCCGAGGTGGTCAACAACGCCGAAGGTGAAGCGAGCCGCTTCCTGGCCGGTGGGAAGAGTACCGCAACGCCCCCGAAGTGACCCGCGAGCGGATGTATCTGGAAACCATGGAGCGTGTGCTCGGTGGCATGAACCTGACGATCCTCGACAATGTCGGCGGCTCTGACGGACAGGGCGTCGTGCCCTATCTGCCGCTCGACATGGTGCGCAATGCACCCTCTGGCACCTCCAGCCGCACCACGAACCAGGAGCAACTGATGAAACGTCTCACGCTGTTTATCCCCGTTTTGGTGATTGCCGTCGCTCTGGCGCTGTCGTCCGTGTTCATCGTTGATGAGCGCGAAACGTGCTGGTGCTGCAGTTCGGTCAGGTCAAACAGGTCCGCACCGAACCCGGTCTCTATTTCCGCATCCCGCTGATCCAGGAAGTCGTGCGCTATGACGCGCGTATTCTGGGCCTGCAAACCCAACCGCTGGAAGTGACGCCCGCCGATGACCGCCGACTGGTCGTCGACGCCTTCCTGCGCTGGCGCATCTCGGACGTGCAACGCTTCCGTCAGGCCGTCGGCGTGGAAGGCGTGCGTGGGCTCAGGGGGCGCATCGAGCGGATCCTGAACGCGGCCATCCGCGAGGTTCTGGGGTCGGTGCCGTCCAATGCGGTGCTGTCCGAGGATCGTACGGGGCTGATGAACCAGATCCGTGATCAGGCCCGGCAAGAAGCGCTGGCGCTGGGTGTGGATGTGGTTGACGTGCGTCTGACGCGCACCGATCTGCCCGAGCAGAACCTTGCCGCCACCTATGCCCGGATGCGGGCTGAACGGGAACGCGAGGCCGCTGACGAGATCGCGCGCGGCAACGGCGCCGCGCAGCGGGTGCGTGCCCTTTCCGACCGTACCGTGGTCGAACTGGTGTCGAGCCGCCCGTCGCGACAGCGAGATCGTGCGCGGTGAAGCAGACGCGGCGCGGAACCGGATCTATGCCGACGCTTTCGGCCGGGACCCTGAGTTCTTCTCGTTCTCGCGGTCGCTTACCTCGTATGAGCGCGCTTTGACGGGCGATAATTCCTCGATGGTGCTGAGCCCGGACAGCGACTTCTTCCGCTTCCTGCGGCAGATCGACCCTACGGGGACGGGCGCGCAGATCACCGCTGACAATGCGGAGGATGCCGCCGCGGCAGAGCAAGCAGCGCCGGCGCCTGCGGCGGAAGCCGCTCCGGCTCCTGCGGCGGACGCCGCTCCGGCGGCTCCGGCACCGGCTGCAAACGCCCGCCGAGGAACCCGCAGCCGCTCCGGCAAACTGACCTTCCTGCGCCCCCGCTTCGGGGGCGCAGCCTCGCTGGACCCCCGCATGACCCCCGCCGACATCGACCACCCGCTGCTGGAGCCGGACGAGCGCCTGCTCGTCACCTTCGCCCCGGACCGCAACCGCTATTGGCGCGATCACGGCATCATGGCGGTCGGATTGATGGCGCTGGCAGGTGGTGTGCTGTGGCTGATCGGCTCGCCTTACCCCGCCATCGGCTCGGGCGCTGTTCTGGCTGTCGTCGCGTGCGCGGGCTGTATCTGGCGGGCGAGACCTTCAAGATGCGCTGGCTGCTGACCGACCGGCGGCTCATTCTGGCCGGTGGCGTCAGCTCGGTGACTTTGCTTGAAATCGACAAGGCGCGGCCCCTGTTGGGCGATGTGCAGCTGATCACCAGATCGGGCGACAAACATCTGCTCAAGTTTCTGGCCGATGAGACCGAGGTGATCACCAAGATCATCAACGCCCGCGATGCCCGCGCCAGAAGCCGCGCGTCGTGAACCGCGCAAAGGGGACCGTCTAGGGACAAAAGCGTACCGGCGCAGCATGGACCCTGTGACGCCGGGGCGCTGCCATGCCACAACCCGCAGTCACGCCGCCCGCTTGACTGCCCCGCTGCTGGTGGTGCTGGCCAGCCCCCCCGCGCCGAGGCCTTGCTTTCGGCTGATCCGACACGCGCTTGAGCAGTAGCGCCCCGGCCCATCCGGCGTTATAAGCCCGCCCGAACCCGGTGGCCTCAGGGCCGCCCGGACGGCAAGCAAGGCGGCGCGCATGATCCTTCACTTTTCCAACGCTCGGCTGATCGACCCCGAGGCGGGCACCGATGCCTCCAGGCTCGCTGACCGTCGAGAATGGCCGCATAACCGCGCTGAACGCGCCCGCCCCCAAGGGGCCGAGGTGATCGGACGCGCGCGGCAAATGTCTGGCGCCGGGGATCGTCGATTGGGGTGTGCATGTCGGTGAACCGGGCGCGCGCCACAAGGAAAGCTACCGCTCGGCGGGTCAGGCCGCGGCGGCGGCGGGGTGACCACGTTCATCACCCGCCCCGACACCACCCCGGCCACCGACACGCCCGACATCGCTCGATTTCCTCAGCCGCCGCGCCAGCATCGAGGCTCCGGTCAACGTGCGCCACATGGCCGCCCTGACCCGGGGCCGCGAGGGGCGCGAGATGGCCGAGATCGGCTTCCTGATGGACGCCGGCGCCATCGCTTTTTCGGACGTCGAGCACGTCACCCGCGACACCAAGGTGCTGTCGCGCTGCCTGACCTATGCGCGGTCCCTGGGCGCGCTGGTTGGTGCCATCCGCAAGACCCGGGGCTGAGCGCCGGAGCCGCCGTGACCTCGGGCAAGTTCGCGTCGCTGCGCGGGCTGCCGGGCGTCTCGCCGATGGCCGAACGCATGGGTTTTGACCGCGACATGGCCTTGGTCGAGATGACCGGCGTGCGCTATCACGCCGACCAAATCACCTGCGCGCGCACCCTGCCCGCGCTGGAACGCGCCAAGAAGAACGGGCTGGATGTGACGGCGGGGATCTCGATCCACCATCTGACGCTGAACGAATTCGATGTCGGCGATTACCGGTCGTTCTTCAAGCTGACCCCGCCCCTGCAGACCGAGGAGGACCGGCTGGCGATGATCGAGGCCGTCGCTGACGGGCTGATCGACGTGATCTGCTCGATGCACACCCCGCAGGACGAGATCAAGCGCCTGCCCTATGAAGAGGCCGCCCCCGGCGCGGTGGGTCTGGAAACCCTGCTTCCCGCAGCGCTCAGGCTCTATCACAACGACCAGCTCACCCTGCCCCAGCTCTGGCGCGCATTGTCGCTGAACCCGGCGCGCAGGCTGGGTCTGGACGCCGGGCGGCTGAGCGCAGGGCGCGCCTGCCGATCTGGTGCTGTTTGACGCCCATGCGCCGTTCGTGCTGGACCGGTTCCTGCTGCGCTCCAAGTCCAAGAACTCGCCCTTTGACGGGGCACGGCTGCAGGGTAAGGTTCTGGCAACCTATGTCGCCGGGAAACCGGTTTTCAAGCGCGAGGCTGCCTGATGCTCCCCGAAATGACCACCGCGCCGCTGTTGCTGATCGCCATCGCGATCGGATCGTACCTGCTGGGCTCGATCCCGTTCGGCGTGGTGATTACCAAGGCGATGGGGCTGGGCGACGTGCGCGCCATCGGGTCGGGCAACATCGGCGCGACCAATGTGCTGCGCACCGGCAACAAAGGCGGCACTGGCGACGCTGCTGCTGGACGCCGGCAAAGGCGCGGTCGCGGTGCTGATCGCCCGGGCTGTGGCGGGCGAGGATGCCGCACAGGTGGCGGCGCTGATGTCGTTTCTGGGGCATCTGTTCCCGGTCTGGCTGGGGTTCAAGGGCGGCAAGGGGTGGCGACCTTCCTCGGCACGCTGCTGGCGCTGGCCTGGCCCATCGGTCTGGCCTGCTGCGCCACATGGCTGGTGATGCTGGCGGTGACGCGGATTTCCTCGGCCTCGGCGCTGGTCGCCTCGGCCATCGCGGCGCTCTATCTGTGGCTCTGGGGCCCGCAGAGCCTGATCGCGCTGGCAGTGGTGCTGGCGGCGCTGGTCTGGGTGCGGCACGCGGCGAATATCGCGCGGCTGGTGAGCGGGACGGAACCGAAGGTCCGGACGCAAGAAGCCCTGAGGCTGGGACTGCGGGGGGCTGCCGCCCCGCGATTGCTGATGCCGGGGGCTGCCGCCCCCGGGCCCCTGCTTGCAGGGAGGGTACACGTACCCTCTGAAAATCCTCCCGTGGATATTTTTGGACAGATGATGACGCGCGTTCAGCTGCAGATGCCGCGGCGTTGCAGGCCATCCCAGGGGAGCCAGACCGGGACATCGGGCATCGCGCCCGGCTCCATCACCTGCCCCAGCAGAGCGCGCAGACGGGCGGTGCGGGCACCGTCGGGATCGAGGGTTTCGCAGCAGACGTATTCCTCGACGAGGCTGGCTTGCTGCTCGTAGCCGAAGTCGAGGAAGCGGGCGTTGTCAGCGGGGTCAAAGAGATAGGGGTCAGCGCCGCCGGTGTGTTCGGCCCCGACGCGCAGGGGCGAATAGCCGGTGCGCTCGCGGTTCTGCCATTGCCAGACATGGGTCAGTTCATGCACCAGATACATTGCTGCACCAAGGGTCATCGTCCCGGCTCGGGGCGGCGGGCGAAATCGGGTTGCAGGACATCGGGGCGAACATGGATCGTCTCGAAGACCACCACCCCCGCCGCACGGCCGTATTCCACCGCTGCGGTGGGCGGCGGCAGGATGCGCTCGCGGCAGGTGGTGCGCGGGCGGGTGGCGAAGGCGTGGCGGCGCATGCCGACAAAGCCGTTGCGGTAGAAGCGCACGGCGGCGGGGTCGAGCGTGTCGCCAAAGAGGCGGTGGGCCAGATCGGTCTCGGGCGCGGTCAGGGGACGACCGCAGGCGGCCAGCAACACAAAGAGGGCGAAGAGGATGCGCATGGGGATTATCCCATGGCCCAAGCCCTTGGCCGTCAAGACGATTCGCGCGCCATCCTCTTCAACATCTGGCGTTCATAGAGCCCGGCGCAACCCGCATCATCAGGGCCGACAGCGCGGCGACGCGGCCGACGGGGATGAAACTGCGCCCGTGGTCAAGGCCTTTGAGGATGACCGCCGCCGCCTGATCCGGGGTCATCGCGTCGATCCCGTCCGTCGCCGCCCCCGGTCGCCCGATGCCGCCTGACGGCGTATTCTGCACCGGGATTGGTGGCCACGAAGGACGGTGCGGCAAGCGCGACGCGGACGCCGTGCGGCGCCTTCCTCGCCCCTGAGCGAGGTGAAGAACCCGGTCATCGCGTGTTTCGACGCGGCATAGGCGGTGCGGTGTTTGAGCGGCGCGAACCCGGCGACCGAGGTGATCGCCAGATGCGTGCCGCGCGCGGCGCGCAGGTCGGGGAGCAACGCCGCGGCGAGGTTGACCGCGCCCCAATAGTTGATCTCGAACGCCCGGCGATGCGCCGCCGGGTCCATCGCGGCAAAGGGGGCGATCAGCGTGACGCCCGCATTATAGACCGCCAGATCCAGCGACGGGCGCACCGCCCGAAGCCCGGCAACGGTGGCCGCCACCTGTTCGGGGTCGGTCACGTCACGGGCATGCAGGCTCTGCTGCGCCCCCTCTTTGAGCGCGCCGAACCCGCCCGGCAGATCGAGCAAGGCGCAGAACCAGCCGCGCGCCTGCAGCCCTGCAGCCAGCGCCCGGCCCAGACCGCCGCCGCCGCCGGTGATCACCGCCGTTCTCATGGCCGCGCCCATGCTTGCCAGAGCGCGAAGACCTGCGCCGAGGTCAGTTCCGGGCGTATAGCCAAAGCGCTCTTTCAGCGCGCTGTTATCCAGCACGGGCCGGTATTGCAGGAACCGCACCTGCTCGGGCCCATACCGCGACAGCCCGAGGGGCTTTGCCACCCCCAGAGCGACCTTGAGCACCCACGCTGGCAGCACCAGCAAGGGCTTGCCCATCGCCGCTGCCAGATCCTGCACGCTCATCGCCCCGTCCCCGGCCACGTTGAACACCCCCGCCGGGCCCGCCAGGTCGCCGCGCGGATCAGGATACGCGCCAGATCTTGCGTCCAGATGAACACGAACGGACTGTCCGCGCCCGCCACCGCCAGCACCCGCTTGCGCCGGAACAGCGCGGTGATCTGGTTCTCGACCCCCTCGCCCAGCACGGTGCCGATGCGCAGCACCACCTGCTCCAGCGCAGGATGGTTAACGCGCGCCTCGGCCAGCATTTCCTCGACCTGACGCTTGTGGTCGGCATAGGCGAATTCGACGTTGCCGCGCAGCGGGTCCGTTTCGCGCAAGGGCACCGGGTTGTCGGCGTGGTAGCCATAGGCCGCACCCGACGAGGTCACCACCAGCCGCCGCACCCCCTGCGCCACACAGGCGTCCAGCACATTGCGCGTGCCCTGCACATCCACCCGCCATTCGAAAGCGCGCGTCGATCCCTTGGGCGGCGTGACGATCGAGGCCAGATGCACCACCACCTCGGGCCGGAACGCGGCGATCACGCGGGCCGGGTCATCGCCGGTCACATCCATCCGCTCATAGCCGGGGGCGACATCAGTCGCCAGCACCTCGTGCGCGCCCAGCCCGGCGATCAGCGCCCGACCGACATTGCCCGCCGCCCCGGTGATCAGGATGCGGGTCATAGCGGCCTGCGCGCCCAGGCCAGCGCCAGCGCCAGCCCGCTGATCGCGTGCCACAGGCCCCAGAAGGCGGCGACCACGGCCATGCCCCCCAACCCGCCGAAGAGGCGAAGATCAGGATCAGCCCCAGACCCGAATTCTTGGATCCCCGTCTCGATCGTGATCGCCCGCCGGTCCGCCGGGGCCACCCGCGCCAGCGTGGCAATGCCATAGCCCAAGCTCAGAGCCAGCGCGTTATGGGCGATGACCAGCCCGGCGACCAGCCCGGCGAGGGCGACGAAATAGGCCCAGTTCCCGGCCAGCGCAGCCAGAATGAAGGCCAGAAAGATCACCATCGACAGGATCTGCATCGGCTTGCGGAGACGCGCGGCCAACGCCGGTTTATAGCCATTCAGCAGCATCCCCAGCGCCAGCGGCAGCACCAGAAGGAACAGCACCGTCACCGCCACCTGCACGGGATCAATCGTCGTCGCGTGCGGGATCTCGCGCGTCGGCGCATAAAGCCCGCCCCACAGCGCGATGTTCAGCGGCGTCAGCGCAATCGCCCCCAGCGTGGCAATCGCCGTCAGGCTGACCGAGAGTGCGGCATTGCCCCCGGCCCTATGCGTCAGAAAATTCGAGATATTCCCGCCGGACAGGCCGCAACCACGATCAGCCCCAAGGCAATCGACGGGCGCGGCTGCATGACCAGCACCAAGAGATAGGTCGCCGCCGGCAGCGCCGAACTGCGACAGGAACCCCGCGATCACCGGGCGCGGCGCGGCCGCCAGCGCGCGGAATTGCGCGGGCCGAAGGTCCAGCGCGATGGCGAACATCACCACGGCAAGGATTGCGTTCAGCAGCGTCAGGGACGCGGGGCTGAAGTTCAGCATGACGTCGTCGATCTGATCCATCTCAGCCCCCCAAGGCCGTAATATGCTTGGCCAGCGCCGCCCGGTATGTGTCGCGCTCGACGTAATAGGCCATGCGCGGCAGGTCGATATAGGTCATCCCGCCGGTCAGCCGGCCAAAGCCCGCCGCCTTCTGGGCCTTGATCGCCTGCGCCGCCGGATCGCCGGCGCGGAGGCCCTTGAGGTAACGCACCACCATCTCGGCCTGCTCGTGCCGCCCCTGCCAACCCAGACCCGTCGCCTCGATCATGCCCATCACGAAAAGGTCGTCGCGCTCAGGGTGCAGGCAGTTCAGGTACAGATGCGGCGCGGCCCCCTGCCAGTTGAGCAAGGCACGGTCGATGAACGGGTAATGCAGCAGATAGCCGGTCGCGGCGATGATCAGATCGTAGTCGTCGCTGGTGCCATCGGTGAAGACCACCCGCTTGCCCTCAAGGCGCGCAATATCGGGACGCACGCGGATATCCCCATGCCCCGCATGGAAGATCGCCAGCGAATTCACCACCGGATGGCTTTCATACAGCTTGTGATCCGGTGCCGGGAACCCCACACGTTGCGGATCGCCGGTAAACCAGCGCAGGATCATCCCGTCCACACGGCGCTTGAGCCACATCGGCAGCTTGATCGCCCCGCCGATGGTATCGGCCGGTTTGCCGAAAATGTATTTCGGTACAAAGTGATAGCCCCGCCGCAGCGACAGATCCGCCCCTTCGCCATGATGCGCCGCGTCGACGGCGATGTCGCAGCCCGAGTTGCCGCCGCCGATCACCAACACCCGCTTGCCGCGCATCTGGTCGGGGTGACGGTACTGCGCGGAATGGATCAGCTCCCCGGTAAACGCGCCGGGGAACGTCGGCATGTTCGGCTCGGACAGTGTGCCATTGGCGATCATCACGCCGCTGAATTCGCCCGCGTGCTCCTCACCCGCTTCACGCCACACAACCCGCCAATGCCCCGCACCCAACGGCTCACAGCGCTGCACCTCAGCCCCGAACCGAAAGTGCCGCCGCAGATCGAACCGGTCCGCAAAGGCGCGGAAATAGCCTTTCAGCACCGAATGCTTGGGATAATCCGCCACCCCCGCCTCCATGGGGAAATCGCGGAATTCGGTCTTGGTCTTCGAGGAAATCAGATGCGCCGACGCATACATCGTCGAGCGCGGCCCCTCGATGTCCCACAACCCCCGACATCCGAATGCAACTCGAACCCCTGAAACGCGATCCCCTGCTCGACCAGCAGCTTGGCGCAGGCCAACCCCATCGGCCCCGCCCCGATCAACGCAATCGGTAAGTCACGCACAACACACCCTCCCTCACCTTGCCTCAAATACGCCCCGGGGGCGGCGCAGCGCGCCGGCGGGGGTGGGACACCCCCGAGCGCGCCGAGGGGGCTCGATGCCCCCGAGGCGCGCCCCTCGCCGCCTAAAGCCGACCCGCCTCCAGCAACCGATGCAGAAACGCCTGCGTGCGCGGATGCTCGGAGCGCGGCGAACAGCTGCTCGGGCGGCGCCTCCTCGATGATCCGGCCGCCGTCCAGAAAACACACCCGGTCCGCCAAGCCCCGCGCAAAGCCCATTTCATGCGTGACGATCACCATCGTCAAGCCGCGCGCTTTCAACCCGCGGATTGCCGCCATCACCTCGCCGACCAACTCGGGATCCAGCGCCGCCGTCACCTCGTCCAGCAGCAGCACATCCGGCTGCCCGGCCAGCGCCCGCGCCAGTGCCACGCGCTGTTGCTGCCCGCCTGACAGTTGCTCGGGATAGGCATAGGCGAAGCTCTCCATCCCCAGCAGCGCCAGCACCTCCAGCGCGCGCGCCTCGGCCGCTGCCCGTGCCAGACGCTGCACCTTGCGCGGCGCCAGCGTCACGTTGTCGATGACGCGCATATGCGGAAACAGGTTATAGCTTTGAAACACGATGCCGACCCGGCGTTGCAGCCCGGTCTTGCCAAAGGACGCATCGCTCACCGACACCCCGTCCAGCGCGATCTCGCCATAGTCCGGCTCGATCAGCCGGTTGATGCAGCGCAGCAGCGTCGATTTCCCGCTGCCCGAGGCGCCGATCAGGCAGACCACCTCGTGCCGCTCGACGTCCAGATCGACCCGGTCCAGAACCAGATGCGTGCCGAAATACTTGGTCAGCCCCGTATGCGGATCATCGCCCTAACCCGCCATCTGCAAACGCTTCACCCGGTCGCGGTGGGTGATCCAGTCGGCCAGCCGGGCCATCGGGATGGTTGCCAGCAGAAACAACAGCGCCGCCACCACCAGCGCCGAGTAGTTGAGCGTCGCCGCGGTATAGATCTGCGCCTCGCGCACCGCGTCGCGCACGCCGATGACCGACAGCAGCGCCACGTCTTTTTGCAGCGCCACGACGATGTTCATCAGCGACGGCATCGCGTTGCGCAGCGCCTGCGGCAGGATCGCGTAGACCATCACCTGCCACTCATTCAGCCCCAGCGCCCGCGCGGCGGCGCGCTGGCCTTCGTGCACGGCGTCGATCCCGGCGCGGTAGATCTCGCAGACATAGGCAGAATAGCTCAGCACCATCGCCACCCCGCCCCAGAACAGGCCAGAGCTGGGCAGGCCCGCAATGCGCAGCGCCGGGATGCCAAAGCCGAACAGGATGACCAAGAGCAGCGCCGGCAACCCGCGAAAGATGTCGATATAGAGCACCACCATCAGCCGGAACGGCGCGAACCACGGCCCGCGCAGGCTGCGGATCACCGCCAGCAGCAGCGCCCAGACGCCGATGCAGAGCATGGCGATCAGCCAGACCTGCATGTTGGTGAGGAACCCGTACGCCACGCGCGGCAGCGCGGCCAGCATATGGTCCAGGCTGAAAAACTGCCGCTGAATGCGCGGCCAGTTTTCGTTCTGCGAGGTCAGCCAGGCCAGCCCGCCAAACACCAGCGCGATACTGCCCGCGCCAATCAGGCCGGGCACCAGCGCGGTGCGCCAGTCAAAACCCCGTCGCCGGGGCGGCGGCGGGGCGTGTCGGGCTGTTTGGGGATCATTCGGTGATGATCGGCAGATCCGGGTCGGCGACCAGCCAGGTCTCGACCAGCTCTTGCCACCGTGCCTGCCGCGATCAGGCTGCTCAGCGCGGCATCAACCCAGGGATCAGCGGGCTGCCCTGCTCGAAGATCAGGCCATGCCCCTCATCCGCCGCATCGGGCGGCAGAATGGCGACGATGCTGGCCTCGGGGATCTGCACGGCGGTGGCGAACAGCGCGGTCGGCACAGCGGCGACGGTCGCGTCGATCTGCCCGGCCTGCATCGCCTGAAAAACGCCGACCTGGTCGTCATAGACAGCGACATCCGCGACCCCCATCACGGTCTCCAGATAGGCCAGATCGGTTGTGCCGATCGCCGCGCCCAGCGCGCGCTGCGCAGATCGTCAAAGGACGCAGCCCCGATCACCGGCGAGCCGGGCAGCGCGATGACTGCCTTGTCGGACTGGTAATAGACTTGGCTGAAGCCCATCACCTCGGCCCGTGCGGGCGTGACCGACACCTGATTGATGGCGAAATCGAAGGGCTTGTCACCCGGCGCGATGATCTGCTCGAAGGTCTGGCGCACCCATTGCACCTGATCGCCGGCAAAGCCCATCTCATCGGCCAGCGCATAGATCAGCGCGCTTTCAAAGCCTTCGCCGCTGGCCGGATCATCGTTCATCATCCAGGGCGGATAGACCGGGTCCGAGGTGCCAACGGTCAGCATGCCGGGATTGACAAGGCGTGCATCGTCGGGCGTGCCGGTGTCTTGCGCCTGCGCGGCAACGCCGACGGAAACGGCGGCCAGCGCGGCCAGAACGAAGGTGCGGAAGGGGTGAACTTTGTCGGGCATGGCGTCGCGTCTTTCCCTGTTAAGCCCGGTATGATCCGGGTTCAGCTCCTGATGCGGGCCAGCTTTGCCCCCCGCGCGTCTTGCAAGGGGGTGCTGCGGACAACCGTGCGGAAAGCGTCACGGATCTGTCAAAGCGACGGGCTCAACCGGCAGGGGCGGCGACGTCGCCCGCGCTCTCGCTGCCAGAACATGTCGTACATCAGACCAATGGTGCGCCCCGCGCGACGTCGCCCATCGCATAATAGATCGTCTTGCCCTCACGGCGACAAACGACCAGCCCTTCCAGCCGCAGACGCGCAAGCTGTTGGCTGACCGCCGCCTGACGTGAGCCCAGGAGTTGCTCTAAGCTCGGTCACCGATTTCTCACCCGTGCTGAGATAGCACAGGATCAGCAACCGCCCCTCATGCGCCAGCGCCTTGAGAAACGCTGCTGCGGCCGCGCCTGTTCGACCATGGTGTCGACCGGACGCTGCGCACAGTCGCCCGACCCGTCAACCGCGTCGACGCCGAAGGACGTGTCGAGCGTATCAGCGTCTCCGAAACAGCAGGCCCGTCCGCAGGTGCGTCTCCAGATGAAAACAAATGCAAAGATCGCGATCTTATGGGCGAAGATAGGTCGCAAACCCGGTTTCTCGCAAGGGTTTGCCATAAAGCAGGGCGCCCTGTCATCTGACAGCGCGCCCTGCTCGTTCTTTAGCGTCGCAAACCGAGGGTTAGCTCAGGTCGGCGTCCTCATCGACAGCGCCGCCCATATCGTCGAACAGCTCCGAAATCTCGAATTCGGCTTCGGCTTCCGCTTCAGCGGCCAGTTCCTGAATGGACTTGCCCGACGCTTGCAGTTCGGCTTCTTCAACCGAACGAGCAACGTTGACCGAGATCTTGGCTTCGACTTCAGGGTGCAGCACGACGCTCAGGCCGTGAACGCCCAGCGCCTTGATCGGCGCAGCCAGGACAACCTGACGACGATCGACCGAGAAACCCTCAGCGGTGGCGGCGTCGGCGATGTCACGCGGCGTGACCGAGCCGTACAGAGCAGCGCCGAGTCCGAGGCCGAACGGATGACGATGTACACCGTCCCGTCGAGCTTTTCGGCCAGTGCGGCGGCTTCCTTCTTGGTCTCCAGGTTGCGCGCTTCGAGTTGCGCTTTCTGGACTTCGAAGGATTGCTTGTTGGCTTCGGTGGCGCGCAGGTGCGCTTGCCTTGCGGCAGCAGGAAGTTGCGGGCAAAGCCGTCGCGTACTCCTCGACGTCGCCCATCTGGCCCAGCTTGGCCACGCGTTCCAGAAGAATCACTTGCATGGCTGGATCCTCACTTCACGGCATAGGGCAGCAGGGCGGGGAAGCGGGCGCGTTTGATGGCGCGGGCCAGCTCACGCTGCTTCTTCGCCGAGACGGCGCCGGTGATACGGGCGGGCACGATCTTGCCCCGCTCGGAAACGTAACGCTGCAGCAGACGCACATCTTTGTAGTCGATGGCGGGTGCGTTATCGCCGAGAGCAGGCAAACCTTGCGGCGGCGGAAGAATGGTTTGGTGGCCATGGTGGCTACCTCCTGTCCTACCTGGATCAACGACGCGGGCGGTCGCCGCGGTCGCCACGGTCACCGCGATCGCGGTCGCCACGATCACCCCGGTCTCCACGCTCACTGCGCTCGTCCCGCTTTTGCATCTGGACGGTCGGACCATCCTCATGCGCGTCGACCTTGATCGACAGCACACGCATGGCGTCGTCATGCAGACGCGCCAGGCGTTCCATTTCCATGATCGCCGGCGACGGAGCATCCGTGCGCAGGTACATGTAGTGGCCCTTGCGGTTCTTGTTGATCTTGTAAGCCATCGTCTTGACACCCCAATATTCGGTGCCGACGATCGTGCCGCCATTGTCGGAAATCACGGTCGAGAAGTGCTCGATGAGCCCTTCTGCCTGCGCTTGGAAAGATCCTGACGCGCGATCATGACATGCTCATACAGAGGCATGCGGTCTCCATTTCTATCAGGGCGCATTTCATAAGGCGGGCTTTTCGCCCCGTCGCGGCCCGCCCACGGAGGTCTGCGCCGGATTCGTAGGATGCGACGGGAATGCGGCCTTATAGCGGGATTGTCGCGTGGCGCAAGGGTTCACTGCCAGCGCAGCCTGGGGATACCGGGCGCTGTGCCCCGTGCACCGCAACCCGATCTCTTGACGCCTGACAATCAAAAGATTAACGTTAACATGTTGCGTAAATCTTTCGGATTTGGAGGTCCGGTATGTGGCAGCGGCTGTTGGGCATGTATCAGAACCGGCTGATCCGGGTGGGGAGCCTGTCGCTCACTCTTCCCGACGGCACAACACACCACTTTGGCGTGCCGGACGCCGAGGCTCCGACGGTCGAGCGTGGCCATCCATGATACGGCGACCCTGCGCGCGCTGGCGCTCAACCCGCATCTTGCGCTGGGCGGGATCCTATATGGACCAGACCCCGACCATCGAAAACGATGACCTGCACGGGCTGCTGGAACTGGCGATGCGCAACGTCGCAGCGGGGCATGATTCCTGGCTGTCGCGCCTGCGAGAGCGCGTTCGCGATCTGAGCGGCGGGATCAGCCAGCGCAATCAGGCGCGGCGGTCCAAGCGAAACGTGGCGCATCACTATGACCTTTCGGCAAAGCTGTACGATCTGTTCCTTGACGCCGACCGGCAATATTCCTGCGCCTATTTCCGCACGCCGCAGGACACGCTTGAGCAGGCTCAGGTGCGAGAAAAAGGCCCATGTTGCCCGCAAACTTCTGCTCAAGCCGGGGATGTCGGTGCTCGATATCGGCTGCGGCACGGGGCGGGATGGGCTGCCCGCTGGCGCAAGGCGCACGGGGTCAAGGTGCTGGGCGTCACCCTGTCGGAAGAACAGCTCAAGATCGCCCGCGCCCGCGCGCAGGCGGCGGGAGCTGACCGACCGCGTGCGGTTCGAGTTGATGGGTACCGGGCGGTTCAGGGGCAGTTCGACGGGATCGTGTCGGTGGGCATGTTCGAGCCGATCGGCGCGCCGAATTTCCAGACCTACTTCAACACGGTGAACCGTCTGCTTGCCGCGAGATGGCGTGGCGCTGATCCACACCATCGAGTGCCTTTACCCCGCCCGGATCGACCAATCCCTGGATCACCAAGTACATCTTTCCCGGTGGCTACATCCCCGCGCCTGTCCGAAACCGCTGGCGGCAATCGAGCGCAGCGGCCTGATCACCACCGATGTCGAGATCTGGCGCCTGCACTATGCTGCAAGCCCTGCGGCACTGGTACACGCGCTTCATGGCGCAGCGGGATGCGGCGGCGGCGCTGTACGACGACCGCTTTGTGCGGCTGTGGAAATTCTATCTGGCGGCCTCGGAACCGACCTTTCGCCTGCTTGCCGGTGCGGAGCGTCTTCCAGATCCAGCTGGCCCGCACCGTGCAGACCGTGCCGCAAACCCGTGACTATCTCCTGCGCTGCCCAGGCGACCGATCACTGGGCTCGCCTCCTCCACGCGGTAGGCCAGCCGCAGGCCGCCCCAGTGCTCGCCGCGCGCCTCGCAGATCGGCGCCGAGACGTCCTTCATCATCACGAACGCGGCCCTGCCCCGCGTCGCGCCGATAGGCTTGCAGCGTAAAGGGGCGCGTGCTCTTGCCCGCCGCCAGCCCGACACGGTCGCCGGAAATCCGCCGGTTACGGCGGATATGGACGGCGTTCCACACCGGATCGCCGGCGCGCTGACGCTGGGAATATTTGCGGTTATGCGTCGGCGAGATAGCCGTTGCGATCGACCGCCGCACAAAACACCACCTGCGGCGACAGCTGCAGCGGGGCGCTCGCGGATCCGGGGCAGCAACTGGTCGGTCGGCGGAAGCGCGCGGGTCGTCATCTGCGGCGGGTCGCGCTGCCGGGGACAGGCCGGTAGCGGGTATCGAAGAGATCTTCGAGCGTGGCCGCGCCGAAGTCGCCACCGCCTGCTCGAAGGCTTGCACTCACGGCGCGCGCGGCGTTCTGCACGGCGCGGACATAGGGCGTGTCCACCGTCTCGACCCCAAGCATGGCCAAATCCGACGTGAGGCTTGCTGATGTCTCCACGATCTTGCCGAAGCCGCTGCGCAGCCCGGCGATCCACTCCGCTCGGCCGTGCCGACACTCTCGTCCATCCGCCGGATGCTTTGATCGACCACGCCTATCGCCCGCGCCGAGTCGCGGCGGGCGGCCTCGATCTGCTCTTGCTGGGCGTTGACCTCGGTCATCGCGCTGTCGATGGCATCCATCGACTCGGAAAATACCGAGGTTTCGTCTCCTCGAATGCTGAGCGTGCGGGCCAACAAGGCGGCATTGGTCTACGCGATGCCGTCTGCCGAGCCGCGCAGGTTCTGCGGCGTCTTGTTGATTGTCCAGGGTCGCGGCGGCGGTGCGTTCGGACATCGCCTTCACCTCTTCGGCGACAACCATGAAGCCGCGCCCCGACTGTCCGGCGCGCGCCGCCTCGACCTGTGCGTTGAGCGCCAGCATGTTGGTCAGCTGCGCCACTTCGGCAATATCCTCCACCGACCGGCGCACACCTTCGATCGCATGCGCCAGCGGCATCGACGCTGTCGCCCATCCAGATCGGCCTCCCGCGTGAGGGTGCGTACCTGATCCATGACGCGCAAGAAGCCCGCGCGCGCCGTATCCAGCCGTTCATGCGCCGCCTCGGTCGCCAGCTTCGCCGTGCGCGTCGCGGGATTCGACCGCTGCGCTGGCCTCATTCATCCGCGACAGCTTCGGTGTGGAGACCGTCGGACACGCTGCGCTGTTGCGCCAGTTCGGCCGAGATCGCATCGGCGTGGCCGTGCGCCTGCGCGATCTGCACGGCCAGATCGCCCGCATCCTCGGCCATCGAGCGGATCACATCGGTGCTGTCGCCATTGACCGGACCCTTCCCCATGCCCCTGTCGTCTCGCATCGCGCACTCCCCTTGTACCGACAGCCCCGGACCCGCGCCCCAAAGGCCAGACGATTGCGCCGACCCTTTCGTGACGATGTGCCGGGAAAAACCCTAATTGGAGGTTACCATGACCCGTGCTTTCGTGTTCCCCGGCCAAGGGGCCCAGACTATCGGCATGGGCCGCGCGCGCGGCCGGAGGCCTATCCCGCCGCCCGTGCCGTGTTCGACGAGGTCGATTCGGCCCTGGGCGAATCGCTGTCGACGCTGATCTGGGACGGCGAGATCGAAGCACTGACCCTGACCGCCAACGCGCAGCCGGCGCTGATGGCGACTTCGCTGGCCGCCTTGCGCGCGCTCGACGCTGAAGGTTTCGCGATCACCGACGCCGCCTTTGTCGCCGGGCACAGCCTGGGCGAATACCCTGGCGGCGGCGGGTCCAGCTCCAGCATCAGCGGCACAGCGCGCCTGCTGCGCATCCGCTGGCACGGCGATGCAATCGGCGGTGCCGGTGGGGGTGGGGGCGATGGCGGCGCTGCTGGGCCTCGATTTTGCCACCGCAACCGAGGTCGCCGCCAGAGAGAACGGCCCTAGGGCGACGTCTACCGGGCCGCCAATGACAATGACCCGGCGCAAAAGGTCGTGGTGTCGGGGCACAAGGCCGCCGTCGAACGCGCCGTCGAGCTGGCCAAGGCGCGCGGTGCCAAGCGCGCGCTGCTCCTGCCCGTCTCGGCCCCGTTCCACTGCGCGCTGATGCAACCCGCCGCCGAGGCGATGGCCAGCAGCGCTGGCCAGCGTGAGCGCTGAATGCGCCGCGCGTGCCGGTCGTTGGCTCAATGTCCGCGCCGAGGCGGTCAGCGACCCCGACCAGTTGCAGGAGGCGCTGCTGGTCGAACAGGTGACCGGTTCGGTGCGCTGGCGCGAGATCCGTCGCCTGGATGGTCGCGCAAGGGGTGACCGGGCCTGGGAGATCGGCGCGGGCAAGGCCCTGTCTGGCATGATCAAACGGATCGAGCGCGCCAGCGTGACCAAAGCCATCGGAACGCCCGAGGACATCGCCGCCCTCAAGGCCTGACGGTTGAACAGGCAAGGGGGGCCTTCAGCCCCCCTCTTCGCTTTCAGCGAATTCACCCCCGAGGATATTTGAAGACAGAAAATGTAGCCTTAACAGAACATTAACGAGCCCATTTTCTGTCTGGAAGTATCCTCCAGGAGGGTTCGGGAGGATGGAAAATCCTCCCGGGCGGGTCTGGGCAGCAGCCCAGGCGCGGCGCGAGGCCCCTCGATGGGGCCGAGCGCCGCTGCTCCCAGGCCACGCGACCCTGCGCCGCAGTTGCTTATCGTGTGAAGATTTTCACTTCCTTTTGCCAAAACCCCGCGCTACGCCGGTCGTATGAGCACACTCCCCCTCTCCGATGACCGCCGCGCCAAGCGCAATGTGTGGGTTCTGGTTGCCGCGCAGGCGATTCTGGGCGCGCAGATGCCGATGATCTTCACCACCGCCGGACTGGCCGGGCAGACGCTGGCCCCCAACCCCTGCTGGGCCACGCTGCCGATCACCATGGCGGTGCTGGGGTCGATGCTGTCGGCCACGCCGCTGTCGTCCTTCATGCAACGCCGCCCGGACGGCGGGCGGGGTTCATTCTGGGCTCGGCCTCTGGGGCGTTCGGGGCGGTGATCGCCGCGCTGGGGTTGCTGTACGGCTCGTTCACGCTGTTCGTGGTCGGCGCCCTGTTCACGGGCGTCTACATGTCCGCGCAGGGGTTCTTCCGCTTTGCGGCGACCGACACCGCCTCGGACGCCTACAAGCCCAAAGCGATCAGCTACGTGATGGCCGGCGGCCTGCTCAGCGCGATCATCGGGCCGCAGCTGGTCAAAGTTACCGCGGAGTCGATGCTGATCCCCTTCCTGGGCACGTATTTCGGCGTGATCGTGCTGAACCTCGTCGGCATGTGGCTGTTTGTTTTTCTCGACATCCCCAAGCCCCCGGTCGCCGTGCAGGGCGCACCGATGGAAGGGCGGTCGCGGTCCGAGCTTTTGCGCGATCCGATCATCGTGGTGGCGATCATCTGCGCGACGGTGGCCTATGCCTTGATGAATCTGGTGATGACCTCGACCCCGCTTGCGGTGGTCGGCTGCGGCTATCAGACCAGCCATGCGGCCGATATCGTCTCGGCCCATGTGCTGGCGATGTATGCGCCGTCGTTCTTCACCGGCCACCTGATTGCGCGGTTTGGCGTTCAGAAGATCATCGCCGCCGGGCTGCTGATTCTGGCCGGCAGCGGCGCTGTGGCGCTGTCGGGGGTCGAGCTACAACAGTTCTTCATCTCGCTGATCCTGCTCGGCATCGGCTGGAACTTTGCCTTCATCGGCGGCACCACAATGCTGGCCCAGGCGCACAACAGTGCCGAGCGGGGCCGTATTCAGGGCGTCAACGATGCGATCGTGTTCGGCGGCGTCACCGTGGCGTCGCTCAGCTCGGGACAATTGATGAATTGCTCGGGCTCCGACGTCGAAACCGGCTGGCAGCTGGTCAATCTGGC
The DNA here is from genome assembly GCA_025938935.1 of Novosphingobium sp. MW5. Lineage (GTDB taxonomy): Bacteria > Pseudomonadota > Alphaproteobacteria > Sphingomonadales > Sphingomonadaceae > Novosphingobium. The sequence continues at coordinate 61,737 of JAPCWB010000002.1, read as the reverse complement.
CATGCTGCCCTTCCTGGTTCTGGCAGGCGGCGCGCTGATCTGGCTGGCACTGCGCCCGCGTGCTGCGTGATCCGATTCACGCGCGCTGCAGAAAACGTCACACTGCCCGCAAAATCGCCGGGCGCCGGGGCAATGATTGACGTCTTTCAACCCTCCTCACGGATCGTTGATTTCCTGTTGACGCATTGTTTTTTTCTGCCTAGCGTTTCTTTCAATAAGTCGGCCAGTCCGACAGGGAGCTAAAAAAAGTCGGAAGGGGTCCAGCTTGCGGGCCCCTTTCGCTTTTTGGCCGATGCCGCGCCCCCCGGCCCGGCGCACCGCCCTGACCTGACCGTGAACGGCCCGGTTTTTCCCCTGACTTGCGACGCGGATCATGCTAGGGCGATGCCAGCGCCCCGCACTGAAGGAAGCTTCCATGATGTTCCGTTCTGCCCTGGTTTCGGGCCTTGTCAGCGCCACGCTGCTGGCAGCGCCGATGGCTTTCGCCCAAGAGACCGCCCCGGCCCCGGCCGCCGATGCGGCCACCCCGACCCGCGCCCGCACCCGACGCGGCGGGCCCGGTTCTGGCGGCCACCTTCCGCGACTGGCAGATCATCTGTTCGCCCGAGGTCGCCGGTCAGCCGCAGACCTGCGAGATGTACCAGCTGCTGCTCGATCCCTCGGACGCGCCGATTGCCGAGCTGAGCATCGCCGCCCTGCCGCTGGGTGCCGAATTCGCCGCTGGCGCGACCGTGACCACGCCGCTGGAAACCTTCCTGCCCACGGGCCTGGGCTTTCGCATCGGTCAGGAAGAAAACATGCGGGTTGAGGGCTTCCGCGTCTGCACCGTGGTCGGTTGCGTCGTGCGCATGGGCCTGTCCCCGGACGAGATCACCCGCATGAAGGCGGGCAGCAGCGCCACGGTCACCATCGCGCCTTTCGTGGCCATCGACCAGCCGGTCGAGATCAACGTCTCGCTGGCCGGGTTCACCGCTGCCTATGACGATCTGCAAACGCGTCTTGCCGCCGCAGCGGCCGCCGCGCGCGCCAACCCCTGAACGGCCTGCGCCGGGCCGTCAGGCCCTGCGCACCGCCAGACAGGCGTTCATCCCGCCGAACGCAAACGCATTGCTCAGCGCCGCGCCCACCTTGGTGCGGCGCGCTTCGTTGGGGACCACGTCCAGTCCCAGCACGTCGGGATCTTCGCGCTGCCAGCCCGCTGGTCGGGGCAAGGACCCCGTCGCCCAACGCCATCAAGACCGCCAGCATCTCGACCGCGCCCGCAGCGCCCAGCAGGTGGCCGTGCATCGACTTGGTAGCACTCACCGGGGGCGGCGCATCAAACACCGTGCGGATCGCCAGCGCTTCCGAGCGGTCATTGACGGCGGTCGCCGTGCCATGGGCGTTGATGTAGCCCACATCCTCCAGGGTTCAGCCCCGCGTCGCCCAGCGCGCCGCGCATCGCGCGCACGGCACCATCCGGGTCCGGCAGCACGATGTCCGCCGCATCCGAGGTCATCGCAAAGCCGACCATCTCGCCCAGAATGGTCGCTCCACGGTTCACCGCGCGCTCCCAGTCCTCGAACACAAAGACCGCCGCCCCCTCGCCCAGCACCATGCCGTTGCGGCTGGCGCAGAACGGGCGGCAGCCGTCGGGGGACATGACGCGCAGCCCTTCCCAGGCCGTTGAGCCCGCCGAAACACAGCGCCGCATCCGAGCCGCCGGTCAGCATCACCGGCGCCGCGCCAGAGCGCACCATCTGAAACGCCAGCCCCATCGCGTGATTGGACGAGGCGCAGGCGGTCGACACAGTAAACGCCGGTCCCTTCAGCCCGTGCCGCATCGCCAGATGCGAGGCCGCCGCGCTGTGCATCAGCGCGGGATGGTGAAGGGATGCACCCGGTTCTTGCCCTGCGCATGCACCGCGCGGTAGCTGTCATCCATCGTGGTCTGCCCGCCGACGCCGGTGCCCATCACCACACCGGCGCGCAAGATTTCCTCGTCGCTCAGGGTCAGGCCGGCTTGCGCCACGGCCTGCCGCCCGGCCTCGCAGGCGAATTGCACGGCGCGGTCATAAAGCGCCATCTCTTGCCGGGCGAAATGCGCAGCCCCGTCCCAATCCCTGATCTGCGCACCGATGCGCACCGTCAGGCGCTCGATTTCCTCGAAGTCCATCGGGCCAATAGCCACCCGGCCCGCTGCCAGAGCGGCCCAGGTTGTCGTCACATCGGGCCCCAGCGCGTTGACGGTTCCGGCTCCGGTAATAGCAACGCGCCTGCCCATGCCTCCAGCCCCGCCGCGAGCGGAGCAGCTGTTCGACCGCCGCGCAGACCGAACCCACGGTGCGCAGATCCAGGGTCTCGGCCCCGGCGTCGGACTCATTCGCGTTGAAAGGCACCATCACGTCAAATTCCTCTTCAATGGCAAAGATGATCTCGGCCATGCCGAGGCTGTCGATGCCCAACCCGTCAAGTGTCATGTCCAGCGTCAGGCCTGAGGGTTCGCGCAGCGCCTGCGCGGCAAGAATTCCGATCACCCGGCCTTGAAGGTCATCACTTGCGGTCAAGAACGTACCGTCCATCCTGTCATCTCCTGATCAAGGGTCGCCGTCGCCACCCTTCTCCCTGAGGTTCTTGACAGTTTTCTGAAGGTCCGCGATTTGCGCAAGGATTCTTGGCAATCTGCGCTGTGCTTTGTACATTTCTACGTGCTGATCCATGCGAACTGCCGGCGATCCCATCAGAACGCGACCGGCGGGCGCGTTCGAGGTGATCAGCGTCCCGGCCCCGGCGACCACGTCATCGCCCACGGTGATGTTGTCCACCACGCCGACCTGACCGCCCAGCACCACCCGGTTGCCGATCCGCGTGGACCCTGCCACGCCGACCTGACCGCACAGCAGGCAATCCTCTCCGACGATCACGTTGTGACCGACCTGCACCAGATTGTCGATCTTGCTGCCCCGGCCGATCTGCGTGTCGCGAATTGTGCCCCGGTCGATGGTGGTATTCGCGCCGACCTCGACGTCATCGCCGATCGTCACCCCCAGCGAATGAATGCGCAGCCAGGATTGCGGCTTGGTCTGCTCGGGCTTGCCCAGCGTCGCGCGGGCCTCTTCGACGCGCGAGCGTTCCTCGGTCACAAAGCTGAACCCGTCGCCGCCGATCACGCAGCCGGGCTGGGCGATGAAGCGGTCGCCGATGCGCACCCGCGCGCCGATGCGCGCCCCCGCCAGCAGCAGGGCGTCCGCACCGATCACCGCTTCGGCACCGATGGACACATGCTCGGCGATCCGCGCGCGCGGCCCGATCACTGCGTTCGCGCCGATGACCGCAAAGGGGCCGATCGCCGCGCCCTCGCCGATCTCGGCGCTGGGGTCGATGGCGGCCAAGGGGCTCAGGCCGGGGGCAATTGCGGGGCCGGCGTCAAAGATCCGCGTCAGCCCGGCCATCGCCAGCCGTCCGCGCGGCGCAAAGATCGCGGCTTGCAGGCCCATCGCCGCCCAGTCCGCCCCTTCCCACAGCAGCGCGACACGCGCGCGGCCCTTGGCCAGACCGTCCGCATAGCGCGGGTCCATGGCCAGAGCGAGATCGAAGGGAGAGGCCGCAGCAGGCTCGGCAGCGCCGGTGACCGTCAGATCGCCAGCACCCTCAAAGCGCGCGCCAAGGGCGGCTGCGATCTGCGCTACAGTGTGCGGCATGTCAGGAAACCTCCGGGCGGGCGTCGATTATGACGCCCGCCCGATGTAACGCGCTCAGGCGCCTACTTCCACCCCGGCGCTGATCAGCGCGTCATAAAGGCGCGCATCGCGGCCATAGATGTCGGCGCGGTAGTTCATCTGCCCGGTCACCGACGTATAGGCAGTGCGGTAAACCAGATGCACCGGCACCGGCTCGAGCAGCGGCACCCGCGTCAGACGCCCGGTGCGCTGGATCGCGTGGTAATAGGTCACCGGATCGGTTTCCTGCCGCGCCAGCAGCGCATAGGCAAAGTCGCGCGGATCAGCCAGACGGACGCAGCCATGCGAATAGGCCCGCACCCGGTTGCCGAACAGCGAGCGCGACGGGGTGTCGTGCAGATAGATCGCATAGGCGTTGGGGAACATGAACTTCACTTCACCCAGCGCGTTGCCCGGCCCCGGAGGCTGCTGCACGTCGAAGGGGAAGTTGGACGGCGTATAGGCGGCAAAGTCGACATATTCGCGCGGCACGACGCGGCCCGAGCCGTCGAGCAGGTTCAGGTGGTTTGCCCCTGCCCGAGGACAGAGCAGCCCAGTATTCCCCGATGATCGACCGTGGCAGGGTCCAGGTCGGGTTGATGTCCATGTATTCCATCTGGTCGGAAAACTCGGGCGTCTGGTTTGCCCGGGCACCGATAACCGACCGGGTCTCGAAGGTGACCTGATCGAAATCGACGATGCGCACCACGAAATCGGTCAGGTTGACCCAGATATGGCGATCACCGCGCGGAATGTTCAGCCAACGCTCACGCTCCAGCGCCACGGTGATTGAACGCAGACGCTCTTGCGGCGCGGTGTTGATCGCGTCGATCGTGGCGCTGCCGGCAATGCCGTCGGCCTCGATGGCCACGGATTCCTGAAAATCCTGCACCGCGCGCTGCATCTGACCGTCATAGCTGGCCGTGGCGACACGGGGCATGAACCCCATCGCGATCAGCCGGTTGCGCAGTTGCACCACGCTCGCACCGGTGTCACCCGGACGCAGACTGCCAGCCTGCACCTGTGGCCCCCAGCCGCCATTGGCAATGGTCTGCTCAAGCTCGCGTTTGGCGCGGAACAGGCGGGCGTATTCGGGCGAAGACGGCGCAAGGTTGCGGATGAAGCTGACCGGCTCGGACGCAATCAGGTCGGTCATCAACTGGGTCGGATCGGGGCGCGGCAATTCGCGGACGATATCCGCGATCAGCTCACCCGGATCGAGCACGCCCGAATGGATGTCACGCGCGTATTGCAGAAAGGTCATCGAGGCACGCGCCTCAACCAGACCGCGGTCACGCTCGGTCTCGACGCTACCAAAGGCGCTCAACAGGCCCGGCAGGTCATAGCGCGCGACCGGCAGCCCATGCTCGCCTGCCCGGCTCAGCGCCGAGACCAGCGCGGTGCGACGCGCGGCATCTTCGGCACGGGTCCAGACAGCCTGATAGCCGTTCTCGCGGTAGAAGGCGGCCAGTTCCCGGTTCTCGGCAACCCCTTCGGCAAGGGCCTGACGGAAGGCAGGGAACTGTTGCGCCGCGGCCGGCGTTGGCGCGACCACGGCCAGAACGCCCGGCAGGACCCCGCCCATTCCCAGCGTCATCGCGATCAGCGCGGCGCGCAGTCCCGGCGTGTTGCGTCCTGCAATCCCCATCTCAATCTCCGTTCAATGTCAAAATCACCCGTATGTCGCGCGGCAGCGCGCAGGCGTTCACAGAATTGTTCCAATATCAGCGACCTCGGGGTCGATTCACAATCACGAGACCCTCGGCGAGATCCCCGGAGAACGCGCCAAATGCGCAACGGGTTCCCCAAAAATCCAAGGGATCGCCTGATGTTACCGGAAAAATGCCGCGCGCAGGGGGGCTTCAGCGGCACCATTCGCCTGAACTACGAACCGCAACCCTTTGTTAATAGACGATTTCTGCATCAATTAACCGATTCTCAGCAGATTCTCGCCTATTTTGTCCGCAGACCCCGCATCGAGGCGACTCAATGCTTGGGCCAAGCGGTAGGTTGTGGCATAGAAGCATCAGACGAAAAAATATCTTCGTGCCTCACGCCTCTTCCGACAGTCCGCGGCCAACGCGGCACCCTCTGGGGCGATGACCATGAAGCAAGGCCAGCAAGGCTACACAAGACACTTGGGATGGGACAGGACAAGAATGACCTCCTCGGTTAACACCGGATTTTCTCGGCGTGCACTGCTTGGCATCTTTGCCGCAACCGCCGTTACTGCAGCCCCGACAATGTCCAAGGCATTTGGGTTCAACCGTGGTGCAGGCGACATTCGCCGCCTGCACATGCATTCCGCCCGGACGGGCGAAACGCTCGACACGATCTACTGGGTTGATGGCGACTACATCCCCGAGGTCCTGGACGAAGTGAACCACTTCTTCCGCGACTGGCGCACTGACCGTGGCCACCGCATCGACACCCGCACGCTGGATATCCTGGCCGCGGCGCACAGCATTCTCGAAATCAGCGAACCGTACCTGCTGCTGTCGGGCTACCGCTCGCCCGAGACCAACGCGATGCTCCGCTCGCGCTCCAGCGGTGTGGCCCGCAACTCGCGCCACATGGTCGGTCAAGCCGCCGATGTCCGCATGAGCGGCCGCTCGGTCAGCCAGGTCGCCCGCGCCGCGTCGGCCTGCAATGCCGGGGGCGTCGGTCGCTACTCGCGCTCGAACTTCACGCATATGGATTGCGGCCCGGTCCGCACCTGGGGCGGCTAAGCCCGCCTTTGCCAGCGTCAGCCACGCTTGACACCCCCGCAAACCTCCCGGTTGCGGGGGTGTTGCTTTATTCGGCCCGGTTGCGGCCTTGCACAATCGGGGGCCGGCCCCCTAAATAAGCCGGACCTCTGGATCTTTGGATATGAACAGCATCGACACCGCCTCCTGGCTGACCGCCGGCGCCATCATCGCGCTCCTTGTCCTGTCCGGCTTTTTCTCCGGCAGCGAAACCGCCCTGACCGCCTCGTCGCGCTCCAAACTGCGGGCGCTGGCCGACAAGGGCTCGGCAGGGGCTGAAACCGCGCTGAAAATCACCGAAGACAGCGAGCGGCTGATCGGCTCGGTGCTGCTGGGGAACAACCTGGTCAACATTCTGTCGGCCTCGCTGGCCACGGCGCTGTTTACCAAGATTTTCGGCGATTCCGGCGTGGCGCTGGCCACGCTGGTGATGACCCTGATGGTGCTCATCTTCGCCGAGGTTCTGCCCAAGACCTATGCCATCACCAACCCTGAGACCGCCGCTTCGCTGGTCTCGGGCCCGATCAAGGTCATCGTGCTGCTGTTCTCGCCGATGGTCACGGCGGTGCGCTGGATCGTGCGCGCGATTCTGGCGCTGGTCGGCGTGCGCACCGATCCCGACAGCGCGGTGCTCAGCTATCACGAGGAAATCGCCGGCACGCTGGCGCTTGGCCACTCTGAAGGCACCGTCGACAAGGAAGACCGCGACCGCCTGCTGGGCGCGCTGGATCTGTCGTCGCGCACGGTGGAAGAGGTCATGCTGCACCGTTCGCAGCTGGAAACCGTCAACATCGACGCCTCGCCCGCCGAGATCATCGCGCAAAGCGTGAACTCGCCGCATTCCCGCCTGCCCGCCTGGCGCGACGAGCCCGAAAATATCGTCGGCGTCATCCACGTCCGCGATTTGATGCGCGAAGTGCATCGCGTCGTGTCCGAGGCCGGTGGCGATTTCTCGGCCGTCGCGCAGATCGACATCGCCTCGGTGGCGCGCGCGCCGTATTTCGTGCCCGATACCACGCCGCTGGACGAACAGATGCGCCAGTTCCTGCAACAGCGCCGTCATTTCGGGCTGGTGATCGACGAATACGGCGCGCTTCTGGGGCTGATCACGCTTGAGGATATTCTGGAAGAAATCGTCGGCGAGATCGTCGACGAGCACGACCTGCCCACCGAAGACCCGATCACCCGCCTTGAGTCGGGCGCGATCGAGATCGACGGCGGCATGACGATTCGCGACCTCAACCGCGCGATGGACTGGTCGCTGCCGGATGACGAGGCGAACACGGTGGCCGGTCTGGTCATGCACGAAGCGCAACTGATCCCCGAGGCGGGCCAGGTGTTCCAGTTCCACGGCTTCCGCTTCACCGTGGCCGAGCGTCAGGAAAACCGACTGACCAAACTGCGCATCCGCGCGATGTAAGGCGCTGCGTAAGGTGGGGTTAAACCCCACCCTACGGTGGGTGGGATTTCATCCCACCGCCTGCTGACCAAGCTGCGCATCCGGGTGATGTGACCGCGCAGCACGCAGGAAGTCCCGGTGCGCTCCCAACCTGCGGTTGACCAGACGCCCCGGGCCATGCAACTCTGAAGCCCCGCACCCGCCCGACGCCGGGCCACGGGGTTTTCTTTTGTCTCAAAGGCTTCTTATGCGCTTGATCTATGCTCTTGCCGCGGTCGCGGCTCTGTTTGTCACCCCGGTTCAGGCACTCGATTGTTCGGGGGGCCGCTATATCGCCGACGCCGAAGTCGCGCCGACCGCCGCGATGGGGCGGATCATGCGGGCGACGCAGTTCGCCTGGGACGGCGGGAGCCGCATCATGTTCGCCTGCAACCTGACCAACGGCGGAAGCCGCGATTTCGAGCAGTACTGGAACATCTACGCCCGTGAGTTCAGCGCCGAATTCGCCGGGCTTTGTCTGATGCTGACCGGGGTCGACGGACGCGCCTGGTATTCCTGCGCCACCGCCACCGCTGTCGAGCGCGCCCGCAACGCGACCCGGGGCTCGCGCGACTTCAGTCTGCGTTTCAGCGAGTGGCAGCCGGGGCTGCGCGCCAACGTCACCCGCTGACCGCGCCCCGCCGGGGACGCTGCCGCGCCGCTTACAACGGCTCGATATCCCCTTCCGCCCGCTGCGCGTGGAAATGGGCGACGAAGCCGTCCAGCGTCCCCGCCGCGATCGCGTCGCGCAGGCCCTGCATAAGATCCTGATAATACTGAAGGTTATGCCAGGTCAGCAGCATCGAGCCGATGATCTCGTCGGCCCGCACCACATGATGCAGATAGGCGCGCGAATAGCTGCGGCAGGCGGGGCAGCCGCAGCCCTCGTCCAGCGGGCGCGGGTCGTCGCGGTGCCTTGCATTGCGCAGATTGACCGCGCCGCGCGGCGTCCAGCCCTGCCCCGTGCGGCCCGAGCGTGAGGGCAGCACGCAGTCCATCATGTCCACACCGCGCTGCACCGCGCCGACGATATCGTCGGGCTTGCCCACCCCCATCAGATAGCGCGGGCGGTCCTGCGGCAGGTAGCCCGGCGCATAGTCGAGCACGCCGAACATCGCCTCTTGCCCCTCGCCCACGGCCAGCCCGCCGATGGCGTAGCCTTCGAACCCGATATCGACCAGCGCCTTGGCGCTTTCCTCGCGCAGCTCTTGCGTGACCCCGCCCTGCATGATGCCGAACAGCGCATGGCCGGGCCGGTCGCCGAACGCCTCACGCGAGCGCAGGGCCCAGCGCATCGACAGCTGCATCGACTCGGCCACCCGTTTGTCATCCGCCGGGCAGCGCCGGGCATTCGTCGAAAGCCATGACGATATCCGAGCCCAGCAGCCGCTGGATTTCCATCGAGCGTTCGGGCGTCAGCATGTGTTTCGAGCCGTCGATATGGCTGGAGAACCGCACCCCTTCTTCCGTCAGCTTGCGCAGGCTGGCCAGCGACATCACCTGAAACCCGCCCGGATCGGTCAGAATCGGCCGGTCCCAGTTCATGAACCTGTGCAGCCCGCCCAGCGCCGCGATCCGTTCGGCCGTGGGGCGCAGCATCAGGTGATAGGTGTTGCCCAGCAGAATATCCGCCCCGGTCGCGCGCACCGAGTCCGGCATCATCGCCTTGACCGTCGCCGCCGTGCCGACCGGCATGAAGGCCGGGGTGCGGATGTCGCCCCGTGGGGTGTGGATCACGCCGGTCCGCGCCGCGCCATCGGTGGCGTTCAGGGTAAAGGAAAACCGCTCGCTCATGGGTGCCCTCTCTTTCAGCACTCGCTTTAGCGTGACAGCGCGCATCTTGCCAGTCCGGCCAAGTCACGGCACACTCGCCTTATGAGCGAGAATGTAACGAGTACCTGCACAAACGGCGTGTTGACCCTCACCTTGGGTGGCGGCAAGGCCCATCCCCTGTCCCGCGCGATGATCGCTGCGCTGCACGCCGCCATTTCGGCGGCGCAGCACGACCCTCAGGTCCGGGTGATCGTGATCGACGGCCCCGGTTCGATCTTCTGCGCCGGGCATGATCTGAAAGAGATCGCCCGGCACCGCGCGGATGCCGATCAGGGCCGGGCCTATCTGACCGATCTGTTCGAGATCCTGCGCGGCCCTCATGCTGGAGATCACCAACAGCAGCCGTCCGGTGATCGCACAGGTCGAAGGGATCGCCACGGCCTCGGGGCTGCAACTGGTCGCCGCCTGCGATCTGGCCTTTGCCGCCGACACCGCGCGCTTCTGCCTGCCGGGGATCACGCGCGGCGGGTTCTGCACCACACCGGGCGTTGCCGTGGCACGCGCCGTGTCGCGCAAACACCTGATGGAGCTGCTGCTCTCGGGTGAGAACCGCGGCGCGATCTGGGCGCTCAACGCCGGGTTGGTGGACGAAGTGGTTGCCCCGGATGCGCTGGCTTCCCGCGTGACCGAGGTCTCTACGCAGCTGGCCGCGCGCATTTCACCGGTGTCGCAGGCCGGACTGGCAGCGACCAAGGCGCATCTGGACCTCTCGATCGCCGACGCCTATGCGCTGGCAACCCGCGAAATGATCGAGCATTTCATGGACGACAGGCTGCAGGCGCAGGATAAAACCTCGCGCTTTGCCGCAGGCTGACCGGCGCGAAAACCGGGCCCGGGTCACAAACTCCCGCGCACCCCTTTACGCATCCATGGCATAATCCTATATCTTCGGTCAGGAATTACAGGAACCGAGAGACGGATGGACGCGTCGCAGAACACCACCCCGGCCGAAGGCAGCCCGCTGATCGCGCCTTCCACCACGGACCACCCGCTTTATGAAGCGGTGGTTGACGCGTGCCGCACGGTCTTTGACCCGGAAATCCCGGTCAATATCTATGACCTTGGGCTGGTCTATACCGTCACCATCGACCCTGAGAGCAAGGTCAAGATCATCATGACCCTGACCGCTCCGGGTTGCCCGGTCGCTGGCGAAATGCCCGGCTGGGTGCAAGACGCGGTGGGCGCAGTGCCCGGCGTGCAAGACGTCGACATCGACATGACCTTTGATCCGCAATGGGGCATGGATATGATGTCGGATGAGGCCCGCCTCGAATTGGGATTCATGTAAAAACTATGTTCGGCATCCCCGGAAAATCCCCCGTCACCCTGACCCCCGCCGCCGAGCGCCACGTCGCCCGGCTGATGGCGTCGCAGGGCAAGATGGGCCTGCGTATCGGCGTCAAGAAAGGCGGCTGTGCGGGCATGGAATACACGATGGATTTCGCCGACGAGATCGCGGCGCATGAAGAGATCATCGAGCAGGGTTCAGCCCGCGTGCTGATCGCACCGATGGCGCAGATGTTCCTGTTCGGCACCGAGATCGACTATGAGGTCGGTCTGCTGGAAGCGGGCTTCAAGTTCCGCAACCCCAACGTGTCGGACGCCTGCGGCTGTGGCGAAAGCGTCAAGTTCGACGATGTCGAGACGCTGAAAGCCCGCATGGACGCGGCGAGCAAGGCCGCCGAGTAACACCCTTTGCGCGCGCCCGGGGGCCAGCCCCCCGACAGCCGCGCCACGGGCGCGGCGTTCTCGGCTGAAACGCGCCACTGGCGCGTTTCCGAGACGCCGATCACCCCCCGGGATATTTGGGGAGCAAAGAGGCGCGGATTTAGGTCAAATTTTAGTGGTATTGCTATGTTCCGGGTGCCACGCCTTGCGCTGCACGCCCGGGCCGGTGGCGTAATCGCGAAAGCCCATGGCGTGATAATACGCCAGCGCTTGCGCGTTCCGGGTGCCGATCGAGGCATCCACACCCGGCAACCCTTCGCGCAGGATCGTTGCGCGCGTCCCCTCGAACAGCCCGCCGAACAGCCCGCGCCCGATCCCGCGCCGCGCGGCGTCCGGGGCGATGTGGGTGCCGATGATGCCCCACCCCGGCGTCACGCCATAGGGATTGCCGGCACTGGCCCGCTTGAGCGACTGAAAGCCCAGCACCGTGCCATCAGCGTCAACCGCCAGCAGGCAGGACAGACGCTCGGGATCTTCGATGTAATGGGACAGGACATGCTCGACCGTCGCCGGGCGGCTGCGCTGGCCGCTGGCGACCAGTGCCTGCAGCACGCGCGCCATCCCCGCCGCATCGGCGGAGATGGCGTGTCTGATAAACCCCGCGCTCATTCCTCGCCGGGAAGGATCCGCACGCCGCCCTTGGCCGCCGACGAGGCCAGCATCGCGTAAGCCTTGAGCGCCGTCGACACTTCACGCTTGCGCGGAGCCGCCGGTTTCCACGGCAGCGGCCCCTTGGCCTCGCGACGGGCGGCCAGAACCGCGTCATCCACCGCCAGATTGATCGAGCGGTTGGGGATGTCGATCTCGATCCGGTCGCCGGTTTCCACCAGCCCGATCAGCCCGCCCTCTTCCGCTTCGGGCGAGGCATGGCCGATGGACAGCCCTGACGTGCCGCCCGAGAAACGCCCGTCCGTCAGCAGCGCACAGGCTTTGCCCAGCCCCTTGGACTTGAGGTAGCTGGTCGGATACAGCATTTCCTGCATCCCCGGCCCGCCGCGCGGCCCCTCGTAGCGGATCACCACCACGTCGCCCTCGACCACCTTGCCGGTCAGGATCGCCGAGACCGCGTCGTCCTGCGATTCGTAAACCTTGGCGGTGCCGTTGAACTTCAGGATGGGATCATCCACGCCCGCCGTCTTCACGATGCAACCGTCCAGCGCGATGTTGCCAAACAGCACGGCCAACCCGCCATCCTTCGAGAAGGACTCCTCGACCGAGCGGATCACGCCCGATTTGCGGTCGGAATCCAGTTCCTTGTAGCGGTTGTCGGTGCTGAACGCCTGCGTCGTGCGCACACCACCGGGGCAGCGCGGTAGAACTGGTCCACCTTGGGGTCGTTCGCCGTCTTGATGTCCCAGGTGGCGATCGCCTCAGCCATGGTCGCCGAATGCACGGTGGCCACATCGCCATGCAGCAGCCCGCCGCGGTGCATCTCGCCCAGGATACCCATGATGCCACCGGCGCGGTGGATGTCTTCCATGTGCACATTGGCGACCGAGGGCGCGACCTTGCACAGCACCGGCACCTTGCGGCTGAGCCGGTCGATGTCATCCATGGTGAAGTTGACCTTGCCCTCATAGGCAATGGCCAGAAGGTGCAGCACGGTGTTGGTCGACCCGCCCATGGCGATGTCGAGGCTCATCGCGTTCTCGAACGCCTCGAAGGTGGCAACCTCGCGCGGCAGAAGCCCGGCCTCGTTGCCCTCATAATGCCGCTTGGTGATGTCGACGATGCGGCGACCGGCCTCAAGGAAGATCTCCTTGCGGTCGGCATGCGTGGCCAGCATCGAGCCATTGCCCGGCAGTGCCAGACCCAGCGCCTCGGCCAGACAGTTCATCGAATTGGCGGTGAACATGCCCGAGCACGAGCCACAAGTCGGGCAGGCGTTCTTTTCGTATTCGTCCACTTCGGCGTCGGAATACTTGTCATCGGCCGCGGCGACCATCGCGTCGATCAGGTCAACCGACTTGACCAGATCGCCGATCTGCACCTTGCCGGCCTCCATCGGCCCGCCCGACACAAAGATCGTCGGGATGTTGAGGCGCATGGCGGCCATCATCATGCCCGGCGTGATCTTGTCGCAGTTCGAGATACAGACCATCGCATCGGCGCAATGGGCGTTGACCATGTATTCGACGCTGTCGGCGATCAGCTCGCGCGAGGGCAGCGAATAGAGCATGCCGTCATGGCCCATGGCGATGCCGTCATCGACCGCAATGGTGTTGAACTCTTTGGCGACGCCACCGGCGGCCTCAATCTCGCGGGCGACCATCTGGCCCAGATCCTTGAGGTGCACGTGACCGGGCACGAACTGGGTAAAGCTGTTGACCACGGCGATGATCGGCTTGCCGAAATCGCTGTCGGTCATGCCCGTGGCGCGCCAGAGCCCGCGGGCCCCGGCCATGTTGCGCCCGTGGGTGGATCGCCGGGAACGGTAATGCGGCATGCTGTGGTCCTCATGGCTGTGTCCGGCGCTAAATAGCGCAGATCGGGCGGCTTGGACAAGGAAGGTTGCCACCTGATCCCTCAGAAATCGTGCGTCACCGGGGCGGGATCAAGGGTTAGGGGGATGCGCGCTTGGCCCCGGGGGGTGCATCGGGTTAACTATGGGCCAGAATAGGGAGACACAGATGAGCCTTCGCAAACTCGCCGCCGGGAACTGGAAGATGAACGGGCGCATGCCCCAACTGGCCGAAGCCATGGCACTGGCGGGTGCCCACCCGTCACCCACGGTCGATGTCTTGCTGTGCCCGCCGGCCACCTTGCTGGCCCCGATGGCGCAGGCGATGCTGGGCAGTGCCGTCGCGGTCGGCGGGCAGGATTGCCACGCAGCGGTCAAGGGCGCGCATACCGGCGATATCTCGGCCGAAATGCTGGTCGATGCCGGTGCGTCCTATGTGATCCTCGGCCATTCCGAGCGCCGCGCGGACCATGGCGAGACCTCGGCCATGGTCGCCGCCAAGGTGCAGGCGGCCTGGGCCGCCGGGCTGATCGCGGTGGTCTGTGTCGGGGAAACCGAAACTCAGCGCGATGCAGGCGAGACGCTGGCAGTGATCGGCGCACAACTGGCCGGATCGCTACCTGAAGGCGCCAGCGCGCAGAACACCGTCGTCGCCTACGAGCCGGTCTGGGCCATTGGCACCGGCCGCACGCCGACACCCGAGCAGATCGCCGAAGTGCACGCCTTCCTGCGCGACAAGGCCCCGGACGCCGGGATCCGGCTGCTGTATGGCGGCTCGGTCAACCCCGGCAACGCCGCAACGATCTTTGCGCTGGCCAATGTTGAGGGCGCGCTGGTTGGCGGCGCTTCGCTGAAAGCAGAAGACTTCGGCCAGATCATCGCCGCCTTGCAAGAGGCCTGAAAAAAGGGGGCCTTCAGCCCCCCTCTTCGGCTAAAGCCGAATTCACCCCCCGAGGATATTTGAAGAGCAAAGAAAGCGCGGTTAACCCTTCGTTAACGCCCTTCTTTGCTCCCTAAATATCCCGGGGGCGGGCCGGAACGGCCCGGTGGGGGCAGCGCCCCCGCGCGGCGCGAGGGCCCTCGATGGGCCCGAGCGCCGCACCCGCCTGCCCGGGTGCTCAAAGCGGGCCGCCACGCAAAGGGCTGCCCGCGCGGGCAGCCCTTTCTCTTCCCGATCGCCGCTGCCTCAGGCGGCGAAAAGCGTTTTCGCTTCGGCGCCGGTCAGCACCGGGCGGGCAGCCGTGAAGCTGTCGCGGCCCGCTTGCGTCGCCAGTTCCGGGAACAGCCCGAGCAGTTCGGCGCGGGTTTCGCTTTCCAGCGCGTTGATCACCGCTTCGGCGGGCTGGAAGCTTTCGGTCCAGCTGCCCTCGGCGCGGATGATCTGGTGCGCCTCGCACATCACGTGGATGTAGCTGACCGCGCCCTCGGTGACCTGCTCGACCCCCGGCAGACCCAGCAGGTCGGCGGCGGCGACCAGCACTTCACGCTCGCCGAACATCAGCTCGGCGCGGGCGCCGGTGACCAGCATCCGGTGGCGCGGCGAGACGGTGAGGTCACGCTCGGGCAGATCACGGCCCAGCGCGCCTGCCTTGATGCGGATCGGCGCGGCGCTCGGGCAGGATGCCAGCTCGGCTTGCGTCAGGTCGCGGCGCCCGGTCCAGGTGAGGTCCTGGTAGCCATGGTCGCGGGTCAGGACCTTGTCGCCAATCACCAGGTCCTCGACCGCGACGCGGCCCCGCGTGGTGTCGATCAGGGTGCCGGGCGTGAAGCAGATGATCTCTTCGAAGCTCTCGAAATCCATGCGCGAGCCATCGGGGAAATCGACATAGCCGGTCTTCGACGTGGTGCCGTCACCGTTGTCGATCTCGCTGGTGACCGTCACCACCGGCGCGGGATCGCCCGGCGCGGGGTCCGGCAGGACCAGCGTGTCAAAACCCGACCCGCCATGGACAAAGCCGGTGGTCGAGGTGATCACCTCGACGTTGTCGTCGCCCGAGCCGAGGAACAGCCGCTCGATTTCCGAGAAGTCAGCGATGTTCGTGCCGTTGTCCATCGTCCCTTGTTCGTCGGCGGTATAGACGACCGAGGTATCCTGGGTCATCGGCGTGGCGTCGATCTTGTCGCCCAGCGTCTCGCCGGTTTCGCCCCCGATGATCTGGTGATTGCCGAAATCGTCGAAGACGTGGAAGAAATCGTCACCCGATCCGCCATAGGCGGTGTCATTGCCGGTCCCCATGACCAGCGTGTCGCTGCCATAGCCCACTTCGGGCGGATCCGATCGGCTCCAGACCGCCGGTATCGCCGTCGACATTGTCGCCGAACATCAGGTTGTCGCCGTCGCCGCCGTCCAGCAGGTCATTGCCCGTGCCGCCGATCAGCTTGTCGTCACCCTCATTGCCATTGAGCGTATCATCGCCCGCATCGCCCCAGATCGTGTCATTGTCCAGACCGCCATTCAGGAGGTCGTTGCCGTCGCCGCCAAAGAGCGAATCGGCACCGGCACCTCCGTTGATCGTGTCGTCGCCAAGGCCGCCATAGACCGTGTCGTCACCGCCATGGGCATTCACCAGCGAGCCGGTGTTGGTGAAGTCATCGCCTTGCAGATCGACGTAGCCGACATTCATCACTTCGCCGGTGTCGAGCCCGTCAACCGCCCCGTCCGGCGCTGCGGTAAGATCGAAGGGCGCGTTCGGATCCACATCAAACGAGACCGACAGCGAGCTCAGAATCGGCAGGCCATCGGGCGCGTGCAGATAGATCTGGCCACCGACTTCGAAGATCATCACCGTCCGCGGGTCGATTTCCAGCCCGACCACAGAGATCGTCGCCACGGTCCCCGTGCCAAGGTATGTCATCGGCAGATCCGCACCGCCGTCAACCGACACCGTGGTCGTCCCGCTCTCGTCCGCCGTCAGCTGACCGTTGTTGTCACTGAACTCGGCATCCACACCGCCGCCGACCGCGTTCAGCACGCTCGCGCCCAGAAGGTTTCCTGCGTAAAGATCCAGCAGGCTGCCCGAATAGGCATACACACTGCCGGAGACGTTCGACACTACGCTCATGGTCTCATCCCTTGTACAAACGGGGTGACTGTACCCCTCTTCCCGTTACGCCGGGCCCTGCTCACCTGACGCGAAACAAGGGCTTTGGTGTTGCATTTATCATGCGAAACTATGCGGAAGTTCGGCCCGAAACTGGGCATTTATGGGGCAGGCAGAAACAGTCTTTGCACGTTAGAAGGTCTCCAGCGCCGCCCGGCAATGGCGCTGCATGAAGTCGATGAAACGCTGGATCTTGGGATCTTGCAGCTTTCGGTGCGGATACAGACAGCCAAATACCGCCGGCAGCGGCGGCGTCTGTTCGAGCACCGGCACCAGC
Organism: Novosphingobium sp. MW5; assembly: GCA_025938935.1. GTDB lineage: Bacteria > Pseudomonadota > Alphaproteobacteria > Sphingomonadales > Sphingomonadaceae > Novosphingobium. The sequence continues at coordinate 44,454 of JAPCWB010000002.1, read as the reverse complement.
GCCCCGCTGTCCAGATGGCGCGCGACTTCGAACAGCGGTTTCATCACGATGCCCCGCCCGTCCAGCGCCCAGTTCAAGAGCACATCGCCCTCGTCGGCGTCATAGCGCCCGCTGACTTCCAGCTTTTGCGGACCCTGCGGCGTCTCGAGCACCCAGAAATACTCGGGCGAGCGCGGATAGCGCAGCAAGAGGCAGTTGTGCCCCTGATCCAGCAGATCCTGCGGCACCAGCGGCGTGCCCTGCCGTGCCAGATACTCGGGCGCGGCGCAGAGCAGGCGCGGGCAATCGGCGATCTTGCGCAGGGTCAGGGCCGAGTTTTGCGGCGTGCCCAGCACAAAGGCCAGATCGAGCTCGTCCTCGAACAGATCGACCCGCCGGTCCGACAGGCGCAGGCGCACGTCAACCTCGGGGAACAGGTCGCAAAAGCGCGGCACCAGCGGCGCGATCACCCGCCGCCCGACCCCCAGCGGGGCGGTGACGCGGATGGTGCCGCGCGGCCGCCCCTCGAACCCGGCAAGCGAGGCTTCGGCGTCGTTGAGCGCAGAGACCACGCTGCGGGCATGTTCATAAAACAGCCGACCCGCCTCGGTCGGGACCAGTTTGCGCGTTGTGCGGTTCAGCAGGCGCGTGCCCAGCCGCGTCTCAAGTTCCTTGATCCGCTTTGACGCCACCGCCGGGGTCAGCCGCAGATCCCGCCCGCCCGAGGTGATCGAGCCCAGCTCAACCACCCGCACAAAGACCTGAATGCTTTCGAGATAGGGCATTTATCCGCTCCCACGCGGGCAAATGCGCCCGTTTCGTTGACAATCTCTGCGGATCGCTGCCTGATTTTCAACGCTGCAAGCAGACAGTCAAACGCTTTCGCCCGCTTGCCATGCCAAATTACCCGCCTATTGTTCTGCGCTGATCCAAGGAGCCGGACCATGACAGAACGCGTGTTGCGCGGGCGGGTGCTGACTTTCCGCCGCCGCCCTGAGGGTGTCGGCGATCATTCGGCCTATGAGTGGTATGAGGATGGCGCGGTCCATATCCGCGACGGGCTGATCGTGGCGACCGGCGATTTCGCCGTGGTCGCCCCGGCGGGCGTGCCTGTGACGGACCACCGCCCGCATCTGATCACCGCCGGGTTCATCGACGCGCATCTGCATTTCCCGCAGGGCCAGATCGTTGCCTCGTGGGGGGCGCAGCTGCTCGACTGGCTCAACACCTACACCTTCCCGGCCGAGACCCGCTTTGCCGATCCCGCCCATGCCAACCGGATGGCCGGGCTGTTTTACGACCTGCTTCTGCGCAACGGGACCACCACCGCCTCGGCCTTCTGCTCGGTGCATCCGGCCTCGGTCGTGGCCTATTTCGGTGAGGCCGAGAAACGCGGCATGCGCATGCTGGGCGGCAAGGTGCTGATGGACCGCAACGCGCCCGAGGCGCTGCAGGATACGCCGCAAACCGGCTATGACGACAGCAAGGCGCTGATTGCGCGCTGGCACGGCAAGGGTCGCGCGCTCTACGCCATCTCGCCGCGCTTCGCGATCACCTCGACCCCCGCGCAGATGGAAGCCGCACAGGCGCTGATCGCCGAGCATCCCGAGTGCCATGTGCAGACCCATCTGAGTGAAAACCGCGACGAGATCGCCTTCGCCTGTTCGCTTTACCCGCAGGCGGACGGCTATCTGGATATCTACGCCCGCTATGGCATGCTCGGTCCCAAGGCGCTGCTCGGCCACGCCATCCATCTCAGCGACCGCGAACGCGACGTGATCGCCGAAACCGGCTCGCACGCGGTGCATTGCCCGACGCCGAACCTGTTCCTCGGCTCAGGCCTGTTCGATGAGGCGGCGCTGGCGGCCAAGGGGGCGACCAGCGGGATTGCCACGGATATTGGCGCCGGGATGAGCTGGTCGATGCTCAGGACCGGCGGCGCGGCCTATGCGATTGCGCAGTTGCAGGGACGCAGTCTGGACCCACTCAGCGGTTTCTGGTGGATCACCCGCGGGAATGCCGATGTGCTGGGGCTGACGGACAGGATCGGTACGCTCGAGGCCGGGACCGAGGCGGATCTCGTGGTGCTCGACAGCCGCGCGACGCCCGAACAGGCGCTCAGGATGGAGGCGGCGCAGGATCTCAAGGACGAGCTGTTCTCGCTGCTGATCCTTGGCGACGACCGCAGCGTGGTGGAAACCTATGTCGCCGGAACCCCGTCGCGCCCGCGTTGACAGAGTTCTTATTCGACACGCGGAGTCAGGACTGACAGGCTGGGCGCAACCTTACAGAAGACAGGATCGTCCCATGCGTCTCTCTCGATTTGCCCGCACCCCCTTGATAGTCGCCGCCTTTCTCATCCCGCTCCCGGCACTGGCGCAGATGGAACCGGGGTTCTGGGCCTATCCCGACCAACCCGGTCTGGACACCGCCGCCTTGGCAGCCTCGTGCGAAACCGGCTTCTCACTGGTCTACGCGGACGGCTCGGCCCAGAGCTTTCTGCTGGTCGAGGCACAGGAAACCACGGCCCTGTGGCTCGATTCCGAACGCACCTGCGAGACCAACGCTGACGACAGTATGACCTGCACCGGCTGGGTCGATAACGGCGACGGGCCGGTCGAGTTCCAGCAGGTTACCCGCTTCCTTCTCGAAGGCGAGGCCCTGCGGGCGGAAACGCTGACCGAAGGTGCGGCCAACGACCCGGTCGTCTCCTATCCGCAACCCTGCCCTGCTGACGCGATCCGCGCCGCCTTCAGACAGGGGATGTTCCCTCGGGAGTGAGGGGGCTGGCAGGACGGAAGTCTTGACTGAAGGTTAATATTTTCAGCAAGCCTTTGAAATTATTGGCGAGGAAAGCATGTCCCATCGTGGGACAGGTTTGATCAGGGCGATGCTTCCCCTTGCTTTCCCCGCCGCTGCCGTTCAGCCTGCCGCGCAAACAGGAGAGCCGCCATGACCATTCCCCACCGCATTCAGGACTTTGCCGAAGACCTCACCGCCATCCGCCGCGACCTGCACGAACACCCCGAGCTGGGCTTTCAGGAGGTCCGAACCTCGGGCATCGTCGCCGCAGAATTGACGCGGCTGGGCATCGAGGTGGCGACGGGGCTGGGCAAGACCGGCGTGGTCGGTGTGCTCAAGGGCAACCGCCCCGGCAAGACCATCGGGCTACGGGCCGACATGGACGCGCTGCCGATTGACGAGCAGACCAACCTGCCGTGGTCGTCGAAAACCCCCGGCGTCATGCATGCCTGCGGCCATGACGCGCATACCACCATGCTCTTGGGCGCCGCGCGCTATCTGGCCGAGGACCGCGATTTCGCCGGAACGGCGGTGTTCATCTTCCAGCCGGCCGAAGAAGGCCTCGGCGGTGCGCGCGCGATGATCGCGGACGGGCTGTTCACGCAATTTCCTTGCGACGAGATTTACGGGTTGCACAACTCGCCCTTCCACCAACCCGGCGAGATCGGCGTGAAACCGGGTCAGGCGATGGCGGGGGCGAATTTCTTTGACATCACGGTCACCGGCAAGGGCGCGCATGCGGCGATGCCCGAGGCCGCGGTCGACCCGGTGGTCATCGCCGCCGACCTGGTCGGGCAAATGCAGAGCATCAAGGCGCGCAACGTGCCCTCGGGTGAGCGAGATCGTGGTGTCGATCACCCAGATCCACGCAGGTAGCGCCTATAACGTGATCCCCGGCGAAGCCACGCTGGCCGGCACCGTGCGCTATTTCAACCGCGAAACGGCGGCGCTGGTCACCGAGCGGATGCAGGCGCTGTGCGACGGGGCGGCGGTCGCCTATGGCTGCACGGTCACGCTGGACATGCGCAACGTGTTCGACGTGCTGGAAAACGATCCGACGCTGTCGCAGGCGATGCTGGGGGTGGCGGCCGGGCTGGTCGGCGATCTGGCGATGGAGAAGACCGAGCTGGTCATGGGGTCTGAAGATTTCGCTGACATGCTGCAGGTCGTGCCGGGCGCTTATTGCACGGTCGGCCATGGCAGCGGCGTGCCGTTGCACAACGCGGGCTATGTGTTTGACGATGCGTCCTTGCCGCTGGGGGCGGCGATGCTGGCGCGGATGATGGAAGCGCGCGGCGCTGCGTGAGCAGGTGGCGGGCGGCAGGGGCATCGAGCCCCTGCCGCCCGCGCCGGGGGCGCTGCCCCCGCCGGGGCCTTGCGGCCCCGCCCCCGGGATATTTTTCGAGCAAAGAGGGGCGCAGGCTTAACCCATGCGCGACCACAGGCGCGGGGCCATGGGGCCGACGCGTTCTTCGATGGCGGTCATCGCCTCGACGATCAGATCCTCGCGCCAGCGGCGGCCGACGATCTGCACGCCGATTGGCTGCGTGCCGCTGTCGAGCGCGGCAAGGCGGGCAGGAACATTGCCGGCGGGCAGGCCGATAAAGTTCATCGAGGTGGACCAGATCGCCGAGCCAAGAACCTCTTGCACGCCCTCAGGCCCCTGTGCGTCCCGCCCCGGTGCGAAGAAGGGTTGCGGCAGGAAAGGGGTCAGGACCAGCGGGTAATCGTGCAGCAGCAGCGACCACTGCCGGGCGAAATGGGTGCGTTTGGCGCTGGTGCGCAGGTAGTCTTCGGGTTCGTAGGGTTGGAAGGTGGCGAAATACTCGGCGAAGATGCCTTTGACGGTGTCCGAGCCCAGCCGCTGGATGTCGCCCGCCATCATCGCCTGCGTTTCGGTCATCAGCGCGCGGATCGCGCAGTCGGCGAGATCCCGCAGCGCAGGGGGCGTGATGTCTTCGACGACATAGCCCGCATCCGTGAGCGCCTCGCGGGCGTCGGTGAGGGCGGCGGCGACTTCGGGGTGCAGCGGGAAGTCCAGGGTTTCGGTGGTGAAGCCGACCTTGACCGGGCCGTCCTGCGCAGCACCTTTCCACGGCAGCGGCACATGGAACGGATCGCGCGGATCGGGGCGGATCATCGCGGGCATGGCCAGCGCCAGATCGCGGGCCGAGCGGGTGATCAGCCCCTGCACCGACATCGCCTGCGCCAGCATGCCGCGCTCGGCCGGTTGCGAGGGGTTCCAGGCGGGGACGCGGCCCAGGCCCGGCTTGACCGTCACCGCGCCATTGGCCGAGGCCGGGTAGCGCAGCGATCCGGCGATGTCATTGCCATGCGCCAGAGCACCGATCCCGGCGGCAACGGCAGACCCTGCCCCGCCCGACGAGCCGCCAGCGCTGAGATGCGGGCCCCACGGGTTGTGGGTGCGGCCATGCAGCGGGTTGTCGGTATCGACGCGGAAGGAGAACTCGGGCGTGTTGGTGCGGCCGATGATGATGGCCCCCGCGTCGAGCAGGTTTTTCACCAAAGGCGCGTCTTCACCCGCGCTGTGATCCTTGAGGGCGAGCAGGCCGTTCGAGGAGGCCTGCCCCTTTTGGTCGACGTTGATCTTGATGGTGATCGGCACGCCGTGGAGGGAGCCTTTGGGCGTGTCGGAGGCATCAAGCGTGCGGGCACGGGCGAGCGCGGCCTCGGAAAGATCGACGACAACGGCATTGAGGCCCGGGTTCACGGCGTGCATCCGGTCGATGGCGGCCTGCGTGGCCTCAACGGCGCTGACATCACCGGCGCGGGTGAGGGCCGAGAGTTCGGTGGCGCTGAGTTGCCAGAGGGGGGTGTCGGTCATCGGCGGCTCCGGGGTTGGGAGCGCGCAGAGTAGAGGCGCGGGCGGGGCGGGTGCAATGGGAGTGTGGCTGGAGGTGGCGGAAAACGGTCTGGCTTTGGGGCCTTGGCGAGCGGGTGGCGAGCGGCAGGGGCATCGAGCCCCTGCCGCGCGCCTCGGGGGCGCTGCCCCCGGGATATTTTCAGAGCAAAGAGAGTTAGCTGTCGAGCTTGAGCAGGTGATCGAGCGAAAGGCGGCCGGGACCGTAGGCGAGGACGGCCAGCAAGCTGGCGGCCCAGGTGCCGTGGAGAACCCAGGCCTCGGGGAAGACGAAGATTTCGATGACGGCGGTCATGACGAGAAGGCCAGCGGCAGAGAAGCGGCTGGCGAGGCCGAGGATGATCAGCACCGACAGGCTGTGTTCCCCAATGGTGGCCATCACCGCGGCCCAGTTGGCGGGGATCAGCGGGATATTGTAGATGTTTTCAAACAGATAATAGGTCTGGTCCTTGATCATGAACCCGTCGACCTTGGTGCGGGCCGATTGCCAGAAGACGATACCGACGAAGAGCCGCGCGGCAAGCTGCACGAGGTCTTTGGGCATCAGACGCCCGGCCAGCGCGTTGAGCGCGCGGATGCGGGGCGCAGGCCGGTGGCGGGTGCGGCGCCGGGGGCGGACAGGGTGGTCTCGGTCATGGAATCTCTCCGATCTGGGCGATCAGCTGGTGGCGGATGAGCAGGGCCAGCAGCGGGGTTGGGTCGGTGATGGCGGCGCTGGCGAAGGGCTGGCCGCGCAGCAGGTGGGTGAGGATGGTGTGCTGGTCTTTGCCCAGCGGCTCGACGGTGACGGCGAAGCCGGGGGTGCGGGCGATGAGGGCGTATTGCGGGCCCTTGGGCAGGGGTACGGGCCGGGCGCCGGGCTGGTTAAGGTGCCAGAGGCTGACGGCGGGGTGCTGTGCGTCGAAGGCGCGGACCGAGGGGGCGAGGGTCAGCAGGAGCCGCGCAGGATCAACGGTGGCCAGTGCTGCGGGATCGGCACTGGGGGCGTCGGCGGCGTGATAGGCTTGGCCGCGCAGCCCTTCCAGACGGGCGACATCGGGCAGGTAGGGCAGCGATTGCGCCGGGGGGAAGGTGGCGAGGAAGGCGGGGAAGGTATCGCCCCAGTCGAGCAGGACGGGGGTTTGCGGCGGGTGCTGCGCGGCGAAGACGCGCGCCATGGCGGCGAAGAAGTCAGGCCCGACGAGGCGCTCAATGACCGGGAAGCGGGCGGCGAGGGCACGGCTGAGGCCGTGCTGGACGTTGTTGCGGTAGACGGCGAAGCGGCGGTCAAGAGCCTGCGCTTCACCCAGCCCTGCGGGGGTCTGGGGTGACCAGAGGGCGGCGTGCAGCCGGGCCTGCGTGGTGGCGTGGTCAGGCGGCGTGTGCATGGCAGGCCTCGCTCAGCAGGGTCTCGGCGCGGGCGGCCTCGGCCAGCAGGGTATCGAAACCGGGCACATCGTTGTCCCATTCCACAAGGCTGGGCAGCGGGCCGGTGCGGGCCAGCACCTCGGCGTAGAGCGTCCAGACCGGGTCGGCCACCGGGCGCGAATGGCTGTCGATCAGCAAGGGGCCATCGGGCAGCGCTTCGGCCTCGTGGCCGGCCAGATGGATCTCGCCGACCTGCTCCAGCGGGAAATCGGCGAGATAGGCGCGCGGGTCGGTGCGGTGGTTGGTGGCCGAGACGAAGACGTTGTTCACATCGAGCAACAACCCGCAGCCGCTGCGGCGGGCGATCTCGCGCAGGAAGTCGGCCTCGGGCCAGGTGCTGGCGGCGAAGGTCACATAGGTGGCCGGGTTTTCGAGCAGCAAGCGGCGGCCCAGCGCGGTCTGCGCCTGATCGATATGGGCGCAGATCGTGGTTAAGGTTTCATCCGTGTAGGGCAGTGGCAGCAGATCGTTGAGCCAGTCCGCGCCATGCGAGGACCACGCCAGATGTTCGGAAAAACTTTCGGGCTGGTGGCGGTCCAGCAGACGGCGCAGGCGTTTGAGGTGATCAGGGTCAAGCGGCCCTGCCCCGCCAATCGACAGACCGACCCCGTGGATGGAGAGCGCGTGATCGGCATGCAACCGTTCAAGCATGGCATGCGGAGCACCGCCCGCGCCCATGTAATTCTCGGCGTGAACCTCGAAGAACAGCGCAGGTGCGGCCTGCATCGCCTGCGCGAAATGCTCGGGCTTGAAGCTGAGACCGGGTGCGGCGGGAAGGCGGAAATCGGGGGAGGCGAACATGGCATCGGTCCTGCGGTCAAACGTCAGGAGAGCGGCCGCCCCGGCACCGGGCCAGGGCGGCCAGCGGGGTTACATCATCGTCGGCATGTAGGTGTCGGCGATGTCCGAGGCCAGCGACGGCGGCAGATCGCGGTTGATGCCCGGACCGTAGCCACCGGCTTCCAGCTGCTCGGCCGTCGCACCCATGCGGGCGTGGCCCATACCGTCGGCCGGGATTTCCATCGTTGCGCAGGTGCCGGCAGGAACCAGGGTCCAGGCGTTGCCCTGATAGTCGATGGTCGACGTGCCCGCGCAGCTGGTGCCGGGACCGGCGGCGCAGTCATTCGCGCCGGCCATCGACACGCCATAGCAACGCTCTTGCGCCATGTCGTCGGCAGCGGCCATGCCGGTCGCAGCCAGCGAAAGGGCGGCGGCGATCGAAGCGGCAAGGATCGGGGTGTGTTTGGTCATGAGGTAGCTCCCTGAAAAGGCCCCGCATTCGTTGCGGGCCTGCCGTTCAGGACGCAGACGCCCGGCGATCCGTTACAGCGATCACGCAGCCGTGACATTGCCGCGTTTTTCGTCGAAATTACGCAGGGGCGGTGTAACAACACCCCGGTCCGACCCGTAAGGAGAGTACGTGAACACGACCCAAGACCCGAGCTGGGAGCATCTGATGCGCGCCGCCAATCGCGGCGATCAGCGCGCCTATGGGCGGCTCTTGATCGCGATCACGCCGGTTGTGCGCGGCATTGTCCGGGCTCGCGGCGGGACGCTGGGCACGGAGAGCGGGGAAGATATCGTGCAGGAGGTTTTGCTGACCATCCACCTGAAGCGGCAGACCTGGCACGAGGACGCGCCGTTGCGCCCGTGGCTCTATGCGGTCACGCGGCACAAGGTAATCGACGCGTTCCGCGCGCGCGGCAAGCGGATCGAGATCCCGGTGGACGAGATCGCCGAGGTTCTGCCCGCGCCCGCTGGCCCCGATCCGTTCGAGGCACAGGACATGGAACGGGTGATCGACCAGCTCGACCCGCGCGCGGCGCAGATCGTGCGCGCGATCGGCATAGACGGAGACAGCGCCGCAGAAACCGGCGCGCGGCTGGGCATGACCGAGGGGGCGGTTCGTGTGGCCTTGCACCGGGCGCTCAAAAGCGTCGCCCGGTTGCGCGAAAGGATGATTGAATGAAGACCGAAGAGCTCATCGCGGCGCTCGCCGCCGACACCACGCCCGGCCCGGCCCCCGCCCGGCGGATGGCGCGTGCCCTGCCGCCCGCGCTGCTGGTGTCCGGGCTGGCGCTGGTGACGCTGTGGCACACGCGGCCCGATCTGGCGCAGGTTCTGGCGTCGCCCACCGTGTACAAGACGCTGGTGCCTGCGGTGCTGGCGCTGGCGGCGCTGTGGCTGGCGCAGGGGCTCAGCCGCCCGGACGCCCGCGTGACCGCTCAGCGCGCGCTGATGGGGGTGCTGCTGGCAGGGCTTGCGGCGTTGCTGGTCTATGCGCTGGCTACGACGCCGATGGCCGAGGTTGCCGAGATCCTCGACACGCGTGATTTCAGCAATTGCCTGATTTCGGTGCCCGTTTTGGCTGCTTTGCCTCTGGCGGGCGCGCTCTGGGCCCTGCGGGCCGGGGCGCCCCGCAGCCCGGGCTGGGCGGGCGCGGCGGCAGGGCTGGTGGCAGGTGGCAGCGCCGCTGCGATCTATTCGCTGCATTGCCCGCATGACCCGCTGATGTATTTCTTCCCGGCCTATGGCAGTGCCATGGCGATTGTCACGGCGGCGGGCGCGGTGATCGGGCGGCGACTGCTGCGGTGGTAAGCGGGGGTGGGGTTAAACCCCACCCTACAGCGCGCCCGTAGGGTGGGGTTCAACCCCACCCTTTACCACGCCTCGCCTCACTCCGGCAGCGGGATATACTCGTCCGTATCCCCCGGCGGCAGATGGAACGGGCCATCCGCCCAATCCCCGCGCCGCCAGGCCTCTTTCGCCTCTTCGATCCGCTCCTTCGACGAGCTGACAAAGTTCCACCAGATGTAGCGCGGCCCATTCAGCGTGTCGCCGCCCAGCAGCATCAGCCGCGCTCCGCGCGACCCCGCTTGCAGGGTGATCGCGTCACCGGGGCGGAAGACGACCATCTTGCCGGTCTCGAACTCCTGCCCGGCGATGATCACCGACCCGTCGAGCACGTGCAGCCCGCGATCCTCATGCCCGTCGGGCATCGGCATGCGGGCACCGGCTTCCAGCACCGCATCAACGTAGAACAGATCGCCGAAGGTGCTGACCGGGGCTTTCTCGCCCCAGGCCGTGCCCAGAATCAACCGGGCGCGCAGGCCTTCGGCTTCCAGAAACGGTAGCGCACCGGCGCCGTGATGCTCGAACGCCGGGGCCATTTCTTCCTTGTTTTCCGGCAGCGCCAGCCATGTCTGCACGCCGAACAGCTCATGCTTGGCCTGACGTACCGTCGCATCGGTGCGCTCGGAATGGGTGATACCGCGACCGGCGATCATCCAGTTCACCTCGCCGGGGACGATCTTCTGATCGGTGCCAAGGCTGTCCTTGTGGATGAAGTGACCATTCAGCAGATAGGTCACCGTGCCCAGCCCGATATGCGGGTGCGGGCGCACGTCGATGCCGCTGCCGGTGATGAACTCGGCCGGGCCCATCTGGTCGAAGAACACGAACGGCCCGACCATGCGGCGGGCGGCGGCGGGCAGCGCGCGGCGGACCTCAAAGCCCCCCAGATCGCGGGCGCGGGGGACGATCACGGTCTCGATCGAGGCGGGATCGGTGGTCAGGGGGCCGGGATTGAAGGCGGGATTCCAGCTCATGTCAGGCTCCTATGGCGATGGTTATGCCTAACATGGAGAGCGACATCTGTCAGGAAAAGCCCCGCACAGCGCCTGCACAGAGCCTGTGCGCCTCAGCGCGGATCGCCCTCTCGGCGAAAGAGCCCATGCGCTTGCGGCGGCGGCAAGATTGCGCCCCGGCGGCGCACAACCGGCACGGCAATCGGTGCCTGCGGGTGGGGCGGCAACCCGTGGAACCGGCTCCAGAACATCCGCCCGCCGCGCAACCGCCAGGTTCGCGCGCTCAAGCCGACGCCCGCAACGAACCCGCCGATATGCGCCCAGAACGCCACGCCGCCATCGGCGGGCGTCGCCAGCCCGCCCCAGACCTGCAGCGCGAACCAAAGGCCAAGCAGCAGCCACGCCGGCACGGCAAAGGTGCGCAGACCAATGACGTAATAGGCCACCACATCGACGCGGGCGCGCGGGAACATCAGCAGATAGCCCCCCATCACCCCCGCCACCGCGCCCGAGGCACCGGCGACCGGCACCAGACTGAGCGGCGCGGCAATGTATTGCAGGGCAAAGGCGATCAACCCGCACAGCAGGTAGAAGGCAAGGAAACGGACCGGTCCGAATTCGGCCTCAAGATTATCGCCGAAGATGCGCAGGAACAGCATGTTGAGGCCCAGATGGAACCAGCCGCCATGCACGAACATCGCCACCAGCGGCGTCGCCAACCCCTCGCCCGCGCTCAGGCGGGCGGGGATCATCGCCCAGTGGCGGTAGAGTTCCAGAACGGAAGTGTCCGTGCCCAACGGGTAATACGCCATGAACACCACAATGTTCACGGCGATCAGCCCCCAGGTCACATAGGGCACCTGTCCCGACGGGTTTCGGTCACGGATTGGCAACATGCCCATGGGGATGGGCGATCATGACCCGCCCGTCAAGCACCTGCTGCCTCAACAAGCAGTTGCGCGTTTCCGCCCCGAAGCCGTGGTGTCGATGCACAGATGCCGTTCGGTCAGGGCATGGGCCGCATCCGGCTGCGTGGTGATCAGTGGCAGGATCGGGCCTTTGCGGCGCGACAATGCCTGCGCGCAGGCCCGCGCGGTGCCGCAATCGCCCCACCAGATCACCCCTGAAAGCCCCTGAGCGGTCTCCAGCCAGTCCGGCGGCACCGTCCCGCCCGCCATCACTGCCACCCCGCCAAGCGCGCGGATCGCAGCGGCCTGCTGCGCCTCGGCCTGCGGTCCCGGCCCCATGCACAGCACCGGCGGCCTTGCATGCAGGCTCAGGCGATTCGATTCGCCGGTCGGGCCGGGCATGTCGCGCGTGGTCAGCGGCTCTTGCGGGACCGCCACAGCCAAATCGCGGGCGAGCTTGACGAGATCCGCCACTGCCCCCGTCGCTGCCGCTTCGGGCGCCGCCACCGGCTGCGCCAGCCGCGCGACATACTCGGGCCCGCCTGCCTTGGGTCCGGTGCCCGAAAGCCCCTCGCCGCCGAAAGGCTGGCTGCCAACGACCGCGCCGATCTGGTTGCGGTTCACATAAAGGTTGCCGACGCGCATCGCCTCGACCACCTCTTGCACGCGGTTGTCGATGCGGGTGTGCAGCCCGAAGGTCAGCCCGAATCCCCGCGCGTTCACCGCATCCAGAACCTTGCGCAGATCACGCCCCTTGAAGCGCGCGACATGCAGAACCGGGCCGAAAATCTCGCGCGGGATGTCGTCGATGCCTGTCACCTCGATCACCACGGGCGCGATGAAAGGCCCCGCACCCGGCGCGCGCAACTCGTGCAGCACGCGCCCTTCCTTGCGCGCGGCGCTGACATAGGCGCGGATTTCGCGTGCCGCCTCGGCGTCGATCACCGGGCCGACATCGGTGGTCAGATCCCACGGATCGCCCAGGGTGAGCGCCTCCATCGCCCCGCCCAGCATGTCGAGCAGATGCGGCGCCACGTCCTGCTGCACATAGAGGCAGCGCAGGGCCGAGCAGCGCTGCCCCGCCGACTGGAACGCACTGGCGACGACATCGCGCACCGCCTGCTCGGGCAGGGCCGTCGAGTCCACGATCATCGCATTCAGCCCGCCGGTTTCCGCGATCAGAGGCGCGCCGGGGGCAAGGTTTGCCGCCATCGCCCGCCGGATCGCCTGCGCGGTATCGGTCGAGCCGGTGAAGACCACGCCATCGACGCGCGGGTTTGAGGTCAGCGCGGCCCCGACCACAGCGCCCTCGCCGGGCAGCAGTTGCAGCGCCGTGCGCGGCACGCCGGCCTCATGCAGCAGGGCCACGGCAGCGGCGGCAACCAGTGGCGTCTGTTCGGCAGGCTTGGCCAGCACTGCGTTGCCCGCCGCCAGCGCCCCGGCGATCTGGCCGGTGAAGATCGCCAGCGGGAAGTTCCACGGCGAGATGCAGGTGATCCGCCCGCGCGGGGCCATGTCGAGGGTGATCCGGGCGGCGTAATAGCGCAGGAAATCGACCGCCTCGCGCAGTTCTCCCACGCAATCGGCCTGCGTCTTGCCCGCCTCGCGCGCCAGAACGGCGAACAAGGGGCCGAAATCGCGCTCATAGAGGTCAGCGGCCCGGTTCAGGATTGTCGCTCGCTGGGCCGGCGAAGCGTCCCACACCTGCGCGGCCCCCAGCGCCGTTTCCACATCCGCCGCCGTTGCCTGCACCACGTGGCCCACGACCTCACCGGGCCGCGCCGGGTTGCCGACGCTCAGCGTGTCCCCGCCCTGAACCGGCCCCGCCAGCAGCGGCCTCGCGTCGAACACCTGCGCCGCAAACGGCGCGCGCGCGGCCTCGATTGCCGCCAGATCCCCGGCATCGGTCAGATCCCAGCCCGTTGAGTTCACCCGTTCCGGCGCAAACAGCCCCGGCCCGGTGGTCAACGTCACGGGGCGATGCACCGCCAGCGGATCGGCGACCACCGCCTCGGGCGAGACGCTCTCATCGACGATCTTGTGCACGAACGAGCTGTTCGCGCCGTTCTCCAGCAGCCTGCGCACCAGATAGGCCAACAGATCGCGGTGCGCGCCGACCGGCGCATAGATGCGGCAGCGCGTGCCCTCGGCGGCCAGCACAAGGTCATGCAGACGCTCGCCCATCCCGTGCAGGCGCTGGAATTCATAGGCGTCGCGGCCCTGCACCTGCGCCATCTCCAGCACCGTGGCGACGGTCTGCGCGTTATGCGTGGCGAATTGCGGATACAGCCGGTCGGTCATACCCAACAGCTTGCGCGCATTGGCGGCATAGGAAATATCGGTCGCGGTCTTGGCGGTGAACACCGGGAAACCGGGCAGGCCCAGCACCTGCGCGCGCTTGATCTCGCTGTCCCAATACGCACCCTTGACCAGCCGCACCATCAGGCGACGATCCAGACGCCCCGCCTCGGCATAAAGCCAGTCGATCATCGCGCCCGCACGCGGACCGTAAGCCTGCACGACCACGCCGAACCCGTCCCAGCCCTCGAGCGCCGGATCGGCCAGCACCGCGCCGATCACATCGCGCGACAGGACCAGCCGGTCCTGCTCTTCGGCGTCGATGTTGAAACCCATGCCCCGCCGCGCCGCCATCCGCGCCAGCGTGATGACCCGCGGCACCAGCTCGCGCATGACCCGCTCGCGCTGCGCTTCCTCGTAGCGCGGATGCAGGGCGCTCAGCTTGACCGAGATGCCGGGGTTGACCTTGATGTCCTGCCCCTTGCAGCCCTTGCCAATCGCCTCGATGGCCGCCGCATAGGCGCGCTGATAGCGCAGTGCATCGGCTTCGGTGCGCGCGGCCTCGCCCAGCATGTCGTAGGAATAGGCGTAGCCACGCGCCTCCATCGCCGAGGCGCGGTTCATCGCGGCACTGATCGTCTCGCCCAGGACGAACTGCCGCCCCATCTCCTTCATGGCGCGCGACACGGCGGTGCGGATCACCGGCTCGCCCAGACGCTTGACCGCGCCGCGCAGCTGACCGGCGATGCCCGGCTCTGCCTCGTCCAGCACCCGGCCGGTCAGCATCAGGGCCCAGGTCGAGGCGTTCACCAAAGACGAGGCCGAATGCCCCAGATGCTTGCCCCAGTCCGACGGCGCGATCTTGTCTTCGATCAGCGCATCCATCGTGCCCGCATCCGGCACGCGCAGCAGCGCCTCGGCCAGACACATCAGCGCGATGCCCTCGTCGGTGGACAGACCGTATTCGGCCAGGAAGACCTCCATCAAGCCGGGCTTTGCCCCACTGCGGATGGCGCGCACCAGATCGACGGCGCGGGTGGTGATGCGCGCGCGGGCGGCCGGGTCGAGCGCCGAAGCCTCGGCCAAAGCGGCGGTGAGGGCGGCTTCGTCTTGTGGGAGGGGGGACAACAGGGGATCAGTCGGCATGGCAGCACCCGGAATTTTCGATAATCCCCAGAATACGCCGATTGCCGCCTGCGTTTTTCCCGATTACGCTGCATCGGCAGGCAAATTGGCTGCATTTGGTCTCACAGGCAGGCAAATGACCCGCGACGATCTCGACAGCTTCGATCAGGCCATCCTGCGCGTCCTGCAACAGGACGGACGGCTCAGCGTCACCGAACTGGCCAGCCGAATCAGCCTGTCGAAATCACCGACGCAGGCGCGGCTTCGGCGGCTGGAGCGTGAGGGGTTCATCACCGGCTATCAGGCACGGGTGAACCATCTGCGGCTGGGCATGGCGCATATCACCTTTGTCGAGGTGCGGCTGTCCGACACCCGGGAAGCGGCACTCAAGGCGTTCAACACGGCGGTGCGCTCTCTGCCCGAAGTCGAAGAATGCCACATGATTGCCGGGGCTTTCGACTACCTGCTCAAAGTGCGCAGCGCCGATATACTGGACTATCGGCAAAGCCTGGCCGAGCGGATCTCGAGCCTGCCGCATGTCGCTTCGACCTCGACGCATGTGGCGATGGAATCGGTGAAGGAGGGCGGTCGCTGAGGCGGCTGCCGGGGTCAGGGGGGCTCGCCCCCTCGGCCCGTTCCGGGCCTCACCCCTGAGGATATTTGGAGACAGAAAATGCGGGTTAAGGTTTGGTTAACCGCCCCTATTTTCTGTCTTCAAATATCCTCGGGGGTGAATTCGCTGCAAGCGAAGAGGGGGCGGAAAGCCCCCTTTGCGACGGCGGTCAGTCGCGGGTACGGATAATTTTAGAGAAACTGTCGAAGATCACGCTGTTGGCGGCGATCATGTTGCCCGACTCGATCGGATCCTGCCCGTCGCGGATCGGCCCGATGAACCCGCCCGCTTCGCGCACCAGAAGCGAACCGGCGGCGATGTCCCAAGGTTTCAGACCGCGTTCCCAGAACCCGTCGTAACGACCGGCAGCAACATAGGCGAGGTCCAGCGCCGCAGCGCCCCAGCGGCGCACACCGGCGCAGACCGGCATCAGCCGCGCCAGATCCTGCAACGTTGCGGGCAGTGCCGGGCGGCCACCGAAGGGCACGCCCGTCGCAAAGATGCACTCGATCATCGACCGGCGCCCCGACACCCGCAGGCGCGTGTCGTTCATATAGGCACCGAGACCCTTCTCGGTGTAGAACATCTCGTCCTTGGCCGCATCGAACACCAGACCGGCAACGATCTCGCCCTTGTGCTCCAGCGCGATGGAAATCGCCCAGTGCGGCAGCCCGTGCAGAAAGTTGGTCGTCCCGTCCAGCGGGTCGACGATCCAGCGGCGGGTCGGGTCGGTGCCCTCGTCCTCGCCGGTTTCTTCGCCCAGCCAGCCATAGTTCGGCCGGCCGTCCATCAATTCTTCCTTGATGATCCGCTCAGCCTCGCGGTCGGCTTTCGACACAAAATCCCCAGGCCCCTTGGACGAGACCTGCAGGTTTTCCACCTCGCGGAAATCCTTGACCAAGGAACGCCCCGCTTTACGCGCGGCCTTGATCATGAGGTTGAGATTGGCACTTCCCTGCATTTCGCTGGCTCCGTCCTGAACAGCGTTGGGCCTTACGGGAAAGGCGCGCCAATGGAAAGGGGAACCTGCGGATTCTCCCCTTTCAGCCCCGTCGAGCGGCGTCTAGGCTGTGCGCGAAACAGGAGGTTCCCCATGCTCATCCGCCGACCGCACCGCCGTGACCGCGCCGACTGGGAGCGCCTCTACGCCGCCTATGCCGCGTTTTACCACGTTCAGCAGAGCGCCGAGATGCGCGCGCGCGTCTGGGGCTGGCTTCATGACCCCGCGCATGAGGTCGAGTGCTTTGTGGCCGAAGGCGACAGCGGCCTCGTCGGCCTCGCCCATTTCCGGCCCTACGCGCTGCCACTCGACGCCTCGACTGGCGGCTACCTTGACGATCTGTTCGTCGATCCCGCCGCGCGCGGTTCAGGTGCGGCCCGCGCGCTGATCGAGGCCATCGCCGCCGAGGGCCGCGCGCGCGGCTGGACCGCGCTCAGCTGGATCACCGCCGAGGACAATGCCCGCGCCCGTGGGCTTTACGACAAGCTGGCGAAGGCTGCGCAGTGGAAGACCTACGAGATGCCGCTCTGAGCGCATGATCCGCGCGCCTGCGGGTGGCAACCCGCCGGGCCGAGAGGGGGCTCGATGCCCCCCGAGGCCCGCCCTTGCGCGCGCGCCCTTGATTCCCCCCGCTGACCCCGTAGAGACAGCGCGATATCAGATCAGGAGCCGTCCGATGCCCGCAGCCCAAGAGTCGCCGCGCCCGACCGCTTGCCTCGTTCTCGCCGACGGCACCATCTTTTACGGTTTCGGCTTCGGCGCGACCGGCGAGACGGTAGCCGAGTTGTGCTTCAACACCGCGATGACCGGCTACCAGGAAATCATGACCGACCCGTCCTACGCCGGGCAGATCGTGACTTTCACCTTCCCGCATATCGGCAATACCGGTGTGACGGATGAGGATGAAGAGGCCCAACAGGCCGTCGCCGCCGGCATGGTGGTGAAATGGGACCCGACCGAACCGTCGAACTGGCGCGCCACCGGCGAGCTGACCGCCTGGATGACCCGGCAGGGCCGCATCGGCATCGGCGGGCTCGACACCCGCCGCCTGACGCGGGCGATCTCGCCAGCAAGGCGCGCCGCATGTCGCACTGGCGCATGATCCCGACGGCAACTTCGATCTGGACAGCCTGCTGGCAAAGGCCCGTGGCTGGAAGGGGCTTGTCGGCCTCGATCTGGCCAAGGATGTGACCTGCGCCCAGAGCTATCACTGGAACGAGATGCGCTGGGCATGGCCGCAGGGCTACCAGCCGCAGACCGCGCCGGTGCACAAGGTTGTCGCCATCGACTTCGGTGCCAAGCGCAACATCCTGCGCTGTCTGGCGTCGGCCGGTTGCGACGTCACCGTCCTGCCCGCGACCGCCACGGCGGAAGAGGTGCTCGCGCTCAATCCGGACGGGGTTTTCCTGTCCAACGGCCCCGGCGACCCGGCGGCGACGGGCGATTACGCCGTGCCGATGATCAAACAGGTGCTGGACGCCGATCTGCCGGTCTTCGGCATCTGTCTGGGTCACCAGATGCTGGCGCTGGCGCTGGGCGCGCGCACGATCAAGATGAACCACGGCCACCACGGCGCGAACCATCCGGTCAAGAACCACGACACCGGCAAGGTCGAGATTACCTCGATGAACCATGGCTTTACCGTCGACAGCCAAACCCTGCCCGCTGGCGTGGTGGAAACGCATGTCTCGCTGTTCGACGGCTCGAACTGCGGCATCCGTCTGGCCGACCGCCCGGTCTTCTCGGTGCAATACCACCCCGAGGCCAGCCCCGGCCCGCAGGACAGCTACTACCTGTTCGAGCGTTTTGCTGACGCGATGGCCGCGCGCAAAGTGCCTGCGCAAAGTGCCTGCGTAAACGATTATTAACGCTCTCTTAACTTCCACCGGGCATCAGTGATGGGGTCCGGTCGGAGGTCAAGATGCCACACCTCGCACGCCAGCATTCTGAGGCAAGGCCTACGGTCGAGGGGGATCTCTTGAACGACGGGTCCGGGGTTGTGTACCCGGCCCTTGTTGTGCCCCGTGCTGCCCCGACGATGCCAGCGCCCGCCTTTGGGTGCGATTCTGCTCCGGCGTGGGGAGATACGGTCGTGCGACCTGTTGCGCGCGCTCGAAATTCAGACCCGCCAGCACTTGCCTCTTGGCGATATCCTGCGCGCTCACGGGCTGGCCAGCGAAACAGCCGTGATGGCAGCACTGGCCGAGCAATTCGGCACCGGCGTCATCGACACAACGCAAACGCGGCCCGATCCGCGCCTGATCGACCGTGTCGGGCCGCGCCGATGCCTGCGCATCGGCTGCCTGCCGTGGTCACGCGCCGGGTCCGTCACCCTTGTGGCCTGTGCCGAACCGGATCAGTTCTTTGCCCACCGGGCAGAGCTGGAGGCAGCGCTCGGCCCCGTGGTGATGGGTGTCGTCACCGAAACCGACCTGCAACAAGCCCTGATCGACTCGCGCAGTGGCAGTCTGCGGCTGATGGCTGAAACCTGCGTGGCCGCGCAAGAAAGCTGTCGGCTCTGGGACGGGCGGCGCTTCAGCCACTGGGTTGCAACGGCGCTCGCCTCGTTCGTCGCGCTGACTCTGGTTGCCCCTGTCGCCAGCTTTCTGGCCCTTTTCGGCCTGGTGCTGGGCTTTCTGACGCTCGGCAACGCGATGAAAGTTGCCGCGACCGTCGCACAACTGCGCGCCAGCCAGGCCCCCCGACGCAACCGTAGCGACGGATCTGCTGCGCAAACCCTGTGTGTCGGTGCTGGTGCCACTCTACCGCGAACCCGATATCGCGCCGCGCCTGATCAAGCGGCTGGGCGCGCTGTCCTATCCGCGTGAGCTGCTCGACGTGCTTGTGATCGTCGAAGAGGATGACCACCTGACCCGTTCCGCGCTGGCCTCCAGCGGGTTGCCGACATGGATGCGCGTTATCCCGGTGCCCGATCTCGCCCCTGCGCACCAAGCCGCGCGCGCTGAACTACGCGCTGAACTTCGCGCGCGGGCAGATCATCGGTGTCTATGACGCCGAGGATGCACCGGCGCCCGACCAGATCCACCGCGTCGTTGAGTGTTTCGCCCGGTCCGGGCCCGATCTGGCCTGCGTGCAAGGGGTGCTGGACTATGTGAACCCGCACACCAATTGGCTCAGCCGCTGTTTCACCATCGAATACGCCGTCTGGTTCCGCCTGATTCTACCCGGTCTGGCACGGCTGGGGCTGGTGGTGCCGCTGGGCGGCACAACGCTGTTTTTCCGCCGCGACGTGCTCGAGGAACTGGGCGGCTGGGACGCGCATAACGTGACCGAGGATGCCGATCTGGGCCTGCGCCTGGCGCGCCACGGCTATCGCACCGCGCTGCTGTCCACCGTGACCATGGAAGAGGCGAACTGCCGGATCTGGCCGTGGATCAAGCAACGCTCGCGCTGGCTGAAAGGCTACGCGATGACCTACGCCGTGCACATGCGCGACCCGGTGCTGTTGTGGCGTCAACTGGGCGCGTGGCGCTTTGCCGGGGTGCAGTTGCTGTTTCTGGGCACGCTGGTGCAGTTCCTGCTGGCCCCGATCCTGTGGAGCTTCTGGCTGATGCTCTTCGGCCTTGGCCACCCCGCCGCTGCCGCCCTGCCCGGCTGGGCGCTGATCGGTGTGTCGGCGGTGTTCCTGATCTCGGAGGTATCCTCGCTGGCGATCAGCCTCACCGCGCTGCAACACAAACGCCACCGCGCGCTGAGGATCTGGGCGATCAGCCTGCATTTCTATTTCCCCCTGGCTGTGATCGCCGCGTGGAAAGGCATCTGGGAAATGCTGACCAGCCCGTTCTACTGGGACAAGACCACGCATGGCCTGCATGACGGTACCGCGCATGCCTCGGTCGCGGAACAGGGTTAGCGTTGTCGCCGCCGGTCGCCGGATTCCAGCTTGAGCCGGGTCTCGAACGCCCGGCTGATATGCTCGCGCAGCGCCTTGTCGGCGGCGTCCCCGTCCCCGCGCGCGATCGCCTCGACCATCGCGTCGTGCTCGTCCAGCGCCGCGCGGCCGCGCCCCTCGGCTTCCAGCGAAGTCGTCGCCAGCAGCGCCATCGAGCGGTGGACCAGATCAAGCTGTTGCACCAGAAAGCGGTTGTGACTGGCCAGATGGATCTGCTTGTGGAACCGCTTGTTCGCCCGGCTCAACGCCTTGGGATCATTCATCAAACGGCGGTCTTCCGTGACCATGTCGCGCATCACGCGCACCTCTTCGACCGAGGCATGCTTGGCCGCCAGCCGCGCTGCCAGCCCCTCAAGCTGGGCGCGCACGACGTAGAGTTCGGCCAACTGGTTGTGATCAAGCGAGGCCACGATCAGCGAGCGCCCGTCGCGGGTCAGCAGCGATTGCGTTTCCAGCCGCTGCAACGCCTCGCGGATCGGGGTGCGCGAGACGCCGAAACGCTCGGCCAGCTCGGATTCCACCAGCCGGTCGCCGGGTTTGTAGACGCCGTCGTCAATCGCCGCGAGGATCAGCGAATAAGCATCGAGCAGGGGTTGGCGCTGGTCATTCATGGGCAGTCCTCCGAAGCGCTGCAGACTAGGGGCGCAGGCGCCGCATGAAAAGGCCTGTTCTGGCCGCTGCAACCTTGTGTCGCGCGGCGGGTCGGGCTAGCCCTGTGCGCATGGCAGACAGCGATTTCCACCACGTCGAGACTTGGGTCTTCGACCTTGATAACACCCTCTATCATCCCAGCGTCCGTCTGTTCGATCAGATCGACGTCAAGATGACCGAAGTGGTGATGCGCGTGACCGGCGCGGACCGGGCCGAATCGGACCGGCTGCGGCACGACTACTGGCAGACCTATGGCACCACGCTGGCCGGGCTGATGGCGCATCATGCGCTGGACCCTGTGCCTTATCTGGTCGAGGTGCACGACATCGACTTTACCGTGCTCGCCCCCGATCCCGCGCTACGCGCGGCGATTGAGCGGCTGGGCGGACGGCGGATCGTCTATACCAATGGCTCGGCCCCCTATGCCCGCCGGGTGCTCGAGGCGCGCGGGCTCGACGGGCTGTTCGATGCGGTTTACGGCGTCGAAAACGCCGATTATCACCCCAAACCGCAGCCACAGGCGTTTGAGCAGATCTTCGGCATCGACGGGCTGACCCCGGCCCGCGCCGCGATGTTCGAGGACGACCAGCGCAACCTGCGTGTCCCGCATCAGTTGGGCATGCGCACGGTGCTTGTCACGCCTGAGCTGGAAACGCACGACCACGTCCACCACCATACCGACAATCTGACCGCGTTCCTGAACGCCCTGTGACACTGGCGCGCAGGTGGCGTGTTGCCGCAGTGCGGCATCTCGCCGGATGTTCAGGCGCAGGGGCGAAAGCCATATCTCCGGGATAGCTTTAACCCGGAGTTTCCCATGGCCAGTGCTGACCTCAGCTACACCCCTGCCCCCGCCGTTTACCGCGTGCCGCTGCTCGGGGCGATTGCGCGCGAACTGGCCGAGGGTGACGCCGATTATCCGCTCTACCTGATTCTGGCGCTGGTCTCGATCTGGGGTCTGGCGATCTTTTTCTTCGGCCTGCCCGCGCTCTATCTGCCTGCCGTCGTGGCCTCGCCGCTGATGGTCGTGGTGCTGGTGGCGATCAGCCGGGGCTGACGCAGCCGCCTGAGGCGGCTTGCCGCCTCGCCCCGGCCCCGGCTTTGCGCTAGATAAGCGCCAAAGCAAGGAGACGGTCATGCGGCAATCGGTGGATGTGCTGGTTTCAGGCGGCGGCGTTGCCGGTCTGGCGGCAGCGGCAGCGTTCGGGTCGGCGCGCTATTCGGTGATCTGCGTCGATCCCGCGCCGCCGATCACCGATGGCACCGCACCGGGTGCCGATCTGCGCACCACGGCGTTCTTGCAGCCCTCGATCCCGGTGCTTGAAGCCGCAGGCCTGTGGGAGCGCCTGCGCCCCCACGCCATGCCCTTGCAGGTCATGCGCATCGTTGACGCAGGCGGGGCCGAGCCGGTCGCCCGTATCACCCATGACTTCAATGCCGCCGATGTCTCGGCCCAACCGTTTGGCTGGAACCTGCCCAACTGGCTGCTGCGGCGCGAATTTGTTGCGCGGCTGGACGCGCTGGAAAATGTCGATTTCCGCCCCGGCACCGCCACAAGCCGCGTGTTCACCCGCGAGAGCGAGGCACTGGTCACCCTGTCCGACGACAGCCGCGTGTCCGCCCGCTTGGTGATTGCCGCCGATGGCCGCCACTCGCCCGTGCGCAAGGCCCTGGGCATCCCGGTGCAGACCACGCGCTACGGGCAAAAGGCGCTGGCCTTCGCCGTCACCCACCCCGAGCCGCATAACAACGTCTCGACCGAGGTGCATCGCTCGGGCGGGCCGTTCACGCTGGTGCCGCTGGGCGATCATCAGGGCAAGCCGTGCTCGGCGGTGGTCTGGATGGAAACGGGGCCCGAGGTGGACCGGCTGCGCCAGTTGGACCCCGCCGCGTTCGAGCAGGCGATGAACGAGCGCAGTTGCGGGCTTTACGGCTGGCTTGAGCAGGCGACGCCGCTGACCGTCTGGCCGATCATCACCCAGATTGCCGAGCGGTTTAACGGCCAGCGCGTCGCGCTGATGGCGGAAGCCGCGCATGTGGTGCCGCCGATTGGCGCGCAGGGGCTGAACATGAGTCTGGGGGATCTGGGGGCGCTGATCGCGCTGGCCTCACCGGAAACGCTGGGCGAATCGGGACCGCTTCAGGCCTATCACCGCCGCCGCTGGCCCGAGGCCAAGCTGCGGCTGGCAGGGGTCGATGCGCTGAACCGGGCGTCGATGATCGACGCGCAGCCGCTGCGCGATGCGCGGGCGGCGGCGCTGCATGCGCTTTATTCGCTGGCGCCGGTGCGCCGGGGTCTGATGCAACTGGGGATCGGGATGCGGTGAGCCTTTCGGCTCACCACAACGATCCGATCAACCGTCGCTGCGACGCGCCGGTTTCTGGCTGAACCGCTTGGGACGCTTGGGGCGCTCGGCGGCCATCGCCTCGGCCAGCGCCGGGTGCACGCGGGGCTTGCGCGGCTTGGCCGCATCAGCGGCCCCCGCACCCGGCTTGCCACCGGGTTTGCCGCCACCGGGACGACCACCGCCAGCCCCTTTGGCGCCGCCGGGTTTGCCGCCGCCTGCCTTTGCGCCGCCGGGCCGCTGGCCACGGTTCTGACCGGCCGCTGCGCGCGCTTTGGCGCGGGCGGCTTCGGCCATGATCTCGGGCCAGACATCGCCACCGATAACCTCGATCTTGATGTTCATCAGCTTTTCAATGGCGCGCAGATCGGCCATTTCAGCCGGCGCACACAGCGCCACGGCCCGCCCCTCACGCCCGGCGCGCGCGGTGCGGCCAATGCGGTGAACGTAGTTCTCGGGCACGTTGGGCAGTTCGTAGTTGTAGACATGCGCGACCAGCGGAATGTCGAGCCCGCGGGCGGCCACGTCGGTCGCGACCAGCACCTTGGTTTCCCCGGCACGGAACGCGGCCAAGGTGCGCTCGCGCTGGCCCTGGCTCTTGTTGCCGTGGATCGAGCCGACGGAAAAGCCCCACGATGCCAGCAGCTTGGACAGTTTTTCCGACCCGTGTTTGGTGCGGCCAAAGACCAGCGCCAGCTCGTCAGGGTGCTGCGAGAGATACTCTCTGAGCACCGCTGCCTTATCGCCCTGCGGCGCAAAGTGAACGGCCTGCGTGATCTTGTCGGCGGCTTTGCCGGGCGTCGCAACCTGCACGCGGACCGGGCGGTCCAGATAGGCGTCGGCGATTTCGCTCATGTCCTTGGGCATGGTGGCCGAGAACAGCATCGTCTGACGCTCGGCCGGCAGATAGCGGGCGATCTTGCGCAGCGCGTGGATGAAGCCCAGATCGAGCATCTGGTCGGCCTCGTCCAGCACCAGCATCTGCACCTTGGCCAGCGAGACCGAGCCGCGCTCGAGCAGGTCGATCAGACGACCGGGCGTTGCGACCAGCACATCGGTGCCGCGCACGAGGCGGTCGATCTGACGGTTGATCGAGGCCCCGCCAACGACGGTGGTGATCGCGGTGGGCGTGCCATGCGACAGCTGGGTCAGCGCCTCGGCGATCTGTTGCACCAGTTCGCGCGTCGGCGCGAGGATCAGCGCGCGCGCGGTCTTCGGTGCGGGCTTGCCCTGCCCGGCCAGCCGGTGCAGGATCGGCAAACCAAAGGCCAGCGTCTTGCCGGTGCCGGTCTGGGCCAGACCCATCAGGTCGCGCCCTTCCATCAACGGGGATGCCGCGGGCCTGAATCGGGGTCGGTACGTCTTTGCCGGTGCGCTCCAACGCGGCCAGCAGCGCCGGGTTCAGCCCCAGCATAGAGAAATCGGTCATGGTAGTCCTTTCGGGCGCCAGGCCCCAAGGGCGGCGCAAATGCCGGTGCGCGCTGCCCCGTGAAGGGCGCGCGGTCAGATATGGCAGATGCGCTCTTGGAAGCCCGGAGTCAAGGTCTGGCCGTCAAACAGCCAAGTGCGCCCTTGATTTGTTGCAGATTCGTGGCATCCTCAGGGTGTGACAACAGACTTCCTGCGTCCGCCGGCCTCTGACAGGCAGCCCGCAATATTCGAAGGACTGGCTGCACGGCCCATCGGTACTCCGCCGGTGGGAAACCAGAGAAAGGACACGGACATGGCCACTGGCACCGTAAAATGGTTCAACTCGACGAAGGGCTACGGCTTTATCGCCCCTGATGATGGCGGCAAAGACATCTTCGTGCACATCTCGGCCGTGGAGCGCGCCGGGCTGACCGGGTTGCAAGACAACCAGAAAATCAGCTTTGAAATGCAGTCGGGCCGCGACGGGCGTGCCTCGGCCGCCGATCTGCGGCTGCTCTGAGCTTTCATCGCGACTGTGACGCGACAGCGTCGCTTAACCCGCCGGCACGCCCGGCGGGTTTTGTTGTGCCAGAACGGCGCGAACGAAGGTGACGCGGTCGGCAACCGGGGCTTCGGGCAGCGGCAGGGCGCGGTAGCCGAATCGGGGCAGGAAGGCGATCAGCCGGTGGTACTCGGCGAGGGCGGCGT
Source organism: Novosphingobium sp. MW5 (assembly GCA_025938935.1). GTDB lineage: Bacteria > Pseudomonadota > Alphaproteobacteria > Sphingomonadales > Sphingomonadaceae > Novosphingobium. Next base: position 18,827 of record JAPCWB010000002.1, on the reverse strand, counting down.
CGAAATCGTGCTGGCGCTCGGCGTCGGTGGCAAAGATTGCGGGCCAGGGCTGGGCGACGAAAACCTGCGGGTTGTAGCATGCGCCAAGGGTTTGCGCCTGTGGCGGCAGGGCGCCGGTGACATGCTCATAGGCGGCAATCGCATCCAGCAATCCCCGGTCAAAGACCACAGGCCCGCGCAGCGCCTGCGCTGCGTGCCAATCGTCGAGCGCCAGAGCAATGGCACGCTCGGCAAAGCCCTTTGGGTCGTCCCACGGCAAGCCCTTCCCGTCCCCTGCCAGCGCTTGGGCGACGAGTCGGCGGCCGGGTTCGGGCACCGTGGCCATGCCTTCTGCCGCCAAGGCGTCCAGCAGTGTCGATTTCCCGCTGCCTGAGCAGCCGGTCAGGAGGAAAAACGCCTCACGCCACGCCCAGCGCCGCGCGCACCGCAGGCGTCCAGCCCAGATACCAGACGCCGCCGGACTGGATCACCGGGCGCTTCATCAGGGCAGGATGGGCCGCGAGAAGAGCGGATGCAGGCTGCAGGCGCTCTGCGTCACCGAGCCCGCGCCAGGTGGTCGAGGATTTGTTGACCAGCGCCTCGCCGAACTCATTCAGCAAGGCGCCGATCTCACCCTCGGACAGCGGGCTTTCGCGGATGTCACGAAAGCCCGCCTCGGGCAGCGCTTTGCGCGCTTTTCGGCACGTGTCGCAGTTTTTCAGGCCCAGCAGGGTTTGGGTCATGGTGGCTCCTTTGGTGATGGGACCGGACAGGAGGGGGCGCGGCGCACCCCCATCGAGGGGGTGCGCCGCGCCTCGGGGCCCTGCCCCCACGGCCTTGCGGCCTCCCCGGGATATTTGCAGAGCAAAGAAAGCTCATGCCAGCGGTTTGGGTTTCTGGTGCGCGCAAAGCGGACCGGTGGCGAGGTCTTCAAGGATCGGGCAATCGGGGCGTCCGTCGCCCGCGCAGGCGTCGACCAGCCCGGCCACCGTGGCGCGCAGGGCTTGCAGCTCGGCAATGCGGGCGTCGATGCGGGTCAGGTGATCGGCGGCGAGGCGTTTTACATCCTCGCTGGCGCGGGTGTCATCGGCGTAGAGGCCCAGCAACGCGCGACAATCCTCGATCGAGAAGCCAAGACCGCGCGAGCGGTTGAGGAACGCTAGACGATGCACGTCATCCTCGGCAAACGCACGGTAGCCGTTGCTGTCGCGTTTGGGGCGGATCAGGCCGATCTCTTCATAGTAGCGGATGGTTTTGGCGGGCAGGCCCGAGGCTGCCGCGGCTTCGCCGATGTTCATGCGGCCTCCAGAGCGGGGCGCAGCGTTTTCAGGCGCAGCGCGTTGGTGAGGACAAAGATCGACGACAGCGCCATCGCGCCCGCGCCCAGAACCGGCGACAGGGTGATGCCGAAACCGGGGTAGAGCACGCCCGCCGCGACGGGGATCAGGGCGGCGTTATAGGCAAAGGCCCAGAACAGGTTCTGGCGGATGTTGCGCAACACCGCGCGGCTGAGGTGGATGGCATTCACCACGCCGCGCAGATCACCGGACATCAGCACGACCTCGGCCGCTTCGACCGCGACATCGGTGCCGGTGCCGATGGCAAGGCCGACATCCGCCGCTGCCAATGCGGGCGCGTCGTTGATGCCGTCACCGACGAAGGCGACGCTGCGACCGCCTTGGCGCAGGGTCTCGATGGCGGCGACCTTGCCGTCGGGCAGGACTTCGGCCTCGATATGGTCGATACCCAGCTCGGCGGCGATGGCCTGCGCGGTGCCCCGGGCGTCGCCGGTGATCATCGCGGTTTGAACGCTCAGCGCGTGCAGGGCGTCGATGGCGGCTTTGGTCGAGGGTTTGAGGCGGTCGGCGACGAGGAGGAGGGCTACGGCCTGACCGTCGACGGCGATATAGAGCGGGGTTTGGCGGTGCGCCGCCCCCTTGGCGGCGTGTTCAGGCAGATCGCCCAGCGCGATGCTGTCGCGGTCCATCAGGCGCTGTGCGCCGATGAGAACCGCCTTGCCGTCAACGCGGGCTTGCAGGCCGAAGCCGGTCAGGGCGGTGACGTCCTCGGCCTTTGGCAGGGTCAGGCCGCGCTCTTTGGCGGCGCGCAGGACGGCGCTGGCGATGGGGTGTTCCGAGCCGGATTCGGCGGCGGCGGCGATGGCCAGCGCCTGCGCGTCATCCGCGCCGGGGGCGGTGTGGACCCCGACCAACTCGGGCCGTCCCTCGGTCAGCGTGCCGGTCTTGTCGAAGGCAACGACCTGCACGCCCTGCAACGCCTGCAGGGCATCGCCCCGGCGGAACAGCACGCCCATTTCCGCGCCGCGCCCGGTGCCGACCATGATCGAGGTCGGCGTCGCCAGACCCATCGCGCAGGGGCAGGCGATGATCAGGACGGCCACGGCGGCGACAAGCGCGTGCGACAGGCCGGGGCCCCAGATCATCCAGACCGCGAAGGTCAGCGCAGCGACGGCCATGACGATGGGCACGAAGACGCGGGTGACGCGGTCCACCGTGGCCTGAATCGGCAGCTTTGCGCCTTGCGCCTCTTCCACCATGCGGATGATGCGGGCCAGAACGGTATCAGCACCGACGCGCTCGGCCCGATAGGTCAGCGCCGAGGTGCCGTTGACCGTGCCTGCCGTCAGCGTCTCGCCGGGGGATTTCTCGACCGGGATCGGCTCGCCGGTGATCATGCTTTCATCGAGCCACGAGTGGCCGGAGGCGACGCTGCCATCCACCGCCACCCGCTCGCCGGGGCGCAGGTGCAAAAGGTCACCGACAGCGACCTGATCAATCGCAACCTCCTCGACCTGCCCGTCCCGCTCGACCCGCGCGGTTTGCGCCTGCAACCCGACCAGTTTGGCGATGGCCGCCCCCGTTCGGCCCTTGGCGCGGGCCTCAAGATAGCGGCCCAGCAGGATCAGCGTGACGATCATCGCCGCCGCTTCATAGTAAACCGCGATGGAGGCTTCGGGCAGCAGCCCGGGCGCGAAGGTGGCAATCGTGGAATAGCCCCAGGCGGCGGTGGCCCCCAGCACGACGAGGCTGTTCATGTCGGGCGCTGCGTGCAGCAGCGCGGGCACCCCGGCCTTGAAGAACCGCCAGCCGGGGCCGAACAGGACCACCGAGGTCAGCACGAATTGCGCGACCCACAGCGGGAATTGCCCGACCAGCCCGTGCAGCCAGTGGTGAAACGCCGGGACCATATGTCCGCCCATTTCCAGCACAAAAACCGGCAGGGTCAGCACGGCGGCAAGGATCACCGCGCGGGCAAGTTTGCCTTGTTCCTCGGCCTTGTGCTCGGCCACATCGGCGCGCGAGGTTTCGGTGGCGATGCGGGCCTCATAGCCCGCCGCGCGCACCGACTCGGCCAGTTTCTCGGGCAGGCCGGTCACCGCCAGATGGCGCACCGTGGCGCTTTCATCGGCGAGGTTGACGCTGGCCGAGGTCACGCCCGGCTGCTTCTCCAACACCCGCTCCACCCGCGACACGCAGGATGCGCAGGTCATCCCGCCAATCGCCAGCCGCGTCACATCTTCGGACGCGGTGAACCCGGCGGCGCTGAGTTTCGCGGCCAGATCAGCGGGTTGTGCCTGTCCGTCGAAAGCGACGGTGCCGGTCATCAGATTGGCGCGCACGCCGGTGACGCCGTCTTCACGGGCGAGCAGACGCTCGATGCGCGAGGTGCAGGACGCGCAGGTCATGCCCTCGACGCGCAGGGTTTGGGTGTCGGTCATCGGGACCTCCTTTTATCGGTCCTCTCTCATATGGAGGCTCCCGTAACTGGAAGGTCAAGGGCTGCGCCGATCAGATTTTTGCAGCGGCCTGCGTGCGGCACCAGTCAAGCACGGTCTCGAGATCGCCGGGCAAAACCTCGGCCAATCCTTGCGCGAATGCCTCGAAGCCCGGCAGGTTCAGCGGCTTGAGGCCCAGCAGGACAGGGACGTCCAGCGCCAGTGCCTCGCCGATCAGGGCGCGAAAGCCGCTGCCCTCGATCTCGGCCTTGCCGAATTTGTTCAGGATCAGCAGGCGCGGCGGCGGGGACATCGTGGTTTCCACCAGCCCGACGGCGGTTTGCAGGCCTTCGGGGTCCAGCCGACACCCGCGCGAACCTGACCCGAGCTGCTGGCTGATGCGGATACGCTCAGACCGCCCCAGCACACGCAGGTCCATGTCGCAGTCCGCACTGCTGGCCCGGTCGGTGTTGATCTGCACGACCCCGGCCAGCGGCCAGCCCTCGGCACCCAGCCGCTCGGCCACGGCGGCAAGCAGCTTGTCGCCCGCGCCGCGCGCCCCGCCGATCACGTATCCCAGCGCTGCCATGGCCTGCCCCTTGTGGTGCCTTGCTGCCCTGATAGCCTGAAGCGACAAGGCGCGAAAGGCAGACGATGATCGCAGGGATTGTGCTGGCAGGCGGGCGGGCGACGCGGATGGGCGGCGGGGACAAGGCGCTGTTGCGCTTGGGCGCGCGGCCCTGCTGGCGCATGTGCTGGGGCGGTTGGGGCCGCAGGTCGGCGCGGTTGCGATCAGCGCGAATGGCGATCCGGCGCGGTTTGCGGGCTTTGGGCTGCCGGTGCTGGCCGATCCGGTGGCGGGGTTTCCGGGGCCGCTGGCCGGGGTGCTGGCGGGGATGGACTGGGCGCATGGGCTGGGGGCCGAGGCGGTGCTGTGCGTCGCGGGGGACACGCCGTTCCTGCCGGTGGATCTGGTGGCGCGTCTATCGGGGGCCGGGGCGTTTGCGCTGGCGGCCAGCCTGTCTCGACGGGCGGCTGCGGCAGCATCCGACGGTGGGTCTGTGGCCGGTGCGCTTGCGTGAGGCGCTGCGCGAGGCCTTGGCGCGTGGTGAGAACAAGGTCGGGCGCTTTGCTGCCGAGCACGGCGCGGTGGCGGTGCCGTTTGACGCTCTGCCTGACCCGTTCTTCAACATCAACACACCGGAAGATCTGCGCGCCGCCGAGGCGCTTTTGTGACCTTCGACCGCATCGCCATCCTCGATTGGTCCGCGGCCAACACACCACGCCGGGGCAAGGATTCGATCTGGCTGGGGCTGGACGACGGCACCGCCACCAACCCATGCACGCGGGCCGAGGCGTTCGATGAACTCTGCGCTCTGGTCGAGACCACCCTCGCCCGCCGCGAGACCCTGCTGATCGGTGCCGATTTCGCCTTTGGCTATCCCGCTGGCTTCGCGCAGGCCCTGACCGGCCGGGCCGAGGCGCTGGCCGTCTGGGACTGGCTGGCCAGCAACCTGCACGACGATGCGCAAAACCGCTCGAACCGCATCGCGCTGGCCGCGCAGATCAACGCCCGCCTGCCCGGCCTCGGGCCCTTCTGGTTCAACCCCACGCGCCTGCCCTTTCCCGACTTGCCGCACAAAGGCAGCACCCGCCACGGCACCCCCTTTGCCGAGCATCGTCTGGCCGACGAGACCGCCAAAGGCGCGCAATCGCCGTGGAAACTGGGCGGCGCGGGGGCAGTCGGATCGCAGATCCTGACCGGGTTGCCGGTCCTGCACCGGCTGCGCACCGCCTTCCCCGGCCAGATCGCCGTCTGGCCCTTTGAGCCGCTCAGCGCCCCGGTTGTGCTGGCCGAGGTCTTCCCCTCGCTGCTTGGCCCCGAGGTCACCGCGCGCCTGCGCCCCGGCAGCGTCAAGGACCGCATGCAGGTCACGCTTCTGGCCCGCGCGCTGGCCCGGCAAGCCGACCTGAAAACGCTCCTCACCACACCGGACGATGCGCGCATTCGTGAGGAGGGCTGGATCCTCGGCCTCGGCCACGAAAAGGCCCTGCGCGACGCCCTCATCTGAGCGACCCGCAAACGCGGCTTTTCAACGCCAGCGTCAGGCGCTAGTCAGGGCCAAGCAAGGAGGGCCACGCCATGGCGACCATTCTCGACAAGATCAAGGCTTACAAATTTGAGGAAATCGCCGCCGCGAAAGCCGCGCGCCCCCTCGCCGAGATCGAAGGCGACGCCCGCGCCGCCGACGCCCCGCGCGGCTTTGCCAGGGCGCTGACGGCCGCTTCGGCCACCGGCTATGGGCTGATTGCCGAGATCAAGAAGGCCAGCCCGTCCAAAGGCCTGATCCGTGCCGATTTCAACCCGCCCGCGCTGGCGCAGGCCTATCAGGCGGGGGGCGCGACCTGCCTGTCCGTCCTGACCGACACCCCCAGCTTTCAGGGCGCGCCCGACTACCTGATGCAGGCACGCGCGGCCGTCACCCTGCCCTGCCTGCGCAAAGATTTCCTCTACGACCCCTATCAGGTCGCCGAAGCCCGCGCCTGGGGCGCCGATTGCATTCTGGTGATCATGGCCTCGGTCAGCGATGCGCAGGCGGCTGAACTGGAAGACGCGGCCTTCGGCTGGGGGATGGATGTTCTGGTCGAGGTCCATGACGGGGCCGAGCTGGACCGCGCGCTGGCGCTGAAATCGCCGATGATCGGGGTGAACAACCGCAACCTGAACACCTTCGAGACCACGCTCGACACCACCCGCACGCTGGCCGCCCGCGTGCCCGCCGGGCGCATGCTGGTCAGCGAAAGCGGCCTCTTTACGCCGAATGATCTGGCGGACATGGCAGGTCACGGCGCGCGCTGCTTCCTGATCGGCGAAAGCCTGATGCGGCAGGACGACGTGACTGCCGCCACCCGTGCGCTGCTGGCCGACCCGGTGCCCGCATGACCCAGCCCCCGCCCTGACCCATTTCGACGCCGAAGGCCGCGCGCTGATGGTCGATGTCAGCGACAAGCCGGTCACGTCGCGCACCGCGATCGCCTGCGCGCATGTGGTCATGCTCCCTGCGACGCTGGCCCATGTCATCGCAGGCACCGCCAAGAAGGGCGACGTGCTGGGCGTGGCGCGGCTGGCAGGGATCATGGCAGCCAAGAAAACCAGCGAGCTGATCCCGCTCTGTCACCCGCTGCCGATCACCAAGGTCTCGGTCGACCTGACCCCTGACCCCGAGTTGCCCGGCGTCCGCATCACGGCCGAGGTGAAGACCACCGGCCAGACCGGCGTCGAGATGGAGGCCCTGACGGCGGCCTCGACGGCAGCGTTGACCGTCTACGACATGCTCAAGGCCGTGGAAAAATCCATGGAAATCGGCGGCATCGCCGTCCTTCGCAAAGAGGGCGGCAAGTCGGGCACGTATGAGCGGGGCCGCAATGATCGGCGTCGATGAAGCGCAGGCGCTGTGCCTCGATCTGGTCACCCCGACCGATGCGCTGGACGTCGTCCCGCTTGTCGCCGCGCATACCCGTGTGATGCGCGCGCGCGCCGCGGGCGTTTCGGGCGCAGCCGCCGTTTGCTTCGGCGGCGATGGACGGCTACGCGGTCCGCGATGCCGAGGTTGCCGTGGGTGCCAGCTTCGAGGTTGTCGGTGAAGCGGCCGCCGGGCATGGCTGGGACGGCACGCTCAGCCCGGGTCAGGCGCTGCGCATCTTCACCGGCGCGCCGGTGCCTGCGGGGGCGGATCACGTGGTCATCCAAGAGGATGTCCTGCGCGAGGGGGGCCGCATCACCCTGCAGCCCAACCTCGGCTCAGGCCCCAACGTGCGCCCGGCTGGCGCTGACTTTCCGGCCGATTTCGAGCTGGAAGCGCCGCGTCGGCTGAGCCCCTCGGACCTTGCCCTGCTGGCCGCGATGAACATCCCCGAGGTGATCGTCGCCCGGCGCCTCGCGGGTGGCGCTGCTGGCGACAGGCGACGAACTGGTTCTGCCCGGTCAGACGCCGGGCCGCGACCAGATCATCGCCTCGAATGTCTTTGCGCTGAAAGCGATGGTCGATGCGGCGGGCGGCGAGGCGATCATACTGCCCATCGCCCCCGACCGTGAGGACGCACTGGCCGCAGCGATGGCCGAGATGCTCAAGGCCGATATCGCGGTGACGATCGGCGGGGCCTCGGTCGGCGATCACGATCTGGTTGGCCGGGTCGGCGAACGGCTGGGGCTGGAACGCGCCTTTTACAAACTGGCGATGCGCCCCGGCAAACCGCTGATCGCGGGATCGCTGGGGGCCGTGCCCTACCTCGGGCTGCCGGGCAATCCGGTCTCGGCCATCGTGACCGGGCATCTGTTTCTGGTGCCGATGGTCAAACGCTGGCTGGGGCTGGAGGATGTGCAGCCCAAGCGCGTCTCGGCCCGCTTGGCGCAAGACGTGGGACCGATCGGGACCACGGACGCATTTCATGCGCGCGCGGCTGGACGGCGACAGCGTCACGCCCTATGCGCGGCAAGACAGCTCGCTGCTCAGTGTGCTGTCAGACGCCAACGCGCTGCTGGAACGGCCCTTGGGTGACCGGCTCCCGCAAGGCGGGCGAGATGGTGCCGGTGCTGCCGCTGTAAGGCGCTTTTGCGACATCACGATTGACACAAAAGGGGAACAAGCGTAGAACAGTGGCTAAACGCCTGACGTTTGACTGCTGGAGGACGCGATGCTGACCCGCAAACAGCTTGAGCTTTTGGAACTCATCGACGCCCGGCTGCGGCGCGACGGTGTGCCGCCGTCGCTCGACGAAATGAAGGACGCGCTGAACCTGCGCTCGAAATCGGGGATCCACCGGCTGATCACAGCGCTGGAGGAACGCGGCTTTATCCGCCGCCTCGCCCACCGCGCCCGCGCCATCGAGGTGCTGCGCATGCCAGACACCGCACAGCCGCGCAATGTGGCGCGGGTGATCGAAGGCGGCGCGAAACCGACGCCCTCTCCGGCGCCGGCCCGTGCAATGGCGGTGCAGCAAAGCTGATGCGATGGACCTGCCAGTGATGGGTCGCATCGCGGCCGGCACGCCGATCGAGGCGATTCAGGAAATCTCGCACCATGTCTCGGTACCGGGCTCGATGCTGTCCGGCACGGGCACACATTACGCATTGGAAGTGCGCGGCGACTCGATGATCGAAGCCGGAATCCATGATGGCGATATCGTGGTGATCCGCGAGCAGACCTCGGCCGATAACGGCGACATCGTCGTTGCCCTGGTTGAAGGGCAGGAAGCCACGCTCAAACGCTTCCGGCGTCTGCGCGGAATGATCGCGCTCGAGGCGGCGAACCCGGCGTATGAAACGCGGATGCTGCGCGATGATCAGGTCGAGGTGCAGGGCCGGCTTGTCGGGCTGATCCGCAGTTATTGACCGCCCTTCTTGTGCCTCCGGGCCAGGGCGCCAGGGGGGCCTTCTGCTCCCCTCTTCGCTTTCAGCGAATTCACCCCCCGAGATATTTGAAGAGCAAAGAAAGCGCGGTTAACCTTTCGTTAACGTCCCTCTTTGCTCTGTTAAATATCCTCCAGGAGGGTTCGGGAGGATGGAAAATCCTCCCGAGCGGGTCTGGGCGGTAGCTCAGCGCGGCGCGCGACCCCTCGATGGGGTCGCGCGCCGCGCCTAGCCGGCCGGTCGAGCCTCGATAACCACAAAGGCTTGCGCCCAGGGGTGGTCATCCGTCAAGGACACATGGACAACCGCTTCGTACCCAGCCGGGGTCATCGCGGCGAGGCGTTCTGCAGCCCAGCCGGTCAGCAGCATGGTCGGCTGTCCGCCGCGGCGATTGACCACCCCCATGTCTTTCCACGAAATCCCCATCGCCAACCCGGTCCCCAGCGCTTTCGAGCAAGCTTCCTTTGCTGCCCAGCGTTTGGCCAAAGTGCCCGCTTCGTCCTTGCGCCGGTTGGCCTTGGCCAGTTCCAGATCGGTAAAGACGCGGTGGCGGAACCGGTCGCCGAAGCGGTCCAGAGTGCCGGCAATACGCTCGATATTGGCCAGATCGGTACCGATGCCCAGGATCACGCGACGGCCCTCATTCCACCGCAACCGTTCCGGTTGACTGGTTGATACGGATCTCCATCCGCTCGACGATCGGCGGGCGGCCAGCCTCGACCCCTTCGTGCCAGTGCCCGACAGGAACCGAAAGCAGCAGCCCCTTGGCCGGGTCATAACTGGCGGTGATCCCCGGCACATCCACGTCATAAAAACCGCTGTTCACCTGAGCCGACGCCACGCGGCACTGGCGGAAGATCGGTTCGTCCGAGCCATCCCCCGACGGTGACAGGATCAGCAGATGCCGCGAGCAGCAGGCGGGTTCGCCGCCGGTGTCGAGCAGCGCCACGCGGATCGCCCCATTGGCGAAGCTGCGCGAATGGGTATCCCAGGGTTCGAAAATATTGGCTGGGCTACCGACCCAATCACAGTCAGCAATAACCTGCGCCGTGGCGCTTAGCGGCAGGAGGCAGCAGGCGGCAGCGATGAAAGCTTTACGCATAAATTTCTCCTCAACCATGAAGGATACCATCATCCGCCAAGGCCGCAGACAACTCAACCGGCCGCGCGCAAGCGTGATCTCATGCCAGCCGGGCCGTCAGCACCTTGAGCGCGGCCAGGCCGAACAAGACCGCAAACGCCCCGTCAAACCAGCGCCGCAACCGCAGATAGGCGGCGGCGACCGGACGGGCGGAAAAGGCCAGCGCCATCGTGGACATCGTCAGCGTCGAGGTCGCAAGGCACGCCAACCCGACCTGCCACAGCACCCAGACCGGCGCGTCCGCCGGGATGACCACGGCAAACATCGCGCCCCAGAACAGCACCGCCTTGGGGTTGGTCAGGTGGATCAGCGCGCCGCGGGCCCAGGCATGGCGCAGGGTTTCAACCCCCGCCGACCGCGCGACGGCGTCGCCGGGGCGCAGGGCGGCACGCGCGGATCGAAACGCCAGCCATGCCAGATAGCCCGCGCCGACATAGCGCAGCAGATCAACAGCCCAGGCGTGGCTCATCATCGCCGCCCCCAGCCCCATGCCCGCGATCAGCGCCCAGACCGCAGAGCCCGTGACGATCCCCAGCGCGACGGCCAGCCCGCGCGCGCGGCCACCCTCCATCGCCGTGCCGGTCAGGGCCAGCGTGGCCGGACCGGGGGACGAGATGGCGATGACCCAGCCGATCAGGATGGGCAGAAGTTCGGACAGGGACATGGGAACCTCGGGGAAACCTCGGGCGGAAAGGATCAGGTGCGGGCAGCGTCCATCAGGCGGCGCATCTCGCGGATTGCTGGGTCGAGTCCCATGAACACCGCCTCGGAGATCAGGAAATGCCCGATGTTCAGCTCGCGGATCTGCGGCGTCGCGGCGAAGGGCGAAACGGTGGCGTAACTCAGCCCGTGGCCTGCGTGGACCTCAAGCCCCAACGCGCTGGCCAGCGTCACCCCCGCCAGCAGCCCGGCCAGCTCCTGCGCTGCGGCCTCGGCCTGCCCGTCGGCGACAAGATCGCAATAGGCCCCGGTGTGCAACTCGATCACCGGCGCACCGACGCGCGCTGCCGCCTCGATCTGGCGTGCATCATGGCCGATGAACAGCGACACGCGGCTGCCGGCGTCGGTCAGCGCGGCGATATAGCCGGTCAGGCGGTTCGCATCGCCGGCGACGTCCAGCCCCTCGGTCGTGCGCTCTTCGCGCTTTTCGGGGACCAGACAGACGGCGTGCGGTTTATGGCGCAGGGCGATTGCCTGCATCTCGGCGGTTGCCGCCATCTCAAAATTCAGCGGCACGCTCAGCGCGTCCATCAGCGCGTCGATATCGGCGTCGCGGATGTGGCGACGGTCTTCGCGCAGATGGGCGGTGATGCCGTCGGCGCCCGCCGCCTCGGCGATCAGGGCAGCGCGCACCGGGTCAGGATAGGCCGAGCCGCGCGCGTTGCGCAGGGTGGCGACGTGGTCGATGTTGACGCCTAACCGTTGGCGGGGGTGGTCATGTCTCGTCTCCGGCTTCCCGCGTGCGCTGGCGTAGGCGCGCGGCTTCAAATCGGGCTTTCAGGCGCTTGGCGCGGCCGCGTTGATAGGCGCGCACCAGCGGGAGGTGCAAGAAGTAGATCGCGACGGCTGCGGGGGCCCCGATGATCACGCCGCCGATCATATAGGGCAGGAATACCCGCCAGAAGAACAGTTGCAAGCGGAACCAGTGGACCTGTCCGCCGGTGAACAGCGCCCAGAGGTTATGCGTCAGCTCGCCACTGGCCCGCCCGATGGCCGCCATCGCTTCGGTAAAGCTGACCATCGCGCCGGTGCCGAGCAGCCAGTGGCCCAATTCCAGCGCGCTGACGGCCATGATCGGAAAGGTGATCGGATTGCCATAGAATGTGCCCAGCAGCGCGGCCAGAATATTGCCGCGCACGATCCAGGCCACCAGCGCGGCGGTCAGGAAATGCAGACCATAGAGCGGCAGGAAGGACACAAACGCCCCGGCGGCGATGCCAAGGCAGATCCGCTCGGGCGAATCCGGCAGGCGGCGCATGCGGTGCAGAACATAGGTCGAGGCCCGCCGCCACCCGCCACGCGGCCAGAAGAATTCGGCGATCGTTCGCAGCAGGGGTCTGGTGTCTCGCCGCTTGAAGATCACGCGCTAGGGTCCGGGTTCAGGGTTGGCGAGTCAGGTCGCGGGCTCGGAAGACCTGGGCTACATCACTTTCAGCCGAAAGGATGGTCAGGATCCTGTGAAGATGTTCCACATCAGAGACGTCTATCTCGACCGAAATGCGGAAATAGTCAGGCTTTTTATCCAGAAAATGCAGATCCGAGATATTGGCCTTTTGTTCACCGATCAGGCTGCAGACGCGGCCCAGAACCCCGGCGCTGTTGGTGATGGTCAGTTCCAGACGGACACCATGCACTGCCGCGTGCTTGCCCTCAAGCCAATGCAGGTCAATCCAGCGTTCCGGCTGATCTTCCAGCGCTGCCAGCGCGCCGCAGTCGATGGTATGCGCAACAACGCCCTTGCCGCGATAGGTGATGCCGACAATCCGCTCGCCCGGCACGGGCTGACAGCACAGCGCGCGGCGGAACTGTACCCCCGGCTCCAGCCCGACGACAGGACGCGCGCCGTCAACCTCGGGCTCAACCATCGTCGCGGTTTCGGGATAGAGCTGCTGGATCACCGCGCGCGCACTGATTTCGGCGGCACCGATCTTCTCCAACAACTCATTCGGCCCGCGCAGACCCAGGGCCCGCCCCGCCGTGTCCAGCGCCTTTTCCGTCACCCGCCGCCCGACCCGCTCGAACGCGACGCGGCTCAGTTCACGGCCCAGCTTGATGAAGCGCTCGCGGTCTTCCTCGCGCAAGCTGCGGCGGATCGCGGCCTTGGCGCGACCAGTGTGGACCAGTTCGATCCACGAATTCTGCGGGCGCTGGCCGTCGGCGGTGATGATCTCGACCTGCTGACCATTGCGCAGCCGGGTCCACAGCGGCACGCGCAACCCGTCGACCTTGGCCGAGACGGTGGCATTGCCCAGCCGCGTATGGATCGCATAGGAGAAATCGAGCGGCGTCGCGCCCTTGGGCAGCTGCACCACATCCCCCTTGGGCGTGAAGCAAAAGACCTGATCGGCGTACATGTCCAGTTTGACATGTTCGAGGAATTCATCGTGATCCTCGGTCGAATCCAGCCGCGCGGTCAGCCCTTCGATCCATTTCGCCGGATCAATGGCGAAGGGGTTCACCGCGCGCATGCCGTCCTTGTAGGACCAATGCGCGGCCACGCCCGCCTCGGCGACCTCGTGCATCTCGCGGGTGCGGATCTGCACCTCGACCCGTTTGCCATCGCGTCCCGACACCGTGGTGTGGATCGAGCGATAACCGTTGGTCTTGGGCTGGCTGATGTAATCCTTGAACTGCCCCGGCACCGCGCGCCAGCGCTGGTGGATCAGGCCGAGCACATCGTAGCATTCGTGCACATGGTCAACGATGATGCGGAACCCATAGATGTCCGACAGGCGGCTGAAGGTAAGTTCCTTCTCCTGCATCTTGCGCCAAACGGAATAGGGTTTTTTCGCGCGGCCATAAACCGTGCCGTCCAGCCCGGCCTTTTCCAGCTCGAACCGGATGTCGGCGGTGATCCGGGCGATGACATCGCCGGTCTCACGCTGCAGGGTGATGAAACGGCGCAGGATCGAGTTGCGCGCCTCGGGGTTGAGGACGCGGAACGCCAGATCCTCCAGCTCTTCGCGCATCCACTGCATGCCCATGCGGCCAGCGAGCGGCGCGTAGATCTCCATCGTCTCGCGGGCCTTCTGCGCCTGCTTGTCGGGCCGCATCGAGCGGATCGTGCGCATGTTGTGCAGCCGGTCGGCCAGCTTGACCAGGATCACCCGCAGATCGCGCGACATCGCCATCAACAGCTTGCGGAAATTCTCGGCCTGCTTGGCCTGCGCCGATTGGGGTTCCTTGGACTTGGCTTCGGAGGACAGCTGCAGGTTGGTCAGCTTTGTCACGCCATCGACCAGCTCGGCCACTTCGTGACCGAACAGGTGCTGGACCTCGGTATAGGTCGAGCGCGTGTCCTCGATGGTGTCGTGCAAAAGCGCCGTGATGATCGTCGCATCATCCAGCCGCATCTCGGTCAGGATCGAGGCAACGGCCACGGGATGCGTGAAATACGGCTCACCCGAATGGCGCATCTGCCCTTTATGCATGTCATCGCCATACGTCCACGCACGGCGAATCAGGGCTTCGTCGGTAGTCGGGTTATAATTGCGGATTAACGCAACCAGATCATCGGGCGTGATCACGTCGCGACCCTGCCCGATTCATGGTCAGTCCTGCTCGATCTGTGCGGCAACCAGCTGGCGCAGCATCTGCTCTTCGGTCAGGTCATCCAGCTGCGGACGATCAGCCTGGCTGCTCATCCGCGAGGCCATGTCGTCTTCTTCCGGCATGTCGACCTCGTTCTGGGTGCGCATGCTCTCGATCAGACGCTCGCGCAGGGACTCGGCCCCTTGCGTCTCGTCCGCGATTTCGCGCAGGGCCACAACCGGGTCCTTGTCATTGTCGCGGTCAATCGTCAGCGGACCGCCAGCGGCGATCTCCCGCGCACGATGGGCCGCAAGGATTACCAGCTCGAACCGGTTCGGTACTTTATCAACGCAATCTTCGACCGTCACGCGGGCCATGAAGCACTCCATCTGCGGCAAAGGGGAGGATCAGCCTGTGGCGTGTAACGGCATTTCCCCCAGATGACAAGCGCACGAGGCCGCTTAACGGCGCTTGTTGCGGTCAAATCGGCCTGATCTCGGCAATTTCCGCCGGATCCAGTGCCTCCAACATCGTCCTCACGCTCTGCCCGGTCAAGGGATGCACCCAATCGGGCGCCACCTCGGCCAGGGGAACCAGCACGAATCCGCGCTGATGCAGCCGGGGATGGGGCACGATCAGCTGCTCGGGCGCGACTCCGGGCCTGGTGCTCGGGCGGCAGCGCCATCCAGTGCTCGACGGTATCGCGGTCCGGCAGCACCTGCCCGCCCGCCGCCAGCAGATCAATGTCAATCACCCGCTGACCCCAGCGTTTGATCCGCACCCGGCCCATCTCGGCCTCGATCTGATGCAGCAGCGCCAGCAGCGCTTCGGGCGTCAGATCAGACTCGACCAGCAGGCACGCGTTGGCAAAATCGGGGCCAGCACCGGCGGGGAAAGCGGGGGTGGCGAAACTCCGGCTGCGACGCAGGGTTACAACCCCGGCCCGCTTGATCTTGTCGATCGCGTCATTAAGTAAGTTGGTGTTGGATGTCATGTCGTGTGACATATTGCTGCCCAAGGCCAAGAGGAACGGGTTGCGGTGCGCAGGGGTCACTCGTATTGTCCAATCTGGTTCGTATCGTTTTTGGCAACCAAACCGCCCCCAGTTAATCGGCAAAATCAATTTGCCAGCTCTCCGGGCGCGGTGTCGTTTCTTTTAATTACGCAGCGATTTTGAAAGGAACAGTGATGTTTTACAAGGATGAGCGCCTCGCGCTGTTTATCGATGGTGCCAATTTGTTTGCCGCCGGCAAGGCCCTTGGCTTTGACATCGACTACAAGTTGCTGCGTCAGGAATTCATGCGCCGCGGCAAGATGCTGCGCGCCTTCTACTACACCGCCTTGCTGGAGAACGACGATTATTCGCCGATTCTGCCCGCTCATCGACTGGCTGAACTACAACGGCTACACGATGGTGACCAAGCCCGCCAAGGAATACACCGATTCCATGGGCCGCCGTAAGGTCAAGGGCAACATGGACATCGAACTGGCCGTGAACGCGATGGAAATCGCGCCCCGGCTCGATCACGCGGTGTTGTTCTCGGGGGACGGCGACTTCCGCCCGCTGGTGGAATCGCTGCAGCGTCAGGGCGTGCGCGTTTCGGTCGTCTCGACCATCCGCTCGCAGCCGCCGATGATCGCCGACGAGCTGCGCCGTCAGGCCGACAATTTCATCGAGCTGGACGAGCTGCGCGACGTGATCGGCCGCCCGCCGCGCGAACCGCGTGACGTTCGCCCGCGTGAAGACGCAGCCGCCGAGGACGAAACCTCCCCGTCGCAGGACTGACCTTCTGATCGCAGCGCTCGCCGGACTTCTTCGCCGCCGCCTTTGTGGCGGCGACAGTCCTGCCCTTCCAATCCGAACTGATCTTCGCCGGGCTGCAAGTCGCCGGCATGGCCCCCGCGTGGCTGCTGGTTGTTGTCGCCTCGCTCGGCAACACGCTGGGCACCTTCGTGAATTACTGGCTGGGACTGCGTCTGGAAACCGCCGGGGCGCATCGCTGGCTCAAGGTGCCCGACGCCCAGTTCGCCAAGGCTCAGCGCTGGTGGGACCGCTGGGGGATATGGACACTCCTGCTGTCATGGCTCCCGGTCCTCGACCTGACCACCGTCATGGCCGGTGCCATGCGCACCCCCCTGTGGCAGTTCACCCTTCTCGTGGCGATCGCCAAGACCGGCCGCTACATTGCCCTCGCACTGATCACCGCCGGCCTGTTCGGCTGACCCATGTTCTGTCCGAAAATATCCACGGGGGAATTTTCAAGGGGGAGCGTGCTCCCCCCTTGAAGCAGGGAGCCCGGGGCGGCAGCCCCCGCACCTACAGGAAACGTCGGCGCGGCAGCCCCCCGGCTTTCGCCCCGAAACGCTGGACCTCACGGCCCTCACGGATTACCTCTGACATGCAGACGGAGACGCCCATGACCAAGCCCCCCTGACCCTCTATCTCGCCGCCCCGCGCGGCTTTTGCGCGGGCGTTGACCGCGCGATCAAGATCGTCGAGCTGGCGATCGCCAAATGGGGCGCGCCGGTCTTTGTGCGCCATGAGATCGTGCACAACAAATTCGTCGTCGACAGTCTGCGCGATCAGGGCGCGGTGTTTGTCGAGGAACTCGATGAATGCCCGGACGACCGCCCGGTGATCTTTTCCGCGCATGGTGTGCCCAAATCCGTCCCCAGCGCCGCGCAGGCGCGCAACATGACCTTTGTCGATGCCACCTGTCCGCTGGTCTCCAAGGTCCATATCGAGGCCGAGCGCCACTCGGAAAACGGCTTGCAGATGGTGATGATCGGCCACGCCGGCCACCCCGAGACCGTAGGCACCATGGGCCAGCTGCCCGACGGCGAAGTGCTGCTCGTCGAGACCGTCGCCGATGTCGCCACCATCACCCCGCGCGATCCGGCCAAGCTGGCCTTCATCACCCAGACCACCCTCTCGGTCGATGACACCGCCGATATCGTCGCCGCCCTGCACGCGCGCTTCCCGGCCATCATCGGCCCTCATAAAGAAGATATCTGCTACGCCACGACCAACCGCCAGGCGGCGGTCAAGGCCATCGCGGGCAGGATAGACGCGCTGCTGGTGATCGGCGCGCCCAATTCCTCGAACTCCAAGCGTCTGGTTGAAGTGGGCCGCGCCGCAGGCTGCGCGTATTCCCAACTGATCCAGCGCGCGGATGAAATCGACTGGCGCGCCCTCGACGGCATCACCTCGGTCGGCCTGTCCGCCGGCGCCTCGGCCCCTGAACGGCTGATCAACGAGGTCATCGACGCCTTCGCCGCGCGCTATGATCTGACCAAGGAAATCGTCGAAACCGCCGTCGAGAACGTCGAATTCAAAGTCCCCCGCGTGCTGCGAGTGCCCGCATGAGCCCCGAGTTCCTGCTGACCGCCTTCATCGTCTGCCTCGCCCCCGGCGTCGGCATTATCTACACGCTCTCGACCACGCTGGGCCGCGGCCTGCGCGCCGGGCTTTGGGCGGTGCTGGGGTGTACGCTGGCCACGGCGGTGCATCTGGGCTTTGCGCTGGCAGGGCTGGCAGCGGTGCTGCAAACTTCGGCGCTCTTGTTCACCACGATCAAATACCTCGGCGTCGCTTATCTGCTCTGGATGGCCTGGGGCACGCTGCAAGGCAGCGGAGCATTGCAGGTCCAGCCCGACGCCACCCAGCGCTCGCCGCTGTCGCTCATCGGGCGCGGCATCCTCCTCAACATCCTCAACCCCAAACTGCCGATGTTCTTCGTCGCCTTCCTGCCTCAGTTCATTCCCGCCGGTGATCCCCATGCCACCGCCCTGCTGGTCCAGCTCGGCCTCGGCTTTGTCGCCATGACGGCCGCCGTCTTCCTGCTCTACGCCCTTGCCGCTGGCTGGCTGCGCAGCCGCGTGCTGGGCTCCGAGCGCGCGATGACCTGGATGCGGCGCGCCTTTGCCGCCTCCTTCGCGGCGCTGGGGGCACGCCTGGCTTTTGAGCGCGCATGAGCGACGCGCAAACCCTGTCGGTGTATGACCAGCGCGCGGCCGATTATGCCGCGATGGCCGACGCGCATCCCGCGCCGGAACTGACCGATTTCATTGCCCGCCTCGCCCCCGGCGCCCGCGTGCTCGATCTGGGCTGCGGCCCGGGCCGCGACTCGGCCCGCATGGCCGCCGCCGGGCTCAACCCCGATCCCGTCGATGCCTCGCCCCAGATGGTGTCGCTGGCCCGGGCTCAGGGCCTGCCAGCCCGGCTCGCCACTTTCGATGACCCGCTGACCGAGCGCTACGATGCGGTCTGGGCCAGCTTCAGCCTGCTCCACGCGCCGCGCGCCGCCCTG
>JAPCWB010000001.1:3445000-3659288 GCA_025938935.1 Novosphingobium sp. MW5 | reverse complement strand
ATCAGCGCGCGCTCGTAAAAGGCGCTGGTGCTAGTGTTGACGATGGTCATGGGGCCGTACTCCTCATGTCAGGCAATCCCTATTTCAGGCCTAGAAGCGTGTCGAAGATCGTGCCGGCGACCTGCATGGCCTTGCCGGAGGCCTGGAAAGCCTGCTGATAGCGCACGAGATTGACCGCTTCGGTGTCGAGATCGACCCCGGCCTGCGCCTCGAGCGCGACACGGGCATTTCCGGCGATGGTATCCAGCGCGCCCTGGGTCACGCGGCGGCTGGAAACGGTGGATGAGACGTCAAAGATCAGCGCATCCAGCGCCCCCGAGGGATCGCTGGTGGCGAGCGCCGTGCGCAGGGCATCGAGGTTGCCGGGATTGCGGCTGCTGGCGGGAGAGCCCGCGGGTGCCGTGGCGATCAGCGCGCCATTGGTGAAGGCCAGCGCGATGCCGCCCGCGCCGCTGCCGCTGAACATGGCGGACCCGGCGCTTCCATCGAGCGCCGCGCCTGCGCCTTGCGCGGCATTGACCGTGGCGATCACGCTGTCGGCAAGCCCGTCGAGCCCGGCACGAACCGTGGCGAGCTTGTCCAGCGACAGCGCCTGTCCGGAAAGCGAGCCGCCCGGCAGGGTCAGCGGCGTGCTGTCCAGCGTGAAGGAAATCGTGTCATCGCTGGCGATTGCCATGGTCAGCGGGTTGGAAGTGCCATTGCCGACGAGCATCGGCCCGGTGCTGTTGCCCATCCGCACGGTAACCTGGCCGTCGACCGCGAAGCTGGTCGATACGGTGCCGAACTTGCTGATCTGCTCGAGCAGGTTGTCGCGCTGGTCGAGCAGGGTGGACTGGTCGCTCGACGCGTCGGAAGCACGGGCAAGGCGCAGGTTCACGCGGGCGAGCTCTCCCGCCAGCGTGTTCACCTGCGTCACCCCCGCGTTGGCTTCGAACTGCAGGCCGTCGGCCACGCCGTCGAGCCCTTCGGAGGCGATGTTGAAGGTGCCGGTCAGCGTGCGCGCCGCCTCGATCACACCGGAGCGCAGGCTGGCGTCGGTCGGATCGCTGGCGAGGCGCTGCAACGCGCCTTCGAAATCGACCATGGCGGGATAGACGCGGCTCTGTTCGACCGCGGCGGCAATGTTCTCAAGGCCGCGAACCTCTGCCCCGGCGCGCGCGGCGTCGGCCCCGGTGCGGCGGACCTCGGCCTGGCGGAACAGGTCGGCATTGCGCACGATTGAGGACAGCCGCACGCCCGAAAGCGAGATATCCTGCGCCCGCCCGACCACGGCCGATCCGGAAACTTCCGCAAGGCTGATGGAACGGCGGACATAGCCGTCGGTCCCGGCATTGGCGATGTTGTGCGCGGTAACGTCCAGCCCCGTACGCGCCGCGCGGGCGCCGGACAGGCCGATGGAGAGGAGGTCACTGGCCATTGGCAGGCTCCTTTGCAATCCGCGCCGAAAGCTGCGCCTCGATCACCTTGGCAAAGCCGAGCGCACCGCTTTGCGAAGCGATCTCGGCAAAGCGTTCGTCCTGCATCGCCTGGAAAGTCTCGGTGCCCTTGCTGGAAAACAGCCCGTCGCCGAAGCTGGCGGCGCGGGCACTGCTGAGCATCTGGCGCACGAAAATGGCCTCGAAGGCCTGCGCAGCCTTGTGCAGCTTTTCGCGGTCCGTTGCGGCGGGCGGAGTGAGGGGAAGGGCGCCGGAAATCTCCATCACAGCACCACCATTTCAGCCTTGAGCGCGCCGGCTTCCTTGAGCGCCTGCAGGATCTCGACGAGGTCCGAAGGACCGACGCCGAGCAGGTTGAGCGCATCGACGACCTTGGCGAGACTGGCCCCGCCCTTCATCGAGATCAGGTGCGCACCTTCTTCCTCGGCGGTAACCGTGCTGTTCTGCTGCGTCGTCGTCTGACCCTTGCTGAGCGGGGCCGGCTGGCTGACGGTGGGCTTCTCATCGATGCGCACTGTCAGCTTGCCGTGGCTAATCGCGGCGGGTGACAAGCGCACGGCGCTGTTGATCACCACGGTGCCGGTGCGGCTGTTAACGATGACCTTGGCCGGGGTTTCCGCCGGCTGGATTTGGATCATCTCGATCGCCGCGAGCATCGATGCGCGGGCATTGGCATCGGCGGGCATCTGGATGGCGAGCGTCACCCCGTCCTCGACATTGGCGACCGGCCCGAACCGCGCATTGACCGCATCGCGCACCCGCGCGGCAGTGAGGAAATCGGCCTGATAGAGGTTCCAGCGCAGCAATGGTTCGCGGTCAAACCCCGTGGCGACGGCGCGCTCGACCGAGGCGCCCTCGGGAATGCGGCCGACGGTGGGCACGTTGACGGTGAGCTTCGAACCGTCGCGGCCTGAAACGCCAAGACCGCCCACGGCGAGGTTGCCCTGGCTCATCGCGTAGATCTGGCCGTCCGCACCGTAGAGCGGGGTCATGACAAGCGCTCCGCCGCGCAAGGACTTGGCCTTGCCGATGGCGGAAACGGTAACGTCGATCTTCTGTCCCGGCTTGGCAAAGGCGGGAAGCTGCGCGGTGATCATCACGGCGGCGGCATTCTTCAGCCCCGGCGAAACGCCCGGCGGCAATTGCACGCCCAGCCGTCCGGCGGTGCCGCGCATGGCCTGAGTCAGGTATTCGAGGTTGTCGTCGCCCGAGCCATCGAGCCCGACAACGATGCCGTAGCCGGTGAGCTGGTTCGAACGCACGCCCTGAAACGCGCCCAGATCGCGCACGCGTTCGGCGTGAGCAGGGGCGGCGGTGCCAAGGGCGAACATGGCGAAAAGGATGAAGCGGCGCAGCATGGCGATCCTCAAAACGGCGTGATCATGTTGAAGAACCGGCTCAGCCAGCCTTCGCGGCTGGCGCGCTGGATCGAGCCCTTGCCCGAATATTCCATGCGCGCATCGGCTACTTGCGGCGAACGCACGGTGTTGTTGGCGTCGATGTCAGCCAGACGCACGATGCCGGAGAACTGGATCCATTCCTGTCCCTGGCTCAGCATCATGCGCTTTTCTCCTTTGACCAGCGCGGTCCCGTTGGGGCGCACTTCGGCGATGGTGACAGCCACCGTTCCCGAAAAACTGCTCGATTGCGCGGCGGTACCATCGCCCTTGAACGACGATTGCCCGCTGGCTTTAAGGGCATCGGGGTTGAGGAAGGCGAGCGGACCGGCGGTGGGCGGGGTCAGCGAGAAGCCGCCGTCGCGCCCGGTTTTCGATGTGGCGCTCTTTGACGTGGTGGTGTTTTCGACCAGCGCGATGGTCAGCGGATCGCCCACGGCATGGGCGCGGTTGCCCGAGACCAGCGGGGCGTAGCCGGCGGCGGCGTTGAAGATCGAGCCATCGGGCACGCGCTGCTGGACGGGCGGCGCGGCGGGCAAAGTGGCTTCGAAACCGGAGAGTTTGGGTGCCTTGGGCTTGGCACTTGCCACTCCGGCGCTCGTCATTGCGAGGAGCGTAGCGACGAAGCAATCCAAGGCGGCGCGCGCGACCCTGGATTGCCGCGCTTCGCTCGCAATGACGAATGAGGGGTGCATTTTCATCATCACAGCGTCTGGTTCGCGTTGCGCAGCATCTCGTCGACGGCGGCGATCATCTTGGAATTGATTTCGTAGGCGCGCTGGCATTCGATCATGTCGACCAGTTCCTCGACCACGTTGACGTTCGAGCTTTCGAGCATCCCCTGCCGCACGTGGCCGCGGCCGTTTTCACCGGCCACGCCGATCTGCGCCGCGCCGCTGGCGCCGGTTTCGGTCAGGAAGTTGTCGCCGATCGCTTTCAGCCCCGCCGGGTTGGTGAACTGGGCAATGGTGATCTGTCCCAGCGTGCTCGCCTCGGACTGGCCGGGCAGCGCGGCGGATACGGTGCCGTCGGCCGATATCGAGATCGAGGTCGCGCCTTCCGGAATCGAGATCGCCGGTTGCAGCGGATAGCCCTGCGAAGTGACCAGCTGGCCCTCCGCCGAACGCGTGAAATTGCCGGCGCGGGTATAGCCGAGCTGGCCGCCCGGCATCTGCACCTGGAAATAGCCGTCGCCGTCGAGCGCCATGTCGAGCGCATTGCCGGTTGTCGCCAGCTCACCCTGCGTCTCGATCCGCGTGGTCGACTGGATGCCGACACCGGTGCCGAGGTTCAGCCCGGTGGCATAGGTCGTCTCGTTCGAGCTCTGCTGCCCGGCGACGCGCGTGTCCTGATAGGCCAGCGTGGCGAAATTGGCGCGGTCGCGTTTGTAGCCGGTGGTTCCGACGTTCGCGAGGTTGTTGGCGATCACGCGCATGCGCTGGTCCTGGGCTTCGAGGCCCGTGCGCGCGACGTGGAGGGCGGATGATGGCATGGGTCAGGCTCCTGTGAATTCAGGTGATGCGCATGAGGGAAGCGCCGCCCTCGTCGATTTCCTTGGCGGTCGCGACGAGCTTGGTGCGCAGGTCGAACAGACGCTGGGCCTCGATCATTTCGGTGAGGACTTCGGACGGATTGACGTTGGATTGTTCAAGCGCGCCGACAGTGACCGATCCCTCTTCGTCCAGCGGCAGCACGCCGCCGCCGAAGACGCGGAACAGGCCGTCGAGGCCTTTTTCGATGCGGGTGCCGGCCGGGCTGGCAAGCTTCAGGCGGTCAAGCCGGGTGGGCGGTGCATCGGGGGTTGCCGGATCGCGCAGCAGCAGCTGTCCGTCCGGCCCGATGATAAGCTGGCGACCCGGCGGGATGGTGATCGGTCCGCTCTCGCCGACAACCGGCGCGCCCTCGCCATTGACCAGTGCCCCGCTCGGCGCGATCGACAGGTCTCCGCGCCGGGTATAGGCTTCGGTGCCGTCGCGCCCTTGCACGGCGAGCATGACGTCGCCCTCCATGGCGAGGTCGAGCGGCTTGCCGGTCTGGGTAAGCGAGCCAGCGCGCATGTTGGCGCCGCGCACCTCGGTATCGTTCATGGCGCGCACTTCCAGCCCGGGGCCTTCCAGCGTCATCGGCGTCATCGCCACCATGTCGGCGCGAAAGCCGATGGTCTGCGCGTTGGCCATGTTGCTGGCGATCACCCGCTGGCGGCTCATCGAGCTCGACAGGCCGGTGAAGGCGGTGTGGATCAGGCGGTCCATGGGTTCAAACTCCGCATGCAGTCATTCGTCATTGCGAGGAGGCGAAGCTGACGAAGCAATCCAGGGGCCTGGACACGACGGCCCTGGATTGCCGCGGCCTTCGGCCTCGCAATGACGAAACTTTGGGAAGTCATTTCAGTTCATCAGGTCCGCAGGTTGATGATCGTCTGCGAGATTTGCGTGGCCGTATCGATCGCCTTGGCATTGGCCTGGAAATAGCGCTGCGCGGTGATCAGGCCGACGAGTTCCTCGGCAATGTCGACGTTCGACCGTTCGACCGCGCCCGAAAGCAGCGTGCCGTACTGGCTGGTGCTGGGCTGGCCATAGGTCGGCGCGCCGGAGATGCCGGTGGCTTCCCAGTTCGAATTGCCGACCTGCTGAAGGCCGTTGGGCGAGATGAAGTCAGCCAGAGCAATCACGCCGATCGTGGTGTTGGTGCCATCGGCGTAGGAGGCGATGACGGTGCCGTTATCGTCCACGGTCACGCCGGCAAAGTCGGCACCGGCGGCGTTGGTCGCCGGGATCTGGGCATCGACCGTCGTGGTGGTCGAAGTGATCGCGCCCGCCGCGTTGACCGGGAACAGCTGAAGCCGGTTGCCGGTGGCATTGGTGATATAGCCTGCGCCGTCGACGCCGAACGATCCGGCGCGGGTGAATTGGGTCTTGCCCGAAAGCGGCGCCTTGGTTGCGAAAAGGCCTTCGCCATTGACCGCAAGGTCAAGCGCGTTGCCGGTCTGCTCGATGGGGCCGAGCGAAAACTCCTGCGTGATCGAGGCGACGCGGCTGCCGATGCCCTGCGTCATGCTGGGATCGGTCAGCACCGAAACGGCAACGATATCGGCAAAGTTGGTGCGGCTTTTCTTGAAGCCCGAAGTTTCGGCGTTGGCCAGGTTGTGGCTGATCACGCCAAGATCGGTCTGGGCGTTCTTGAGGCCGGTGAGCGAGGTGTAGAAGGACATGGGCGAAGCTCCTTAGGCGGTGGCGGGAGTGGTGGGGGTGGACGATGGAGTAGTGGTGGTGGCGGGCGCGGTCTGGCCTGAAACCAGCGAGGCAAGGCTGGCGGCGGCGGCCTGCTGCGCGGCGATCACCGCGTCGAGCTTTTCGGCAATGGCCTTCAGCGTGTTGCCGCTTTCGGATGTGGCCGAAAGCGAGGAGAACTGCGCCAGCTGGGCGACCATTTCCTTGTTGTCGACCGGGTCGGTCGGGTCCTGCTGCGAAAGCTGGGCGGTCATCAGCTTGATGAAATCGCCTGCGCCCAGCGCGGCAAAGCCGTATTTCTTGTCTGTCGAGGCAGCGGCGGCTGCGCCCGTTCCGGCGATCGTGGTCATTATTTCATCCTCATCGTTTCGAGCATCAGCTGCTTGGCGGTGGACATGGCCTCGACCAGGTTCTGGTACTGGCGCGATGCCTCGAGCATCTCGACCATCTCTGCGTTTTCATCGACTGGGGCGGTCCAGACATTGCCCTCGGCATCAGCGAGCGGGTGGTCGGGGTTGTGTTCCTTGACCGGCGCGGCCTGGCTGCGGGTAACGGCGGTCACGTCCACCGCAGCAAGGCCGCTGGCCTTGTCGAGCTGGGTCGCGAAGACCGGGCGCAGCGGGCGATAGGTGCCTTCCGCGCTGCCGGAGACCGAGCCGGCATTGGCGAGGTTCGATGCGGCGGCGTTCATCCGCACGAGCTGGGCCGACATGGCGCGCCCGGCGACATTGAACAGGGTGAGCGGCGGGTTATCGGCCATCGTCATTCACCCTTCAGCGCGCGGGTGAGCGTGTTCACCCGGCCGTTGATGAACTGCAGCGTCGCCGAATAGCCGACCGCGTTTTCCGAAAAGGCGAGCTGTTCGGTCGCCATCTCCACGGTATTGCCGTCGAGCGTGGGCATGGTCGGCACGCGGTAGCGGGTGGCGCTGGCAATCGCCTGCTCATCGCTCGCGCCATTGGTGCGGGCCTTGAGCGCGGCGGCGAAATCGATGTCGCGCGCCTTGTATCCGGGCGTCGCGGCATTGGCGATGTTCGAGGTCAAAAGCCCCATGCGCTGCGACCGCAGCTGCAGGGCTACCCCGTGAATGCCGAAAAGTCCTTCACTCATCTTGCAACTGCCTTTCGCGACTGTGCGCGGATCAAGCAGCAAGCGCCGTGCCAATTGCCGGATCGGCGCTTTTCCGTGCCTCCAGAGGCGGCGAAGCGGCAATGGCTTGCCGCCCACCGGCAATGTTTGGCCGCACACTGAAACCCCGGCGCGGCAACCGTTCTTGGCTTCATGACAATCGACACCCTGATCGACGGACCCAGCGCGCTCATCGTCCTGGGGGAACCGTGGCCGCCACCGTGCTGCGCTGCGGCCTCAAGGAATGCGCGATTACCGCGCGCGAGATCGCGCAGCTCTGGGGTACGCCCTTTGCCGCTGCCGAAGCGCGCGCCGAACTCGCGCGGCAGGTTCAGGACATCCGCCGCGACGGCCTGCTGCGCGCCGAGCATCACCAGACCGGCGACCGCGAATTCGACGAGGTGACCGACGTCCTGTTCCACCAGCGCTCGATCGCCGCGCTGGTCGCCGCGCACGAAAAGCACAAGGCGCGCCGCACCGCGATGAGCAATACCGCCGTGCGCCTGTTCGCCCAGGCGGCAGAGCTCGCGCCGGTGTTCGGCATGGTCGGCACGCTCGTTTCGCTCAATCGCCTGCCGCAGGGGCTGGCGAATGGCGACTTTTCCGGGGCGATCGGCATGGCCGTGCTGACCACGCTTTACGGGCTGCTCGCCGCCAACCTGATCTTCGCGCCAATTGCCCGCATGATCGAACGCGCCGCCAATGCCGAGGAGCAGCAGCGGCAGGAGATCGTCGACTGGCTGGCCGACCAATTGGTCGAGGCCGCGCCCGCGCTTGGGCCGGTTGACCGCCGCAGGCAGGCGGCCTGACCATGGTTGCGCATTATAACGCGCGCGCCGGGTCGGGCTGGCAATATGCCTTTACCGACATGGCGCTGATCCTGTTCATGGTCTCCGCCGCCGCGCTGGCGAAAGCGCCAAAGGCGGATGCCTCGGCCCTTGCTCGCCCCATCGTCTCCGCGCCGGAACTGGCCGACCCGGTCGGCCTGTGGCGGCCTGCGCCCGATGCGCCCTCGCTTGGCGCATGGCTCGCCGCCCAGCCGCGCGATCCCCGCCAGCGGCTGACCATCGTCGCCCATTATGCCGGCAGCGATGCTGCCCCCGCTTCGGCCCGCGCTGCCGCCCTGCTGCGGGAAACCGCCGGGGCCGCCGGGCCTGTCCGCCTCGTCGTCGAACCCGGCGAGGCGGACGAAATTGCCGCCACCATTACATGGGATGCCGGAGACGCGGCCCAGCCGAAGGAAAGTCTGAAGCCATGAAGTATTGCCTCGCCGCCGCCGCGCTCGGCTTTGCCGCGCCCGCCATGGCCCAGTCCGTCACTGACCTTGCCCAGATCGACCGCGCGGTGGAGAGCTTCACCGGCGCGCCCATCGGCGCCCCCGGCGGGGCACAGCAGCCGGTCGATCGGCGCCTGCACCTCGCCCGCTGCGCCGCGCCGCCTGCGCTCTCGTGGTACGGATCGCGCCGCGATACCGTGTTGGTCCGCTGCCCCGATCCCGGTTCGTGGCGCATCTTCGTGCCGCTCTCTGCGGGGAGCGCGCCCGAACAGGCTGCGCCTGCCGTCTTGCGCGGCGAAGCCGTTACCATCGCCGTTTCGGGCGAGGGCTTCTCGGTTGCCCAGGCGGGCGAAGCACTCGAACCCGGCCCCGTCGGCGCATGGATCCGTGTCCGCACCGCGCAAGCAGGAAGCCAAGGAAATCCGCCCGCGATCCGCGCCCGCATCGTGCGTCCCGGCCTCGTCAACGTCGATATCGGCAACGGTTTGCCGTGAGCAGGCGGCAAAAAATTTCCGGCACCCTTAAAACCTTTGCCGGATCGCCGTTCTGCCCCTCGGACAAACACGGAGTGGCACCATGCCTATCGATTCCACATCCCCCGTCGGCGGCGCGCGGCCCATCGCGCCGCTTGATGCGCGCCTGCTTCAGCGCAGCGGTGGACCGCGCGCCCAGGCCCAGCCGGCAAGCGCGGACGGATCGGTCGTCGTCGCCAGCGAGGCGCGCGATGCCGGCCCGGTTCCGATCGACAATGATCGCGTCGTCGAAATCCGCAAGGCTGTCGAAACCGGCACTTACCCGCTGGTCCCTGCCAAGGTCGCGGACGCCATCATCGCTGCCGGAATGCTGCTGAGGAGCCCTAAATGAGCCATAACTTGCGCGAAAGCCTGCGGCAGATGGTTGCCGTGCTGGAAGACGAGCGGCAGGCGCTTGCCGGGCTGGACCTCGATGGCATCGTTGGCGCAGGCCAGGATAAGACCGCGCTGTGCGACGTGCTTTCGGGCGTTGAACCCGCGCAGGTGGACGAGGAATGCCGCGGCCTGCTTGAGGCTGCGCGCCGCCTGAACGAGGTAAACCGCCAGGTTCGCAACCTGATCGCGGCCAATGTCTCGGCCCGTCTCGACGCGCTGACCGGCTCGGCCTCGCTTTACCGCGCCAGCCCGGCCTATGCCTACGCGGGCGCTCGCTGAACCAAACTGGCACACCTCTTGCTGAACCCCTGAGCGGAACCACCGCTGCAAGGGGGCAGGAGTTTGAGTCAGGTCCAGTCGATTGCCGGAGCGCCCGTCCCTCAGGTGGGCGGCGAAGCGCAGGTGCGCGCCGCGATTGCACGCGCCGCAGGGGCGACCGGTGTCGATTTCGATTACCTGCTTGCCCAGGCGAAGATCGAATCCAACCTCAAGCCGCAGGCCAAGGCCGCGACCTCTTCCGCCACCGGGCTTTACCAGTTCACCAATTCCACCTGGCTTTCCACGCTCGCGCGCCACGGCGAAAAGCACGGCCTGCCATGGGCGGCCTCTGCACAGAGCGACCCCTCGCTCCGTGCGCAGGCCATGGCGCTGCGGCTCGATCCGCAGCTTTCCGCGTTGATGGCGGGCGAGCTCGCCAATGACAACCGCGCCGCGCTCACTGCCGCCCTTGGCCATGAACCCGATGCCAGCGAGCTCTACCTCGCGCATTTCATGGGATCGGCCGGGGCGACGAAGTTCCTCAATGCCCTCGCCATGGACCCAGCGCAAAGCGCGGCGGCCCTGATGCCTTCGGCGGCAGCGGCGAACCGGGCGATATTCTACGGCCCCGACGGCGCGCCGCGCTCGGTCAGCGAAGTCATGGGGGTGATCCGCGGCAAGGTCGAAGGCGCGATGGGCGTGGAAGTCCCGGGGTCGTTCGACGTATCCGCGCCGTTTGCGCCCGAATGGGCGGGCGGTGCGGCAGTGCCTGCACCGCTCCCCGCGAACCTCGGCCCTGTCGCCCGCGAGTTCCATGCCGCCGCAGCAAGCGCCGCGCCTCTACCACAGCAAGCCCGCCCGTCGATGGCCGAAACCCTGCGCGATGCCTTTGCGCTCAATTCATCGGCGGGCGCCAGCGCCCCCGGCCATGTCCGCACCGCCTATGCGCGGCTTTCGGCGATGGGGTTGTGATGATGGAATCGCCAACCTTTCTCCTCGTCATTGCGAGGCCGCAGGCCGCGGCAATCCAGAGCCGTTGCAGCGAGTCCCCTGGATTGCTTCGTCAGCTTCGCCTCCTCGCAATGACGAAGCAGGAGCGTGAACGGGTGCCGTCATGCTGAAAAAGCTCGGCAACCCCACCGCCCTCGCGCTGCCCGCCGCGATCCTCGGCCTGATCCTGCTGATGATCGTGCCGGTGCCGACCATGCTGCTCGACGTCTGCTTCGTGCTCAACATCGCGTTGTCGGTGGCCGTGCTGATGGCGGCGCTGAATGCGGAGAAGCCGCTCGATTTCTCGTCTTTCCCCTCGGTCCTGCTGTTCGCCACGCTGTTCCGCCTAGCGCTCAACGTCGCCTCCACCCGCGTCGTCCTGATGAGCGGGCACGAAGGCGCGGGCGCGGCGGGCAAGGTGATCGAGGCCTTTGGCGAATTCCTCATCGGCGGCAATTTCGCCGTCGGCCTGTTCGTCTTCATGATCCTGATGATCATCAACATGGTCGTCGTCACCAAGGGCGCGGGGCGCGTTTCGGAAGTGTCCGCGCGCTTCACGCTGGATGCCTTGCCGGGCAAGCAGATGGCGATCGACGCGGACCTTGCCGCCGGCCTCCTCACCGCCGACGAGGCCAAGGCCCGCCGCAAGGAAGTGGGGACCGAGGCCGATTTCTACGGCGCGATGGACGGTTCGTCCAAGTTCGTGAAGGGCGATGCGGTTGCCGCGCTGCTGATCCTGGGCGTCAATATCATTGCCGGTTTCTGCCTTGGCATGATCAGCCACGGCCTTTCGGCTAGCGAGGCGGCGCAGCACTACATCACGCTTGCCGTGGGCGACGCGCTGGTAGCGCAGGTGCCCTCGCTGCTGCTCTCGATCGCCGCCGCTGCGATCGTCACCCGCGTGTCCGACAACCGCGATCTTGCCGGGCAGATCGGCGGCCAGTTCGCCAGTCCCTCCACCTGGCTGCCGGTCGCCGTCGTGCTCGCCGCCATCGGCTGCATCCCGGCCATGCCGCAGAGCATTTTCATTCCTGCCGCCGCCGGAGCCTTCGCGCTGTACCGCAAGCTGAAGAAGCGTGCCGACGTGCCGCCGCCGGTGATCGCGCCGCCCGCGCCCGATCCCGGCCGCATCGCGCTGGAGGACGTGTCGGACCACACGCTGGTCACCATCGAGCTGGGCTACGGCCTAGTCCATCTGGTCGATGACCGGCGCGGTTCGCCGCTGGTCGCGCGCATCACCGGGGTGCGCAAGGGGCTGAGCCAGAGCTTCGGCTTCGTCGTCCCCCAGTTCCGCGTGCGCGACGCGCTCGACATGCCGCCGAACGACTACCGCGTGCTGCTGGGCGGCGTGCCGCTGGGCGGGGCGACCGTGCTGGCGGACAAGGTCCTTGCCATCGATGCCGGCGACGCGCGCGAAGGGCACAACCTGCCCGGCGTGCCGACCACGGACCCCAGTTTCGGCTGCCCGGCGCTGTGGATCGATCCCGGCCAGCGCGACCATGCCGTGGCCGAGGGTTTCCTGACCGTCGATCCCGGCACAGTCATCGCCACCCACCTCAACCAGCTGCTGGGAGAGCGGCCGCAAGCGCTGCTCGGCCCGGACGAGGTCCGCACGATCATCGACGGAGTGAAGGAACACGCCGCCGGTCTGGTCGAAACCGTCACGCCTACGCCGCTCAGCCTTGCCGCGCTCACCCGCCTGCTGCGCACCCTGCTGGAAGAAGGCGTCCCCATCGGCCACCCGCTGCCGATCCTCGCCAGCCTTTCGCAGGCTGTGCAGGTGACTACCGAACACGAGCGGCTGGTCGATATCGTCCGCGCTGACCTCGGCGGGCTGATCGTCGGCCGCATCTGCGCTCCAGGCGAGCGCCTGCCGGTGCTCACACTCGACGCTACCCTGGAACAGGCCATCGTGCAGGGCCTGCACGATCCGACGACCGGCCAGCCGGTGATCGAGCCTGACCTTGCCCGCGCGATTGGCGAGCGCGTGGCCGCTGCCGTCGCCAGCCAGCCGCCCGGAACGCCGCCGCCCGCGCTGATCGTCCAGCCGCGCGCCCGCCGCGCCCTTGCCGCCCTGCTGCGCCTGCGCGCACCGGCCTGCACCGTCCTTTCCATCGCCGAACTGCCCGCCGCCCAGCCGATCGAGGTGCTTGCCGTGATCGGCGGACCGCAGGCGGCTCAGGAACCAGCCGCCCTGCCATCACCCCAATCCACTCCGCTTGAGGAGATCGCCGCATGAAGCTTGACCACACGCCTTTCGCCGCCGCGCGCAATGCCTATCGCGGCGACATCGCCGACCGGGTGCGCCGGTTCCTGCCCATGGTCCGCCGCCTCGCCTGGCACGTCCACGGATCGGGCCGTCCGGGGATCGAGCTGGAGGACCTGATGCAGGCGGGCCTGGTGGCGCTCACCGAATGCGCGCAGAAGCACTCCGGCCCGGGCGAGGACGGCTTTGCCGCCTATGCCAAGCTGCGGGTGAGGGGCGCCATGGTCGACCTCATCCGCCGCAACGTGCCGCTGTCACGCGGAGCGACCGAGCGGCGGCGCAACCTGCGCGAGATGGAAACGACCTTGCGCGGGCAATTGGGGCGCGATCCCACGGCGGCGGAATTGGCGGCTGCCATGGGCCTTGCCGAGGCGGACCTTGCCGACATGCGCTCGAACAGCGAACCCCTGCGCTTCGAAGCGATCGATGACGCCTATTCGGACAGCGACATGGCCTTCGCCGACGACAGTCCGGATTCGTTCAACCTGCTGGCAGACGAGGAGGTGAGGGAGGCGCTGGCCGAGGCGATTGGTTCCTTGCCCGACCGGCTGAAGCTGGTGACGCAATTGTACTTCGTCGAGGAACTCAACCTCGCGGAAATCGCGGCAGTGCTGGAGGTTTCGATCCCGCGCGTGCACCAGCTGAAGGCGCAGGCCTTGGCCAAGTTGAAGGAAGCGATGGAGGGGATTGGGGAGGTGATGTGAAAGGCAATTGAGCTCGACAAGAACATAAGATTGTTAGAAGTTTAGCAGATACTAGGAGGGCTCGATGCTTGGTTTTTCGATTTTTCTGGCTGCAGGAACCTCAGCGATTGCTGACGAACGCCTTGCTCGCATGGCCGCATTGTATGAGGATGTCTGCCTAAAGGCATTCCCTGATGACAAGGCAGTAGTCGATGCGTTGACCGCATTGGGCGCCAAGGAGTTATCACAAGCCGAAGTCAAGGTGACCATGAACGACGATCCTGCGCGGGGCTGGTCTCTGCCTGACGGGAACGGGACGGTATGGCTCGAATTTCCGCCCTTTCATTCGTGCTCGGTGCGATGGAACTCTCCGGACGACTATGATCTGAAACCCTACCGCGCTATTGCGGCTAAGTATCAGGCGAAGCGGCCAGGCTTTAGTCCGATGCAGCCAATGGAAATGGATCGGGGAGATATCCATATCATGGCCATTGGCGAGGCCCGTCAGCTACCTGACAAGTCCGCCGAGTCGATGTTCATTTTCCGTCAGCACATCACCAATTTACAGCGTCGCGGGGCGGGTGAGACCGGTGTTTCACTGCGATTTGTCCACCAATTTGCTCCGCCTGAAAAGTAAACTAGCCCCCAGCCTTCCCAGCCAACAACCCCACACTCAACACCTGCGGCAATTGCTCGGCATCCTTGCCCGGCGCGTACCAAAGGTAGAGCGGCACCCCGGCCGCGCCTTGTTGGGTCAGGAAGCGCGTGATCGCCGGATCGCGGCGGGTCCAGTCGCCGACAAGCACCTGCACGCCGGCCTTCTCGAACGCGGCCTTGGTTTCCTCGCGCTCGATCGCGGCCTTTTCGTTGACCTTGCAGGTCAGGCACCAGTCGGCGGTGAAGTAGAGGAACACCGGCTTGCCCGAGGCGCGGGCCTTGGCGAGGGCCTCTTCGGAGAAGGGCTTGGCATCGAGGATCGATTCGATCCCGGCGGCTGGCGGAGCAAGCAGCTTGGGCAGTTTCTCCGCCCCGACCAGCGCAATCAGGGCGACGATGACCGCAAGCACCCAGCCAGCCGACTTGCCCGCACGTTGCCGCTTGCCGGTCGCGGCGAGGGCGATAACGAGCACGGCCGCAAGGAAAGCCGTTACCCCGGCAAACCAGTCACCCCCAAGCCGCCAGCATAGCCACAGCAAGGCGAGTGCGGTCAGGCCCATCGGCACGGCCATCAGCTTCTTGAACCAGACCATCCATTTGCCCGGCCTTGGCAACAAACGCCGCAACGCGGGCACGTAGGCGACGGCGAGGAACGGCAGCGCCAGCCCCAGCCCGAGCGTGACGAACAGCGCCATGCCCTCGGCCACCGGCAGCAGCAGCGCCGCGCCCATCGCGGCGGCCATGAAGGGGCCGGTGCAGGGGGTGGCGACGAAAGCCGCCAGCAGGCCCGTGGCAAAGGCCCCTTGCGGGCTGCCTTCGCGGGCAAATCCGGGGACGGAGAATTCGTAAAGCCCGGCGAGGTTGGCGGTGATGGCGGTGGCGAGCAGCAGCAGCACGACGACCACGGCCGGTTCCTGCAACTGGAAGGCCCAGCCCACTTCCTCTCCGCCCGCGCGCAGGGCGAGCAGCAGCGCACCCAGCGCCGAGGTCGCGAGCACCACCCCGGCGGTATAGGCCAGTCCCTCGCGCCGCGCCTCTGCCTCGCTCTCACCAGCGCGGGCGAGGCTGAGCGCCTTGAGGCTGAGGATCGGGAAGACGCAGGGCATGATGTTTAGCAGCAGGCCCCCGGCCAGCGCCGCGAGCAGCAGGAGGGGAAGCGAAAGTTGCGGCGCGCTGCCATCGCTGAGCGGGGTGCCTCCGCTGGGTACCGCGCCCGGCACGGCGGCCAGTTCCACCCCGTCGCCCGCCTCGTTCAGCCGCAAGACCGCGCCGAACTTCGCCGGATCGATCGGAGCGATCTTCGGCCGCTGGAGCGTGACTACCAGCCAGTCGCCCTTGCGGGCAAAGGCCTGCGGGGCGGCGTAATCCGCGACGTGCTCGTCAGCGAGGAACAGGTGCGGGCGCTCCAGCTTCACACTTGCCGGCATGGGGATGCCGAGCCGGATGGCGTTGCCGGCAATCTCGTACTTCGCCTCTGCGCCCAGCGGCGCGGGCAGGGCGGCGCGCCAGCCGTCGAAGCGCGAGTCACGGCGCGAAAGTTCGCTCTCCTCCATGGAGACCATGACGCTGACCGACAGGTCCGCCTCTTCGGGCACGCAGATCTGGTCGGTGCAGGCGAGCCATTCGGCATGGACGCTGACTGGAGCGACGCCGCCCGGTTCATGGCTCTGGCCGATCGTCACAGGCACCAGCACGGCATAGTCATGCTCGTAGACATGGTTCATCAGGCCGGAGATCAGCAGCGTCTCGGGCGTCGGATATTGCAGTTCACCGGCGGACCAGCCTGCGGGCAGGTCCCACTTCAGCCGCATCCCCTGTCCCGCGTCGCCGGGGTTGCGCCAATAGCCGTGCCAGCCCTTGGCGGGCTTCATCACGAAAGCGAGCGTCACCGTTTCGCCCGGTTGTACGGCCTTTTCCGCAACCAGCTCGACGCGGATATTGGTGGGCTTGGCCACGGCGGGCGTGACCGTGACAAGCAGTGCCAGCCAGAGCGATGCAAGAAGACGCAGGAAAGTCACGAAGTGCTTGTATCTTTCGTCCAACAGCCCTTGCACCATGCGCCCGGGCGTTCCATTCAAGGCTCCTGCCGCTTTTGTCGCTCCAGTTCAAGGAACACCCATGCGCCCCCGCGCCCTGACCGCATTTCTGACCGCCGCTTCTGCCATGATCGCCGCCCCTGCGCTGGCGGACGAGGCGCCCGCCCAGCCCAAGCCGCCGCGCCTGATCGTCGCCATTTCGGTTGACCAGTTCAGCGCCGATCTCTTCGCCCAGTACCGCCGGCACTTCACCGGCGGGCTCAAGCGGCTGCAGGAAGGCGCGGTGTTCCCCTCGGCGTTCCAGGGTCATGCGGCGACCGAGACCTGTCCCGGCCATTCCACCCTGCTCACCGGCGTGCGCCCGGGCCGCAACGGCATCATCGCCAACAACTGGTTCGACCTCTCGCTGACGCGCAAGGACAAGCGCGTATATTGCTCCGAAGACGTCACCGATCCGGAAAGCTCGCCCGGTAATCCGGTGGTTTCGCCGCGCTTCCTCAAGGTGCCGACGCTCGGCGAATGGATGAAGCGCCAGTGGCCGGCCAGCCGCAACGTCGCCGTTTCGGGCAAGGACCGCGCGGTGATGATGATGGGCGGGCACAAGATCGACCAGGGCTACTGGTGGAAGGGTTCGGGCTTCGCCACGTTCAAGGGCAGGGCGCTGGACCCCGCCGCCGTGGCAGAGAACGCCGTGGTGGCGAAGATGATCGCCAAGGGCAGCAAGGCCTTTGCCGCGCCTGCATGGTGCGCCCCGCGTGACCGTGCGGTGACGGCGGGGACGGAAGTCATCGGCCGGGGCCGCTTCCCCGCGCCCGCCAAGGACGTCAATGCCTTCTTCCGCAGCCCGCGCCTCGATGCCGCGACCTTCTCGCTCGCCGGACGACTGTTCGACGAGATGAAGCTCGGCCGGGGCGAGGCGCCCGACGTGCTTTCGGTCAGCCTCTCGGCCACCGACTACATCGGCCACGCCGTAGGCAGCGAGGGGCTCGAAATGTGCGTCCAGCTTGCCGAGCTTGACCGCGGCATGGGTGCGTTCTTCGCCAAGCTGGACAAGGCGAAGGTCGATTACGCCGTTGTGCTCAGCGCCGATCATGGCGGGGTGGATACGGTCGAACGGCTTGACCAGCAGGCCCTGCCGCGCGCGGTGCGGGTCGATCCGGCGCTGTCGCCCTCGGCTCTGGGCAAGGCGCTATCGGCCGAACTCGGCATCACCGGGGTGGAGCCGCTGGTCTATGGCGACGGTTCGTTTGGTGACATGTACCTCAGCCGCAGCCTGACTCCGGCGCAAAAGGGCAAGGCGCTCGACGCGCTGGTGGCCAAACTGCGCGCCCACCCGCAGGTTGCCGCGGCCTATGCCGCCGGGGAACTGGCCGCCACGCCGATGCCGACCGGCAGCCCGCAGGACTGGAACCTGCGCGACCGCGCCCGCGCCAGCTTCGATCCCGAACGCTCGGGCGACGTCGTGGTCCTGCTCGACCGCGCCGTCTCGCCCATTTCCGTTCCGGCCAAGGGCTACACCTCAACCCACGGCAGCCCGTGGGACTATGACCGCCGCGTGCCGCTGATGTTCTGGCGCAAGGGCATGGCGGGCTTCGAACAGCCCGCCCCGGTGGAAACGGTCGACATCGCGCCGACCCTTGCCGCCGTGCTGGATCTGAAGGTGCCCGACGGCAGCTTCGACGGGCGCTGCCTCGACATCGATGGTTCGGAAAGGAACACCTGCCAGTGAGCGACCAGGCCGCAGACCTCGTCATCCTCGGCGGCGGCCTCGTCGGCATGACGCTGGCGCTTGCCGCGGCGAAGGAAGGTATCTCCAGCCACGTGATCGACCGGGCGACCGAGGCGGAACTGACCGCCGAGGGCGTCGATGGCCGCGCCTCAGCCATTTCGACCGCAAGCTGGAACCTGTTCGACAACATCGGCCTCACCGACCGGCTCGAACCGCTCGGCTGCGCGATCCAGGGCATTGCCGTGACCGATGGGATGAAGCCCGGCCGCATCGATTTCCGCCCCAAGGCGGACGAAGGCACGCTGGGGCGGATGTTCGCCAACCGCGATATCCGCATGGCACTTTATGAAGCGGCGAAGCAGGAGCCGCTGCTCCACTGGCACACCGCCGCGCAGGTGGCGGACCGCACACGCGGCGAGCACGGCGTCAGCGTGACGCTGAAGGATGGCCGCGTGCTGTCGGGCAACCTTCTCGTCGCCGCCGAGGGCCGCCAGTCGCCAACGCGGGACGAGGCCGGGTTCAGCCTTGCCAAGTGGGACTACCGGCACCGCGCGATGGTGACCGCTCTCTATCACGAGAAGAGCCATGAGGGCGTCGCACTGGAAATCTTCTATCCCGCCGGCCCCTTCGCCCTGCTGCCGCTGCTCGACGATAATGGCCGCCATCGTTCGGCGCTGGTCTGGACCGTCGCGGAAAAGGACGCCGCAGCATGGACCGGCCTGTCCGACCGCGCTTTCCTCGCCGAAGTGCAGGAACGGGTGGGGGAAATCCTCGGCACGGTCGAACTCGCCGCCCCGCGCATGTCTTGGCCGCTCAACTTCCACCATTCGCGCAACCTCGTCGACAAGCGGCTCGCGCTGGTAGGCGATGCGGCGCACGGCATGCACCCGATCGCGGGGCAGGGGCTGAACCTTGGCCTGCGCGATGTCGGTGCGTTGGTGGAGTGCATTGCCGATGGCATGCGGCTGGGGCTGGAACCCGGCGATGCGCAGGTGCTGGCGCGCTACGAACGCTGGCGCTCGGTCGATGCGACGATGGTCATGGCGGCGACGGACGCGCTGACCCGCCTGTTCGGCGTGCCCGGGCGCCTGCCCTCGGCGATCCGCCGCCTCGGCATGGGCGCGGTGCAGCGTATCTCGCCGCTCAAGAAGTTCTTCATGGAAGAGGCGCGCGGGATGAGCGGGGACTTGCCCAAGCTGCTGCGGGCTTAGGTTCTCGGCCTATCCGCCAACTCCGTCATCCCCGCCTTCGCGGGGATGACGGGGTATTTGCGGTGAAATAGAGGGCAGATCACTCAAACGCCGGCATCACCTTGTCCGCCACCAGCCCGGCGTAATACTGGAAACGATCCGCCGAGAGCCCCGGCGGGCGCATGAACATCAGGTGCTCGAGCGCCGGGGTCTTTTCCTTCATCGCGCGGAAAGTAGCCACGGCCTCATCCGGCGTCATGATGTGCAGCATGCCGCTGGCCTTGTAGTCCTCAAGGCTCATCACCGCCATGCCGGGGCCGTCCATGCCGATCGCCTTGTCCTCGTTGTTGAACTCGGCATAGGTGTTGTTGACGTGGTGGAAATAGGGGGCGAGCTCATCCATCGCCGCCGCCTTGTCCTCGGCCACGACCATGAACAGCGTGGTCGCGGTCACGCGCGCACTGGCGGGGTCCTTGCCCGCATCCTTCAACTTTTCGACATAGGCCGCGCTCGATGCGCCGGGATCGCCGAAATAGCCGTCAGCATACTTCGCCACGCGCTCGAGCGCCTTGGGCGCGAAGCCGCCGATGTGCAGCGGGATGCGGCCGCGCGGAGCGGGGGTGAGAGGCGCGCGCCCTTCAGGGTGAAGTGGTTGCCTTCGAAGTTGACGGTCTCGCCCGCCCAGAGCCGGGTGGCGACATCGAGGAATTCGTCGAACCGTGCGCCGCGCTTGGTGAAGTCCAGCCCGAAGGCCTCGTACTCGCGCCTGCGGTATCCGATCGCCAGCGCCATTTCGAGCCGTCCGCCCGACAGCGCATCTAGCACCACGCAGTCCTCGGCAAAGCGATAGGGGTGATAGAGCGGCGCGAGGGAAATCGCGCTGCCCAGCCGGATGCGCCCGGTGCGCGCGGCGATGGCGGCGAGCGCGATGAGCGGCGAGGTCACATAGCCGTCGCTGGCAAGGTGATGCTCGGGCACCCAGGCGGCGTCAAAGCCCGCCTCCTCGGTCCAGGCGGCAAGCGCGACGGTTTCCTCGTAAAGCTCGTGCCAATCGCGCTGCCACTGCGCGGGATTGCGGAAATCGAACAGGTAGCCGAAGGTCAGTTTCACCACGTGCCGAACCTCATTCCGCCGCGGTGAAAACGGGGATGGGCTCGACCGCGCTCATCAGGATCAGCGGCAGCACCCGGTCAGTCGATGCCTGGTAATTGGCATAGAAGGGGAAGTTGCTGACCAGCACCTGCCACGCGAAATCGCGCTCCTCGCCCTCCGGCTCACGCCATTTCCCTTCCCAGGCCTGGGTGGCGATCTGGAAGTCGACGCGCGGGTCGGAGACGAGGTTCAGGTACCAGTTGGGGTGGTGGTCCGCGCCGCCCTTCGATCCGCAGATCAACACCTCGCCGCCGACCATGGTGTAGCACAGGGGTGTAATCAGCGTGCGGCCGGACTTGCGGCCCTTGAAGCGGATCAGGCAGTGGGTTCCGAGCACCGGGCCACCCACCGGCGTTATGTCCATGATGTGGCCCTGTGCGCCGCCGGAACCGAGGTACAGGTCGAGGTGCTCGGTCTTCCAGTCTTTGCGCGCTGCGGCGATTTCGGCGCTCGATTCGTTGCTCATGGAGCTCTCCCGGGTGTCTGCTGCGGCGATCTTGGCTCCTGGCGCGGCCAAGTCCACTCCCGCGCGCGATTCGCCGCCCCTGCGATTTGCCGGGGCGTGCATCGGTGTTACCCAAGCGTCCGGAATTGAAGGAGGCCACGCGTGGCGGAAAGCAGCGGTATCGTCGAATCGGCTGAGGAGCTTGAAGCCCCCGTCACCATCGGGGTCGAGGCCTATGTCTCCGAAGACTACGTCCGCGCCGAGCGTGACCGGCTGTGGCGCAAGACCTGGCTGCAGGCAGGGCGGCTGGAGGACATCCCGAACATCGGCGATTTCATCACCTTCGACATTCTCGACGATTCGATCCTCGTCGTGCGCACGGGTGAGGACGAGGTTTCCGCCCACTGGAATGTCTGCACCCACCGCGGCCGCCGTCTGGTCGATACGCCCAAGGGCCGCCGCAATGCGCGCGGCAACCGCAAGAACTTCGTCTGCGGTTTCCACGGCTGGACCTTCAACGGCAAGGGCGCCTGTATTCATGTGCCCGAGCGCGAGCACTGGCAGGGCAAGCTGAACGATGACGACATCCGCCTGGGCTCGGTCCTCTGCGATACCTGGGGCGGCTGGGTGTGGATCAACATGGATCCGCAGGCCGAGCCGCTTGCGGACTATCTCGCCCCGGCGGCGGAAATGCTCGAGCCCTACCAGCTCCAGAACATGCGCTATCGCTGGCGCAAGTTCGTGGTCTTCGACTGCAACTGGAAGGTGGCGCTGGAGGCCTTCAACGAGACATACCACGTCCCGGCGACGCACCCGGAGTTCATGGAGTTCGGCTCCTTCCCCGGCTGGGGCCATAACCAGGGCAAGCACTCCAACATCGGCTATGATGCGCCCAAGGACATGGAGGAAAACGCCGGCAAGCTGCGCGTGGGTGAGGGCGATGCCCGCATTTCCACCGCGCAGATGCAGAACTATACCTGGGCGGCGGCGAACACCAACACCACCGAAACCATGGTTGCAGTTGCCAATGCGCTGGTCGATGAATTGCCCGAAGGCACGCCCAGCGCCGAGGTCCTCGGCTACTGGATCAAGCGCTCGAAAGAGATCGATGCCGAGGCCGGGGTGATCTGGCCCGAAGTGCCCAGCAGCCACACCGCCAAGGCGGGCACGGCCTGGCAGATCTTCCCCAACTTCCAGATCGGCCACGCGGTCAACAACATGCTCTGCTATATGGCGCGGCCTTACGGCAACGATCCGAACAAGTGCTATTTCGAAGCCGCCGTGTTCCAGCTGTATCCAGAGGGGCAGGCCCCCGAAACCGACTGGGAATATACTGAGCCGCAGGACTGGCCGCCGGTGCTCCAGCAGGATTTCGACAACATGGCCGCGGTCCAGCAGGGCATGAAGAGCGGCGGGTTCAAGGGTACGCGCCCCAACCCCTACCGCGAACGCGCGATCCCCAGCCTGCACTGGAACCTCGCCAAGTACATGGGCACGGGCGCGCCGCGGAAGGTCGATTAACGGTCGCAGGGCGGGGACCTTGCGTGTAAGCGCGCGCACGATGATCCGCCGCGCCCTGCTCCTGTCCGCCCTGCTTCCCGCCACCGCGCTCGCGGAAGAGGCGCCCA
This sequence comes from Novosphingobium sp. MW5, assembly GCA_025938935.1. Classification (GTDB taxonomy): domain Bacteria; phylum Pseudomonadota; class Alphaproteobacteria; order Sphingomonadales; family Sphingomonadaceae; genus Novosphingobium. Next base: position 3,636,879 of record JAPCWB010000001.1, on the reverse strand, counting down.
TTGTGGTGACCGGCAGGCAGACCGCGCAGGCCGCGACGCAGGTCCTGCGCTGGAACGAGCAATTTGCGCTGAACCCTTCCGGCCGGATCGAGGACCTGCTCGGCACGGTCCCCGGCCTGCAACAGTTCCGCCGCTCGGACAGCCGCTCGTCCAACCCGACGGCTCAGGGTATCACGCTCCGTGCACTCGGCGGCAATGCCTCGAGCCGGACGACCGTGCTGCTTGATGGCGTCCCCATGGCCGACCCGTTCTTCGGGTCGGTGCCTCTCTCAGCGCTCACGCCCGACCGGCTGGCGCGCGTCAGCGTGTGGAACGGCGGCGGGGCGGGGGCCTTCAGCGAGGGGGCGGTGGCCGGCACGATCGAACTGGTGAGCGAAGACGGGCGCGATGCCCCTTCTTTTCGGGCGCGGCGCTGGTCGATGACCGGGGCGACAGCGAGGTTGCGGGCACGCTCGCGGCACGGCTCGGCGCCGGTTCCGCCATGCTCTCGGGCCGCTGGGATCGCGGGCCGGGCTTCTGGACCACGCCCGCCAGCCAGCGCGTGCCGGCCTCGGTGCGCGCCCGCTACGAAAGCTGGTCCGCCGCCCTGCGCGCCGCCGCGCCGATTGCATCCGACATCGAACTGCAGATGCGCGGACTGGTCTATGACGATCACCGCACCTTGCGCTTTGCCGGGGCGGACAGCTCGTCGAGCGGTCAGGATGCCTCGCTGCGGCTGGTTGCCAGCGGGCCGTGGAAGGTGGACGCGCTGGCATGGGTGCAGGCGCGCAATTTCTCCAACGTGGTCATATCCTCGACCAGTTTCCGCAAGACGCTGGACCAGTATGGGACGCCCTCGACCGGCACCGGCGCGAAGCTTGAAGTCCGGCCTCCGGTGGGCGGCGGGCATGACCTGAAGCTGGGCCTGTCATGGCGGCGCGGTGTGGGCGAGACGCAGGAGGCGGCCTACAGTGCGGTCACCGGCCTCGTCAATTCGCGGCGGCTGGCGGGCGGCGCGCAGGATGTGCTGGGGCTCAGCCTGCATGATGAATTCTTGTCAGGGCCCCTGACAGTTTCGGGCGGGGTGCGCGCCGACCGTTGGAGCCAGTCTGGCGGCTTCTTCCGCGAAACCAGCGCGGCGGGCGTGGTGACGACCGACAACCGTTTTGCAGACCGTTCCGGCTGGCAGGCCAGCTGGCGCGCGCGGGCCGCGCTGAAACTGGGGGACAGCGCCAGCCTCTTCGCCGCCGCCTATACCGGGCTACGCCTGCCCACGCTCAACGAGCTGTACCGTCCCTTCACGGTCTTCCCCGTCACGACACGCGCCAATGCCGCGCTGGCGAACGAGCGGCTGAAGGGCTTCGAGGGCGGGGTGACATGGCAGCCGGCCGGCGGTGTTTCGCTCGGCCTCACGGGCTTCGACAACAAGGTCGAGGGCGCGATTGCCAATGTCACCATCGGCACCAACCTGCGTGAACGGCGCAATGTCGATGCCGTCCACGCGCGCGGGATCGAGGCGTCGGCGCGCGGCACGTTCGGGCCGCTCAGCCTGCGCGGCGCGCTCGCCTATACCGACGCCAAGATCGAGGCGAGCGGCGCATCGGCGGCGCTTAACGGCCTGCGCCCGGCCCAGACGGCAAAGTTCTCAGCCAGCGCTTCTGCCATCCTGCAACCGGCCGATGGCTGGTCGCTCTCGCTGGTACTGAAACACACCGGCATGCAGTTCGAGGACGACTTGCAGGTGGATCGCCTGCCCGCCGCCACCACGCTCGGGGCTGCTATAGAAGTGCCGGTGATGAAGGGGCTGTCGCTCCTGCTGCGCGGCGAAAACCTGACCGGGACCGAAGTCGTCACGCGCAATCAGGCGGGATCGATAGACATCGGCGCGCCCCGCACCGTCTGGGCGGGACTGCGGGTAAAGCTCGACTAGACCGCCGGCGGCGTATTGACCGGGCTGGGCTGGACTGCCGCCTTGCCGCTGGTGTCTGCGGGCGTTTCCGCCTCAAGCAGGGCCGCGCTTTCGAGCACGTCGAGCGCCGCGCGGCTGGTGGCATAGCGGTTTGCCGCAAGCGCCCAGTCCCGCGCCGCCGCGCCGCCGGGGAGCGACTGGATTTCCGCTACGGCTTCCTTCACTTTGCCCGCCAGCAGCATCAGCCGCGCGCGTTCGATGCGGTTCTGCGGAGCCGGACTGGGGGCGTCGTCATGGCGGATGACGAAAAGCCCGGCCATTTCCTGCTTCGCGCGCGCCCAGAAATCGCCGGGAGCGGGGGTGCCGGTCAGGCGGGGGCCTAGCGTTTCGAGATCGGCAAGCAGCTTGTCGAGCGTCACCGGCTTCTTCGCGGCATCGGCCACAACCTGCACCTCGGCCCCGTGGCGCGCGCCGAAGCGCAGGCGGAGCTGGTCCTCAAGGTAGCCGAGCGGCACGCCCTTATCGAGAGCGCGGCGCGATGCCAGCGCCACCAGCAGGCCCTCGGCGCGCGAGGCATTGCCCGATGCCGCCTGGGCGCGGAGGTCAATCGCCGCCAGCCGCTGTTCGAGCGCGACAATGCGCACGGCCATGGCCGCTTCAGCGGCGGGAAGCTGCTCGGGTGCGGTGCTGGAAGAAGCGGAGGGGCTGGGCGTGGGCGCGGCGGGCTGGACCAGCAGGCGGTCCGGGCCTAGCGCGTTCCACGGCAGCATCCCGGCCCATGCGAGATAGCCCACGCCGCCTGCGCCGATCACAAAGGCAAGCAGGGCGGAAGCCAGCGCGAGGCGGCCGCCAGAGCTGCGGCGCGGCAGGGGCGTATAGGGCGGCGGAGTGCGGTTGAGGAATTCGTCGTTCATCGCGCGCTGCTTTGGCACATTCGCGCGGCAAGGGCCAGCAGCGCGGCATCGCTCGGCTGCGCGGCGGTTTCCAATGCGCGCCAGCCGGAGCCGGCGGCCTTGGTCACGCGCGGGCCGATGGTGGCGAGGCTCAGCGCGGCGCGGTCGATGGCCAGCCGGTCGCACTCGGCGGCGAAATGGCGCGCGGCTTCGGCGGAATGGAGCAGGACCAGCGGATTACCGTTGAGCGCGGCGGGGTCGAGCGGGCGCGGCACGCTGGCATAAACTACCACTTCGTCGATGCTGACGCCGGTTGGCGGGTTGAGCTCGATCCGCTCCTCGCCCGAAAGCCGAAGCAAGTGGGTCCCCGGGGCGATCCCGTCCAGCACGCCCTGCAATCCGCCGCTGCCAATGCCTGCGACGGTGAAGCCTGCCGCCCGGGCCGCTTCTGCCGTGGCCTCGCCGACGACGTGGACGGGCAGGTGGCACAGCGTTTCCAGCTGCGCGCCGCCGTGGCGAAAGGCATTGGCGCTTCCGACGAGCAGCGCGTCAAACGGCGCGGTCGGCACGTTCCATTCCCGCGGCTCGATGGCGAACAGCGGCGCGGATCGCGCGGCCAGTCCCATTCCTCGCGCAGCCGCGAGCGTAGCGGCGCAGCCGGGTTCCGGGCGCAGGATGAGAACTGCGCTCATGGCGGATCGAAGGCCGCGGCAAGGGCGGGGCTGGCTCCGGCGAGCAATTCGCCAGCCAGCCGCTTGGGCCCGTCGCGGTCACTGGCCGGGAAAGTGGCCTCGCGCTCGACCTTCTCCGCGCCGTCCAGCGTATAGATCGCCGCGCGCATGACGATGCCATTGCCTTCGACCCGGCTGTGGACGCCGATGGCCGAGTGGCAATTGCCGCCAAGCGCTGCCAGCAGGTCGCGCTCGGCCATCAGGGTTGCGTGGCTGTCGGCATGGTCGATGGCGGCGAGCAGGGCTGCGGTCTGTGCGTCCTCCGCGCGGCACTCGATGGCGATGGCCCCCTGTCCCGGTGCGGGCAGCCAGCCTTCGAGCGAGAGCGGCGTGCCGACATGGCCCTGCCCCAGCCGGTTCAGCCCGGCGAGAGCGAGCAGGGTGGCATCGGCCTCTCCGGCGGCGAGCTTGCCCAGCCGCGTGGCGACGTTGCCGCGGAACGAAACCACTTCGCAATCGGGTCGCAGGTGCAGAACCTGCGCGGCGCGGCGCGGGGCGCTGGTGCCGATCCGGCTGCCGGGGGCGAGTGCGGCAAGGCTGGCGACGCCCACCAGAACGTCGCGCACGTCCTCGCGCTCCAGCACGGCGGCGATGGTCAATTCGAGCGGACGCCAGGTTTCGACATCCTTGGCCGAATGGACGGCGAAGTCGATCTCACCCGCCATCAGCCACTGGTCGAGTTCCTTGGTCCACAGCGCCTTGCCGCCGATTTCGGCGAGCGGACGGTCCTGGATCTTGTCGCCGCTGGCGGTGACGGGGACGATCTCGACCGCATCCTCAGCCCAGCCATGCGCCTTGCACAGGCGCGCGCGGGCTTCTTCGGCCTGGGCCATGGCAAGCGGCGAGCGGCGGGTGCCGAGGCGGAGCGGGAAACTCGGGGAAGAAGGCATTCGATTTCCAATCAGCCCATCGTCATTGCGAGGAGCGCCGCGACGAAGCAATCCGAGGCGCCGCGCGTGACGCTCTGGATTGCCGCGCGGCATTGCCGCTCGCAATGACGAATTCAAGGTGCTGGCGAAAAAGTCCGCTTACGGTTGCTCCGGACACTATTCTCTATAAGGGAAAGTGATCGATGCGGGTGGTCCTCGGAATTGAATCGTCCTGTGACGAAACGGCGGCCGCGCTGGTGCGCGAGGACCGGACCGTGCTTGCCCAGCGCATTGCCTCGCAGGACGAGGAGCATCGCCCCTATGGCGGCGTCGTTCCCGAAATCGCCGCGCGCGCCCATGCCGAGCGCCTCGCCCCGCTGATTGCCGCGACGCTGGCCGATGCCGGGATGGAACTGTCGGACGTGGATGCCGTTGCGGCGACGGCCGGGCCAGGCCTGATCGGCGGCGTGATGGTCGGGTTGGTGAGCGCAAAGGCGTTGGCCATGGCGGGCGAAAAGCCGCTGATCGCGGTGAACCATCTTGAGGGTCACGCGCTCAGTCCGCGGCTGGCGGACGCCTCGCTGAACTATCCCTACCTGCTGCTGCTCGTTTCTGGCGGGCATTGCCAGCTGCTCGAAGTGCAGGGGCTGGGCCAGTACCGGCGGCTGGCGACAACGATTGACGATGCGCTGGGCGAAGCTTTCGACAAGACGGCGAAGATCCTGGGCCTCGGCTATCCCGGCGGGCCTGCGGTTGAGCGGCTGGCGCGCGAGGGCGATGCGAAGAAGGTGCGCCTGCCGCGCCCCTTGCTCGGCACCCAGGAGCCGCATTTCTCCTTCGCCGGGCTGAAAAGCGCGGTGCTGCGGGCGAAAGAAAACCAATGTCGTCCCGGACTTGATCCGGGACCGCTGGCGGTTGACAGCGAAGCCAACTCGAACAGGCCAGCGGTCCCGGGTCAGGCCCGGGACGACGAATATTCGGACGCCGATATCGCCGCATCGTTCCAGCAGGCTGCGCTTGACTGCGTGCTGGACCGCACCCGCCGCGCGCTCGAAGCGGCAGGGGATGTGACGGCGCTGGTCGTCGCGGGGGGCGTAGCTGCCAATCAGGCGATCCGGGCCGGGCTTGAGAAGCTGGCGGCCGAGCACGGCCTGCCATTTGTCGCGCCGCCGCTGGCGCTGTGTACGGACAATGCCGCGATGATCGGCTGGGCGGGGATGGAGCGGCTTATGAGGCAAGATTTCACCCCCGATGCACTCGATTTCGCCGCAAGGCCGCGCTGGCCGCTCGACCCGGACGCCGCGCCGGTGCGCGGTGCGGGAGTGAAGGCATGACCATCGGCGTGATCGGAGCAGGGGCCTGGGGCACGGCGCTGGCGCAGGTTCTGGCGAGCGATGGCACTCCGGTCCTGCTCTGGGCGCGCGAGGCGGAACTGGTCGAGGAAATCAACTCGGCCCATACCAACAGCCTGTTCCTGCCGAGTGCCAGATTGGCGGATAATGTCACAGCGACGAACCAGATCGGTGATATTGCTGACCTGCAGACCGTCCTCGCCGTGGTCCCCGCGCAGCATCTGGCCTCTGTGCTCACCAGCCTGCCTGACCGCAAGCGCGACCTCCTTCTGTGTTCAAAGGGCATCGAGGCAGGCTCGGGCCGCCTGACCGGTGACATCGCCGCAGAGGCCGCGCCCAGTGCCGAGATTGCCGTCCTTTCCGGTCCGACCTTCGCCCATGAAGTCGCGGCAGGCCTGCCCACCGCGGTCACGCTCGCCTGCGCCGGCGGGCAGGCGCAGTGGGAGCGGCTCGCCCCGGTCATTTCGCGGCCCACGCTGCGGCCCTACTATTCGGACGACGTCATCGGCGCGGAGATCGGCGGCGCAGTGAAGAACGTGCTGGCCATTGCCTGCGGCGTGGTCGACGGGCTGGAGCTGGGCCAGAACGCCCGCGCCGCCCTGATCGCGCGCGGTTACGCGGAGATGCTGCGCTTCGGCCTCGCCCGGGGCGGCCGCGCCGATACTCTGGCCGGGCTGTGCGGGCTGGGTGACCTCGTGCTGACCTGCTCCTCCACCTCGAGCCGCAACTTCTCGCTCGGCAAGGCGCTGGGCATGGGGCTGACCTCTGCCGAGGCGCTGGAGGGCAAGAATTCGGTGGCAGAGGGCGCGCACACCGCGCCGGTGCTGGCCGATCTGGCAAGCCGCGAGGCCGTTGACATGCCCATCGTCCAGACCGTCGCCGCGCTGCTCTCCGGCCAGATCGACGCGCGCGAAGCCGTCGCCAGCCTGCTCGCCCGCCCCCTTCGCGCAGAGGCAGGCCGCGCACAGTGAGTGACGACAAGGCTCAGGACGACATCGCCGCACTCGCCAAGGGCGGGCGGACCAACGTGCTGGGCTTCGTCCTTCGTCTGCTCGGCACCGCGCCCTTCCTGTTCATCGCCGGACGGCTTTACGGGGTCGAGGCGCTGGGCCGCTATGCCTCGGCCATCGTGGCGGTCGAACTGGTGGCGCAGGCCTGCGCGCTGGGCCAGCGGCGCGGCCTTGCCCAGCGGCTGGCAGAGGAAGAAGGCCACCCCGCAAGCATCGTCGCCGATGGCCTGCTTTTGTCCGGCTTGCTGTCGATCGCGGCGGGGCTGCTGCTCTTCGCCTTTCCGCTGCCGATGTTCCCGGCGGGGCAGTATTCCGCTTGGGACCGCCTGCTGCCGATCGCCATCCTGCCCAATGCCCTGACCGAGATCACGCTGGCCGCGCTTGCCTATCGCTATGACGTGGCGACGACGGTGCGCGCACGTTCGCTGGTCGAGCCGTGGGTCTTGACCATCGGTGCAAGCGCGCTGCTGCTGTTCGCGCCCGAAAGCGGGCTGACGATTGCCTACATCGCGGCCAAATGCGCCGCCTTTGCCGTGACGCTGGTGCCGCTCTTCCGCTCCTATGGCCTGCCGCAGCACTGGCATCCGCATCCGCTGCGGCTGTGGAAGACGGCGCTGGCATCGACCCCGCTTGCCGTGGCGGACCTCGTTGAATGGGGCACGCGCAGGCTCGACATCGCCATCCTTGGCGCCTTTGCCTCGCCGGTGGCGGTGGGGGTCTATTACGCGGCCCAGCAGATCGCCTCGCTGCCGCAGAAGTTCAAGACCAGCTTCGAGCCGATCCTCGGCCCCGTCATCACCCGCTCGATCAAAGACAAGGACTATGCGGGCATCGCCAAGCAGGTCTGCCAGGTCGGCTTCTGGATCACCGCCGCACAGCTTGGCGTAGCACTGGCGCTGGGCATTCCCGGCGCGGCCGTGATGGGCCTGATCGGGCCGGAGTTCGTCGGCGGCAACGGCGCGCTCAACCTGCTGCTGCTGGCCGAAGTCATCGCCGCCACCGCCGTGGTGAGCGAGGCCGCGCTGATCTACCTCGCCCGGCTGCGCAACCTTGCCATATCGATCGGCACCATCGTGATGCAGGTGGTGTTCACGGTCGGCGGCATCCTGCTGGTCAAGCACTGGGGCTTCAACGACAAGTTCGCCGCCGCCGCCGCCGCCGGTGGGCTGATGCTGGCCACGGCCTTTACTTCGCTGGCCAAGTCCATGGTCCTTTCAGGCATCCTGGGCCAGCGGGTGAACAACTGGCGCTGGTCGCTGATCGTTGCTGCCATTCCGGCGCTTGCTGTTGGCGCGGCGGCAACGCGGTTCCTGCCCGAATGGGCCGAACTGCTGCTGGGCATCCCGATGATCCTGGGCATCTATGGCTGGGTCATCTGGCACAAGGGCTTCGGCCCTGAGGACCGCGTCCTTTTCAGGAAAAACGTAGGCGGCTGAGCGGTTTGGCCCAGCCACAGATGTGGTGGAGGCGTGTTCAGAAAGCATTCAGCGGCCGAGTCGCCCTTTTAACGCGGGTTGTGTGTTGGAAGGGGACTGTCCATGCAACGAAGTGCATTATTCGCCGTATCGGGCCTGGCTTTCGTCATGCTCTCGGGCTGCGCGGCAGACTCTGTCGCGGTCAAGGGCGCCAACGGTGAGGTGCAGGACGCCGCGCCCATGCCGCCACCCCTCCTCCGCCGCCACCTCCTCCGCCTCCGCCGCCCGCACCTCCGCCGCCGCCGCCGATGATGGCCGGCGCGGCGATGCCCTCGCCGGTCATGGCCCCGGCGATGAAAGCGATGCGCGCCGAGGAGCGCAGCCGTTACGGTTTTGTCCCGCCAGTCGTCGTTCCCAGCGATCCGGGCCGGGAAAAATACGATGGCAAGGACGTCAGCCCGATCAAGCACACCCGCACCGATCCGGTGTCCACCTTCTCGGTCGATGTCGATACCGGCGCCTATGCCAACACCCGCCGCTTCCTCTCCGCCGGGCAGGTGCCGCCGAAGGACGCCGTGCGGACCGAGGAACTGATCAACTATTTCCGCTACGATTATCCGCTGCCGCAGAGCAAGGAAGCGCCGTTCTCAGTGACGACCGACGCCATGGTCACGCCGTGGAACCCGGAAACCCGGCTGCTGCGCATTGGCCTGCGCGGCTATGACCTGCCGCGCACCGGCCGCCCGGCGGCGAACCTGGTCTTCCTCGTCGACGTTTCCGGCTCGATGAATTCGCCTGACAAGCTGCCGCTGGTGAAGACGGCGCTGGCCGGCCTGTCTCGCGAACTGCGCCCGCAGGACAAGGTTTCGATCGTGGTCTATGCCGGGGCTGCGGGCCTCGTGCTCGAGCCGACCAGCGACGGCGAGAAGATCCGCAGCGCGCTCGACCGCCTGAGTGCGGGCGGTTCCACCGCGGGCGGGGCCGGGCTTCAGCTCGCCTACCAGATCGCGCGGGACAATTTCATCCAGGGCGGGGTCAACCGCATCGTGCTGGCCACCGATGGCGATTTTAACGTCGGCGTTTCCGATACCAAGGCACTGATCGACATGGTGGAGAAAGAGCGCGATTCCGGCATCACGCTCACCACGCTGGGCTTCGGCACCGGCAATTACAACGAAGGCCTGATGGAACAGGTGGCCGATCACGGCAACGGCAACTACGCCTATATCGATTCTGCGCTCGAGGCGAAGAAGGTGCTGGGCGAGGAGATGGGATCCACCCTGTTCACCATCGCCAAGGATGTGAAGGTACAAGTGGAATTCAACCCCGCGCAGGTCAGCCAGTACCGCCTGATCGGCTATGAAAACCGGGCACTGCGCGAAGAGGATTTCAACAACGACAAGGTCGATGCGGGCGACATCGGCGCGGGCCATCAGGTGACGGCGATCTACGAGGTTGTACCTGCCGGCATGAAGGGCTGGACCGATCCGCGCCGCTATAATGGCGGTGACACCTGGAGCCGACCGGCGCAGGGCACACAGGGCGAACTTGCCTTCGTCAAGCTGCGCTACAAACTGCCCGATGGCACTACGTCGAAGCTGATCGAACAGCCCGTCCCGGCCATGGCCATGTGGAACAAGCGCGCGCCTTCGCCCGATTTCCGCTTTGCCGTGGCGGTCGCCGCCTTTGGCCAGAAGCTGCGCGGCGACCCGCTGCTGGCCGGTTATTCGCTGGCGCAGGTGCGCGAACTGGCAGGCGAACCGGGTGATTTCTACCGGCAGGAATTCGTCAAGCTGGTGGGGGTTGCGGAAAGCCTGAACGCAGGGCGTTAGGCTTTGCAGGCGCGCTGCGTTTGTCCTAATCCATTGCCCATGAACCCGAAGGGATTTTGGCAATGATGCAGACAATCGAAGCGAACTGGCTGGTGCTGGGCGTGGTCGCGCTGGCCGTGTTGCTGGTCGCATGGTGGCTCTTCGCGCGCGGCAGCAAGCCGGCGAAGCGCGAGTACAAGCCCGACGTTCTGGATGAAGGCGCGGCCCCGGCGCGGCGCAACCAGGCGCTGATCGACGCGCCGCCTGCCGCCGCCATCCCGCCGGTGATCCCCTCGCCAGCAGGCGGCGCGCTGGGGGGCGTGGCCGAAGTGATCGCCGTCGCCGCGCAGGACGAGGTTGAGGAAGTCGCCGCTGCGGAAGAAGCGCGCGAAGTCCTTGCCCGCGCCGCGACCCAGCCCGAGATCGAGCCGGCACCCGCGCCCGAGCCGGAGATCGTTCCGGCCGAACCCAGCCAGCCCGCGCCCGCGCCCGAAATCGAACCCGCACCGCCTCCTGCTCCGCCCGCTCCCGCGCCGGAACCGGAAGTCACTCCCGCGCCGGAGCCCGCACCTCCGCCAGCTTCACCCCCGCCGCCCTCGGCGCCGCAGCCCACCGCTGCGGCTGCGGACGACCTTTCCCGCATCAAGGGGCTGGGACCCAAGCTTCAGGCGCTGCTGCCCACGCTTGGCATCTCGACCTATGCCCAGATCGCGGCGATGACGGATGCGGACCTCGCCGCGCTCGACAGCAAGCTCGGGCCCTTTGCCGGGCGTCCGGCGAAGGACAACTGGGTAGCGCAGGCGCAATACCTCGCCAGCGGAGACGTGGCCGGGTTCGAGGCGCAGTTCGGCAAGATTTCGGCCTAAGCCAGTCTGGTTTCATCCACTCCGCTCAGCCTGAGCTTGTCGAAGGCGGCTGGTCAAACCCTACGGCTGCGCAAGCATCCTTCGACAGGCTCAGGATGAGCGGGCGTGGTGCAAAGATTAGCCGGGCGGACCTTAGTTTTCTTCGCCCGGCGCTTCGCTTGCGTCAGCCTCGGGCGTCTCCTTTGGCAACGTCAGGCCCGCGCGGCAGTCGGTGAGGACCGCCCCGGGAACGCTGCTGCCGCTCCAGCTCAGGGTGCCGCCGCCGGGCAGCGTGGCCTTCACGCCGTAGCTGCCCCTGATGGCCTCCACCCGCCCGTCGAAGGCGCTGACCGTGCCGGTCCACTCGCCGGGCTCACCCGGCTTCACCACGTCCAGCTTTACGCGGGTGACGCGGCTGTTGCCCTCGATGGCGAAGAGCGCCTTCGCGCCTTCCTCGGCGCGGGTGGTGCGGGTGAAGCGCAGGACAGCCTCGGGTGTGCCGCGCTTCTCGCAGGAGACGACGAGCAGGGGCGGCTGACCGGGGGCGGCGAACTGGGCGGCACCGTTCGGCAGCGCACTCCACACCGCGCCCTCTGGCTGTTTCGGAGCCTCGCGCAAGGGGGCTGGCTGCGATGGCAGGACGAGGCGCTTGGCTTGTTCGGGCGTCTCGCCATCTTCTCCGCCCGAACAGGCGGCGAGGAGCAGGAGTGAGGCGAGGGCGGGAATCGTCCGGGACATGGCGGCGGGCATGTCAGCAGGGCGCCTCTGCTGGCAATATGTGCAAACCACTTTGCCACAAGCGAGTGTCACTCTGTGCGATAAATCCGGCCTGAGGTGTGCCACTCGGACCCGCGCCGCCGGTCGGCGTCGGTCCGCGTGGCAATCGTGGCGGGGGGCAGGCCCGCGGCGATGCCTTCGCGCACATGAGCGCGTCCGGCGAGGAGGTCGAAGAATGGTGGGGTGCCCGGGAGGAACGCGAACTTCTCCGGGGCCTGCTGCCGCAGCGCCGAGACAAGCGTGATGCCGGTATCGAAGGTGCGGAAGTTCCGCTCGTCGGTCACGCTGATGCGCACACCGCCACAGGGCTGGCCGGCATGTTTGGAGCTTGTCGGGGTGAAGCGGGCAGGTGCGAACTTCACGCCCGGAAGCTTCGTCTTCGCCAGCGCCTTGGCCAGCGCCGCGCCATCAATCCACGGCGCGCCGACCAGCTCGAACGGCGCCTCGCTGCCGCGTCCTTCGGAAATGTTCGTGCCCTCGATCAGCACGCTGGCCGCATAGGCGAAGATCGCGGCGGGGCTGCGCAGGTTGGGTGAGGGCGGGGCGAATGGCAGGCCGGCAGGGCCGAACACTTCCGTCCCCATGCCGCGCGTCCAGCCCTCCATAGCGGAGACGGCAACGTTCCAGCCGAACCCGCCGAGCGTGAGGTAGCGGGTGATCTCGCCGAGCGTCAGGCCATGGCGGTAGAGCGTAGGGAGCGCGGTGACGGGCGTCTTGCCCAGCCATTCATCCTCCAGCGCCGGGCCTTCGAAAACCAGCCCGCCGAGCGGATTGGGCCGGTCTAGCAGCAGCACCGGGACGCGCGCCGTGGCCGCCACCTCCATCGCCTTCAGCGCGGTGCCGGCATAGGTGTAGCAGCGCAGGCCGACGTCCTGCAGGTCGATCACCAGCAGGTCGAGTCCCGCCAGCTGCGCCGGTTCGGGCGCGGGGCGCTTGCCGTAGAGGCTGAACACCGGAAGGCCGGTCCTGCTATCGCGGGCATCGCCCACGTGCTCGCCCGCCGCAGCGGTGCCGGAGAGGCCATGCTCCGGAGCGAAGAGAGTGGTGAGCGTCACCCCCGGCTGCGCGGCGAGGGCATCGACCCCGCGCCGTCCATCTCCAGCCAAGGCCGCGTCATGGGTGAGCAGGCCGACCCGCTTGCCCTTCAGCGGCGAGGGATCGGCGAGCACCCGGTCAAGCCCGGTGCGAACAGGCGGACCAGACTTCGCGGCGGCCCAAACGCGCCCACTGAGAGGCAGCACCGCCGCCCCGGCGAGTGCCGCGCGGCGGGAGAGCTTCACCGCCCCCACTTCTTCTGGCTCTTGCCGAAGCGGGTCTTGCGCGTGCCGGGCTTGCCCTCGTTGCTGCGGCCGACGATGGGCGCTTTCCGCTCACCCTCGGGCAGGCCAAGTTCGGTTGCCTCCAGCCGGCGGATCTCGTCGCGCAGGCGTCCGGCTTCCTCGAACTCGAGGTCGGCGGCGGCGGCGCGCATGCGCTTTTCCAGGTCCTCGATGTAACCGCGCAGGTTGTGGCCGACGAGGTTGTTGACGCCGTCATCCTCGATATCGACGATCACCCCGTCACGGCTCGCGGTATCGGCGACGATGTCGTGGATGTTGCGCTTGATCGTTTCGGGCGTGATGCCGTGTTCGAGGTTGTAGGCGCGCTGCTTTTCGCGGCGGCGGTCGGTTTCGGCGATGGCGCGCTCCATGGAGCCGGTCATGCGGTCGGCATAGAGGATCACCCGCCCGTCCACATTGCGCGCCGCGCGGCCGATGGTCTGGATGAGGCTGGTTTCGGAGCGCAGGAAGCCCTCCTTGTCGGCATCGAGAATGCAGACGAGGCCGCACTCGGGAATGTCGAGCCCCTCGCGCAGCAGGTTGATGCCCACCAGCACGTCATAAACGCCTAGGCGCAGGTCGCGGATCAGTTCGATGCGCTCCAGCGTCTCGACGTCGGAGTGCATGTAGCGCACCCTGAGGCCGGCTTCGTGCATGAACTCGGTGAGGTCTTCCGCCATGCGCTTGGTCAGCGTGGTGACGAGCGTGCGGTAGCCCTTGGCGGCCGTCTCGCGGCATTCGTTGATGCAGTCCTGCACCTGGTCCTCGACCGGGCGGATGTGCACAGGCGGGTCGATCAGGCCGGTGGGACGGATCACCTGTTCGGCAAAGACGCCGCCCGATTGTTCCATCTCCCAGCCGCCCGGCGTGGCGGAAACGGCGACGGTCTGCGGCCGCATCGCGTCCCACTCGTTGAAGCGCAGCGGGCGGTTGTCGATGCAGCTGGGCAGGCGAAAGCCGTATTCGGCAAGGGTAATCTTGCGCCGGTGGTCGCCCTTGGACATCGCGCCGATCTGCGGCACGGTCTGGTGGCTTTCGTCGACGAAGAGCAGGGCATTGTCGGGCAGATATTCGAACAATGTCGGCGGCGGCTCGCCGGGGAGGCGGCCGGTGAGGAAGCGGCTGTAATTCTCGATCCCCGCGCAGGATCCGGTCGCGGCGATCATCTCAAGGTCGAAATTGGTGCGCTGTTCCAGCCGCTGGTATTCGAGCAGTTTCCCTTCCGCCTCCAGCTCCTTCAGCCGCTCCTCCAGCTCGAAGCGGATCGCCTGCGTCGCCTGCTTCATCGTCGGCCCGGGCGTGACATAGTGCGAATTGGCATAGACCCGCACCTTGTCGAGACTGCCGCCCTTCTTGCCGGTCAGCGGATCGAACTCGGATATCTCCTCGATCTCGTCGCCGAAAAAGCTGATCCGCCAGGCTACGTCCTCGAGGTGGCTGGGAAACAGCTCGAGATTGTCCCCCCGTACGCGGAAATTGCCGCGGGCAAAGGTGGCGTCGTTGCGCTTGTACTGCAGCGCCACCAGCTTGCGGATGATCTCGCGCTGGTCTTGGCTTTCGCCCTTCTTCAGGTCGAAGATCATCGCCGAATAGGTTTCGACCGAGCCGATGCCGTAAAGGCACGAGACCGATGCGACGATGATCACGTCATCGCGCTCCAGCAGCGCACGGGTGGCCGAATGGCGCATCCGGTCGATCGCCTCGTTCACCGAGCTTTCCTTCTCGATGTAGGTGTCCGACCGGGGGACATAGGCCTCGGGCTGGTAGTAGTCGTAGTAGGAGACGAAGTATTCCACCGCGTTGTCGGGGAAGAAGCTCTTCATCTCGCCATAAAGCTGCGCCGCCAGGATCTTGTTGGGCGCTAGGATCAGCGCGGGCCGCTGCGTCGCCTCGATCACCTGCGCCATGGTGAAGGTCTTGCCGGAGCCGGTGACGCCCAGCAGCACCTGCGTCACCTCGCCATTGTTCACCCCTTCGACCAGATCGGCAATCGCGGTCGGCTGGTCACCGGCGGGCTGGTATTCCGAAACGATGCGGAACGGCCTGCCCCCGTCGGACTTCTCCGGCCGCGCGGGCTTGTGGGGGACGAAGTTGCCGGATGTGTCGGGCTCTTCGAGCCCTCTGCGGATAACGAGTTCGGCCATGATGAAAGATATGGGGGTTTTGGTTTTGTTCCGCAATGGGGCTATTCGCGACCTGAAATCGGCATTTCAAGCTGGTCATGGTTTCCTTTCGAGACCGCACAACTCAAGGCCTTTTTGGCGGCCCGAGCCATGTGCGGCGGGAGGGCTTGGCTCTTCCAATGCGACGAACTGCGCCAACCACTTCTGGCAATCATCCCAATCACATAGTAGCCTCCCCCTTCAATCACTCGCGGGGGCATCGCATGATCAAGCGTCGAATCCTGGCGGCGGCCGCGCTGGCGCTGCTTTCCACTCCCGTGCGGGCCGAGTGGCAGGAGGCGCAGAGCGATCACTTTGTCATCTACGGCAATACCAGCGCGTCCAACATGCGCCGTTTTTCGGAGCAGCTTGAGCGCTATCATTCGGCAATGGCGATAGTTACCGGGGTCAACCAGGCGCTGCCCAGTCCGTCGAACCGGGTGACGGTCTTCGTCGTTGGCGATGAAAGCACGGTGCGCAAGCTCTATGGCGAGAAGAGCAGCTTCATCGCCGGGTTCTACAAGGCGCGGGCCGGGGGTTCGCTCGCGGTGGTGCCTTCGGTCGATGCCGCGCAGAACAGCAGCGATCCGCAGTTCTCGCTGATCGTGCTGCTGCACGAATATGCCCACCATTTCCTGATTTCGGCCAGCGGGGTGGCGTCGCCGCGCTGGTCATCGGAAGGGGCGGCGGAATTCTTTGCCTCGGCCGCATTCGGCGGTGACGGCTCGGTCTCGCTCGGCCGTGCGGCCCAGCACCGCGGGGCGGAGCTGGCGCTGGCGCGCGACGTGACGGTGAACGACCTGCTCGATCCCGAGGCCTATGAAAAGCGCCGGGGCAAGAGCAAGGCCTACGATGCCTTCTATGGCCGCGCCTGGCTGCTCTATCACTACCTGACCTTTGACGAGAAGCGCCGCGGGCAGCTGACCGCCTATCACAAGGCGGTGAACGCGGGGCAAAGCTCGCCCGAGGCGGGCCGGGCGGCGTTTGGTGACCTTGCCGTGCTGGAAAAGGAAGTGGACGCCTATTTGCGGCGCAACAAGTTCACCTACCTGAAGCTGGCGCCGGCCGCGCTTTCCACGCCGAAAGTAACGCTGCGGCCCCTGCGCCCCGGGGAGGTCGCGATCATGCCGGTGCGGGTGCGAAGCCAGGTCGGCGTCGATGGCGATTCCGCGCCGCTGGTGCTGAAGGACGCGCGCGCCGTGGCGGCGAAGTTCCCGGGCGATGCGGCGGTGCAGGCGGCGCTCGCCGAGGCAGAGTTCGATTCGGACAATGATGACGCGGCGATTGCTGCCGCCAATGCGGCGATCAAGGCCGATCCGGCCCAGGCCAACGCTTATCTGCAGAAGGGCTATGCCCTGATGCGCAAGGCCGAACAGTCAGGCGATGCCAAGCTGTTCAGCGAGGCGCGGGCGACTTTCCTGGCGCTCAACAGACTTGAGAACGATCATCCACTACCGCTCTATAACTTCTACACCAGCTTCGTGCGGCAGGGGCGCCAGCCGACGGCCAATGCGGTCGATGCGCTGCGGCGCGCGAGCATGGTGGCGCCGTTCGACTTTGGTCTGCGCATGACGCTGGCCATGCAGCTGGCGCGCGAGGGCAAGAAGGAGGAGGCGCTGCTCCACCTTGGCCCGATTGCCAACAACCCCCACGGCGGCAGCCTTGCCGAAGCGGCGCGGCGGCAGATCGAGCGGCTGAAGGCGGGGGCTCCGGCCGATGCGACGGACGATGGCGAGGGCGAGGTTCCAGCCGGGGGCTGAGCGGGCCGGGGGAAAGCGTTTTCCTACACGGGCCCGGCCTGTCATAATGGCCGCCATGTTTTCCTGCCCAAGGCCGGTGCCGTGAGCCCGTCCGCGATCCTTTTGCTCTCCCCGAAAGCCGCGCCCCCAGCGCGGCTTTCGTGCGTCTGGCGCCCCCTACGCGCGTAAACGAGATGCGCTGCGCGTGTACTTCATCAACTTGCGTAATGTGCAACCGGCGCTGCGCGGGGGCTCAACGGCAGAAATTGCTCGCGCTGACCTCGACATGGAAGTGGTCGGCGTGGGCGGCGTTGTATGCCGGACCAAGCACGGTGCCGAAGCGCTTGCAGGCGCTGGCGTGGATGGTCTGGAGGAAGCGCCGCTCCGCCTCGGACCCGGCGCTCCACTGGCCGGATACGGAAATGCGGCGGCCGTCGGCGAGGACGAAGGCGGAAACGTCGATGGCATTGGCCGAGGCATGGGCGGACAGTCTCTCGCGCCCTGCAACGGTGCGGCAGGCGTACGATCCCATCGTCTCGATCCGCACCAGCGGCGAGCCGAGGATCTGGCGGGCGGCGCGGTCGACGCCGAAGCGGGCCCAACCGGCGAAGGTCTGGGCGAGCGGGCAGGTGACGGCGCCGAGGTTGGTCACTCCCAGCCGCGCATCGTCGCTGGCGAGGGCCGAAAGGCGGACCGCACTCACCGCCGAGCAGCCGGCGCCGAAGTACTGGTCGGGCAGAGGCGTGAAGCTCGCCTTGCTCTGGCCGAGCCCGTTGTAGCACTGCTGCGCCTCGGGGCTGGGCGTGAAGACCTGGGTGGAGCGCGAAACGGTCTGTTTCTGGGGCGAGCGGCCTTCGGGGATCGCTCCGCAGGCGCTCAAGGAGGCCACGATGGGCAGGAGGACTAAGGACCGGCGCATCAGGCGGGAATGGTAAGGCCGGAATGGTTAACGCGGGGTAACGGGAGGATCGCTCCGCCGGTGTGGAAAAGTAGTGCGGGCGTTTCGGCTTGACTTGTTGCAGCGCAACACTAGGAGCGGCGCCGGGCCACGCGGTCCCAACGCCGCGCGTGCTCTCTGCAAGGAGAGACTACATGACTGATACCAAGCCGGCGCTTCCGGAGCGTCCCTACTTTTCTTCCGGTCCCTGCGCCAAGCCGCCGGGCTATTCCCCCGAAAAACTCGCCACCGAATCGCTGGGCCGCTCTCACCGCGCCAAGATCGGCAAGACGCGTCTGCAGTACTGCATCGACCTGATGCGCGAAGTGCTCCAGCTGCCCGAAACGCACCGCATCGGCATCGTGCCCGGTTCAGACACCGGCGCTTTCGAAATGGCGATGTGGACGATGCTCGGCGCGCGCGGCGTGACCACGCTGGCCTGGGAGAGCTTCGGTGAAGGTTGGGTCACCGATGCCGCCAAGCAGCTGAAGCTCGATCCCACGGTGATCCGTGCGGACTACGGCCAGCTTCCCGATCTCAGCCAAGTGAACTTCGCCGACGACGTGCTGTTCACCTGGAACGGCACCACCTCCGGCGTGCGCGTTCCGAATGCCGACTGGATCCCCGCGGACCGCGAAGGCCTGACCTTCGCCGATGCGACCAGCGCTGTTTTCGCATACGACATCGACTGGTCGAAGATCGACGTCGCCACCTTCTCCTGGCAGAAGGTGCTGGGCGGCGAAGGCGGCCACGGCGTGCTGATCCTCGGCCCCCGCGCGGTTGAACGGCTTGAAACCTACACCCCGGCATGGCCGCTCCCCAAGGTGTTCCGCCTCGTGTCCAAGGGCAAGCTTGCCGAGGGCGTGTTCAAGGGCGAGACGATCAACACGCCGTCGATGCTGGCCGTCGAAGACGCCATCTTCGCGCTCGAATGGGCCAAGGGTCTCGGCGGTTTGAAGGGCCTGCAGGCGCGCTCGGATGCCAACGCCGCCGCGCTTGATGCTATCGTCCAGTCGCGGCCGTGGCTCAGCCACCTCTGTGCGGACGAAGCCAGCCGTTCGAAGACGTCTGTGTGCCTTTCGGTGGAAGGCGCGGATGCGGACTTCATCAAGGCCTTTGCCGGTGCGCTCGAAAAGGAAGGCGCGGCTTACGACATCGCCGGATACCGCGATGCCCCCGCCGGCCTGCGCATCTGGTGCGGCGCGACGGTCGACACCGCCGATATCGAAGCGCTCGGCCCGTGGCTCGACTGGGCTTACGCCTCGCTCAAGAACTGATCCGAGAGTCCCCGCAATGGCGGGGACCTCAAGCCTTCCAATCCGCTCTGCAATTGCACGAGGCCCCCGCCTGCGAGGGGGCTCACAAGGATAAGAAAATGACCAAGCCCCGCGTACTCATTTCCGACAAGATGGATCCCAACGCCGCCAAGATCTTTGCCGAACGCGGCTGCGACGTGGACGTCATCACTGGCGAAACTCCCGAACAGCTGATCGCCCGCATCGGCGACTATGACGGCCTGGCCATCCGCTCCTCGACGCGCGTCACCAAGGAAGTGCTTGATGCCGCGAAGAACCTGAAAGTCATCGGCCGCGCCGGCATCGGTGTCGACAATGTCGATATCCCGGCCGCTTCGGCGCAGGGCGTGGTGGTGATGAACACGCCGTTCGGCAACTCGATCACCACCGCCGAACACGCCATCGCCATGATCTTTGCGCTGGCCCGCCAAATCCCTGAGGCCAATGCCCAGACCCAGGCAGGCCTGTGGCCGAAGAACGGCTTCATGGGCGTGGAAGTCACCGGCAAGACGCTCGGCCTGATCGGCGCGGGCAACATCGGCTCGATCGTCGCGAGCCGCGCCCTCGGCCTCAAGATGAAGGTCGTCGCCTTTGACCCGTTCCTGACCGAGGAACGGGCGATCGAAATGGGCGTGGAAAAGGCCGACCTCGACACTCTGCTCGCCAAGGCCGATTTCATCACGCTCCACACGCCGCTGACTGACCAGACGCGCAACATCCTCAGCCGCGAAAACCTCGCCAAGACCAAGAAGGGTGTGCGCATCGTCAACTGCGCGCGCGGCGGCCTGATCGACGAGGCGGCGCTCAAGGATGCGCTCGACAGCGGGCAGGTTGCCGGTGCCGCGCTTGACGTGTTCCAGACCGAACCTGCCAAGGAATCGCCGCTGTTCGGCACGCCGAATTTCATCTGCACTCCGCACCTCGGCGCGAGCACGACCGAAGCGCAGGTTAACGTGGCGTTGCAGGTGGCTGAACAGATGGCCGACTACCTCGTCAACGGCGGCGTCACCAATGCGCTCAACATGCCCTCGCTCAGCGCCGAGGAAGCGCCAAAGCTGAAGCCTTACATGGCGCTGGCCGAAAAGCTCGGCAGCCTGGTCGGCCAGCTCACCACCGGTTCGATCCCGCGCATCTCGATCCATACCGAAGGCGCGGCGGCGGAACTTAACGCCAAGCCGATCGTCGCCGCTGTGCTCGCAGGTTTCCTGCGCACCCAGTCGGACACGGTGAACATGGTCAACGCGCCGTTCCTCGCCAAGGAACGCGGCATCGAGATCCGTGAGGTCAAGACCGAGAAGGCCGGCGATTACCACACGTTGGTCCGCGTTTCGGTGAAGACCGACGCCGGTGAACGCTCGGTTGCCGGAACGCTGTTCGGAAATGCGCAGCCGCGCCTTGTCGAAATCTTCGGCATCGGTATCGAGGCCGATCTTGACGGGCACATGATGTACATCGTGAACGAGGACGCACCCGGCTTCATCGGCCGCATCGGTACGCTGCTCGGCGAAAACGGCATCAACATCGGCACGTTCCACCTCGGCCGCCGCGAAGCGGGTGGAGAGGCGATCCTGCTGCTCTCGCTCGATAGCGCCCTGCCCGCCGACGTGCTCGAAAAGGCCAAGGCCCTGCCCGGCGTGAAGCGCGCCATGCGTCTGGCTTTTTAAGACTGCTGGGGCGAAGCAGGCAGCTCCTTCGATCCCCCTCCCGCCTGCGGGAGGGGCTAGGGAGGGCCTGTTGCGCTTTCCACCCGACTTCGGATAACAGGCCCTCCCCAACTCCTCCCGCCTGCGGGAGGGGAGACTGGAGAAAGCCACTTTCAGGGCCTGAATTTATGGACACTGACCGCGACCTCCTGCCCGAAGGCCTTGAAGACCGCCTGCCCGCCAGCGCAGCCTGCGCCGCGCGGGTAACGCGCGCCGTGCTCGACGTGCTCGACAGCCACGGTTACGACCGCGTCCAGCCGCCCAGCATCGAGTTCGAGAAGTCGATGGCCAGCCGCATGGCCGGCGTCCAGCCGCGCCGCATGTTCCGCTTTGTCGATCCGGCGAGCCTGCGGACGCTGGCGCTGCGGAGCGACATCACGGTGCAGGTCGGCCGCATGGCGGCAACGGGACTTGCCAGTTCCGCGCGGCCGCTCCGGCTGTGCTATCAGGGGCAGGTCGTCACCATCAAGGGGGACGGGCTGAACCCGGCGCGCGAGCGGTTGCAAATCGGGGCCGAGCTGATCGGCTCGGACAGCGTGGCCGCTGCTGGAGAGATCGTCGCCGTCGCCATCGAAGCCTTGCAGGCGGCGGGAGCGACCGGGATTTCCGTCGACTTCACCCTGCCGGACCTTGTCGATACCCTTGCCGCGAAAGCCCTGCCGCTTGCCGCAGACAGAGTCGAGGCCGTGCGCCGGGAGCTTGACGCAAAGGACGCCGGCGCCCTCGTTGCGGCGGGCGGTGAGGCTTACCTGCCGCTACTCACTGCCATCGGCCCGTTCGATAGCGCGATCGAGCGCCTGGCCGCGATCGATGCCGGCGGAGCGCTCTCCTCGCGCATCGCCGCCCTTCGCGAGATTGCCGCGCGGGTCGGAGCTATGGCCCGCCTCACCCTCGATCCAAGCGAACGCCATGGGTTCGAGTACCAGTCATGGTTCGGCTTCACCCTCTATGCCGAGGGCCTTTCGGGCGCGCTCGGCCGGGGTGGCACCTATGCGATACTTGGCGCGGCAGGGGCACCTAGCGAGCCGGCGATTGGCTTTTCGCTTTACCCCGACGAGCTGATCGACACCCTGACCGACACTGGCGCCGCGCGCGAAAGCCTGTTCCTCCCGCTCGGCCACGATGCCGATGCCGCCGCGCGCCTTCGCGAGGCTGGCTGGCGCACCGTCGCTGCGCTCTGCGCCGATTGCGATCCCGCAAAGCTCGGCTGCACTCACCGGCTGGATGGTGCCGGACCGACCCCGCTTTAACGCAGCGCCCTTGCAGCCAAACGCGCCCCCGCGCATTAGGCTGGAATGACAGCACCCATCAGGCTCGCGATCGAGACCGAGCTCGACTACACCTTCGAAGCCCGCACCGCCGTTCTCCTCCAGATCGAGGCAGCGATGATCCCCGAGCAGCGGGTGGACCAGCCCTTCATCGCCATCAGCCCGGTCCAGCACTTTGCCCGCATCCCCGGGCATGACGACATCGGCGACCGCATCTGGCTCGATGTCGAGGACCGGCTGACCGTATCTTACCGCTCCGAAGTCACCGTTCAGCGCCTCGTCGCGAACCTCTCCGCGCTTTCCGCCACGCCGACCCACCTGCTCCCCGCCGAGACTGTCGATTACCTCATGCCTTCGCGGTACTGCCAGGCGGACCACTTCGAACACATCATCGAAAGCGAGTTCGCCGGGCTTGCCGGGGGCGCCGCGGTGGAGGCTATGCGCGAGTGGATCGCCTCGCACTTCACCTACGTTCCCGGCGTCAGCACGTCCGCCACGGGGGCGCTCGAGAGCTACGTCCTGCGGCAAGGCGTGTGCCGCGACTACGCGCACATGCTCATCACCCTCGCCCGAGCTGCCGGAGTGCCTGCCCGCTTCGTCAGCGGCTATGCGCCCGGAGTGACCCCGCCTGATTTCCATGCCGTCGCCGAGGTGTTCCTCGACGGAACCCGGTACCTCGTCGACGCCACCGGCATGGCCAGCGGGGCCGACTTCGCGAAGATCGGGGTGGGACGCGACGCCGCCGACACCTCGTTCCTCACGCACTATGCCGGATGCACGCTGAACCGGCAGGACGTGCGCGTAACCGCGCTCTAGCGGCCGAATAGTCCCTTCAGCCAGGCATCGACCACGCCGGTCGCTTCATAGGTCGGATCGCCCAGCCGCCGGTTGATTTCGGCGTGGCCCTGAAGGCCCTTGCCGGGAAACTCATTGCGCTGGACGCGCGTCCCCGCACGCTTCAGCGCCGCCTCCAGCCCCTTGTTCTGCGCAACGCCGTCCTCGCGCTGGACATGGATCAGCAGGAAGGCCGGCGCATTGGGCGCGGCGGCGTGGCCGGTGGGGGACAGCGCCTTCTGCCGCGCAGGATCGGTGCCGAAGGCCTGCTCGTAAGTCGGCTTCATGAAATTGCCGCTCTGCGCCACCTGGCTCGGCACATCATAGGCCGCGCCGTCATTCGGGATCACGCCCTTGATGTCCGCGAAGGACAGTCCAGCCTTCTTCAGATAGCTCTCATCCGTCCCCACCAGCGCGACGAGGTGCGCCCCGGCGCTGTGCCCGGTGATGACCACGCGGCTGCGGTCGATGCCGAGTTCCCCCGCCTTGTCGAGCAGCGCCTTGATTGAGCGCGCGACATCCTCGGCCTGATCCTCGACCTTCGCGGCAGGCACCAGCCGGTAATTGATCGCCGCGTAATTGTAGCCAAGGCCGGTGAAATGGGCCGGGGCAAAGCGGCTCGCCGCCACATCCTTGCTCCCCCGCTTCCATCCGCCGCCGTGGACGAAGATGACCAGCGGCGCAGGACCGGAGGCATTGGCCGCCTTCCAGAAGTCCATCTGTTGCAACGGATCGCTGCCATAGCTCAGCGTGCGCGTCGGGGGAGTGACCGGCGCCTTGTTGTCCCCCTGCATGCGCTCAGCCATCCGCGCCTTGATCCGTTCGCGCAGGCGGTCACCCGGGGCGGCATGGGCAATCGATGTGGCGAGCAGCGCCGTTGCTCCGAGCGCGAGGAAGAACCTGTTTTTCATCGAGTCTCTCCGTTTGTCGCCGGATTGATGCCGCCGCAAAGATTAGCCACTTGTGAACAATCAGGAAGCGCCCTCTGCCGCCCGCTCGCCAGTTGCGCGGAACGCAAGTTGATAAAGTACATGCGAGGTGCTCGCGTGGAAATTGTCCTAGGGCGAGGCCCAGATGCGCGAAAGCCGCGCTGGCGGCGCGGCTTTGGTCTTGCGGAGAGGAAGGCGGCGGCGTTCATCGCGCGTGCCTGGGCAGGCGGTTCATGCAAGGGAGTGTGGCAGATTGGGGGCCTGTAGGAAAATGGTTTAGACCCGGCCCTCAGAAGCCCTATCCCTTCTGCTCCCAAGGGAATCGCAATTGCTCGCAGCCGCCCGGCGGGACCTTTCCAGAAAATGCGGCGCGCACCCAGGAGATCGAGTCGACCTGGCTTCGCAGGACCGTCGAACCATGCGTCTCCCCCGGATAGAACTTGGTCGTGATGTTCGTTCCCAATGCGCAGGCGCTTTTGGCACCTTCAAATGCACCCCTGGGACTGGTCTGCGTGTCCTTCTCGCCGATACCGAGGAAAACCGGCGCCTTGAACGCCAGCCTTGGATAGACACGATATGGCAGCGCCCGAGCTTCAAGCGAACTGGGATCAACGGTGAACAGTGATCTTGAGATCGGCTTGTCAGCGATGAACTTCTGCATTGCGTCTGAGCCGCAAGTCGTCCTGAAACTCTCATACCGGGCTTTGCCTGCGGGCGTAAGAACGCTGGCGGGACGAAAGCCCGGATCGATTGCCACATGGGTCGGGAGAAAGCGCAGGATCAGAATGGACCAGGGATCATACTCGTCCATTTTCACCGGATCAGCTCTCATCTGACCCACCCAGCCGGTCAGCACAACGCCCTTGAGATCGAGCGATGGCGCCATCTCTGCCTGCATGAGCGCTGCGCCCGTGGCAGCATGTGCGCCTTGCGATTGGCCGACAATCACAACTCTTCTCGACAAGCCATAGGGCTGACGCGCAGAGAGGACGGAATCCAGTACTCCTCGCGCCTCAGACCGGATCATCAGATAGGGATGAGGCCCATTGGTCCCGAGCCCTTCATAGTCAGTGGCGACCACGGCATAGCCCTGCTTCAACCAGTTGTTGAGATACTGGGTATCGCGATCCGACCAGCCATTGAACGAAGGCGCGCACTTATCGGGAAATCCAACTGTGCCATGTGCCCAGGCAATGACCGGCCACCCGCCTTTGGGCCGCTTTCCTTTTGGCAGATAGACGCCGCCGGAAACGAAGATCGGCTGTTTTCCATCAAACCCGCCGAGGCTGGAATACAGGACCCGGTCGCTCACTGCCGCTTCGACAAGCGCCTTGCCTGGCATGAAAGGTTCACGCCGCAGGATGCGCGCTGTTCCGGTCGGTATGGCGGAATCCCAGGCATAGAATGGTCCGGTACCGCCATCGCCCACCTCGAGGTCACCTTTTGCGGGTTCCGATGCTCCGGAGGAGATTGCAGTCAACAAGGCGGCCAATGAAGCTGCGGTTTGTGTCAGCGTTCGTGTCAGACCCATTCAAGTTCTCCCCGATGCACACGTTTCTGCGCGTCGGTGGCGGGTATCCTGAAATGGAAAGCGCAATTGGCCGCCTATCGGTCAGTGGAGTCTTGGGTTTGCCGCCAAGAGCTGCCACGGCCCGTCCACAACTCTGGTCAAGCAAACTGGCCCGCTGCGCGGTTCGCCCGCCGCGCCAGCAAGAACAACACTAGCCCCAGCGCAACCAGTCCGCCCAGCAGGGCGAACGCCTGCACCGGTGCCTGGATCGAGGCATAGACCGCGAAGCAGGTGCCGACCGCAAGGATAAGCCCCCAAGTCACCACGAACCCCGCCGAACGCGCCGCCGGTCCTGCCATCTGCAACTTCCAGAACGCGGCGAACATGCACAGCGTCCAGATCTGCGACACCAGCGACATCATGCTGGCGAGCAGGGTGAAGGTATTGCTGAAGGTCAGGAAGGCGACGATCGCCGTGAACAGCAGGATGGCGCGGTCGGGCGTCAGGAAGCGGTGCGACACGTGTGACAGGCTGGCGGGCACAAGGCCGCGTTCGGCCATGCCGTAGATCACCCGCGGCGCGACGATGAAATAGGTGAGCGCATTGGTGGCGATCGAAAAGACCGCGGCGATGGTCAGGGCTATCACCCCAACCGGTCCCAGAAGCACCTCTGCCGCCGCCGCGAGTGGCGTGGCATTGCCGGCGCTCGTTGGCGCTCCGGCAGCGATGAAGGCCCATTGCACGATCATGTAGAACAGGACGATCACAGCGAGCGACAGCAGCATGGCGCGCGGCAAGGTCCTTTCAGGATCGCGGATTTCCCCTGCCGAGTAAGTCGCCGTCGCCGTGCCGGAAAAGGCGAAATAGACCAGCAATGCAACCGAACCGAAGGCATCGGGCTGCGGCAGTTGCAGGTCGATGGCGAAGCCGCCCGATGCCAGCGCGACAAGGCAGACCAGCACGATCGGCGTCACCTTCAGCACGGTGCCAAGCACGAGCCCGCCGACCGCATTCCGCATGCCGGTAAGCGTCAGCCCGGCCAGCGCGCAGAGGATGAACAGCACCGCCGCTTGCCGGGCAAACGCGCCGTTCAGGGCGGGGAAGAACACCGCCAGATAGGAGATCAGCACGTAAAGGGTGGCCGCGCGGCCCGATGCGGCGCCGATCACCAATAGCCAGCCGACCTGAAACCCCAGCACCGGGCCAAAGGCTGCCTGCACATAAAGCTGCGGTCCGCCAGACTGATTGAACATGGTGGCCAGTCGCGCGGCGACAAGGATCGTGCAGGAATAGAAGGCGCCGAAGATGAGGAACAGCCACGGCGCGAAAGCTCCGACTTCGGCATGGAGCAGGGCGGGCAGGGCGAAGATCCCGGCGCCGATCATGCCGTTGACGCTCATCAGCGTCGCACCCAGCGTACCCACCGCGCGCGGCGGCTTATCGACCTCGGTCATGTCAGCGTATCCCCCCGCTTGGGGGCAGACTAGATCAAGTTGTGCAAATGGGAAGCGGTAAGAATCCTCACCCCATCCACCGGTCCCACGCCCGGTGGAACCGCGCCACCGAAAGCTCCTCGCGCACCAGTGACAAGTGCGTCAGGCCTGCATTCCGCAGGCCCGCCTGCTGGCGGGGCATCTGGTCGTAGTCCTGCTGCAGCGCGAGGAAGTAGGGGTAGGTGCCGCGTTCGGTCACGGTCACCGGCTGGGCGCGGTACTGCGTCCTCAGCGCTTCGGGCAGCCACATGTAGGCGGTGACGTGCCAGATACATTTGCCCGGATCGCCCGAGGGGTGCGGCCAGGCGAGGATCGTCGTCGCCTCGCCCGCGCGGATGGTCATGAACATGTTGGGGAACAGGAACCAGCCCTGGTTGTCGCTCATCTGGTCATCGGCGAGCGAGGATACGTCGAGGCCCTTGGCGGTGAGCGTCTGGCGGGTTGCCTGTTGCAGGATGGTGCGGACGGTCTGGCCTTCGCCCAGCACAAGCGCGCCTGCCGCATCGCGCCGTGCGGCGACCATGCTTTCGAACAGCGGCAGCACCTCGGCCACGGTGGGGAAGGTGGAGGGCAGGTCGCGGATCGCCTGGACCTGTTCCTCAAGGCTGGCATTGGCGGCGTCCTTCACCTCGAAGGGGGAGACCGCGCAGCCATGGTCGCCGAACATGCCGTGGCGGGCGTTGCCGGCCTGCAGGTCGATCACTTTCAGCAGTTCGGGGTGGACGCCGATGATGTGATAACCCTCGCTGAAGGCATCGACCACGACCTTCCAGTTGCAGTCCAGTTCCTCGCGCACGTCCATGCCGACCGGGGTCATCTCGCCCAGCTTGTAGGCATCGAGCCGCGCGGTAACCTGATCGCCGAGGAACTCCGACAGCGGCCCGGCCTGCGGGTCGGGGTTGATGAAGATGAAGCCGAAGGCGGTATCGACCGGCACTTCGACAAGGCCGTGTTCGCCCTTGTCGATCGGGCCGACAAGGTCGGGGCGGGCAACGGCGAACAGCGCGCCGTCAAGGTCATAGGTCCACAGGTGATAGGGGCAGGTGAACTTCGGCGTATGCCCCTTGGCGGCGTCGCACAGGATGTTCCCCCGGTGGCGGCAGGCGTTGACGAAGCCGCGCAGCTTGCCATCCTTGCCGCGCACGATGACGAACGACTGGTCGAGCACATCGTGCCGCTTCCAGTCACCGGCGGCGGGCAGCTCGTTCTCGCGCCCGGCGATCTGCCAGCACTTCATCCAGATTGTGTCCCGCTCGCGCCCGGCAATGTCAGGGCAGGTATAGCGGCTGGTCGGGATCTTCCACGGGAATTGGTCCATGGGGATTTCGGACACGGGGGTAAGCGGCTGGATGGCGGTCATGTCTGGACTCTCCCGGTTATGCGCGAAGGCTATCGCGAGTCGGCTGGCGTGGCAAGATAAAGAAACGATAGCGTTCCATTAATCGATTGGTCGCGGCGCGCTTGACTCGCCTCCCGCCTTGGGCCAGAGGCGCCACCGTTTGCGAAGGCCTGCTCAGGCCCGTACTGGTCCACCGCTCGCGCCGAGTCCTGTCGAAGGGCGCCTGTTGGTCATTCTGGCAGGGGAAGGACTGTAACCATGGCCAATGTCACCGTCATCGGCGCCCAGTGGGGCGATGAAGGCAAGGGGAAGATCGTCGACTGGCTCGCCAGCCGCGCGGATGCCGTGGTGCGTTTCCAGTGGCGGCCACAATGCCGGCCACACGCTGGTGGTGGGGGACAAGACCTACAAGCTTTCCCTGCTGCCTTCGGGCATCGTCACCGGCACGCTTTCGATCATCGGCAACGGCGTGGTGCTCGATCCGTGGCACCTCAAGTCCGAAGTCGCCAAGCTGGAAGGGCAGGGCGTCGTCATCAATTCCGAAAACTTCGCGATTGCCGATAACTGCCCGCTGATCCTGCCGATCCACCGCGACCTTGACGGCCTGCGCGAAACCGCCGCCGGTTCTGGCAAGATCGGCACGACCGGCCGCGGCATCGGCCCGGCCTATGAAGACAAGGTCGGCCGCCGCGCGATCCGGGTGTGTGACCTTGCCCACCTCGACGCGCTCGACAGCCAGCTCGACCGGCTCTGCGCCCATCACGACGCGCTGCGCGCCGGCTTCGGCCAGCCCCCGGTGGACCGCGCCGCGCTGCTTGCCGAACTCAAGGAGATCGCCCCCTTCGTGCTGCAATTCGCCGAACCGGTGTGGAAGCGGCTCAACACGGTGAAGAAAGCCGGCGCGCGCATCCTGTTCGAGGGTGCGCAGGGCGTGCTGCTCGATGTCGATCACGGCACCTATCCCTTTGTCACATCGTCGAACACGGTGAGCGGTACGGCGGCATCGGGCTCGGGCCTCGGCCCCAGCGCGACCGGCTTCGTGCTGGGTATCGTCAAGGCCTATACCACCCGCGTCGGATCGGGCCCGTTCCCGACCGAGCTGGAGGACGCAACCGGCCAGCGGCTGGGCGAGCGCGGCCACGAATTCGGCACCGTCACGGGCCGTAAGCGCCGCTGCGGCTGGTTCGATGCCGTGCTGGTGCGCCAGTCCTGCGCGATCTCAGGCGTCACCGGCATTGCCCTTACCAAGGTCGACGTGCTCGACGGGATGGAGACGGTGAAGATCTGCACCGGCTATCGCCTCAATGGCAAGGTGCTGGACTATTTCCCCAGCCACGCCGCCGATCAGGCCAATGTCGAGCCGATCTACGAGGAAATGGAAGGCTGGAGCGGCACCACTGCCGGCGCTCGCTCGTGGGCGGACCTGCCGGCCCAGGCGGTCAAGTACATTCAGCGCGTGCAGGAACTGATCCAGACCCCGGTTGCGCTGGTCAGCACCAGCCCCGAGCGCGAGGATACGATCCTGGTGCGCGATCCGTTTGCAGATTGAGATCGAAACAAGAACATTCTTGACACGGCCTACGTTTGTTCTACTCCTGTTCATATCGAACAGGAGTCGGAACCATGGCGCAGGCACCCTATCTTGCAGCTCCCCTGGACCAGGCATTTGCCGCCAATGACGCGGGCGCGGCGCTGAGCCTTGCGGTCTTTGCCGACCGCCCGCACGTGCTGGCCCAATTGCGTGAGGATGCGGTCAACGCCGGCTATTACGTTACCTCGTCGCAGGGCGTGGCGGCGCTGGTTTCGGGCGATGCCCACCCGCTCGGCGAAGTTATTGTCTTCGATTGCCCGACTGCGGATGGCGCCGCGCTGGCCGCTCTGGCCCGGCTGGACATGCGTGTTCACCAGTCCGGCGCGCACCTGATCGTTTCGACCACGATGGAGGCACTCGATGCCGTGTTCGGCTGTGTCGACCAGTCGGGCGCGCAATTGCTGGTCGATCCGGCGCGCACCGATTTTGTCCTTGCGCTCGGCCGCGTGCGGGCGCTCGCCCCAAGCCACGCTGTGCGCGAACTGGCCGAGGCCGACCGCTTTGCCCTGATGCGCCTGACCGAGCAGGTGGAGGCGATTGCCCAGCGGCTTGAGGGCCTGCAACGAGATGGCGACACCGCGCTGCGTTCGCCTGCTGTGGCCTTCACCGGCTCCTCGGAAAGCGAGGCCGCGCTGCTGCGCCCGGCTCAGGCTGCCCTGCCGCACGCCCGAGTCGTCCGCACCATCCTGCGCCAGCGCCAGCAGCGCGCGCGTTACTTTGGCGCGGACCTGTTTTCCGATCCGGCGTGGGATATGCTGCTGGATCTCACCGCAGCTCGGGGTGAGAACAAGCGCGTATCGGTCACCTCGCTTTGCATCGCCGCCTGCGTGCCGCCCTCCACCGCGCTGCGCTGGATCAGCCAGATGATCGCCTGCGGCCTGTTTACCCGCGTCGAGGACCAGAGCGACCGCCGGCGCGCCTTCATCGAACTCACCGATGCGGCCGCCGATGCCATGGCGCGTTACTTTACGGCCATAGAGGATGCGCCCGCGCAGCCGATCTGATCCGCCAGTTCACCAACTGCCCGCCGTCTCCCACCCCTCACTCCGGGAGGCGGCACTTGGGGGAGGAACGTCCCCCTCCTGCGTCAGCCCCGCAGGCACCGTTCCTCCCCCTTTTCCTTGCGCCGAGATTGTGCGGCAGGCTAGGCTTGCGGCCATGTCCCACCCCGCCGTCCTGTTCGTCTGCCTTGGCAATATCTGCCGCTCGCCGCTCGCCGAAGCGGCCCTGCGCAAAGTGGCGGGGGAAGCCGGGCTCGATCTCCACATCGACTCAGCCGGAACGGGGGACTGGCATAGCGGCGAACCGCCTGACAGCCGGGCCATTGCCACCGCCGCGCGCCACGGGGTCGATATCCGGTCCTATCGCGCCCGGCAGGTCCGCGCGGCTGACTTTACCCGCTTTACCCACATCCTCGCTGCCGATCACCAGAACCTCGCCCATCTCGAAGCCTTGCAGCCCGACGAAGCGACGGCGGAGCTCGCCCTGATTCTCGACCTAGTCGAAGGCCGCGAAGGTCAGTCAGTCACCGACCCCTATTACGGCGACGCCATCGGGTTTGAGCAAACCTGGGCCGATGTCCTTGCCGCCGCCCACGCGCTGGTTGGCCGTCTCAGGCCAGCAGCATGACCGCCGTACCGACGATCCACGAACACCACATCGCCCCGGCCAGCACGGCCATCAGCAGGTTGTCCCTCCGGATGTCCTTGCCGCGCTGCAACTCTTTCAAGGCCCGCTCGAACGTCTGCTCCGCCTGGGTCATTTCATAGGAGCTTACCGTATGCCCCTGCTGGACGCGCTCCATCACGCGGCGGGCGCGCTCAAGGGCGAGGGGGAGGGGTTCGTGATCCATGGAGCCACCGGCATAGAACGTGCGGCTCCGCGGGAAAAGCGGACTATTGCACAAAGGCGTTCAATAGCTGGCCCCTTGACCTCAGCCGCAAACCCCCTAAACGCGCGGGCACCACTTAGCGTGGGCGCTTAGCTCAGTTGGTAGAGCATCTCGTTTACACCGAGATGACCAAATGTCCCGAAACTAGCAGAACTCTTAGCCATTTCGGCGATCCCGTTTGATCACTCCGGGACTATTCCGGGAGTCGCTCAGCTCGAGTCCCTTGCGCAGGTCATCATCCATTACGTGGGCATACCGGAGTGTCGTGTTGATGCTCTTGTGCTTGAGCGCCTCTTTAGCGATCGCAAGGGAACCAGTAGTTCTCACGATCCTGGTAGCGCGGGTGTGCCGCAGGGCATGGAGGCGGCAATCTTTGATCCCGGCGTTCTCCAAGCCGGCCTTGAAGGGCCTGCGTAAAGACGTCGCCGTCAAAGGATACCTCTGGCCCCGTCGGCGGTCGCGTCTGCTCTTCTGACATTCGTAGGTATCCGCCGGCCATTTGGAACGCTCGGACCCTCCAAAAACTAGTTCGCTGATAGTTCAACAAAGAAGGCCAATTGCTGAACTTCACACAAACAAAAACGGCGTGACCAGGCTTGGGAGGCCACCGGTCACGCCGTCCTGTTTGACGGCATCCTTGCGGATGCGCGTCAGAACTTCTTGCTGATGCCCATCTTGATGACGCGGCCCAGGGTCCAGTTCGCGTAGGTGATCAGGTTGGCCTGGCCACGCGGTGTGATCTGAGGCTTCTTGTCGAACAGATTGTCGATGGTGAGGCGCAGGCTGGTTCCCAAAAGGGCGCCGGAGCCTTCACCGAACTCGTAGCCGAAGTTCAGGTTGAAGATCGAGAAGGGCTGGATCGGACCGCCAAGCAGACCGGAAACGTTCGGGGCGGAGTCCTTGTATGCGCCCGTGTAGTTCCAGGTCAGTTTGGTCGAGAAGCCGTTGATCTTGTAGCCTGCGAAGGTCGTGAAGACGAACTCGGGACCACCGACGCCAAGTTCGTTGGTCGGCACGCCGAAGTTCGAGAACGACTTGGTCGTCTTCGTGCCCGAAACGCCAACCGATAGATCGCCATCACCGACCTTCGCATCATAGTAGACGTGGAAATCAACGCCTTCGAGCTGGGCCGAACCGATGTTCGAGGTGCGGCGATCGACGAAGAGCGCGACGTTGCTCGCCGGCTGCTGCGCTGCCAACTGGGCACCGTTGGTCAGACCCGAAAGATAGCAAAGGTATTGGTTGGCAACGCCAGCAGGGCAGTCTGCCGCAGGCGCGCCGATCAAGCTGGCATTGTAGATGTAGAGCTCGGGGTTGGTCAGGTAGGTGTTGAGGTTCTGCGGATTGACCGCGCCCAGGATGTTACGGAAGTCGATCGAGAAGAACTCGCCGCCCAAGCGCAGGCCCTCGACAGGGGTCAGTTCAAGCCCCACCGCCCAGCTTTCCGCCGTCTGCGGCTTAATGCCTGCCTTCACGCCTTCAGCGATGAGAGCGCAGGTTCCCTGACCGTTGTCCTTCTTGGGCGTGTAGGGATCGTTCGGACGCGAGGTGGTGCTGTAGATTCCGCAGGCAAAGCGGCCGACGCCGATGCCGAGGCCGTCGATGGCGGTGGGCGCGTTGAACGACTTGTTCCAGTGGCCATAGATCTTCAGCCACTCGGTCGGCTTCAGCGTGGCGCCGAAGTTCGGGTTCGTGGTCGATCCGAAGTCGCTGTAGTGGTCATGACGGACCGAGGCCGACAGGTCGAGGAACTCGGTGACCGGCATCGACAGTTCGCCGAACAGCGACCAGGCATGGCGGCCATAGCTCATGTAGGGCAGCGCCTTGACGCTATCGACGCGGCCGGCGGTCAGGCGGCTCTTGGCCTGGTTGTCCTGGTATTCCGCACCCACGGCGATGCGGGCATCACCGCCCGGCAGGGCGAACAGCGGGCCGTCGGCGACCATGCGGGCTACAAACAGCTGCTGCTTGGTTTCCTGCGCGTTCTCGTAATCGATCAGGTCGGTGATTACGGCAGAGCTGGCGGTCGAGACGCTGAACGGGTTGAGCTGGCCGGCGGCAATCGCGGCGCCGCTCGGCGATGCAGCGGCGGTGCAGCCGGTGATGTAGCACTGGGCCAGAACCGTGTTGATGCCGGGGAACTTCTGGTAGTTGAACGAGTGGCCGAAGTGGGCTGTCGTGCGCACCTGCCAGTCGCTGCCCAGCTTGACGGTAAGCTCAGGCGTCACGCCCCAGGTCTCGAAGCCAACCTTGTTGGGCGTGTTCACATAGGCCGCGTTCGGCGCGAGGCTGAAGCCGACGCCTTCCGTTATCGGCTGGATCGTGTTGAAGGCGGGCCGGCCATAGATGGCAAGGACCTGCGAACCGCTGGTGATGCCCGATCCCGCCGAGGTCACGCCCCGCGGAAAGATGGGCAGGGTCTGGTCACGCTTGGTGTAGTAGGCCGTCATGCGCAGCGACACGGCATCGCTGAACTCGTTGGTGAGCGAGCCGTAGACGTTGTAGCGCTTCATCCCGGCGAGATAGGCCGCTTGGCCGACGTTATCGCAGGCGGTGCCGACGGCGAACGTGCCTGCACCCGACGCGAGCGGATTGTTGGTCCACACGCCGCCTGCGCTCGCCACATATTTCCAGCGGGTTTCGGTGCCGACCGGCGTGTTGCACTGCGTGCCGGTAAAGCT
Source organism: Novosphingobium sp. MW5 (assembly GCA_025938935.1). Classification (GTDB taxonomy): domain Bacteria; phylum Pseudomonadota; class Alphaproteobacteria; order Sphingomonadales; family Sphingomonadaceae; genus Novosphingobium. Next base: position 3,602,597 of record JAPCWB010000001.1, on the reverse strand, counting down.
CGGCACCATCGATGTGCTGTAGATCTGCCCGGTGGCCCAGGTGGTCTCATTGTTGAGGATGCTGTCGCGCTGCGAGTAGCCGCCTGACACATAGGCATTGCCGGTCGACCAGCTCTTGCCGACGGTCAGCTGGGCATCCCACTGATCGAAGCTCTTGATGGTCGTGCCGAAGCCGTAGTTGGCATCGACCTTGATGCCTTCGAATTTGCGCAGGGTGCGGAAGTTGATCACGCCGGCAACAGCGTCCGCGCCGTAGAGCGAGGAGCCGCCACCCGTGACCACTTCCATGCCGGCCAGCACGGCTGCAGGGATGACGTCCACGTCGACCGAGGACTGGTTGACGCCGACCGGCGTGAAGCGGAAGCCATCGGCGATGACCAGAGTGGTGCCGCCCGAGCTCGAGTTGGCACCCGGAAGGCCGCGCAGGTTCGGCTTGGTGATCGAGATGCCCGCGCCAACGCCGCGCGGGTCGCCTTCGAAGCGGCCATTGAAGGTGTTGGTGATCTGCGGGACGAGCGAGAGCAGTTCGTTGGTGGAGCTGGCCGCCTTGTCGGCAATCGCCGCGGTATCGACGCTGATCGACTGGGTGCCGGTGGCGGCAACGCCGCGGATCAGTGTCCCGGTCACAACGATCGGCGCTTCGCCTTCCTTGTCCGCATCGGCATCCTGCGCGAAAGCGGAAGCTGGAGCCATGGCGACGAAAGCAACGCTGGACAAAAACGCCCTGCGCACGGATTGACTGGATTTCATATTACCCCTCCCTGTAAGGTCAATAAATGACACGCCAGAATGTCAATTTCTGGTTTAATCTTTTTCCCAAATATCGGTCAGGCCACTTTTGTGTCAAGCGCTAATGGCCGCTCAACAGGGCCATTTTCACCGCCCGAGCGATGGTATAAGGCAGGGCTTGCGGAAGCTTGGCATTGTCCGGCATCTAGCACTGGATACAAAATATTACCAATTTGCACTCGCTCGATGCACTTCAGGCGCTAGTTGCCAGGTTTGTTTTTCAGGGAGCGTCACGATGAGCCGCCGCAGCAAGATCTCGACCACCGTGGTTGCAACAAGCCTCGCGATAACCGTTCCTGCTATCGCATTAGCTCAGGAGACTGCTCCGGCCGAAGTGACGGTCGATTTCTCGAAGTCCCGCGGCGCCTATCTTCATCCAGAGCGCTACAACAACGTCAGCCGGGCGCGGACCTTTCCTGAACAGAGGGATGCCGACGTCGAGTTCCTCAATGCCAACGGCCTGCACGGCAAGGTCTACAAGGTCTGGGTCGACGCGCACCTGATCCTCGATGCCAAGACCGGGGTCTACAATTACGATGGCATCACCGACTACCTGTCCGATCTCAGCCGGTTGTCCGAGACGCTGCTTGTTGTGATGGACACCCGCGTCATGGTGCGGGACGCCGGGGCAACGCCGGAACAGGTGAAACCGGTGGTCAAGACGATCCTGCGCGAACTCAAGCAGCGTTTCCCGAAGATCGTCTATATCGAAGCTTTCAACGAACCTGACCATAACCTTGCTAAGGTGGTGAAGCCCGGCGATCTCTACGCCTTCTACAAGCCCTATTACGAGGCGGTGAACGAGCTTAACCGCGAGCTGAAGCCGAAGGTCCCGATGCAGATCGGCGGGCCGGGATTCATGCAATACAACGAGCTGTGGACCAACGCTTTCCTCGATGATTTCAAGGCTGATCGCACGCCCGGCAAACGCATCGATTTCTTCTCGTGGCATGGTTATGGTCGCTTCCCTGAAGGGACCGGCGAAACCACAGGACCGCGCGCCTATCATTTCTACAAGTTCGATCCAAGCGAGGTCGCCAGCGAACGGGGCAGGTTCGAAAAGGCGCTGACGAGCCGCGGCCTGAACACAAAGATTCCAGCGTTCATTACTGAAACCGGCATTTATCCCGGTCCGTCCTTCGATAATGCGAAGGACCCTCACGCTGATGCACTCACCGGGGCCGCCGGCGTCACTGCGCTGCATTACTGGTATATGGAGAACCCTCGAACAATTCCGTTCAACTGGGTCATGCGCCACTTCAGCGAGGAGCGGAAGGACCAGCTCGCGACGCGGGCTGGCGCTGGCAACCCTATCCCGACGCGCACTTTCACCCCTTACGGCAACGCCATGGCTATGCAGGCCAAGCTCAAGGATCGCCGAGTGGCGGCACGCTCGAACGCGCTCGTCCAAGGCAAGGGCGTCTATGCCATCGCGACCAGCGACAAGAGCGGGGCGGCGGTAATGGTTTGGAACTACCAGCACACCGACAGCAAGAACTTTGACCTGAAGATCGATCTCGGCAGACTGCCCGCGAACCTGAAGGGCAAGACGCTGCGCGAGAGGCGCTACCGGATTGACCAGAATGTCAGCAATTACTGGACCGATCCGGCCAAGGCCAACCTCCAGATGGTGAGCGAAACGATTGTGGTGCCGACGAAACGGCATTCGGTTTCGGTTACGCTGACGCCCAACGCGCTTGAGCTAGTGGAGCTGGAGCCCGTCAGCACCGCGAAGGGCAAGTGAGCACGGGCGTGGTCACAAGGTTAGTGATTGCGGGGGCAGCGGCGATCGTGCTGGGCGGTCCGCTCACCGCGCAGACGGAGAGTGTCCAGCCGCCGCGGCCGGGCCATCCGGCCGATCATCTTCCGGCCAACATGACGCGCCTGACATGGTTCGGGGAGCGGCCGGTGTGGTCGCCCGATGGCAAGCGCATCGCTTTCATGAGCAAAAGTTTCGGCGATGCTTTCGAGATCGAACTGGCCACGCGCCGCATCCGGTTGATCACACATTTCCCCAATCCGGGCTTCCTGCGCGTTCATTATCTCCCAAACGGCGATTACCTGCTGATCGGCGCGCCGAAGTTCGAGGACATCGAGAAGACGCGCTTCAACGAACAGGAATTCTGGGTGCTGAGGCGGGGAAGCAAGGTCCCGCAGCGCCTCAATCAGAAAGTGTCCGAAGGCGTCGCCATGTCGCGCAAGTCGCCGCGCGTTGCCTGGTCGGTGGATTGGCGAACCAATCCCGAAACCTACGCGCAAGGAACCTCGGCAATCGTTGTGGCCGATCTGGTGGAGCAGGACGGGCGCTATGTCATCGCCAACAAGCGCGAGGTCGTGCGCGAAAGCTCGTCTGCGTGCCGCTCGGTCGAGCCGCAGGATTTCCGCGATGATGACGGCGAGCTGATCTGGGTTTGCTATCACGAACCGCCGGTGCGCACGGCGGCGATCTATGGCGTGGACCTCAAGACTGGTGCGCGAACGACATACCGGCAGGTGACCGGCGAATATAACGAGCCCGAAGGCATATTCCCGGATGGCCGCCACATCCTTGTCGAATCGGGCAAGGATCAGCGGACCGCTGTGAACAGCTCCAAGTTCATGGATATCTGGAAGTTGAAGCTGGAGCCGCAGGGCAAGGACTTCGTCCGCATGACCCGCTTTGGCGAGTTCGATGGCTTCAAAGCATCGAACCCCGCCGTCAGCCCCGATGGCAAGACCTTCGCCTTTCAGGAAGGTCACAGCACCGATGCCAGCGGCGTGGGCTACGGCATCTACCTCTTCAAGCTGAAGTAGGTTTCAGTAGGGGGCGCCAATGGCGCTCCCTGACCAAAAACTGTGGGCGGATCAGCGGCAGCTTCGGTTGCCCGCCTGCGGAAGTGCAACGTAGGTAATTGAATGTGGAGCAAGTTCGAGTGTGCCAGAGTTGTGCGCCACTGGCCGCATCGGCGGCAGGTCGTCCTTTGCGGTGAGCTTCAAGGGCTTCCCATTGAGCAAGACGTTGCGGCTTTGAAGTTCCTGCGCGGTCAACGTGTAGACCTGCGCCTTGCCCGCGATTGCGAGAGACTTCGCGCGCTCCGTCATGTTCATGGCGAGAACCGCCACGCCGCCCCGCTTGCCGCGCAGGCAATGGGCATACGAATTTAAGCCATCGCCGTTCGGGCCTGCATCGAGGATGCGGCTGCCCATCAGGCGCCGCCAGAGCACTGCGCCCCAGTAGCTGGCGTTCGGCTCAAAGGTCTTTTCGTCAATCACGCCATTGTTGCCGCTGACCAACGCATGCGTGAAGATGGCATCAAGCCCCTGCTTGCTGAGCCTTGCCTGCGTGTCCAGATAACGGAACATGTCGAGGAAGGTTTGCTGCCACTGCAGGCCGCCGCAGGCCGCACCGCCGGTCTCGGTCAGCCAGATCGGCGCGCCGGGCGCATACTTGTCGCGAAGGGCCCTGATGGACTGGAACTGGCGCTCGGGGCGGGCAAGAAAGTCTGGGTCCAGCGCCTTGTCCATGGTTATGCTCTGCGGCGAATTTGCAGGGGCGCAGCGCTGCGAAAGGACGGGATAGAAGTGGTATGAGAAGATGCCGAAGCGCGGCTTCGGATCTGCCATAGCGTAGTCTTCCGGGCTGGGCTTCATGATGGAGGCCACACCCGGGATGCCGAGCGTGGCATTGCCGGGACCGGCGAGCTTCACGCCGGGTGCCGCCTTGGCCAGGAAAGTGCTGAAGGTGGCAAAGTCGCGGCCGAACTGCTCGGCGGTATATCCCTTGGGCAGCTCGGGATATTCTGGCGCATTGGGTTCATTGTAGAGTTCCGCCGCATAGATGCTGCGACCGATCGAGCGCGTATAGGCCATCCACGGCGCCGCCATGGCAGGCGTCCAGTTGTGTTTAGCATCGCGCACGCCATGGGAAATCGTGAAGGAAGTCACGACCTTCGCATTGACCGCATGGGCAAAGTCCAGAGCTTCCCGCCAGCGCGCGCGGGTCAGGACAACCTTGAATCCTTTCGGGGGCTGCGACATCTGCGGCCTGTTGTCGTCCTGGAAATAGACGTTGTTCGCTGTGGTGCCACTGTAACGGATATAGAGCGGCGCCAGGGCTGCGGTAAGATTGCGGAACCGGCGATTGTTGAAATCGATCGAGGAGCGGGCTTCACGGGCGTCCGAGACTGATTTAGCGGGTTGGCCGCCAAGCTTGTCGAAGGCTTTCCAGGTCTCACCTCCAGTAAGGTGCGAAAAGCCGATCTGGAAGGACTGGAAGCGTTCGTCGGTCTGGCGGACGAAAGGCAGGTTGCGGACGTCGATGCTGCGGCCGGCGCCTGAGGAAGTTTCGGGCGTGTGGGCCGCAATCGGCGCGGCTGCGCAGCAAAGAGCGGTAAGAGCTGTTCCAAGACGCAGATGCCGGCGCATTTAAATCCTCTCAAATTCTGGGTTTCGGGCCGTTCCTAGCACTGTTGCGCATTTTGGTAAAAACTTTTATCCAAAGCTTGGAGGGCTTCATCGCATGGGCGGTGACCTGTTTTCCGCGAAACTACCAGGATTGACGTTATCCCAACCGAACCCGCCTCTGATTTCCTTTCGTCCAACATGGACAAAGTTAGCGATACCTGGGCGCGCGGCTTGCTGCGCGAACTGTTCGATGCGGCGGTTGCGGCTGCCGATCCAAGGGAGGTCCTTGACGGCCATCTTCCTGAAAAGCCGAAGGGGCGCTGCGTCGTGGTTGGCGCTGGCAAGGCTTCTGCAGCGATGGCGACTGCGGTCGAGGCGGCTTGGCCGGAAGTAGACCTTTCGGGCTGCGTCGTGGTTCCTTACGGCTATGTCAGCTCTTGCTCAAAGGTGAAGGTGTTGGAAGCGGGGCACCCCGTGCCTGATGCCAATTCGGTGACAGCCGCACGTGAACTGCTGGCGCAGGTGGAGGGACTCTCTCCCGACGATCAAGTTCTCGCGCTGATCTCCGGCGGGGGATCGGCAACGCTGTGCCTGCCCGCAGAAGGGCTGTCGCTTGAGGACAAGCAAGCGACCAATCGCCTGCTGCTGAGATCGGGCCTCGACATCCGCACGATGAACGCGGTGCGGCGGCGCGTATCCGGCATCAAGGGTGGACGTTTGGCTGCGGCGGCCGCTCCCGCGCGGGTGGTGACGCTCGCGGTCAGTGACATTCCAGGCGATGATGCCTCGGCCATCGCCTCCGGCCCGACGGTGGCCGATCCGACAGCGCAGATCGACCTGACCGTGGCTGTGCGCCGGCTGGGCAAAGACCTTCCGTCAAAGGTTCGCGAACTGCTGCTCAAACCCGGCCACGCGATACTGGCCGAGAGCGCGCCCGTTCGGACGATTGCCTCTGCCGCGGGGTCGCTTTCCGCTGCTGCTGCCCGAGGACGCGAAGCTGGCCTCAGTATCGAGATCCTTGGCGATGCCATCGAAGGCGAGGCGCGCGAGGTGGCGCAGGTCATGGCGGCGACAGCGCTCAAGGCAGACCAGCCTACGCTCTTCCTTTCGGGCGGAGAAACCACAGTTACGGTGCGTAGCGAAAACCCCGGACAGGGTGGGCGCAACACGGAATTCGCGCTCGCACTCGCGCTTGCCCTTCGCGGCAAGGCGGGCATCTGGGCCATCGCCTGCGATACCGACGGCGAGGACGGGGCAAACCTAGGCGCGGCCGGCGCGATTATCACTCCTGACACGCTTTCGCGCTCCGAAACGCTTGGCCTCGATCCTGCCGCCTCGCTCGCCCGCCATGATAGCGGCGGCCTGTTCTCGGCGCTGGGTGATCTGGTCGTCACCGGCCCGACCTGCACCAACGTCAACGATTTCCGCGCCATCCTCGTCCTGCCGCAGAGCGCAGGCTGAAAACCTACTGGAGACTTTACAATGAACATCGGTTTCATCGGCCTTGGCATCATGGGCCGCCCCATGGCGCTTCACCTTCAAGCGGCGGGGCACCGGCTGGCCGTGGTAAAGAACCGGTCGGACATTCCGGCGGACTTCGTTGATGGCGGTGCGCTCGTCTGCGCTTCGCCCCGCGAAGTGGCCGAGGCTTCCGATATCATCATTATGATGGTTCCCGACACGCCAGACGTTGAGCGCGTTCTGTTCGGCCCCGGCGGCATTGCCGAGGGCATCGGAGCAGGCAAGCTGGTGGTCGACATGAGCTCGATCGACCCGATCGCCACACGCGGCTTTGCCGAACGCATTCGCGCGCTGGGTTCGGACTATGTCGATGCGCCGGTCTCCGGCGGTGAGGTCGGAGCCAAGAACGCGGCGCTGACCATCATGTGCGGCGGCGAGCCGGACGCCTTCGCCCGCGCGCTGCCGCTGTTCGAACTCATGGGCAAGAACATCACGCACGTCGGCGGCGTCGGCGATGGGCAGGTGGCCAAGGTCGCCAACCAGATCATTGTCGCACTCAATATCCAGGCGGTCAGCGAAGCGCTGGTGTTTGCCGCTAAGGCGGGGGCAGACCCGGCCAAGGTGCGCGAAGCCCTGCTCGGCGGTTTCGCCTCGTCGCGCATCCTCGAAGTCCATGCCGAGCGCATGATCAAGCGCACTTTCGATCCCGGATTCCGCATCGAGCTGCACCAGAAGGACCTCAACCTCGCGCTCGGCTCCGCGCGCAGTCTTGGCCTTGCGCTGCCCAACACGGCCATCGCGCAGCAGATGTTCAGCTCTTGCGTCAGCATGGGCGGCGAAGGATGGGATCACTCTGCACTGGTGAAGGCCATCGAGCAGCTCGGGAATTGCCGCCTTGGGGAATAATTCTAACCAAGCTTGGTAAGCGCGCAGCAACGCGCTAGAACCCGGCCATGGCCTTTGCATCGATCAAGCCGGAAAAGCTCGCCGACGCGGTTGCCCGGCATTTCCAGGAGCTCATCCTCGAAGGCGCGCTGCCGCCGGGTGAGAAGCTGCTGCCGGAGCGGGAGCTGGCGCTCAAGCTCGACGTATCGCGCCCTTCGTTGCGCGATGCGCTGGATCGGCTGGTCGAACGCGGCCTGCTGATGACCGATGCCAACGGCTCCTGCTATGTCAGCGACAAGATCGGCCAGTCGATCCGCGACCCGCTGATGCTGCTGTTCGACGAGCCGCGCGGCCGGTTCGACTGCATGGAATTCCGCTCGGTGGTCGAGGCCGCCGCCGCCGGTTTTGCCGCCCAGCGCGCGACCCAGGCTGACCGGGAGGAGCTGCAAAAGATTTTCGCCGCCATGCAGGCGGCGCACGAAAGTGGCGATGCCGATGCCGTGGCGGCAAACGATGCTGACTTTCATATCGCGATATACGGCGCGTCGCACAATGTCATGCTCCTGCAGGTCATGCGCAGCCTTGAGACCATCCTGCGCAACAACGTCTATCTCAATCGCCGCAACATCTACGAGCACCGCAAGGACCACGACGAGCGCCTGGCCGAGCACAAGGCGGTGTTCGACGCGATCATGGACCGCGATCCGGCGCGTGCGGAGGCGGCCTCACGCCACCATATCGAATCGACCATGCGCGCCCAGCGCGAAATCCTTGAGGAAGAGGAGCGGCTGGAGGCGGCCATTCGCCGGATTTCGCGGATCGACCTGCTCGCCCCGGCAAAGCCCCGCGACGGCCGGAAGCGATCCTAGCCTTTCGAGTATTGGTCCTCGCGTGTCAGCACGTTAAGCAAAGGCTCGCCGGCTGAAAAGCGGCGGATGTTATCGCAAATGATGTCGAGCGAGCGCTGGGTGCGGTCCGGCACGGCGGGAGTGACGTGCGGTGTGATCAGGGTGTTGGGTGCGTCCCACAGCGGGCTGGCGGTGGGCAGGGGCTCCACTTCGAAGGTATCGAGCCCGGCACCTGCGATCGTTCCCTGCTGCAGCGCCTCGATCAGGGCCGCTTCGTCAACCACTGGTCCGCGTGCCATGTTTATCAGGTAGCCTTTCGGCCCGATCAGCGCGAGTTCGCGGCTGCCGATCAGATGATGGGTCTTGTCGGACAGGCCCAGGCACAGCACCACGAAATCGCTCTGTTCGAGCAGGGCATCGAGCCCGTCTCCGGCATCGGCGCTGAACATCTGGTCGACGCCCGCAGGCGGCGGCGCGGCGCGGCGGCGATAGCCAAGCACCCGCATTCCAAATGCCTTGGCACGGATCGCAAGTTCCGTCCCCGTATTGCCCATGCCGACGATGCCCATGGTGCGCCCGTAGAGCCCGCGCAGGTCATCCTGCCCCGGAACGCCCCACTGGTGGGCGCGCTGCGCGTCGAGGAAGGCCGGGTAGCGGTAAGCAAGGGCGAGGGCGAAGAACAGCGCATGTTCGGCCAGCACCGGGGATGAACGGCCGGAAGAGCCAGTAATCACCAGGCCCTCACGAAAGGCTTCGGGCTTCGCCGCCCGGTTAAGGCCAGCGTGATCGACATGTATCCAGCGCAGCTTTGGTGCCGCGAGCAGGCGCGGCTCAGGGTCCTTGCGCAGGATCGCCACATCGGCGCGGGCGAGAGCGGCATCAAACCCCTCACCCTCGGGGCTATCGAAGCGCAGCACTTCCGCGCCGTCCAGCGCGGCTATCAGGCCGTCCCAGTGCTTGCCCTGGTAGGCAAGGGTGGTGAGGACAGTCAGTCCCTTCATCGCGCTCTACCTCAGCCCGCTGCCTGCGAGAGCACGATGATCTCGAAGTATTTGACTGCTGGCAAGTCGGTCCAGGCATAGCCTTCGGCATCGGCGGGACTGAAGGTCAAGTCACTGCCCTCGACCAATGCCGTGGCGATCCCGGCAGGCGCTTGCACGCCAAGCCGCAGGCCGGTGATGGTCGGCGGTTCCTCGTAGGCGCTCTCGCGCTGTCCGGCGTAATTGACGAGGTGGACGGCGAGCTTTCCGCCGCGCGTCTCGCGCACCGCAACCTCGAGCGGGCCAGCGCCTACGACCTTGACCGGAGCGACCGAAGAACGTGCGATGATCTGACGCAGCAGTTCGCGGTGCTCGGGGAGCCCGTCGCGGAAATAGAGCCATTCAGGCAGCCACGGCAGCCAAACGGACTTGCCCTTGCCGTGACTGCGCGAGAGCACGCCCGGCCCGCGGCTCGACAGGTCCTCAGGGAAGCATAGTTCCGGCGGGCCGTATTTCTGTTCGGGCAGCAGCGAAAGTTCGCCGACCGCGTCCGCCTTGGTCTCACCATGGAAGTAATAGCCGTCGAGGTGCAGGAAACGGGTCTTGGGAAAATCGAACTCGTCTTCGCCGATTGCGAAATAAGTTTCCTGGCCGCGATCGCACTTCGCGATCCTGCTGGCCGGAAAGCTTTGCAGGGCGATCGCATCGCGCTTCACGCCGCGCTCGTCGTAAAGCCCGGTCTCGCCTGTTGCGAGCAAGGTTCCTCCGCCGGCCACCCACGCGTCCAACACCTCGGCCTCGCGGTCGGAAAGGCACGTCGTGTTCGGCAGCACGATCAGGTCAAAGCGGGCCAGTTGGCTGGCGATGTCCGCATCTTCCATCCGCTCGTCGCTGATGAAATCGAAGGGGATGCGCGCTTCGAGCAGCATGCGGTAGGCCCCGCGGAAGCAGTTGGTGCGCAGCTTGCCGGTTTCGGTTGCTTCCGCGTGCAGGTCCGACGCGCGGGAATGGTAGAGTGCAACGCGCGCTTTGGAGCGCGTCATCGTCAGGTCCTCGCCGTGCTCGCGGTGCCATTCAAAGAACCGGTGCACGGGCTCGAGCGGCTCGGAATTGGGCTGGTCAAAAGTGCCCAGGACATAGAAGTCGATCTGCGCGCCGCCCGCCATCTGCTGACCGAAACGCAGCATGTGGTTGTGCGAGGTCTCCGAGGCGTAGCGGAACTGGTAGTCGAGGAAATCGGTCGAAGCGCAGGCATAAGCCTGCCCCTTGCCGATCGATTCCGCCCAGCGGGTCAGCTCGCCCGGCTGATGCGGCCACTCGGGTGCGGGGCGGCTCACGGCGCGCTGGATTTCCAGCCGCATGAAATCACAGGAATAATGGCCATTGCCCATGACCCCGGTTGAGGGGCGCACCGCCTTGACCGTGTCATAGATCCGCTGCGCCGCGATCTGGCTCGTCTGGCGCTTGAAGGTAAGGTAGTCGCGGAACGAAGGGTCGCCGAAGTGCTCGACCTTGGGAAGCGGCTTGCCGAAGCCGTCACGAAATCCGCGCTGGCAATTCTCGCAGTGGCAGATGCCGCGATAGTGCCCGCTGTAGTCGACTGGCTGGTAACCGGTCATGTTGAAGAAGGCGGCGTCGATCGCGTAGCGGCCAAGCCCTTCGCGCAGGATCTGCAGGCTGTAGTCGGAGGCCCATCCGCCATTGACGCAAGCTTGATAGGTGCCGTTGTATTCCTGCGGCTCGCCATGGGCATTGTGCACAAACCAATCGGGGTGAGCATCGTAGGCGAGCCTTGTCCCTTTCGAGAGGTCAAAACGCCCCACCATGCGCAGCCCCGCGCTGTGAGCGGCTTCCAGCATATCGCCTGTTAGGTCGCGGGTAAGGTAGGGGTTGCGCGCGTGCAGCGGCAGCTCCGTCGGGTAAAAGGCGTAGATGCCACCGACGTTGAAAGTGATCGCCGTCGCTCCAAATTCCTTCGCCTGCCGGGCAAGTGATGCGGGATCGAGGCTGGCGTCGATCAGGCGCAGGTTCGTCTGCACGATCCGGTAGGGCTGCTCCCACCAAGGGGTCTGGTCACCGGGCATTGATTGACTTCCTTCGCTGTCTGTTTGCAGGTTGCGGCATAGCGGCGATTAGACAAGCAAGCTTTTTCGGTCAAATAATTTGACCAGAGACTGCGAGATGCTATTCGGGCAGCTGAACTGGTGCCAGCGACGCGTTTCTGGGGAGGAACGATGACCGGCACCAGTTCAAAACCGGAGAGGATCCCCCGCGTGAGCTTCATTGGCGAATTCCGGCTGAACTGGGTCACACTGCTCGCGGCCTTCATCGGCATCGCGACGGGCAATGCGCTCAGTCACTACACGATGAGCCTTTTCGCCCCCGAGCTGATCCGCGAGTTCGGCTGGTCGAAGGCGCAGTTCGCGCTTGTCAGCGCCTTGCCGATCGTGACAGCATTCATGACGCCGCTTGCCGGGCGGTTCGCCGACAAGTTTGGCGCCCGGATGGCGGCTGGCGTGGGCATGACCGCGATGTCGCTAGGCTTCTTCGGCCTGAGCACGCTCAACGGCAATATCTACGAATTCTTCGCCATCTGGCTGGTCCAGCACATCTTCGGCGTGATGGCGACTTCGCTGGTTTTTGCGCGCACGCTGGTCGATCGCTTCGACAAGGCGCGCGGAACGGCGCTTTCCGTGCTGATGATGGGGCCGCCGCTTTCGGGGGCCGTTGCGGCGCCGATCCTTGGCGCGATCATCGCAAGCTATGGCTGGCGCAATGGCTTCGTCGCACTCGGTGCAGTCTCGGCTATTGGCGGGCTCGTCTGCATTTTCTTCATGGGACGATCCGCCAAGGGCAAGGATCAGCAAGCGGAGATCAAGAACCCGAAGATCACCCGCGCTGACTTCCTGGCGCTTGTTCGCCAGCCTGCCTTTGCCCTGCTGGTCGGGGGCATGTTCATGATCAATATCGCCCAGCCCTTCGCGGCATCCCAGCTCAAGCTGGTGGTGCTGTCAAAGGGCGTCAGCGACTCCGCCGGCACCTGGATGGTTTCGCTTTACGCAACGGGCGTGATCGTCGGCCGAGCCATATTCGGCATCGCGCTCGACCGCATTTCGGCGAACAAGGTAGCGCTTTTCGGGCTCAGCCTGCCGGCCATCGGCTTTACGATTCTTGGCGCGCCGGGGATGACGGTGGCGATGTGCGCGGCCGGCATCATGCTGATCGGCATTGCGCAGGGGGCAGAAGGAGACATCGGCGGCTATCTGGTTTCCCGCCATTTCAACCTGATGAATTTCAGCCTGGTCTTTGCCTTCGTGAAGTCGGGCCTCGATGCAGGCGGCGCGATCGGTGCACTGATACTGAGCTTCACCCTGTCATACACCGGTGGCAGCTATGAGCCCTATATCTGGATTTGTGCGGGCACGACGCTCGTGGGAGCTTTCCTGTTCTACCTGACCGGCCCCGACGGCAATCACCGCGCGCCAGACGCACTGCTCGAAACCGAAGCGAACTGAGAGGCCGCACCCCGTGTCGCTCAGAATGCCTGAAGTATGCGCCGATACGGTGGCGCGCCGGATGGAGATCGCCGCAGCCCTGCGGACGATCGTCGCTGACGGCGTGATCTGCGAGGAGCGTGAGCTCAAGCCTTATGAATCGGATGGACTGACCGCCTACCGCCAGCCGCCGTTGGTGGTCGTCCTTCCGTCGACCACGGAGCAGGTCTCTGAGGTCATGGCCTGGTGCCACCGCGAGGGTGTGAAGATCGTGCCGCGAGGGGCGGGAACATCGCTCTCGGGCGGAGCACTGCCACTGGCGGATGGCGTCTTGCTCGGTCTCTCGCGCATGAACCGGGTGCTCGACATCGATTATATCGACCGCGTGGCTGTGGTGCAGCCGGGCGTGACCAACCTCGCTGTCACGCAGGCGGTCGAGGCGGAGGGCTTCTACTACGCGCCCGATCCGTCCAGCCAGATCGCCTGCACGATCGGCGGCAATGTCGCCGAGAACTCCGGCGGGGTGCACTGCCTGAAATACGGGTTGACGACTAACAACGTGCTCGGCGTCGAACTGGTCATGGCCGACGGCGAAGTCGTGCGCCTTGGCGGCCGCGAACTGGAGCCGGAAGGTCTGGACCTACTCGGTCTGGTTGTCGGATCGGAAGGGTTGCTCGGTGTCGTCACCGAAGTGACGGTGCGTATCCTGCGCGCGCCCGAAATGGCCCGCGCCATCCTGCTCGGCTTCCCGACGACAAAGTCGGCGGGTGACTGCGTTGCCGCGGTCATTGCCGAGGGGATCGTTCCGGCCGGCATGGAGATGATGGACAAGCTGGCGACCGAGGCCGCCGAAGCCTTTGTCCAGGCCGGCTATCCGCTCGACGTCGAGGCGCTGCTCATCGTCGAGGTCGATGGCCCGCCGGTGGAATGCGATTACCTGCTCGAGCGCATTGCCGCAATTGCCGAGGTCAACGGTGCCACCACCTCGAGAATCGCCACGAGCGAGGAAGAGCGCATGCGCTTCTGGGCCGGTCGCAAGGCGGCTTTTCCCGCGGTAGGGCGGCTGGCGCCGGACTATTACTGCATGGACGGCACCATTCCGCGCGGACGGCTGAGCGAGGTGCTGGAACGGATGGCCGAGCTCTCGCGGCAATACGGCCTCGGCGTTGCCAATGTCTTCCATGCGGGCGACGGCAACCTCCATCCGCTGATCCTCTACGATGCCAACCGGCCCGGTGAACTGCAGCGGGCGGAAGATTTCGGTGCGGACATCCTGCGGCTATGCGTCGAGGTCGGCGGGGTTCTGACCGGCGAGCACGGCGTCGGGGTGGAAAAGCGCGACCTGATGCCCGCCATGTTCGAGCCGGTCGATCTCGCCCATCAGCAACGGATCAAGTGCGCCTTCGATCCTGAGCTCAAGCTCAACCCCGGCAAGGTATTCCCTGAGCTCCACCGCTGCGCTGAGCTTGGCCGGATGCACGTTCATCACGGCCAGTTGCCGCATCCCGAATTGCCGAGGTTCTGATGGAGCTTGGCGCAACATACCAGCCCGCCGATGCGGCCGAACTGCAAGGCAGGGTCAATGCCGCGCGCATTTCGGGAACGCCAGTCGAGGTGCGTTCCGGCGGCAGCAAGCGCGCGATCGGCAGGCCGGACCGGCAGGCGGCTGTTCTCGACGTGTCGCGCCTGAGCGGTGTCATCGATTATGAACCCAGCGAACTCGTCCTGACCCCGGGGCCGGCGACACCGCTGGCAGAGGTCGAGGCATTGCTCGACCGTAATGGCCAGATGCTAGCCTTCGAACCGTGGGATCACGGGGCGCTGTTCGGCGCGCAGGAACGGAGCGCTACCATCGGCGGCGTGATCGCTGCCGGCATCGCCGGTCCGCGCCGTCTGACCGCCGGCGGCGCGCGCGATCACCTGCTCGGCTTTTCGGCGGTATCCGGCCGGGGCGAGGCGTTCAAGGCGGGCGGCAAGGTGGTCAAGAACGTGACCGGCTATGACCTGTCCAAGGTGATCGCCGGGTCGTGGGGCCAGCTCGCAGTGCTTACCGAGCTTTCGGTCAAGGTGGTGCCGAAGCCCAAATCCGCCGCCACGTTGGTCGTTCCGGGGCTGGATGCTTCAACCTCCGTGGGTGTGATGGCGCAGGCCCTTGGTTCGGTGGCCGGGCCGGTGGCGGCTGCCTATCTGCCGTCTGCCGGCGGCCCGCCTTCGCAGACCCTTCTGCGCCTTGAAGGCTTTGCGCCCTCTGTGAATTTTCGCGCAGGGCAATTGCAGGCAATCCTCAGCGCACCCGGTTCCGATCTTTTGGACGAAGCCGCTTCAGCCGCAGCGTGGCGGGACGTGCGCGAAGTCACCAGCCTTGCAGGCGCCGAAGCCCTTTGGCGCATCCAGATCGCACCCTCGCGCGCCGCAGCTCTGGTTGATGCGCTTGCTGACGCGGGAGCGGATTGCCTGATGGATTGGGGCGGCGCGCTGATCTGGGCGGGAGCGGGCTGCGACACGGATGTGCGTTCACTCGTCCAGACCCATCACGGCCACGCCATGCTAATCCGTGCGCCCTCCGCGATGCTGACCTCCACGCCAATCCGCCACCCTGAACAGCCCGCCGTTGCCGCCCTGTCTGAGCGTGTTCGACGCGGCTTTGATCCCGCCGGGATCCTCGATCCGCGCAGGTTTGCCTGATCATGCAGACTCGTTTTACGCCTGCGCAGCTCAGCGATCCCGCAACCGCCATGTCCGAAGCGGTGATCCGCAAGTGCGTGCACTGCGGATTCTGCACCGCCACCTGCCCGACCTATGTCCTGTTGGGCGACGAACTCGATTCGCCGCGCGGCCGCATCTACCTGATCAAGGAAATGCTCGAGAACGAGCAGCAGCCGACGGCAGAGGTGGTCAAGCACATCGACCGCTGCCTTTCGTGCCTGTCCTGCATGACCACCTGCCCGTCCGGCGTGAACTACATGCACCTCGTCGATCACGCCCGCGCCTATATCGAGGCGACTTATCGGCGCCCCTGGCACGAACGCCTGATCCGCGCGGTGCTCGCCAGGACCTTGCCTTATCCGGGCCGCATGCGCATCGCCCTCAGGCTTGCCCGGTTTGCGCGCTGGCTGGAACCGGCCTTTGCGGCGAGCGCAGTGACCAAGCCGCTTGCCGCCATGCTGCGATTGGCTCCTGCCAAGGTTGCGGCGGCAAAGGCTCCCGAGAGCGCCGAGGCCCGGAATACCCGCAAGGGCCGTATCGTCCTGCTGCAGGGCTGCGCCGAGAACGTCCTTCGCCCGGAAATCCGCGAGGCGACCGTGCGCCTCCTCACCCGCTGCGGCTACGACGTCGCCTTTGCGAGGGGCGAGGGTTGCTGCGGCGCACTCACCTGGCATCTGGGACGCAGCGAGGATGGGCTCCATTCGGCCCGCCGCAACGTGGATGCATGGCGGCGCGAAATGGCTGCGGGGCTCGATGCGATCATCATCACTGCCTCGGGCTGCGGCACGACGATCAAGGACTATGGTCACATGCTGCGCGAGGATCCGGCCTACGCCGGCGATGCGGCAACGCTTTCCGACATGGCCAAGGACATCACCGAATTCCTCGCCGAGATCGATCTGCCCGAAGGTGGCAAGGCGGGCGCCGCCAAAGTCGGCTATCTCGCCCCCTGTTCGATGCAGCACGGCCAGAAGATTACCCGCGCCCCTGTCGATCTTCTGACCCGCGCCGGCTTCACTGTCAGCCAGCCAGCCGAATCGCACCTGTGCTGTGGTTCGGCCGGGACCTACAATATCCTGCAATCCGACATTGCCGGCCAGCTAGGTGACCGCAAGGCTGCCAATCTTGCCCGCCTCCAGCCCGACATCGTCGCCACCGGCAATATCGGCTGCGCAACCCAGATTGCCTCACGCATGTCGGCACCTGTGGTCCACACCGTCGAACTTCTCGATTGGGCCACCGGCGGCCCGGTCCCTCCCGCACTTGCTTCAAGGAACAGCCAATGACCACACTTACCCTCGCCCAGGCCCAGACCATTGTGACCGCTACCCTTGCCAAGGGTCGGGAAATGGGCCTCAAGCCGATCTGCGTTGCTGTTCTGGATCGCGGCGGTCACCTGATCGTCCTGCAGCGCGAGGACGGCGCTTCGAACCTGCGTCCCCAGATTGCCATGGCAAAGGCATCGGGCGCGCTTGGCCTAGGCGTCTCTTCGCGAACCATTGGTGAAATGGCGGCTGAACGTCCCACTTTCGTCGCCAGCCTCGCCAGCCTCACGGGCGCAGAAATTATCCCGGCAGCCGGTGGCCTGCTGATCAAGGTAGGCGATGAACTCGTCGGCGCAGTCGGTGTGACCGGCGACACTTCAGACAACGACGAAGCCTGCGCCGCGGCAGGAATCGCTGCAGCGGGACTTTGAGAAGCAGGATGGAACTCTCCCGCCGCACAGCGCTCGCCAGCCCGGGAGTTGGCGCACTTTCGACAAGCCTCGCTGCCACGGCTTCCGCGAAGCCAACGCCGACCGCCGGTCTCGCAGCCGCTGTCGAGGCGCTCCGCGTCGCCATGCTGGCAGGCGACGGCAAGGCCCTGCGTCACCTGATCCATGACCGGATCGACTACATGCACTCGAGCGGCGGCACCCAGACCAAGGCCAACCTGCTCTCGGACCTCGACGGCAAGACCTTCTTCGCCGACCTCCAGTTCGTCCAGCCCGCCTGCGAAGTCATCGGCCGCAACGGGCTGGTCAAGATGACGGTCGATCAGGTCAAGAACCTGCCCGACGGCAAGACCCGCCCTAGCCGCCTCAAGGTTCAGCAGGTCTGGACCCGCGAGAGCGATGGCTGGAAACTGCTTTCAAGGTCGAGCGTTCTGATCAGCGGGGGCCTTCAGCCCGCCTGCAGGTGATGCACGCAAGTTGGCCGCCATTGCCCTGTCTCTCGGCCAGATTCATTCCGGGACTATTCCGGGACTCCGGGGTCAAAACCGGTCATTTCAGGCCCTCTCCTGTCCGCACGAACCCGGTTGACGGACCGCAAAAAACCGCCCAATAGCGCGCTTCCCAGAGCGTGGGCGCTTAGCTCAGTTGGTAGAGCATCTCGTTTACACCGAGAGGGTCAGCGGTTCGAGCCCGTTAGCGCCCACCACGCTTTTTCCTCACATCGTGTAATTCAGCCCCAGCCGGCCGCCGTCGCAGTAAATGGTCTGGCCGGTGACATAGCTCGATTGCGCGCTGGCGAGGAACACCGCGACATCGGCGACTTCCTCCGGCTCTCCGGCGCGGCCCAGCGGGGTGCGGCTCATCACGCGTTTGACTGCAGCTTCGTCGTTGAGGAAGGCCTTGCCCATCTCGGTCAGGATCGTGCCCGGGCCGATGGCGTTTACCCGGATGCCGCGTGGTGCGAGGCTGAGCGAAGTCACGGTCGTCAGCTGGGCGATGCCGCCCTTGGAAATCACGTAGGGAATCTGTGTCGGGATCGCGAGTACGGCATTGACCGAGCTCATGTTGATCACCGATCCCCCGCGCTCCATCAGCCGCGCGGCGGCCTGGGTGGCGAAGACCATCGACTTCAGGTTGATGCCCATGACACGGTCATAGGCTTCCTCGGTCAGGTCATCGAGTTCGGCCGCATGCGTGATCCCGGCATTGTTGACGAGGATATCGAGCCCGCCCCATTCGGCCTTCACGCGGTCAAACAGGCGGGTGATCTCGGCGACCTGCGAGACGTCGCAGGTGACGGCAACCTGGCCGAGGCTCTCCGCTAGGGCCGCCACTCCAGCTGCGTCGATGTCCGCGAGGATGACCGAAGCCCCCTCGGCCACGAAGCGAGACGCTATTGCCGCGCCAATGCCCTGTGCCGCGCCGGTGACGACCGCGCGCTTGCCCGCCAGCGCGCCCATCAGTCGCGCGCCAGCAGCAGGGCAGCGGCGAGCGGTCCGCCGCCCGAGGTGGCAATGGCAACCTTGGGATCGCCGGGGATCTGCCGCGCTCCCGCCTTGCCGCGCAACTGCGTCACGGCCTCATGCGCGAAGCCGAAGCCGTGCAGGCGGCCCGCGCCCAGCTGTCCGCCGCCGGTATTGAGCGGCAGTTCGCCGTCGATGGCGATACGCGTGCCGCCCTCGACGAAGTGATGACCTTCGCCAACCTCGCAAAAGCCCAGCGCTTCCAGCCATGAGATCGGGAAGAAGGCGAAGCCGTCATAGAACTGGACGGTATCGACGTCCTTCGGCTTATAATCGGTCTTGGCCCAGAGGTCCGGACCGGTGGCATAGCTTGCCATGTAGTCTGGCTGGTCCCACGAATAGCGATGGACCGACCCTGCCGTTGCGGCAACCCGGACGGGGTTCGCGCTTACCTCGTCCAGCGCATCGCCGGCCGAGACGATCACCACGGTCGAACAGTCGGAAAAGCGGTCGCAGTCATAGAGGCAGAACGGGGAAGAGATCATCCGCGCCTCCATGTACTCGTCCAGCGTCAGTTCCTTCTTGGTGATGTTCCGCGCGTTGGGATTGAGCAGGGCATTGCGGTTGGCGTTGAGCGCGATCTGGGCAAGCTGTTCGCGCGTCATGCCATTGCGTTTCATCTGCCTCATGGCGAACTGGCCGACCCAGCAGGCGGCGGAGATGGCGAAATAGGGGGCGGTCCATTGCGACAGGCCGTCAACGTATTCGCGGCGCAGCGGAGGGAATTCCTCCGGCCGGCTCATCGCCGCGGCTTCATAGACCGTGCGGAAGCAAATCACGTGGCGGGCATGGCCCAGCCTCACGGCGTCCACAGCGGCGGCAATGGCGGAAAGCTGCGCGGGAATCTCGCCCCCGCCCATGTGCCAGCGCGCCTTGATGCCGCAGGTCTCGATCACCTCGTCCACCCCGATCGGCGAAAAGCCCAGGAACGTGGCCATGCGGCCGGGGTAGGAGGCAACCCCGTCGATCTGGTCCATGGTCAGGCCGGCATCGTCCAGCGCCTGCTTGATCGCGTCCATGGTCAGGCCCATGGGAGACCGGGTGAGGCGCACCCCGACTTCGCTTTGCCCCACGCCCGAGATGTAGGCTTCCCTTTGCTTGGTCATGTCAGGCCACCTTCTCGAACACGGGGAAGAAGATGCCGTCCTGTTCGTCAAAGGTGACGCGCACGGGATCGTCGAATTCGATGGCATCGACCGGGCAATTCACCACGTTGGTGGTCAGGATCACCTCCGGCGCATCGTCGAGCCGCACGCGGGCGATGATGAAGGGCACGGGCAGGCCGGGCATCCACGGCTGGTAGTTGATCGTATAGGTATCCACCGTCCCGGTGCCGACCATGGCCTTCGGCGAAACGTTCTCGCTCTGGCAGTGGCGGCAGAATTCCTTGGGCGGATGGGTATATTGCCCGCAGTCCCCGCAGTGCGTGATGTAGAGCTTGCCTTCGGCGCCGCCGGTCCAGAACGGACGGTTGATCGCATCGAGGCGGGGGCGCGGGCGTTTGGGCGGGCTGGGCGTGTCGGTCATGTCTGGTCCTGTAATGTCAAAGTCTGATGACGGCCATCACTCGCCGTTCTCTTGCCTGTCGTAATCGGCAAAGCCTTCCAGCATCGCCCGCTTGGCCGTGGCCGCCTTGGGGAAGCCGCAATAGGGGATGGCGGTGTAGAAAATTTCCTCGATTTCCGTGCGCGTCAGGCCGTTCTTCAGGCCCATGCGGGTGTGGTAGCGGATCTCTTCCGGCTGCCCCTGCCCGATCAGCATTCCCAGCACGGCGGCGCTGCGCATGGGGCGCGACATTTCCTTGCGCGTCCAGACCGAGCCGAACGACCATTCCATCGTCCAGCGCGATTGCAGGTGGCCGAAAGCCTCGCCCTTTTCATAGAGGGCGCGGGTGCCTTCGGCCATTTCCGGGCCATAGATTTCGGTGAAGAGGGCAAGGCCCTTTTCCTCGGCTTCGCTCATCGCTTGCAACTTTCTAGCACAGCACGTGTACCTTGGTTTCGTTGTTGACGCCCCGCAGCATGGCCATCGTTTCCGGCAGCGCGGAGAGCGCTACCTCGCGGGTAATGATCGCCTTGGGGTCGACGTGGCCCCTGTCCATCCGGTCAGCGATGGTGAGGAATTCGTCCATGCCGTAGCCGACGAGGAACTGGATCGTCGCGCATTTGTAGGCGGCGAGCGCGGGGATCAGCGGGTCGGGCCCGGTGCAGAAGCCGAGGCTGACGACCTTGCCATAGAGGCTGGAATGCTGGATCGCCTTCATCATCATGCCTTCCGCGCCGACGCATTCGAAGACAATGTCGGCCGGGCCGCCCAAGGCTTCAGTCGCTTCGCCCACTTCATCCGCACCGAAGGACACAAAGGCATCGGCCCCCATGGCAAGGCACAGGTCGCGGCGGCGGTCGGAGCGGGAGAGGGCGACGATCCTCGACGCGCCCAGCGCCCGCGCCCAGTAGATCGCGTAGAGCGCTACGGTGCCGCCGCCCAGCACCACCACGCGCGCGCCCTGTTTCATGCCGGACTGGCGGACACCGTAAAGGCTGACCGCCAGCGGCTCGATGAGTGCGCCGTCTGCCAGCGAAAGCGCATCGGGCAGGGGTACAGCGAGGTTCACGGGTAGGCGGGCATATTCGGCGAAGCCCGCGGCATAGCTGGGCGCTTCACGGCACATCACGTGGTTATGTCCGGCGCAGCCAATGCAGTGCCCGCAGGCGCCAGAGGGATTGACGCTGATCTTCTGGCCTAGCCGCAGCCCGTCCACACCCTTGCCCAGCGCGACGATTTCCCCGGCGAATTCATGGCCGAACTGGCCCGGGGGAAAGTCGAACAGGTCGCCTCTGGTCATCGAAAGATCGGTGCCGCAGACGCCGCAGCGCTGGACCTTGATCACGACCTCGCCCGCGCCGGGGACGGGATCGGGAACGTCTTCGATGGTGATAGGGCCGCCTTTGCCGGCATAGATCGCCGCCTTCATGCGCGCTTCTCCAGCAGGTCAAAGCGTTCGACGTAATCGCCAAATACCTCGTGCACGAGCCCGGCGGACAGGCCGAAGTCCTCGAGCGAATAGCGGTGCGGACCGTGGGCAAGTTCGGGCTTCTCCGCGATCCGCAGAGCCATTCCGGCGCGGACTTCGTCGCTCAGTTCGAGCCCGGTAAAAGCGTAGATTTGCTCGACCGTGCCCATCGGATCGCGGTGGAAGTCGGTGTGGATCACGTCGAGCACCTGGCCTTCATGCGCCTGCCGCACCGGCTCGGCGCGGCGAATGGCGCGCGCCCATTTCTCGGTCTCGGCAAGCCCCATCTGCCAGGCGCGTTCCTCGATCCGGCCCTCCTCGAACAGCGCATGGTTGCCGATCAGCAGCGCGCATAGCGAGGGGATCGCTTTGGCCGGATCGCGGTGCGTCTGGATGACCTTGGCATCGGGGAACTGCGCGAACAGCGCGTCCAGATTCTCGATATGGCCCGGGTTCTTGAGCAGCCAGCGCTTATCCGGCTCATTGCTGCCGACCAGCCGCAATACGCGTTCAAAATAGGCGTAACAATGCGCCTCGCTCTGTTCTCGCCGCCACAGGTCATAGCTCTGCGCCGACCAGCCGCAGGTGAAGAGGTTGGAGACGAAGCCCTGCCGCAGGATCAGGCAGCACTCGTCGACTTCCTCGGCCGCCATGGCATGGGCGGCGAGTGCGGCGGGCTTTTCTTGGTGGCGGGCTTCCAGTTCCGCGACGGAACGCTGGAAGCGCGGATTGGCCTCCCAGGTGTCGCGCGGCGGACGGGGCTGCGGCGCGCCGGTGATCCAGGTTTGCAGGCCCTGAAACTGCGGATCGACGGCGAGCAGCTTGTGCAGCGCGGTGGTGCCAGTGCGCGGCACACCGGTGATGATGATTGGCGCTGTGACGGGTCGCGCGTCCCAGCCCGGCGTCTGCGCCATCGCGCGCACGGCATGGCCACGCGCGGCGAGGACAGAGGCGAGCCCCATCCAGCCGCGCCGCCGCCCGTCCTCGCTCCATCGCGGATCGTAGTCCATCGAATGGAGCAGCACCTCCAGCCCGCGCAGGTAATCGCCCGCGCCGAAATCGCTCCAGCCTTCGATCAGGCTGGCGGCGGCTTCTTGCAATTGCGCCTCGCTACCGGCGAAGCGCGGGGAGGGGCGAGCGGATCAGTCATCGGTGTCGATCATGCCCTTGATCTGCGGTCCGCCGCCGACGATCAGCGTCTCGCCGGTGATGTAGCTGGCGCTGGTAGACGCCATGAACAGCACGGCTTGCGCGACTTCCTCGGGCTCGCCGGGGCGGCGCAGCGGGAAGGCGGCGCAGGCCTTGGTTGCGTCGAACCCGACCTTTGCCCAATTGGCCTTGGCGAGCGGCGTGGCGATCATCCCGGCGGCAACCGCATTTACCCGCACGCCCTTCGGCCCCCATTCGGCAGCGGCGACGCGGGTCAGCATCTGCAGCCCGGCCTTGGCCGCCGAATAGGCCCCGCAGCCCATCGTACCGTTATTGCCGGCGAGCGAGGAAATGTTGACCACGGCGGCGTGACCCGTCTCTGCCGCCGCCGACTTGAGGTGCGGATAGGCGGCCTGCGAACAGAAGAACGCGCTGTCGAGGTTGAGCGCAATGTCCTGCCGCCATGTCTCAAGGCTGGCATTGCGCAAGGCCGCGTGGCGCGCGCCTCCGGCGTTGTTCACCAGCACGTCGAGCCGTTTGTAATGGCCGACGACGGCCTCAATCAGCGCCTGGCACTGCTCGAGATCGCGAACGTCGGCGGCATGGCAGAACACCTCGGCGCGGGTCGATTCGCGCATTTCTGCTGCGGCTGCTTCCAGCCGGTCGATCTTGCGCCCGGCGATCGCCACCTTGGCCCCGGCCCGCGCAAATTCGGTCGCCGTGGCGAGGCCAATGCCTGAACCGCCGCCAGTGACCAGCACGACCTTGCTGGTGAAATCGAATGTCGCGGCCATGCCCCTAATTCCTTGCTACGTTCTGGAAGAAGTCGATCCCCGCCGCCTCTGGCATGATATATTCGAGGTAGTGCCCCAGTTCGGGCACATCGACGAAGCAACTGGTGATGAAGCCGGCGTTCACGCTCTTGTGCGGCATGGCAAATCCGGCACGCTCGGTTTCGGCCTCCAGCGCCTGCCATTCGGCCTCGTCCGCGATCAGGAAGCCGAGGTGGTGGTGCTTCATCGCGAAGCCGTCACCCGCCGGCAGCCGGTCCATGATGATGCCAGAGCCGGGGCCGCTTGCCGTGATCAGTTCGTACATCATGGTCCCCAGCCAGGCGAGCAGCACCTGCGTCTCGCCGCCGTGCGGGTTGGGTCCGCCAATCGGCGTCCAGTTGCGAATGCCGAGCCGCTCCGCCATCAGCGCGCGCGCCTGATCGAGGTCGTTGGTGGCCCAGGCCATCTGGAAATGCTCGGCGCGCAGAAGTCCGTTTCCGGCGCCGAAGGCAGAGCCCGGGCGGTGCAGCAGTGGCGGCCTGTCAGCCATGGTGTCCTCTCCCGTTCGGCCATAAAAGACCATGCACATCGCGCGCCTTGCAACCGGTAAGGCGGTATTTCGTCATCCCTGTCGCATGGCATCGCCGGGGCGGGGCGCGGCTCCTTGTCACCGGACGCAGGCCCGGAAATAACGCGCGGAGCCAAGAGAACATGCGCCAAGGAAGCATCATGGAAGTCGAAACGATCATCGCCAACGCCCGCGCCGCCACCGGCCTTGAGGACCTCGGCGACTCTTCGCAGCTTGAAGGGCTGCCGATCCTCGTCAAGGCTTCGAACGAGGAAGCGCGCCTGTCGGAGCGTGGTGCGGCGATGTGGGAAAAGTCGATCACCGACTATCTGATCAACCGGATGAAGACGGTCGACTACGCGAAGCAGCACCCCGAACTGCTGGAAGCGCCGATCGACAAGCCCACCTTCGTTTTCGGTCTGCCGCGCACGGGCACGACGATGACGATCAACCTGCTCTCCGCCGATCCGGCGCGGCGCTGCTATCGCCGGTTCGAGGCGCTCGATTCGATGCCGCCGGCGATGCCCGACTACAAGGCGGACCCGCGCTACCTCGCCGAACTGGCCAAGGGCGAGATGGCGATGAAGTACATGCCGCAGATCGCCGCGATACACTGGGAGGACGCCGATTCCCCCAGCGAGGACCAGTACGCCATGGCGCAGTCGTTCTGCTCGCAGATCTACGATAGCCAAGTGAACATCCCGAGCTACCGCGAATGGTTCTTTGGCGCGGACTATGTGCCCGCCTTCCGTTTCCAGAAGCAGATCTTGCAGCTGTTGCAGCAGAACGTCGGCGGCAAGTGGACGCTCAAGAACCCGTGGCACCCGCTGTTCCTCGATGCCCTGACCACGGTCTATCCCGATGCCGAACTGGTGATGACTCACCGCGATCCGGTAGAAGTGGTCGGTTCGGCCTGTTCGCTGCTCAAGGCGGTGCGGCCGATCTATACCGAGGACATGAAGCTGGGCGAGATTGCCGAGTGCCTGCTGCAGACCTTCGATCACATTATCGCGCGGCAGAATGCGTTCCGCGACAAGCATGGTGAGGATGCCATCTTCGACATCCAGTATGCCGCGCAGATCAAGGACCCGCTCGGCACGATGCGCGCGCTCTATGACCGCTTCGGCACACCGTTCACTGCCGAGGCGGAAGCCGGGATGCAGGCGATGATGGACTACAATCCGCAGAACAAGCACGGCAAGCACAGCTATACGCTTGAGGAATTCGGGCTTTCGGCGAAATGGGTGCGCGATCACTTCAAGGACTATACGGACCGCTTCGCCATTCCCGTGAAGGACGTTTGACCATGCAACTGTCGAGCGCCAACCATGCCTTCATCACCGGCGGTGCCAGCGGTATCGGGCTGGGCATTGCCGATGCGCTGGTGAAGCGCGGCGTGCGGGTGACCATCGCCGATATCAACGCAGATGCGCTGGCAGAAGTTCTTGCCACGCGGGGCAATTCCCTGCGCGGCGTCCTGCTGGACGTGCGCGACCGCGACCAGTGGCAGGAAGCGAAGGCCAAGGCGGAGGAGGTGTTCGGCCCGGTCGACCTGCTGGTCAACAACGCGGGCATTGCGCCTGACGGCAAGGAGCTGGCAGACTCGCAGCCCGAGAGCTTCGAGCGCATCTTCGGGATCAATTTTTTCGGCACCTACAACGGCGTGGTCACCTTTGGCGCGGATATCCGTTCGCGCGGGGCGGGTCATATCCTCAACGTCGCATCGATGGCGGGCCTTTCCAGCGAGCGCCCAACGGCAGGTGCCTATGCCTCAAGCAAGTATGCGGTGGTTTCCCTGAGCGAGACCCTGCGGGTGGAAATGGCTCCGCACGGGGTTGGGGTATCACTCATGTGTCCCGGGCTTGTGATGACCAATCTGCCCGAAAACACCGCCCGCATCGGTGGCAACCTCCGGCCCGGCGGCAAGATGCCGGGTGGGCTCGATCCAGCCATTGCCGGCGAGATGGCAGTGCGCGGGATCGAGCGGGGGCAGTTCTACATCCTGACCTCGTTCGACCGCGACGAACCGATCCGCCGCCGCTTCGAGGAGCAACTGGCCGCTTTTGCCAAGGGGCCGGACCCGGACCTCGCCGGGTAAGAATGCCGCCGCCAAGCAACGCCCCGCCGATTTTCTGGCAGGGGTAGCCTTGTCCGTTGCGCCCGTCTGCGCGCGCTATACAACCGGTCAGCAAGGCATAAGCCGCACCCCCGGGAGAATTTTCGATGGCCGAAGCAAGGCATGTCCCCTTCAAGATCACTGAAAAAGACCGCATTCCGTCCAAGCGCTATTACGACGAGGATTTCTACAAGGCAGAGGTCGAACACCTGTGGCCACACGTCTGGCAGATGGCCTGCCGGCTCGAACTGATCCCCGAAGTGGGTGACTGGGTCGAGTACGAGAACCTCGGCAAGTCGGTGATCGTCGTGCGCACCAAGGACGGGGTGAAGGCCTATCACAACGCCTGCCGCCACCGCGGCGTGCCGCTCAACGATGGCCAGAGCCACGGCAACTGCAAGGGCAAGGGCTTCATCTGCCCGTTCCACGGCTGGCGCTGGAACATGGATGGCGAGAACACCTTCGTCTATGGCCGCCATCTGTTCGAGGAACGCCAGCTCGATCAGGCCGACCTGGCGCTGAAGCCCTGCCGCGTCGAGATCGCCGGAGGCTGCGCCTTCATCAACCACGATGACAATGCGCCTTCGCTGTCCGAAAGCCTTGGCCCGGTAATGAAGGCGCTCGACGCCCACGGCATGAGCAACCTGCGCTCCGAATGGTGGGTCGGCACCGTGCTTCCGGCCAACTGGAAGGTCGCGATGGAAGCCTTCATGGAAGGCTACCACGTGATGCGCACGCACCCGCAGCTGCAGCGCACTGCGCCCGCGCTCTACAATTCGATGTACGGCTTCGACACCGGCGGCATCGGCGTGCCGATCAACCCCGACATGAGCGTGCGCGATAATATCGCTTCGCAGATCGAGCACCTGGCGCTGCTGAGCGAAGGCATGAACGGCATGGTCGACAAGCGCGAGGTGGAAATCGCCCGCCCGCTGATCGACGCGCCCTATCCTGAAGACCCCGCGCAGGCGGTGATGATGTTCTTCGGCATGATCAACGATCAGGTGCACAAGCAGCTGAGCGCCAAGGGCGTGCCGGTGCCGGATCTCAACGCGGCGGCGGTCAACGATCCGGTCAATGCGGTCGAATTCCTGTTCCCGCACTATTTCCTGCTGCCGATGTTCTCGGCCATGTCGTCCTACCGCATCCGCCCGCTCGGGCCGGAATCGTGCCTGTTCGAACTGTGGGCGCTTGCCCCCTTCGCGCCCGGCGAGGAACCGGAGGTGCCGAAGGAAATGACCATGCTGCCCTATGACAGCGAGCTATTCCCGCCGATCCCGCGTCAGGACTATTCGAACATCCCGATCCAGCAGAAGGGCATGCATGCCACCGGGTTCGATTTCATGCGGCTGAGTTATGACAAGGAAGGCCTGATCAGCAATTACCAGCGGATCATCGATGGCTACCTTGCCGGGGCCGATCCGCTGAAGCTGGCGCAGGCGCAGCAGACGCTGAAGAACAACTTCGACGGCAAATTTGTCGACTACGACTTCTGATTGAGCGACGGGCGCGGGCGGCTCAGGTGAGCAGCTTGCGCCCCGTCTTTTCGACCGCGCCCTGAACCATCGGCTCGATGAAGGACAGCGCGGGCGGCACGTCGATATGGCAGACGACCTGCGCATCCTCGATATCGATCCGCGCGCCGACCTGCTGTCCCATCGCCGCGATAACGAGATCCATCTGATCCTCGCTGGGCCAGGACGGCGTGACTTGCGCCATGCCGCCGGGGATGAAGCCCGCAAGTTCACCGACACGGGCGTGCATCCTGCGGCGCACTTCTTCCCGGCCCAGCGAATGAGGGATGGCAACGCGCATCAGGGCCTCGGCAGGGCGGGGGTATCCTCGCCCTCAACACCTGCGCCATACTTGTAATCGAGGTAGCGCGTCTTGATCGCCAGATCATCGAGCGCGCCGCTGGCCAGCTGGCGGGTGACCGAATCTATCTCGCCGCTGATCAGGCCAAGGCTTTCGGCCAGCTGCTTGTCCGGGCTGGATCCGGCGCGGTCTTCCTGCCGCAGGTGCGCCGGGATCTTGCGGTAATCCTGCACCACACCGGGCAAATGCTCGCCCACCAGCTTGCGCACCTGCACGGCGGCGGGGTGAGTCTGGTCCACTTCCTGAAGCTGCTTGCCGAGCGCATCGAGTTGCAGGCCAATGGTATCGACCAGCTGGACGGCAGGGGCGGGGAGGGCGGGGCGCTGCGCCTCGAGCCACAGTTCGGTACGGCCTACCAGCGCCTTGACGTCGCCCTTGTTGAGATCGCCCAGCGAGGGGACCTTCATCTTCGGGTAGCGCGCGAAAACGCCGAAGGCGACGAAGGTGGCGAGCAGCGTCAGGATGATTCCGGTCCAGCCGATGCCGTCGATCACCAGCCCGGCAATTGCGGCAGCCATCCACACGCCGACAATGGCAATGCCGATGCGGCTCAGCTTGCGCATCAGGTGATCGCGCTTCAGCGCGGCGGACTGCCGCCCGATCGACCCTTTGCGCCGCCCGCCCGCGCGCTGGTAATCCAGCGACTGGCGCGCGCCGGCCATGATGCGATCCGATTCGTTGGCAGGGCTGGGAGGCAAGCTATCAGCCCTCCAGGCTCAGCACGCTGGGGCCTTCGACCGACTTCGAAGCCTGCGCGGCGCCCTCGGCGCGGGCGATGTAGCCCTTGGACTTTTCGACCTCGGCGGTCAGCGTGGTGACGGTCTGCTTCATCGATTCCAGCGCCTTCACCTTGAAGGTGTCGATGTTGTCCATCGTGTCATAGATGTTCTGGAAGGCGCGCTGCAGCGTTTCCATCGGGATGGTCGAGCTGGCCGCCTGTTCATGGATCTTCGCGGTCTGCTCTTTCAGCAGGGTGCCGGTCGAGATCGATGATGTTGGCGGTGGTCTCATTCAGCGCGGTGATCTGCTGGAGCACGAGCCGCTGGTTGGTCATCGCCTGCGCCACGGTCACGGCAGTGCGCAGCGCGCCCACGGTGGTCGTGCTGGCGCGGTCCACGCCCTTGACCAGTTCGACGTTGTTCTTCTTGACCAGATCGAGCGCAAGGTAGCCCTGCACGGTCACGGCCATCTGGGTCAGCAGGTCCTGCGTGCGCTGGCGGGTATAGAACAGCGCGCTTTCCCGCACCGCCTTGGCCTTGGCCGGGTCGGTATGGTCGAGGTCGGCCGCGGCTTCCTCAAGCTTGGTGTCGAGCGTGCGGGCAATCAGGATCATCTGCTCAAGGTTGCCCATCGCCTCCCACAGCTTCTGCCGTTCGACGTCGATCGCGGCATTGTCCATCAGCAGCTCGTCCTTGCCCGAGGCAAGGTGGCCGAGGACCGACTGGATGTGGGTCTGCGCCGACTGGTACGAATTGAAGTAGCGCTTCATCGAATTGCCGAAGGGGATGATGCCCAGGATCTTGCGGCCGGTGGAAAGCTTGCCGTTCTTGCCGGGGTCGAGCTCTTCCACGGTGCGGCGCAGTTCGGCGAGGTTGGCGCCGACGCCCGAATCCTTGTCCATCGCCCGCACCGGGCGGTCGAGGAAGCGGTTCGCCATGCCGGCGGCGGCGGCGATTTCCTTGCGGCCCATCGAAGTGAGCTGGTCGATCCGCTTGCCGAATTCTGGGCTGTTGGCATCCTGCGCGATCAGGTCGGCGACGAAAGTCTCCGCCTTTTCCTCAAGCGCGGACTTCTTTTCGGCGCTGACGGGGACGAGCCCCGCCGCCTTTTCCGGCGCGACCACGGGGACGGGATCGGGCGGGGTCAGCTCGATGACCGGTTCGGCAGTGGCAGTCGGCTTGGTGGCCATGGCAGTCGTGTTCCCTCGTGCAAGGTTGCAATGGCCAACATGGGTCGATCATCGCGGCAGTTCAAGCTGTATTATGGAAACAAGACACATCGCGCAAGCGGAACGGACGAAAACCCAGCCGCTTGCCAAGTGCGTACAAGCGGTTAGCAAGGGGCCCATGCGCTGGATTTCCTGTCTTCCCCCTGCCTTGATCGCCTCCCTGATTGGCACCGCAGCCGTGGCCGCACCGCCTTCGCTCGACAGCTTTTCAGCGGATGTGGCTGCCAACCTGCAAAGCGCCCTGCCGGGGCGCGAGGTGCGCCGCGACACGCTCGATCCGCTGAAGTTCATTGTTCTCAAGAAGGGCAAGGAGGGAGAGTTCACGCTCTACCTCGACCGCATCTGGCGCTTTTGCCAGCAGGCGAGCGAGGAGGAGTGCAAGGCATCGCGCACCGAGTTCATCGCCAAGACGCTGGCCCCGCGTGACAAGCCCACTGCGCGGGCGCTGCGCTATGTCGTGCGAACCAGCGATTACGTGGCGGCGATCGAGGAGATGGGGAAGAAGCGCAAGGGTGAGAAGCTCGCTTTCACCAAGCCGATCGGCGGTGACCTGTTCATGGTGCTGGTCGTGGATTCGAAGGATTCGGTCTCGGTGGTCGGCACTGCAACGCTCAAGGAGCTGGGCCTTACCGAGGACGACGCCTGGCTCATCGCGCAGCCGCAGACGCGCAGCCTGCTGCCGAAGGTTCCCGATGCGGCCGCCGTTGCCAAGCAATGGACCGGTTACCAGGGGCCGCAGTACATGGGCTCGATGCTCGGCCTGACCGAGGACTGGGCATGGCTGGCGGAGAAGGCGGGGCCGGACCTGTTCGTCACGGCGGCGACGGACCAACTGGTGATTGTCGGCATCGCGCCTCCCGGCCCTGAGTTCGACAAGCTGGCCAAGGCCGTGCAGGAAGACTGCAACGCGGCGGAGCGCTGCATAACGCCGCACGTCTATCGCTTCCGCGAGGGCAAGTGGGCCGTGGCGCAGTAGGCTCGCTTAACTGCCGAACCAGCGCTCCAGCCGCGAGCGGCGCTGCGGTGGAGGCTGGGCTCCTGCCACCTGAAGCAGGTAATTGGCCAGGACTGTCGCCTGCTGGTGGGTCATGACCACGTTGCTGGTGTCTATGCCGCCCTTCGGTGCCTGTCCTGCCGCCAGCATGGTCTGCAATTGCAGGATCAGCCGGTCACTGACGGAGGTGTGCTTCCAGCCGACGAGCACACCGTAATGGTCGCGCGTTTCTGCGCTTGCTTCCGCTTCGGGCATTGTGCCTCTCCCCTCGACCCGCGAGGTTACACCTGCAAAGCATCGCCGCCAAGATGCTGCTGCACGGCGCTTTGACAAGCGGCGATCCTGCCTTAGCGTGCCATCAACTAGGGAGAGCGCAAGGCATGGCCACCGTGGCAAAGACCGCACGCGAGGAATGGTCGCAGGGCTGGACCGTGATCTTTGCCGCTTCGGTCGGTTTTTCGCTGTTCTCGGTCATGCTGTCTGCGGCCGGCATCTTCATGCAGCCGCTGGGCGACGAATTCGGCTGGAATAAGACCGTCCTTTCGATGGGCCTGTCGATCGCCACGCTGGTCAGCGCGATCATCTCGCCGTTCTTCGGCATCCTGATCGACCGGTATGGTTCGCGGAGGCTCGCGCTGCCCGGCATCGTCCTGACCACGCTGGGCATGGCCAGCTTTGGCCTGATGAACGGGTCCATCGCCGTGTGGGTGGGGCTGTGGGTGGTCTTCGGCATGATCCTGGTGACGATCAAGAGCACGGTCTGGGCCGCTGCCGTGGCGCACCGGTTCACCCATTCACGCGGGCTCGCACTGGGGCTGGTCATTGCCGGAACCGCCGTATCGCAAGGCACGGTGCCGATGCTGGGCAACTGGCTGATCGAGAACTACGGCTGGCGTCAGGCCTATATCTGGCTGGCGCTGGGTTGGGGATCGGGCACCTTCCTGATCTGCTATTTCCTGTTCAAGGACGGCTATGCCAAGGCTGGCACGCTTACCGCCGAGCAGGAACGCGATGCCACGGCGGCTCGCCTCGCCGTGCCGGGGCTGAGCGTGAAGGAAGCCGTGCGCAGCCCGGCGCTGTGGATGATCCTGTTTTCATCCTTCATCGTCATGGCCGTCACTCAGGGGTTTTCCGTCCACCTCTTCCCCATCCTGACCGAAAGCGGCCTGTCCCGCGCGCTGGCGGCAGAGCTGATGATGGTTTCGGCGGTGGCGGCGGTGATCGGCAAGCTGGTCACCGGCTGGCTGCTCGATCGCTTTCGGCCCAACTGGGTGGGCGGCCTCACGCTGGCCGCCTGCGCGCTGGCCTTCGCGCCGCTGATGGAAGGCGCGCGTTCGATGCCGCTGGTGATCTTCGCGCTGGTGGTCAACGGCTATGCGATCGGTACCAAGACCAACATCACGCTGTTCTTTGCCGCCGAATACGGGGGCATGAAGAACTTCGGAAAGATCTATGGCACGATCTCCGCCATCATCACCTTCGCGACGGCGCTGGGCCCGCTGCTGGCCGGGCGCATGTACGATACGTCCGGCAGCTACGACAGCTTCCTCATGGTGGGCGTGATCGGCTGTGTCATCGGCGGGCTGATGCTCATCGTCCTGCCCAGCGCGCCGCGCTGGAAGGTGGCAGAAGACAAGCTTGCCGAAGACTTTTCCTGATCAGGCCGCTTCGAGCAGCTTGAACGGTTCGATCTCGCCCGAAAGGTACTGCTTCTTCGCCTTGGCGCGGCTGAGCTTGCCCGAGCTGGTGCGCGGCAGGGTACGCGGCGGCACCAGTTCGACGACGCAGTTCATGCCGGTGATCGAACGCACCTTGTCACGGATCTGGGTGTGCAGCTTGATCCGCTCTTCGGGATCGGAGACGCGGCAGTGGACCAGCA
Source organism: Novosphingobium sp. MW5 (assembly GCA_025938935.1). Taxonomy (GTDB): domain Bacteria; phylum Pseudomonadota; class Alphaproteobacteria; order Sphingomonadales; family Sphingomonadaceae; genus Novosphingobium. The sequence goes on along the minus strand of JAPCWB010000001.1, from coordinate 3,569,499 downwards.
CGGCCGGCACTTCCTCGCCATTCTCGCTCTCGACCGAGAAGGCCGCGATGTCGCCGTGGTTGAAGCCGGGCAGCTGCTCCACCGCCCATTCGATGTCCTGCGGCCAGTGGTTCTTGCCGTTGATGATGATCATGTCCTTCGCCCGGCCGACGATGAACAGGTAGCCATCGGCCATATAGCCCATGTCGCCCGTGTCGAGCCAGCCATCGACGAGGCAGGCCGCGGTCGATTCCGGATCGCGGAAGTAGGAGTGCATGACCGAGGGGCCCTTGCACCACACCTTGCCGATGTGATGGTCGGGCAGGGCATTGCCATGTTCGCCCCGGATTTCGAGATCCATGTCCTTCACGGCCTTGCCGCAGTTGACGATGGCGCGATAGCGCGCCGGGCGCGACAGGTCGCGCTTGCAGCCCGACAGGCGCTCTTCCTCGACCAGTTCGACGCGGATGCCTTCGCCCGGCGGCATGATGGTGACGGCCAGCGTCGCTTCGGCAAGGCCATAGCTCGGCAGGAAGGAACTGGCCTTGAAACCTGCCGGGGCAAAGGCGTTGACGAAGTTCTGCATCACGTCCGGCCGGATCATGTCCGCGCCGTTGCCGGCGATGCGCCAGCGCGACAGGTCGAAACGTTCGGCGACATTGGTCTGGCTCGAAATGCGGCGGGCGCAGATGTCGTAGCCAAAGGTCGGCGAATAGGAACACGAGGTGCCGGGATTGCGGCTGATCATGTCGAGCCAGGCCAGCGGACGGCGGGCGAAATCCTCGGTCTTGAGGTAATCGACCGAAATCTGGTTGGCGATCAGCGAGAGGAAGCAGCCGACCAGGCCCATGTCGTGGTACCACGGCAGCCACGAAATGCAGCGGTCGCCATCACCCAGCTTCATGCCATGGCTGTGCCCGGACAGGTTGTTGAGCAGCGCCTCGTGAGTCACCGCAACACCGTGCGGGAAGCGGGTCGAGCCGCTTGAGTACTGGAGGTAGCAGATATCGTCGGGCTTGGCTTCGGGCAGGTCGCAAGCGGGCGCGGCGGCAAGGGCGAAATCTTCCCACGATTGCCCCTCACAGCCCTGCCGCGATGCGGCGGCACCGGCCATTTCGGCGATTTCAGCCGGGTAGAACAGGATCTTCGGGTCCGAGCTTTGCAGCTGGACGACGAGCTGTTCGATATAATTTTCCTTGCCGCCAAAGCTGGTCGGCAGCGGCAACGGTACCGGCCATGCCCCGGCATAGACCGCGCCGCAGAACAGGGCGGCAAAGTCCGGCCCCGTCTCGGCAATCAGGGCAATCCGGTCACCCGGCTTTACGCCCCGCGCGATCAGGCGGCGGGCATTGACCAGCGCGTCCTCGCGCAGCAGCGAATAGGGATAGACGCGGGCCAGGTTTCCACGGGCATCGTGGAAGTTCATGCCCTTCTTGCCCTTGGCCGCGTAGTCCAGCGCTTCGCCAAAGGTGCGGAAATCGGCGAGCCGCTGCGGCAGGTCGTCGCTGTTCGGCGTCGCCACCAGGATGGTGTCGGTCATTCGTGCAAACCCGTTTTTTGTTGCGAACCAAGGCAATAGAGCCGACCGCCTATAGGCGAGCCGCATGAACCGCGCATTGCCGTGTTCCCCCTAAGCTGTATGCGGGCTTCCCCCATCGGCACAGTTTGTGGCACGATTATGGCGAAATGAGGCAGTCTCCCCGCCAGAAACGCCCCCCGCGCCCGCTCGACAAGGCGCGTCTCGACGAATTGGCGCTCGCCTATGTCGCCCGTTTCGCCACGTCTGCCGCGAAGCTGGAGGCCTACCTGCGGCGCAAGCTGCGCGAGCGCGGCTGGGAAGGGGAGGGCGCACCGCCGGTCGAGGCGCTGGTCGGCCGCATGGTCGAATTCGGCTATGTCGACGATGCCGTCTATGCCCGGGCGAAGAGCGGCAGCCTGATGCGGCGCGGCTATGGCGTGCGGCGGGTCGACCAGGCGCTGGGGGCGGCGGGAATCGCGGCCGACCTGCGCGATGAAGTGCGCGCCGGCAAGTCCGAACAGCGCCGCGCCGCGCTCGCCCTGGCCGCGCGCAAGCGGTTCGGCCCCTTTGGCGATGGCGCGGCTGACCGCGCGGTGCGTGAAAAGCAGCTCGCCGCCATGCTCCGCGCCGGTCACCCCCTCGACATGGCGCGCGAATTGGTCAATGCCGCCACCATCGAAGCTGCCGAGCAATGGGCTGGCGAGGAAGAGGAATAGGCATGCGTTTTTCCGGGTTCGCAACGGTTCTGGCGGTCGCCCTGGCGGCCTGTTCTTCGGGCAAGAGCGAAGGCGCGCAGAGTGCCGCCGCCAGCGTTTCCGCCAATGCGCCGCGTCACCCGACGTCGGGCCTCGCGGTCGTTCCGCTTACCGTCACATCGAAGACCGGCACTCACAAGTTCAAGGTCGAAGTGGCCGGAACCACCGAGGAGCAGGCCAAAGGCCTGATGTTCCGCACATCGATGGGTGCGGACGAGGGCATGATCTTCCCGATGGACCCGCCGCGCATGGCCTCGTTCTGGATGCGCAATACGGTGATCCCGCTCGACATCATTTATGTCGGGCCCGATCACAAGATCCTCAACATCGCCGCCAATGCCGTGCCCTATGACGAAACGCCACTCCTTTCGCGCGGCCGGGTGATCGGCGTGCTCGAACTCAACGGCGGCCGCGCCGCCCAGCTGGGCATTGCACCGGGTGACAAGGTCGAGTGGTAAGACAGCGACTCGGGATCAGCATCCGGCCTTGTTGTACATGCTCACCGAATCCTTTGACGCAACCGTAGCCGCAACGCCTGCTCCCAGCGCGCGGCACAGGCTTGATGCCGGGTTCGACGAGGCGGGAGCTCCCGATGGAGGCTTCAATCCGCTCAGCATTGCGGCGCGCAGCGATTGCGATGTCCAGCGGCCGCCTCTCAGCGTGAACTGGTCGCTTCGCTTGACGAAAGGTGACCGGCCCGATTGGGTCCCCACGATTGGCAGGACCATCTCGACGAAGGCGGAAACCTCGTAATTACAGGACTGGCTGGTCGTGCTGCCCTTTGCGAACCTGCACTGGACGTTCCTGACGTCGAAATCGTAGAAACCGCTGCTGCCATCCATGTTTTTCAGATACCAGCTGCCGTCGGCATCGCTGATTTTCGCCATCTTGGGGATACCCAGCATTTGCCCCATGATGGCATATGCGTTGTACGACTGGTTCACATCGTCAAGTTCGCGGATGAGTACGCCGGGCATCGATGCTGCCGTAATTGCCTCGGAAGCTGGCGAACCTGGAGCAGTCGGTGCGGGGGCAGGTGAAGGTACGTGCGCCGTTCGTGCAGCCTGCTGCGGCACCGCAGCAGGGGCAGCGGGTGCCGGTTTCGACGCTGGCGCGGAAGAAACTGGCGAAGCCGCGCGGCCTGGCGGCGGTGCCGTCGGCCTTGGCGCGAGTGCCAGAATGGCGCTTTGCCCGGAAAGGCGCACTACGAACTGCCGGCAACCGGTCCCGGTGACGATGCCAGAAAGTTCGCGGCCATCCGCAGAGAGGTTGCCCGAAAGGCCAACCATGCGGTAGCCGGAAGGCTGGAACAACCAGCGGTCGGGATAGAGTGCGGTCTGACCCTGCGGTCCAACCATGCCATACATCAGGTAGGATCCCCGCACCCCGGTCTGCGGCACGGTAAAGTCGAACTGCGCCCTCACTGCACCCCGCGCCCGCCCGATGATAGTCAGGTTCAGCGGCGTATCGCCCTGCAGACAATTGTAGGTGCCGGTATAGAGCGATTGCGGCTCGGCCGCTTGGGCCCATGCCTGGTCGGCGGGATAGTTGTACGCTGATGCTGGCAGCACCACCGTCATGGCCAGCCACAATGCGGTGCGCCTGCCTGTGATAGTCATAAGCGGCATCCTCTTTGCTGCCATGGTCAGGACAAGGGCCGGATTCACTTTTCGACCCGAGTGCCGATAAGGCATTCGCTGTCTGCATTGCAGAAGTACTTGAGATACATCACGAAGGTACCCCTGACTGTGCCGCTCGTCACCCCGGGTCGCAGCCCGAAGCGGGCGCGCCGCATGGCGTATTGGCAGCTGTTTTCGGCCAGCGTGGGATCGCCTGAGATCACCACCGACCTGCAATTGCTGACGCGGCCGTCGGGGCCGATGGTCAGGGTAATCGTGTGCTCACCTGTCGAAAGTTCGCGCCGGGCCCGTGACGGATAGTCATCATGGCTGACCCATCCGTTGGGATTTCCCTTGGGAACGACATCGGCGGGCAGCGACGAGCGGGGATACCCGGAAGGAGCCGCGGATATCCGCGCGGCAGGGCGGGACGGGGCCGGAGGTGTAGCCGCCGATGCCTGCTGACTCATCTTCAGGGGGAGCACGATCGGCCGCGCCACGGGCTTGTATCCGAAAACCGAATATTCCGCTGAAAGAACCGGATGGAATCCATCGTCGCTATCGAGCACCAGCGATACGTTCGTGCAACCGGGCGTCTTGGTCTGGGCTGCAACGACAGTCCCATCGGGCTTGGTCAGCCCGCTGAAGCCCAGCATCGGCCGTGCCGCCGGCTTGCCGATCCATGCCACAGGCGTGACGACCAGCATGCCCCTGTTGTCGATCGAGGCCCTGACCGAATAGAACCCTCCCGGCGCGGCCGGTCCGCCAGCAACCAGCGAGACTTCCCCCGGCAAATTCGCGCGGTTCCCCCCGCGCAGGACCATGTTGAAGCTGCGCTTGCCGCCATTGCATTCCGCCACGCCGAAGAAGCGGGAAAGCCGTTCGGCCGGCGAAGGGACGAATGGTTCGGCGGCAAATGCACTGGCCTGGACCAGCACCACCCCGAGCGCGCCCCCTGCAAGGGCCTTGCGGACAAGGCGGCATGACCCGGCCAAAGCTGATGAATGCATGGAAAACCCCTTTCCTTCAATCGACTACACAGCATATCCAGGTGGTTCATGGCAAGCCTGAGCACGCGTCGGAAGGTCGCTTGGGCACATCGCCCTCATTCCTCTTGCCGCCGCAGACCGATTTCCGCTAACGCGCGGCTCATGGGAATCCTCGGCAAGATCTTCACCTGGTGGGATGGCGCGACCATCGGCACCTTGCTCAATTCGGCGGCGACCGGCGTCCACGTCGGTACCGATGCGCAGGGCAACAAGTACTACCGCGCGAAGAAGCGGAACCCGGCGGGCCATCCTTTCGCGGGCATGGAGCGCCGCTGGGTGATTTACAACGGCCCGAACGATGCCAGCCGCGTGCCCTCCGAATGGCATGGCTGGCTGCACAATTCCTATGACGATGTGCCGGAAAGCCACCTGCCGCCGGCGCGCATCTGGGAAGCTGACTATACTCCCAACGCCACTGGCACCGAGGCTGCCTACAAGCCTGCGGGCGCGCTCGAACGCGGCGGCAAGCGCGCCGCTGCCACGGGTGATTACGAAGCCTGGTCGCCTGACGCGTGAGCCTGCGCTTCGGCCTCGTTTCCTCCGTCGTCCTCTCCGCCGCGCTGCTCACCCTGTCCGGCTGCGGCGGCGAACCGGCTGACGATCCCGAAGCGAACGCCACCGAAATTCCCAAGTCGCTCGCCGGCCCCGCCACCTCGGCGTCGGGCATGGCGGAAAGCGAATTCGGCACGCCGGTGAAAGACCGCGTCGCCACGCTCGGCCTGCTCAACAAGCGTAACAACCTTGAGCAGGACATCGTGCTCAAGAGCGGCGAATCGAAGCGGATCGGCAATGTTTTCGTCAAGCTCGGCACCTGCGAACGCACCGCGCCGTGGGAACGTCCGAACGAAACCGGCGCTTTCGTGCAGGTCTATGTCGAAGAGCGCGAGAATGCGGATAAACCGCTGGCCTGGCGCAAGGTCTTCTCCGGCTGGCTGTTCAAGAATTCGCCCTCGCTCAACGTGGTCGAGCACCCGGTCTATGACGTCTGGGTCAAGGACTGCGCGATGAAGTTCCCGGGCGAGGAAGAGGAAGCCTCGGCCTCCGCCAGCAGCGCGCCGAAGCCTTCGGGCAGCGACAATGCCTCCCCCGCACCGGCACCTTCGCCCAGCGCCAAGCCTTCGCCCAAGCCCTCCGCCACGCCCGAGTAGGTCTGCGCGGCCTTCAATAGCTTCAGATAGCGCGCCTGCGTGATCTCGACCGCGCCCATCGATTCGAGGTGCGGCGTCATGAACTGGCAGTCGAGCAGGCTCGCCCCTGCGCGCCGCAGCGCCGCGACGAGGTAGGCTAGCGCCACTTTCGAGGCATCAGGCACCCGGCTGAACATCGATTCGCCGCAGAACACCCGGTCGAAACCGACCCCGTAAAGCCCGCCCACCAGCCGGCCGTCCTGCCAGCATTCAACCGAATGGGCCGCGCCCAGCTCGTGCAGTCGCCTGTAGCTCGCCTCGATCCGCTCGCTGATCCAAGTCTCGCTGCCCTCGCGCCGCGGCCCGGCGCAGGCTTGCATGACATCGCCAAAGGCTCGGTTGCAGGTCACCTCGAAAGTCCCGCGCCGCAGGACCTTGGCCAGGCTGCGCGAGAGGTGAAAACCGTCCAGCGGCAAGATAGCCCGCTGCCGGGGCTCGACCCAGAACACCTCGGCATCGTCCCGGCTGTCCGCCATCGGAAAGATCCCGCTGCGATAGGCAAGCATCAGGAGCTCAGGCTCGATCAGGCCGGCAGGGGCGTGCATGGCGGGGAGGTTAGCATGGCGCGCCAGCCGGTAACAGGTGGCGAGCGCCGACCCTGTTTTGCCGCAACCAAGCCAATCGTCCTTGCCAACCGCCACCCACCCATCTAAGGGCCGCTTCGCCTGCAGGAGTGTAGCTCAGTTGGTAGAGCATCGGTCTCCAAAACCGAGGGCCGTGGGTTCGAGTCCCTCCACTCCTGCCAGTTTCCTGTATGCCTGTGCCTGAACACCAGCGAGGAACGATGGCGCAAGCCTCTCCCATGATTGGAAATACCGGGCCCGACCCGCGCGATGCGTGGTACTGGTTTGCCGTGCTGATGGCCTGCGTGGCAACCCTGCCGCCGCTGCTGACGCTGTACCCGATGATGACCGACTATCCGGCGCACCTGGCGCGCTGGCATGTCATGCTGGAGCATGGCAACAACCCGGTGCTCGATGGCTATTACGGGTTCCGCTGGGCCTGGTCGGGCAACCTTGGCGCTGATCTTCTGATCTTCCCGCTGGCCGCGCTGTTCGGGCTGGAGACCGGGGGAAAGATCATCCTCGTCATGATCCCGCTGCTCACCGGCCTCGGTCTGATCTCGGTCGAGCGTGCCCTTCGTGGACGCGTGGGGATCGGCACATTGCTGGCGATGGGGACCATCTGGAGCCCTGCGCTGCTGATGGGCTTCATGAATTTCACGCTGAGCCTCGCGCTGGTGCTGTTCGCCTTTGCCTTCTGGGTGCGCAGCGCGGGCAAGGTCTGGCGCGCGGCGGTGTTCGTGCCGATCGGTCTTGTCATCTGGCTGTGCCACCAGTCGGGCTGGGGCGTGCTGGGGGTGATGGTCTTCGCCTATGAATGCCACCAGCGCCATGCCGCCGGGGAAAGCCGCTGGAATTCGATCTGGCGCGCGGCGCTGGCCACTGCGCCGCTGTGGCTGCCGATCGTGCCGACGGTGCTCGCCGGGCAGCAGGCGCCGGGGTCTTTCAGCTATGGGCGAAAGGCGCTGACGGCGAAGTGGATCTTCTGGAAGACGGCGCTGCGTGACCAGCAGGGCTATCTCGATATTGCCACGGTCTGCCTGTTCGTCGCCCTGCCGGTGCTTGCTCTGTTCACGAAGAAGCTCGACGGGCGGCTGGCCTGGTCGGCGCTGCTGATGGCCTTGCTCGCCATGGTCGTGCCGCGGCACCTTGGCGGCGGGGACTACGCCGATTACCGGCTGGTCGCCGTGGCGATCATGCTGGGGCTGCTGTCGATCAACCTGCGCCCGCCGGCCTTCTCGATGGCGCTGGCGGCGGGGCCGTTCCTGCTGCGGATCGCGGTGACGACGCTGGCGTGGAAGGGGCATTCGCTCGCCACGGCCGAAATGATCAAGGCGCTCGACCATGTGCCGCGCGGGGCGCGTGTAGCCTATGCTTTCGAGGAGGTATCGGGCCTATGGCCGATCCCGCCGAACGGGCATCTCGGCTCCTATGCCACTGTCCGGCGCGATGCGCTGGTCAATTGCCACTTCGCCATCCCGGGCGTCCACATGCTGCAAGTGAAGGCGCCGGGCTGGCCCTATGCCGATCCTTCGCAGCGCTACCTGCTGCGCAAGTGGCAGCGGGTGGACCTGAAGAATTTCGAACCCGCTTACAAGGCCGACTTCCTCTGGTACTATGGCGCAAGGCCGCCGGTCGGCATGCCTGAGGGGGCAGAGATCATCTTCCGCACGAAACACACCTTCCTCGCCCGGATGCACCATCCCGAGCCGGTGCCGTACACTTCGTCGCCGCCGCCGCAGCCTGTGCCAGCGACCAAGGGGGCCAAGTGAGCAAGGCGCGGGGGGCGTGGCTGGCCATCGCCGCGCTGTCGCTGCTCGCCGCCTTGCCCGCACTGCTGGCAACCTATCCGCAGATGGCAGACTACCCGGCGCACCTCGCGCGCTGGCACGTGATGCTGAACCTCGATGGCAGCGCGGAGCTGCGGCAACACTACGGTTTCAAATGGCAATGGATCCCGAACCTTGGCGCCGACCTGATGGTCTGGCCGCTGGCCAAGATGTTCGGGCTGGAAGCGGCTGGCAGAGTGATTGCCGTGCTGGTCCCGGCGCTGCTCGCCGCATCGCTGCTGACGGTCGACAAGGTGCTGCACAAGCGCGTTGGCGTGGGCGGTCTGCTCGCGCTGGTTACGGTGTGGTCGCCCTCGGTGCTGATGGGCTTCGTCAACTGGGGGCTGGGGCTGGCGCTGGCGTTCTTTGCCTTTGCCGGCTGGGTGGCATGGGAAGGGAAGCGCTGGCGTCCGCATGTCTTCCTGCTGATCGCGCCGCTTGTCTGGCTATGCCACCTCTCGGCCTGGGGTGTGTTGGGCGTGCTGGTTTTCGGGCATGAGTGGCAGCGGCGGGGGTTCCTTGCCGGAGCGCTGAGGACCTGGCCGCTGTGGCCGCCCGCGCTGCTCACCCTGCTCGCCGGTTCGGGCAAAGGTGCCGCCTCGTGGGGGGACGGCGTGCTGCTCGACAAGATTTCGAACTGGGTCATGGCCCTGCGGGACCAGTCGCAGCAGCTTGATCTGCTGACTGTGGTGATTCTTGTCGGCGTGGCAGCGATTGCCTGGCGGCGGGGGCAGGTTGACGGGCGCATCGGGCGGTCGGCGATCCTGTTTGTGGCGCTGAGCACGGTCATGCCGCGCCATCTGGGGGAGGGGACTTTGCCGATTACCGCCTGATCCCCGTGGCGCTCGCCTGCGCGGTGCTGGCGGCGCGGTGGAAGGCGCCGAACTGGGTGCTGGCCGCGGCGCTGGTACCCTTCGTGCTGCGGCTGGCGCTGACGACGACGGCTTGGCTGGCCGGCTCCGCGCAGACCGCGCAGATGCTGGCAGCGGTGGAGCAATTGCCGCGCGGCAGCGTGATCGCGGGCGCGCGGGCAGAGGATCCCTTTGCTTGGGCAGCCGGAGCCTCCGCGCACGTGTTTTCATGGGCCACGGTGCGGCGCGATGCGGTGACCAATGCCGACTTCGCACTTGCCGATGTCCATGCGCTAAGGCGCGCCGATGGCGGTCCGGTCGATCCCTCGCAGCGGGTGCTGATCGAGACAGGGCAGGCGCCCGACCTCTCCGCCTTCGAGCCCGCACAGGGAGCGGATTACCTGTGGTACGTGGGCGAGGCCGTGCCGTCCGCCCTGCCGCCCGGCGCGCAGGTGGTGGCAAGCGGCGCTGGCTGGCGCATTGCCCGTCTTGCAAAAGTTCCGGCCAGTCGCTAACTGGCCTCTACTTTCCGACATCGGAAGACAATAAGCCCTTCCCGGCACCTAGGCCGGGGCGGCGATGTCCCCTTGGCGGAAGGTACGAGTTTTTTTAACGTCCGCAGTAAAAGGCGCCCGAGCAATGGCAAAGACCAGCCCCAGCGAATTCGCACGACAGGTCCGTACCGAAGCCAGCAAGGTCGTATGGCCGAGCCGGCAGGAAACCGTGACCACCGCGATCTTCGTCGCGATCATGATGGCCCTGCTCGCCGTGTTCTTCCTGGGTGTCGATACGATCTTCGGCAAGATCGTCGCCTGGCTGCTGACGCTGGTCTGAGAGAGTAAATAACAATGGCCCGCTGGTACATCATCCACGCCTATTCCGGTTTCGAGAACAAGGTGCGCGATTCGATCCTTTCGGAAGCCGAACGCATGGGCCTGCAGGCCCTGGTCGAGGCGGTCGAGGTTCCGACCGAGACCGTGACCGAGGTCAAGCGCGGCAAGAAGGTGCAGACCGAACGCAAGGTCATGCCGGGCTATGTCCTCGCCAAGCTGGCGATGACCGACGATGTCTATCACCTGATCAAGAACACCGCGAAGGTCACCGGCTTCCTCGGCACCTCGGGCAAGCCGCAGCCGATTTCGGACCGTGAGGCCGCCCGCTATTTCGGTGCGCGCGAAGCCGCCGCTGCCGAACCGCGCCGCGAAGTTTCGGTCGATTACGAGATCGGCGATTCGGTCAAGGTGCTCGACGGTCCCTTCGCCTCGTTCAACGGCGTGGTGGAAGAGCTCGATTTCGACAAGAACCGCGTCAAGGTCTCGGTGTCGATCTTCGGCCGCGCAACGCCGGTGGAGCTCGACTTCGAGCAGGTCGAACTGGTCAAGTAAGACCGTTCTTAACCAGTTCGCGGCTATGCCTCCTCACCGAAAGGTGGGGATCCCGTGTCGCGCAGCGCAAACCAGTTGCCAGATGAAGCCGTCCAGCGCCTCGGGCGGCTAGACGGGCTGCGCGGGATTGCGGCCTGCGTCGTCGCCTTCGGCTATCATGCGGGCTACCTCTTCGTGCCCGATGCAACGGCCGGATTCGGTCCGCTGACCGACTGGACGCTCCACTGGGGCTGGACCTGCGTCGATCTGTTCTTCGTCATCTCCGGTTATATCTTCGCCCATGTCTATCTGCGCCCCGGCGCGCTGGACGATGGACGCGCGCTCAGGGAATTCGCGCTGGCCCGGGTGGCGCGGCTCTATCCGCTGCACTTGCTGGCGCTCCTGCTTGTGGCGCTGGCATTCTGGGGCCGGCCGGAAAACAGCGCCGCCGCCTTCGGACTGCACCTTGTGATGATGCAGGCCTTTGCCGAGCCGGTCGCGCATACCTTCGTCGGCCCAAGCTGGTCACTCTCGATCGAGGTGCTTTGCTACGTCGTCTTCGCGCTGTCCGCCGTGTTCTGGCGCAGAGCCATGCGGCCACTGTCGTGGGCGCTGATGCTGGGCGGAGCCGCTTGGCTGTTCCTGCTGGGGCCGCCCGGCGGCCCCTGGTCGGGCGACATCTTCGCGCGCGGCTTCTTCGGCTTTTTCCTTGGGCAACTGCTGTGGCACGGCCGCGAACACCTTGCGGCGCTCTCCACCCCGCTGCTCATCGCGATGCTGGCCGCGGGACTGGCGCTCGATGCCGGTTCGATAAGCCCGCTCCTGCCGCTGGGGCTGCTGGCCTGGCCGGCGGCGCTGGGCCTTGCGCTGCGCTGGTCACTGATGGAGAGCCAGCCCATGCTGTGGCTGGGGGACCGGTCCTATGCGATCTACCTGATCCACATGCCGCTGGTCGAAGGCATGAATGCGGGACTGGGCAAGCTGGATGTCGGTCCGGCCACAGTGCTGCTGGTCTTCGCCGGTTTCGTGGTGACGGTTCTGGCCCTGTCCGATCTCACCCTGCGTTTGGTAGAGAAACCGGCCCGCCGCTGGATACGGGGCTGGGCCGGATCGGTACGCGCCGCCAAGGCTGCCGTCGCCGCCTGACTGGCCGCGCAAATCCGTGCTTTCCTTTTGTGCTCCGCTGGTCTACGGGCGCCGCTTCTCTCCGGTTCGCGCCGGGGTGATTCCGTGCGGGAGGCTTTCTTCGGATGGCTGCTTGACCGCTCAATCTGAGGGTTTCGGCTGGAACAACGCCGTGATCCAACAGGACGAAAGGAGGCCATCGTGGCCAAGAAAATTGAAGGCTATATCAAGCTGCAGGTGCCTGCCGGCTCTGCAACTCCCTCTCCGCCGATCGGCCCTGCGCTCGGTCAGCGCGGCGTGAACATCATGGAATTCTGCAAGGCGTTCAATGCCGCCACGCAGGAACTTGAAAAGTCCATGCCGATCCCGACGATCATCACCGTCTATGCCGACCGTTCGTTCACCTTCGTGACGAAGACGCCGCCGGCATCGTTCCTGATCAAGAAGGCCGCCAACCTCAAGTCGGGCTCGAAGGAGCCGGGCAAGGTTTCGGCCGGAACGATCAAGCGTTCGCAGCTCGCCGAAATCGCTCAGACCAAGTTCAAGGATCTGAACGCGAACGACATCGAACAGGCAACGAAGATCATCGAAGGCTCCGCCCGTTCGATGGGCCTGCAGGTTGTGGAGGGCTAAGGACATGGCAAAGCAGACCAAGAAGCAGAAGTCGCTGGCCGAAAAGCTGGGTGACAACCAGAAGCTCTACAACGTCGACGAAGCGATCCAGCTCCTCAAGGACCTGAAGACCACCAAGTTCGACGAAAGCCTGGAAGTCGCGCTGAACCTCGGCGTCGATCCGCGCCACGCAGACCAGATGGTCCGCGGCATGGTCACCCTGCCCGCCGGCACCGGCAAGACCGTCAAGGTCGCCGTGTTTGCCCGTGGTGACAAGGCCGAGGCCGCTCTCGCCGCTGGTGCCGACAAGGTTGGCGCCGAAGACCTGATGGAAGACATGCTGGCCGGCAACCTCGATTACGGCCGCGTGATCGCCACGCCCGACATGATGGGCGTCGTCGGCCGCCTCGGCAAGACGCTGGGTCCCAAGGGCCTGATGCCGAACCCGAAGCTGGGCACCGTCACCCCGAACGTGGAAGAAGCGGTCAAGGCAGCCAAGGGCGGCCAGATCGAATTCCGCGTCGAAAAGGCCGGCATCATCCACGGCGGCCTGGGCAAGCTCTCGTTCTCGAATGACCAGCTCAAGGCGAACTTCGACGCATTCGTCGATGCCATCGTCAAGGCGAAGCCCGCCGGCGCCAAGGGCAAGTACCTCCAGAAGGTCGCGCTCTCCTCGTCGATGGGCCCCGGCCTGAAGATCGACGTGGCGCAGGTTCACGCTGGCTGATCAGCCGACTGGCTTGAAACAGATAGGGGCCGGGAGGGGAAACCTTCCCGGCCTTTTTCGTTGTGCTTGACCGAATCGCCTCAATATGCTGAACACCTGTTCAAACACGTGCGTTCAGCGCGCGAGAACCTGTCGGGAGAAGTGCCGTGGCCATCCGTTTCGAAGACATCAAGCCGAAGATCGGCAGTCGCATCCTGTGGGATAACCGCGAAGACCTGTTCACCGAGGAAGCCGCCGCCGCGATCCGCGCCAAGGTGGAAGAGCGCACCGTGGTCGTCTTCCCCGGGGTCGACCTGACCGACGAAGAACAATTGCGCATTACCGACCTGATGGGCGGGCGGGTGCGCATCACCGGGCGCTACAATAAGCAGGATGTCGAGAATGACGACGTCTACCAGGTAACGCTGGACGCCAAGATCAACCCCCAGCCCGAATATGTGCTCGGCACCTTCTTCTGGCATATGGACGGCATCACCATCGATACCCCGCCGCCTTTCGCGACGCTGCTGTCCTGCCGCCGCAAGGCACCGGCGGGCGGGCAAACCGAATTCGCCAGCACCTATGCCGCCTACGAAGGCCTGCCCGAGGCGGAGAAGCAGGCGCTCGAAGGGCTCCGCGCGGTCCATTCGGTCAAGGCGAGCCTGCGCCACATCGAGGATGCCATTCCGGAGAAGGTGCGCAATGCGGTGATCGGCATCGGCCTGATCAAGGAGCACCCGATCGTCTGGACGCATGAAAGCGGCCGCAAGTCGATGATCATCGGCACCACCGCTGATCACGTTGCCGACATGCCGATCCCGCAGGGCCGCGCGCTGCTGATCCGCCTGCAGGAATGGGCTGCACAGCCCGACTATTCATATCGTCATGAGTGGGAGGAAGGCGATTTCGCCATCTGGGACAACACCGGCGCCATGCACCGCGTGATCCCCTATGACGAACGCTCGGGCCGGATGATGCACCGCACGACGATTGCGGGGACGGAAACGATCGCGGCGTAAACTGCCAAGGGGTTTGGAATTGCGCTGGTCGGCGCTATTCTCCCGATCATGCTTGCATCGATCATCCTTGCCGCCGCCACTGCCGCGCCAGTGCCCGCGCCTGTCACTCATGCCGCCCTGGATGTTCCGCAGGATCATGGGCCGCAGGTGGTCATCGTCCAGAGCCGCGAGTTTCCCGCGGGGGCGGAGGCGGGTTGGCACGTCCATCCCGGCACCGAAACGGCGGTAGTGATCAGCGGCGAGATGCAGATGATCACGGCCGGCGGCGTGCGCCGCTATGGCCCGGGCGAAAGCTTCACCATGCCGCGCGGCACGCCGCACAATGGGATCAACGCCGGTAGTGAGACCGCGCGCGTGGTCATCACCCTCGTGGTCGACAAGGGCGCGCCGCCGCGTCAGCCGGTGGCCGCCCCCGGTCGCTAGTCCGCTGTCGTCGGATCAATCGTCGCGCGCACTTCGCTGATGCGGTTGGCAGGGAAGCCGGCCGTCTCGGCGTGCTGGCGGATCAGGTCCTCGCTGGGCGCGCGGTAGACGCAGTAGATCTTGTCGTCGGTGACATAGCTGTGCACCCACTGGATCTCGGGGCCAAGGTCACGCAGCACAGAGCACGATTGCTGCGATGCGCCCTTCAGTTCGGCGGCACCCAGTCCGCCCACGCCGGGCATGTCTCTTTCGATCACGAATTGCGGCATCGGCTTGCTCCTCAAATGACCCGGAAGGACATGCTGCGACTCTGGAGACCGCTTGTCCATAGAGTTCAGGGCGAGAGATTTGCCTGCGTGTAGCACTCCACCAGATAGGCCAAGGGCTTCCCGCTCGGCAGGATCAGCCGGGCGAGGTGGGTGCTGACCGTATTGGCCGGGCAATTGTCTGCCGGGCCGGCCACGGTTTCCAGGGCTTCGCGCCGGAACCTGAGCGGCGCGGCGACCTTGCCGAAAGGCGCGTCGGTAGTGGCCAGCGCCGCGTTCATCTCCGGCGTCAGGCGGCCCGGCACGTACCAGTTCCACGCGATGGAGAGCGTCTTGCCGCCGCAGTTGAGGTGGACGTGGCGCATCGTGAAGCGCTCGCCCCTGTCGATGCCCAGCAGGCGGCGCATCTTTGCGGGCGGATCGTTGGACGATGCCTGCTCGCGGTCGCTGGCGGTGATTTCTGCCGGGCTGGCAATGCCGCGCGCCTCGCACCATTCGCCCAGCGCGCGGGTTGCACTGTCATGCTCGGCAAGCTTCGCCTCGAACTGGTCGAGCGTGGCGGGCGCGCCCGCCATCAGGGCCAAGGCGGCGCTAAATGCCACCGGGGATCGCCGGGCGGTCCAGTGCTTCCAACCCTTCGGCCAGGGCGCGGCAGCAGGCGGCGAGGTCATCGGCATCGACCGAGCGGACAACGAAGTTCGCCCCCGTGCGCCCGTCGCGCCAGAAGGGGTAGGAGCCGATCTGGCAGGTTGCATGCGCCTTTTCGGTCGCCCGCAGCAGGTCGGCGACTTCGCTTTCCTGCACCCAGCAGCCCACGGTCTCTGCCAGCAGCACCGCGCCGCCCTCGAGCGTGCCGGAAAGGGCATCGAGCATGCCGCTGGTGATCTGCGGCACGCCGGCCATGATGAACACGTTTTCGAACCGGATGCCCGGCGCGCCGGTGTAGCGGTTGGGGATCAGGCTGGCGCCTTCAGGCACACGCGCCATGCGCAGCCGCGCGTCGGTCAGTCCGCCGCGCGTTTCGTAATAGCCTTCAAGGATGGCGCGCGCCTCGGGGTGGACGATAACTTCGACCCCGACAGCGGCGGCGATGGCGTCCACGGTGATGTCATCATGCGTCGGCCCAATGCCGCCGGTGGTGAACAGGTAATCGTTGCGCGCCCGCAGCGCGTTCACCGCTTCGGCAATGGCATCCATGTCATCGGCGACGACGCGGACTTCCTTCAGCCGGATGCCCTGGATCTGCAGCCAGGAGGCAATCTGGGCGATGTTCTTGTCATGCGTGCGGCCCGAGAGGATCTCGTCCCCGATGACAACGAGCGCGGCGGTGTAGATGCGGGAATCGGCCATGCGGGGGTGGTTAGGGGAAACGAAGGCGCTGGTGAAGTCCCGTCGTCCCGGACTTGATCCGGGACCGGTGGCGATGTCGCGCACTCTGGCCAGCGGTCCCGGGTCGAGCCCGGGACGACGCTATGCCGCCGCCTTCGCCGCCGCCTTGGCGAACTTCATCCAGCCGTCATTGATCTCGGCCGTCTCCAGTTCCTTCTTGTCCTCGCGGTAGAACATGTGGATCCGCCAGGGAGCAGTGGTCGCGCTCTTGGGAATCAGGTGCTTGCCGCGCTGGAGATAGCCCGAGGAGAACAGGTCGAAGGGCTGGGTTTCTTCCAGGCCATGATCGGCGGGCAGCGCCGGAGTGGCGACATCGACGCCCCACTTGTCCATGTGGCGCAGAAGCTTGATCACCCAGTCGGTGACGATATCGACCCTGAGCGTCCAGCCGGAATTGAGGTAGCCGAACAGCACGAACAGGTTCGGCACGTTCGACAGCATGGTGTCGCGGTACCAGAAGTGCTCGGCCACGTTGACCGGCGCGCCATCGACCGAGACCGCAACCTTGCCCAGCGTGGACAGCCTGAGACCCGTGGCGGTGACGATCACGTCCGCCTCCAGCTTGCGCCCGTCCTCCAGCTCAATGCCGTCCTTGACCACCTTCGCGATTTTCGCCGTGACCACCGAAGCGTCGCCCTTGCGGATCGCCTGGAACATGTCGCCGCCGGGAACGAGGCACATGCGTTGCTCCCACGGCTTGTAGGGCGGGGTGTAATCGGGCGCGTTCCATGCATCGCCCAGTTCCTTTTTCAGGATGCCGTGGAGGAAGTTGCCCACCCCCTCGGGCTCACTGCGGCATTTGTGGAACAGGTACTCGTGCATGTACTGCGCTTTTTCGCGGTTGATCTTCCATGCCAGCTTTTCGGGCAGGAAGCGCTTCAGCCGGTTGGCCCACTTGTCCTGCCACGGACGCACGCCATACCAGGTGGGGGTGCGCTGGAGCATGGTGACGTGGGCGGCCTTGCCGGCCATTGACGGCACGATCGTCACCGCCGTGGCGCCCGATCCGATGATCACCACTTTCTTGCCGGTGTAGTCGTAATCCTCCGGCCAGAACTGCGGATGGATGACCTTGCCCTTGAACGCCGAGATGCCGGGAATGTCCGCCTCGTGCGGCTGGTCGTAATCGTAATAACCGGTGCCGAGGAACAGGAACTTTGCCGCCCATTCCTTCGTGCTGCCGTCGGACTGCCGCGCGGTAACGGTCCACAGGCCGGCCTCGGAATTCCATGCTGCGCTTTCCACGTGCTGGCCGAAGCGCATCTTGTCGGCGATGTGGTTGTCGGCCACGACCTGGCCCAGATAGTCGCGGATTTCCTCGGCCGTGGCGAAGGCATTATCCTTGCGCCAGGGGGCGAAGTGATAGGCGAAGGTGTGCATGTCCGAATCCGAACGGATGCCGGGATAGCGGAACAGGTCCCAGGTGCCGCCCAGCTGTTCGCGCCGGTCGAGCATGACATAGGTCTTGCCCGGGCAGTCCATCGCCAGCTTTGCCGCCATGCCGATGCCGGAAATTCCGGCGCCGACGATGATCATGTCGAACACTTCGCTGGCAGCCATGCAGTCTCTCTCCGTTGTTGACAGCAGTGTAAGCAGGTTCCGCGGCGATTGCCAGCCTGCGTTTCTCTTGCAACAAGGCCAGTCATGCCAGTGATTGCCTCGCGCCGCTATACCCGTGGAATTGCCTCGATCCACGCGCTGCCCATCGATGGCGCGCCGCGAAAGGGCCTGCGCCGCGGCCAGTTCGACTGGATCGGCCTTGCCGAACCGCAAGGTGACGAGATGCAATTGCTCGCCGCGCAGTTCGGCCTGCACCCGCTGGCGGTGGAAGACGCGCTCAATCCGCAGCAATTGCCCAAGGTTGAGGTTTACCGGAACCACCTGTTCATCGTCGCACGCACGGCCTCGATGGATGCGGGGGAGGCTATTTCCTATGGCCAGACGGCGCTGTTCCTCGGCAAGGATTTCATCATCACCGTGCGCTTCGGCTCAAGTCGCGCGCACCACGAACTGCGCCAGCGGCTGGAGATTGATTCCGAGCGGCTGACCGAGGGGACGGACTTCGTCGCCCACGCCATCCTCGATTTCATTGTCGATGGCTACCAACCGCTGATCGACCGGCTGGAGGAAGCGGTGCAGACGATGGAGGACCGGGCGATCCATTCGTTCCCCGAACAGTCCACCATTCGCCGCATCTTCCGCCTGCGTCGCCAGCTACGCCGGTTCGAGCGGATCGTCGGCCCGATGGAGGAGGTCTGCGAGCGGCTGGCCGTGACTGACCTGCCGCATATCGATGAAGCGAGCCACGTGTGGTTTCGTGATGTGCTCGACCATATGCGCCGCACGCTGGTGCGGATGCGGGGCCTCAAGGAAACGCTGGCGAGCATCGTCGAAACCGCCAGCCTGCTCGAAGCCCACCGGCAGGGCGAAATGACCCGCAAGCTGGCGGCCTGGGCGGCGATCCTGGCCGTGCCAACGGCGATTGCCGGGATTTACGGGATGAATTTCGATTTCATGCCCGAACTACGCTGGCAGTACGGCTATCCGCTGGTGCTCGGCGTGATCGGCACGATCTGCGGCGGGCTGTGGATCCGGTTCCGGCGGATCGGGTGGTTGTAACTACCCGCACTGCCCCCGGTGGAGCAGTTTGTGATCGGCCAGCACCAGCGCCATCATCGCCTCGACCACTGGCACGCCGCGAATGCCGACGCAGGGGTCGTGACGGCCCTTGGTGAACATCTCGGCCGCCTCGCCATCGCGGTTGATCGTCTGCTGCGGGGTGAGGATCGAGCTGGTCGGCTTGAAGGCCACGCGCACCCGCACCGGCTGGCCGGTTGAGATGCCTCCCGCGATGCCGCCCGCGTGGTTGGATAGGAATTCCGGTGCACCTTCGCCCGGCCGCATGGGATCGGCATTGCCTTCGCCGGTCAGCCGCGCGGCGGCAAAACCGTCGCCGATCTCGATGCCCTTGACCGCATTGATACCCATCATGGCAGCGGCAAGGTCCGCGTCGAGCTTGCCATAGAGCGGCGCGCCCCAGCCGGCGGGGACGCCGGTCGCCTCGCATTCGACGACCGCGCCGACCGACGAACCGGCCTTCCGCGCTTCATCGACCAGCACTTCCCAGCGCTTGGCGGCTTCGGCATCGGGGCAGAAGAACGGGTTGTTGCCGATCTCGGCGACGTCGAAATTGTCCATGACAATGGCATCGCCGCCAATCTCGGAAACCCAGGCGCGGACCGTAACTTCAGGAATGACCAGCCTTGCAATCGCGCCCGCCGCCACCCGCGCCGCCGTTTCGCGCGCGGAAGAACGCCCGCCGCCGCGATAGTCGCGGAAGCCGTATTTGGCGTCATAGGCATAGTCGGCGTGGCCGGGGCGATAGGCCTTGGCGACCTCCGAATAGTCCTTGGAGCGCTGGTCGACATTCTCGATCATCAGGCTGATCGGGGTGCCGGTGGTCTTGCCCTCGAACACGCCCGAAAGGATCTTTACCGCGTCCGGTTCCTGCCGCTGCGTGGTAAACTTCGACTGCCCCGGCCGCCGCGCATCAAGGAACGGCTGGATCGCCGCTTCGTCCAGCGCCAGTCCCGGCGGGCAACCGTCAATCACGGCGCCCAGCGCCGGCCCGTGGCTTTCGCCCCAGGTGGTGAAACGCAGCAAACGGCCGAAAGTGTTGACGCTCATGGGCCAGCCTTTTGCCGAGAATGATTGATTTGTCCACTTTGCCGGTTAGAGCCTGTGGCGGAGAGGGAGCGCACCGCCGCCATGTTCATCACCGTGTTCCGCAACCGCAAGCGCGCGGATTTCGACGCTGCCGCCTATGACGCCGACGCCGCGCGGATGATCGAACTGGCCTCCGCCATGCCCGGCTTCCGCTCGATCAAGACGTTCCACGCCGATGATGGCGAGGTGGTGACGATCTCCGAATGGGACAGCGAAGCCGACGCGAAGGCATGGGGCCGCCATCCGGAACACGCGCAGGTCCAGTCGCGCGGGCGCAGTGACTATTATGAGAGCTACGCCAGCATTTCGATGAGCGAACCGCGCATCAGCACCTTTAGAGGACATCAGGGATGAGCGTGACGCTCTACGGCATACCCAACTGCGATACCGTGAAGAAAGCGCGCGTCTGGCTGGACGGGCAGGGCATCGCCTACACCTTTCACGACTACAAGAAGCGGGGTGCCGACCCCGCAAAGCTGGCCAAATGGTGCAAGGCGGCGGGCTGGGAGAAGGTGCTCAACCGCGCCGGCACCACCTTCCGCAAGCTGCCAGAGGCTGACCGCGAGGGGCTGGATGAGGCGAAGGCCGTGGCCCTGATGGCTGCCAACCCAAGCTGCATCAAGCGGCCGATCGTAGAGCATCCGGGCGGGCTTCTCGTCGGCTTCAAGCCCGACGAATGGACGGCGGCCTTCGCATGATCGTCAGCCCCGAAACGCTGTTCTGGCTCGAATGGATCGCCGCCGGCTTCGGCGTGATGAACATCGCCCTGCTCATTTTCCGCAGCCACTGGAACTACCTGTTCGGGCTGGTCATGGTGGCGCTCTATTTCTTCGTTTTCTGGGAGCAGGGGCTCTACGCGGAATCGGTGCTGCAGGTGTTCTTCTTCGCCGCGCAGGGCTGGGGCTGGTGGCTTTGGCTGCGCGTGGGCGGGGAGGACCACAAGGTGGAAGTGCGCTGGCTGGACTGGCGCAGCCGCTGGGTCTGGCTCGTTGCCATGGCGGCGATCAGCGTCAACCTTTCGTGGCTGATGGAGAAGTACACCACCGCCACCGCGCCGTGGGTCGATACGCCGATCGCGGTGTTCAGCGTCGGCGCGCAGATCCTGCTCGCCTTCCGCCGGATCGAGAACTGGGTGCTGTGGATCGTCATCGATGTGGTGTCGATCTGGCTCTACATCATGCGCGACCTCGAGCCGACCGCCGGGCTTTATGGCGGCTTCCTGGTCATGAGCATCTTCGGTCTCAAGGAATGGATCGAAGCCGAGCGCCGCACACCCGAGGCTGACAGGTTCGCGTGAGGACAGTCTGCTTCCACGGGGTCGAAAGCACCGGCAAGTCGGTGCTGGCGGCGAAGCTGGCTGCAGAACTGGGCTGCCCGTGGGTGCCCGAATACGGCCGTGAATATTGCGAGGAACACGGCACGGACCTGACCATGGCCGACCTCCTAGCCATCGCCGAGGGAGAGGCGCGCAGCATCGAGCGAGCGAAAGCTTCTGCGCCGGACCTGCTGCTGCTCGATACCGACCAACTGATGACTGCGGCCTGGGCGCAGATGCTGTTCGGCGAGGTGCCGCCTGCGCTGATGGAGTACCCAAAGGCAGACCTCTATCTCCACTTCGCCCCGGACGTACCCTGGGTGGATGATGGCACGCGCTTTTTCGGTACGCCGGAAAGCCGCGCAGAGTTCGACCGCGCCGCGCGCGCGGCCCTCACCGATGCGGGGGTAGTTCCGATCGAGATCGCGGGAGACTGGGAGGAGCGCGAGGCAGAGGTGCGCGCCGCGCTAAGCCAGTTGTGCGCGGCCCCTTGACCTTTCGCGCAAAAAAGCGATTGCATCTGCCAAACCCAGAAGGGGGCGCAACATGGATTTCTTCAAGGCTCTGATCCCCGGCACGATCCTGACGCTGGTCGTCAGCGGCATCTTTGGTTCGGCGCGGTCGAAGGCGGGTTACCTGAACGTCACGCACGAGATGATTCAGGGCTATGGCTTCTACTGGTCGTGGACGCTGTTTATCGCTGCCACCCTGCTCAGCTGGGCGATCTTCGCGATGTCGCCGAAATGATCCTGCGCCGCTGGGCGCTGATCTCCGCGCTCGTTCTGTCCATGCCCGCCCTCGCGGCACCTCCGTCCGCGCCCGACAATGCGGCGCAGGCCATGGCGGTGATAAAGCGCTCGAAGACCACGAAGGCGACTTACGCCGTCTACACCTGGAACATCATCCGGCTCAAAGGTGCGGACCCGGTCGAGGAATGGGCGGCAGAGTTCAATTCGGGCAACCTCCACCGGGTCGAAACCCCGCGCGACCGTGTGGTGGCCGATTGCGCACGGATGGATGCCGCGCATCGCTCGCTGGTCGATGGAACTGTCAAGACAGGTGCGACGATCGCCAACACCGCCTGCGGCATCGCCCACGACGATTCAATCCGGCAGGTTTCCTGGCTGGGCAAGTTCCCCTCGCCATGGGGTGAAGTGGACCGGGTGCGGCTGGTGGGTGCGGGGCTGATCCGCAGCTATGACGTGACCAAGGCGGGTGTCATCGTCGCCAGCACCTTTGCCAGTGAGGACAAGCCGGACAAGGCCGTGCTCGAAATGCGCACCGTTGCGCTGGAAAAGCGGTTGCCAGCAGGCAGGATCTTCAACCGCGCCTCGCTGGCGAAAAGCGTGGTACCGCTGAAGTTTACCCGGCCGCCGCAGCCGTGAATTGAAAGGCGTGTCACTTAAGGCATGGCATCAATAATTGTTCACAAGTAACCGAAGATGCGGCGCAAAATCCTGAGTTGAATCGTAACTGTCGATTGACTCAATTTGGCCGCGTGCAATACCTCCTCCCCGAGGAGCTTTTCATGCTTGCACGATTTTGTTCGAGGGCGATTGCCCTTGCCGGGGCCTTGCCACTCGCAGCAGTCTCCATGCCGGCCCTTGCCGCCGATTGCTATGGGCCGGTCTGGCGCACCGTCACCGACACGGCGGTGGGCGCAAGTTACGAAATGTCGGCAGAGCCAACGACTTCCTATTACATTGCGTACGACACGCGGCTGCCGGGGATCTCGACCACGGAAATGGCCCGCCCCGGAAATGCCATCCCGGGCCGTTGCAGCTCGTTCTCGGTCTCCGTGCGCGAAGTCGGCGGGCAGATCGGCAATTACCAGGGCCTGTTCGACATGTTGCAGGCGGAGGCGACCAAGGGGCTGAGGGATGGCAAGCTGCTGTCGAGCCGATCGCTGACGGTCGGGGGCTATCCTGCGCGCGAATACAGCTACAGCTTCGTCATCGACTTTTTCTCCACGCCGGCGCGCCACCGGGTGCTGCAGGTTGCGCGGGGTGACAAGCTGATGTCCTTCATCTGGGTTTGGGGTGACGCCGGCCCTCCGCCCGAAGATTCCAATCGTCAGTTCGCTTCTATCCGGTTGCTGCCAACGCCGCCCAACCCGCACATGGCATCCTTTGCCCTGCTGCAGGAAACGCTCAAGAAATACTGGCTCTATCCCGCCTATAACGACAAGAGCCCCGGTTTCCTTAGCGCGGAACTGCGAGCGAAGTTCGATCCCACCCGCAAGGCCGATCAGAAGACGCTGGATGCCTACGGCTATCCGCGGTCGATCTCGTTCCTGCGTTATGAAAACGGGGCCAAGATCATGCGGATCAAGCATGACAAGGCGACGGTGGATTACACCGTGCGCGACAATGGCAAGGAGATCACCGCGATCTCATGGCGCAAGGTGGAACCGGGAGCTGCTTCCACAGCGGCACCGGCAACCGCACAGGCTGCTGCGCCATCCGCTGTTCCGGGCGCAACCACGGTTGACCTTGCCCCGATCAAAGCCGCCCGCGCCCGTTTCGTCAGCGCGCTCGTCACCACGCCGGCAATGAACACGCGCTTCACGGTGCTGGGCGGAAATGACTGGTGCAGCGTGGCCTATTCGGTGCTGCCTGAAGGCAAGACGCCTGAACAGGTGGCATCCGGTGCCTTCAGGATCGATTGGCGAAAAGCCCGCTCGATCGAGTTCGTCCCGGGTGAGGCAACCGCGACCCCGTGGTGGCAGAACTGGGTCAAGGTGACCTCGGCGAGCGGGGGCTACTGGCCGCTCCATCCGGGCGCGTCGCAGGTCGGTCCAATGATGGCGGCTGGTAACGAGATGATGCGGCTGTGCAAGTCCGTGCCGCCGGTCAACTAACGCTCAGTCCGCGGCAACAGCCGTCACGATGAAGTTGAGTGTCTGGTCGGCGGAGAGGTGCAGGCCCTTCGCCGGGCTCCAGGCTATGCCCTTGGGCTCGCCCATCGTCAGCCCTGCCTCAGCCAGCAGGTCGCGCAGCTCATCGGGGGTGACGAAGTCTGACCAGTGATGCGTGCCGCGCGGCACCATGCCGAGCCGCTCCGCACCTTCGACCAGCAGCAGCTTCGATTGCGGCGTGCGGTTGGGGCAGGAGAGTACCATCAGGCCGCCCGGCTTGAGTGCACCCGCGAGCGCGGCGATGAAGGCCGGCTTGTCGGCCACGTGCTCGATCACTTCCAGCGCGGTGACCAAATCGAATCCCGATAGCCCAAGCGCGCCGATCTCTCCGCAGCGGTAATCGATGGAAAGGCCGCCGCCCGCCGCGTGGGACTTCGCCGCGGCAATGTTTTCTTCTGCCGCGTCAACCCCGGTTACCTCGGCGCCCAGCCGGGCAAGCGGTTCGCACAGCAGGCCCGCGCCGCAACCGACATCGAGCGCGCGCTTGCCCGAAAGGGGCCGTAAGCTGCGGGAATCGCCGCGCCAGTGGTGGTCCACTGCCTCGCGCAGGAAGCCGAGCCGCACGGGGTTGAGCTTGTGCAGCATGGCCGACGAGCCCTTCGGGTCCCACCAGTCCGCCGCCAGACTGCCGAAATGCGCGGCTTCGCTTGCCCGGATCGTTGTTGCATTCACCATGCACCCTTCCTAAAGCGCCCCCGCGCTGCGGGGAAGGCCGTTGGCGTAAGATTCTTGCGATTGTCGAACCCGAAGGAGCCTGAGACTTGGCCCGCATCGTGATGAAATTCGGCGGCACCTCTATGGCCGGCACCGAGCGCATCCGCCGCGTCGCGCGGATCGTCCAGCGCCAGCAGGCGGCGGGGCACGAAGTTGCCGTGGTCGTATCGGCCATGGCGGGTGAGACCAACCGCCTCGTCCAGTTCGCCGATGAGGCCCAGGCGATCCACGATCCCGCCGAATACGACGTCGTCGTCGCTTCGGGCGAACAGGTGACGGCCGGACTGCTCGCCATGCACCTGCAGTCGATCGGATCGAAGGCGCGCTCGTGGCTCGGCTGGCAATTGCCGGTGCGGACCGACGATGCCCACGCCAAGGCGCGGATCGAGGGTATCGATTCCGATGCCGTGCTGGCTTCGATGGCGGCGGGCGAGATCGCGGTGATCCCCGGTTTCCGGGGCGTTTCGCCGCAGGGCCGCGTCACAACGCTGGGCCGCGGCGGTTCAGATACCTCGGCCGTGGCTGTGGCAGCGGCGGTCAAGGCGGACAGGTGCGACATCTACACCGACGTCGATGGCGTCTACACTACCGACCCCCGCATCGTCGCCAAGGCGCAGAAGCTGAAGTACGTGACCTACGAGGAAATGCTCGAACTGGCCTCGGTCGGCTCGAAGGTCCTCCAGACGCGCTCGGTCAGCCTCGCCATGAAGGAAGGCGTGCGCGTGCAGGTGCTCTCGTCCTTCATCGAGGATGACGCGCCTGCCGCTGACACTATCCCCGGAACCATGATCGTCTCGGACGAAGAACTTGAGGGCATCGAAATGGAACGCCAGCTCATCACCGGCATCGCCGCCGACAAGAACGAAGCCAAGATCACCCTGACCCGCATTGCCGACCGGCCGGGCGCGGTGGCGCAGATCTTCGGGCCGCTGGCGGCTGCCAACATCAACGTCGACATGATCATCCAGAACATCGCCAAGGACAAGGGCGAGACTGACGTCACCTTCACCGTGCCGGGCGCAGACCTCGCCCGCACGCAGGCTCTGCTGGAAGCGCAGAAGGAAGCCATCGGCTATTACCGCATGATTGCCGACAGCAAGGTCGCCAAGATCTCAGTCGTCGGCGTCGGCATGAAGAGTCACGCGGGCGTCGCCGCCACCATGTTCCGCAGCCTCGCGGATCGCGGCATCAACATTCAGGCCATCTCGACCAGCGAGATCAAGGTGTCGGTGCTGATCGACGAGGACGAAACCGAACTCGCCGTGCGCGTGCTCCATTCGGCCTATGAACTGGATGCCAAGGACGAGGCAGCCTGAGGGCGCAGGCATTTACCGGGCGATTGGCTCCGTCCATCATTGCGGCAACGCTCGGCTTTCTGCTTGTTTGCAGCGGGGTGGATGATGGGCAGTCCGCAAGCGGGGGCTTGATGCTGCAATTCCCTTGATCCACACTGTGGCTGTGTGCTGATTGAAACCGGCATATAGGGGGATGTTGAATTGTCGCGCGATCTCAAAATTGTTGCCGCAGCGATTGCGGCTTTTTTCTCATTCGGAATTAACAGCGCGTCGGCGCAGTCGGTCGACCCGGGCAGGTTCGGCGATGCCCGAAGGGCCCGGGGAGCAGAGGCACGCTTTGGCGACTATGCGTCGCAGCCCTATGCCGGTGTTCGGGCCAAGCCGTTGTTCACGGGCGCGAACCGAAAATATCGAACCTATCAGACCGAGATCAGGAGGGGCTTTGCAAGCAATCCGCTGTTTGCCGGAAACTTCGTCTTGATCGGCGTAGGTTGCGGCACGGGCTGCATGTTCGTTTACGTCGGCGACGTGAGAACCGGGAACATATTCGATTTTCCCTTGGGCGGAGAAGACCATTACATGTTGCAATACGACACGCGCCCAACGAGCCGGCTGGTCAAGGTTACCTGGAACCAGATGTCAGATGGCGGGACGAAATGCATCAAGGAGGATCTGGTTTTTTCTGGTTCCACTTTTTCCAGACGAAAGACTGGGTCAGCTAACAAGATGTGCCCTTGGAAATAGAATCCGGGGTATTTAAATCATAAATACGCTATATTTAAATTTTAAGCCGAGCATTGTATTAGCAGGAGAAATTAGCTGGCAAAAGTCCGCGGGGATATTTGTGAGAAAATTCACATTCCCACACATCGCCGGAACCAGCGTTGACATGATCAGCCCTCCAGACTTTCCCCGTCCGGGTCAATAAAGCAGACCCATACGCCTGCGCCCTGCCACCGGGTACCGTCATGCTTACCGGCCTTCCGTTGGGACGGACCAGCTTGAAGGAAACGTGCGCAAATCGACCGTCAGAACGTAAGCTAGTCACCACGAATCGTATTTTCTCACGAAATTCACGCTCCATGCTAGGTCGAATTGCGTCGAGTATGGCAGTCCGCTCCGCGCTTCCTTGCCCCGGGGAATGGACTGGAGTCGAGCCTGCTTGAGCGGGTGAATAAGCGAACATCGCCAGTACAGCAGTTGACAGAAGTGCTACTGCACGGGCTAGAAACGAATCTGGCATATTTTCTACCTAATATTGGGCAAAATAGCGCAGCTCTTGCGCCATACTCACCATTGAATACTGACCGCAATCGAAGACTAATCCCCTTCTTCACACATTACATCGAAAGTCTTTCCGGGGTATTTCTTCCTAAGTGCCGGCAATTGCGCCCGCAAGGCGGTCTTTTGGCGCAGCGGAGCCGCCTTGCCAAAGCTGCTCATCCCGTTGGTGCCGAATGTGACGATTTGGCACATGCGCCCGTTATCAGCTTGATAGGTCGCTTTGGGCGCAGTCTGTGCCAATGCCGGTGCGCTGACCCTTGTCCAGTTGAATTCCATCAGGAAGGACGCAGGCATATAGGTTTCGTACATTCGGTTGCCGGCGATCGTGATAGTGTGGAGCGAACCGTCGATCGAGACGCTCTCCTGACCCGCCTTCCCGTCATAATTCACGACCTCATAGGGAAAGGATCGCACTTCCTTGCGGAAACGTCCGGGTGCGATGCGTTGGAAGCGGGTTTCTGTCACGGTGCCATTGGCCGAAAAGGTCCGTGTTTCCTCTTTCCCCTGATCATCGATGCGGCGCCACTGGCCCAGAATCTGGGCTCGCAATCTGGCTACAGTCACCCCGGCAGCTGCGCAATTGGACTTTGCTCTAGCAAGAGGAAGGCGAAATGGCCTGTCCACTTCCATGGTCCAGTGCTTCACGCATGCGTTTACGCTGAAAGGTTCGGCATGGGCGCTGTTTGACAAGGCTGCCACGCCGACCAATCCCAAGATGCCTGTCGCGACGCGCAGTTTCGGAAGTGACGGTCTCTTTTTGCATTTGCTCATTGAATCAGTCCCCAATCCAGACCGCGGTTCGTGTATAGGCATCGGGCACACAGCGGCGCGCCCATGCCTGCACTTTCGCCGCCTTTTCCTTTGAGAAGGCACCAAATATGGCCAGACTCAAGCCTTGCCGCAGTCCCTTGAAAAAGCCGCTATCAATATAATGCGGCGCAACTCCGAGGCATTTTTCCATGGCCCGCCTCTTCGCTGCAGGAACGCCACCAAGTTCTGGCTCGCTGGCCAGGATGACATATTGCGCGGGCTGATAGACCGGCCTGAACAGTTCCACATCGCTGCGCCTTATTGCTGGCTGCGGAGGTGTGCGCCCTGCCGCGGCGTGGATGGACCCACTGCGTGACATTGGCCCGGGTGTTTCAGCCCGTGCCGGTGAGGCTTGCAGGGTTGCAGCAATCACAACCGCACTTAACCAGCTTGCGCCAAAGCTCGAGTACTTGTCAGCCATGCCTTTTCCCTGCTTGATCAAGCCCACTTGGCGCTGCGCATTGGCTACTTCAATCTCCGGGCGGACAGATGCGGTAAGCCTTTGTGCGATACACCGCCCCAGACACGGTGAGTGTCACCATGACAATATCGGCATCATGGTCGCGGGTGGAAACGGATTGTCCCGTCGGCTGAGTGCGCACGGAGATTTTCCGGTCTTTGCTGTAAAGCGCAAAGGCTCCGGTTTTGTTGTCGTAGCTCGAATTCCTGAGCGAAAACGCAAGCGTCCTGCCGTTAATCCCAACGCGCCAGTCATCCGTCCACGTATGGGCAAATATGCGCCTTTGCGCGAGATCGAATGACTGGGTGCAGCCATCGCGCGGAGCTCGCGCAATTTCGGTCAGAACCGGCGCGCTGGCTGGGGCCATTGCAGCCTGAGCGAAACAGGATTCTGGCAAGATTGCCAGGGCAAGACATGCGAGAGAAAAGTGCTTCATGATCAATCCCAGCTTTTGAGCCCCGGAAGCTCGTGCTTCACAGCCGCTACCATCAATTCCATGGGATCATTTGCGCGACGGCAGGTTTGCACTCTGCCATCGCGCAAACGATACGGCGAACCCATCAGTTCGATGGCGGGTTTTCACCAATTGTGGTTTTTTCCTGAAAGCGGATCAGGCACTTGATCGGGTGGCGAAGCTTGCTCGAAAGCTTCGGGCAATCATTCTTCTGCCGCTTCCACGTGCACTGGCGCGGCTCCTTGCCATCAAGTGTGATCCCGTTTGGTGTGTCGATATTGCGTCCACCAAATGGCGAGTCGATCTTCTGACGCTCACACTTCACTTTTTGCCAAGGTCCCCAGACGCTGTCCTGAGCCAGAGCTGCAGGCACGTAGCAGGCCGAGGCCAAGAGCGCCGCAGTCCCGATGCTGGCGGTGATTGCCTTCAAATATTTCATGCTATTTCCCCTTCCGCGAGTGACTATCGCGACCCGTGTTCAGGTTTGCAATAAGATTTCTGAACGGTCGCTTGCTCGAGCGTTCACCTCCGTGAAGGATTTCGGGTGCGTAAGAGTGAACGTGCTCTCCATTGCTTGCGGCGGGAACGATTGTAGTTGGTCGCAAGTCAATAAACTGGCGGCGGCGTCCAGCCCGATTTCGCCAGATGTGCCAGCTCCGGCGGCAGGACTGGGGAATAGGGCGCGGCGAAGTCGAACAGGGCCTCGGCCTTGGTCCATTCGTTAACGTGCCGCCCGCCGACAAAGCGCATCAGCGAGACCGAGCCCCAGCGCGCGCCGAAGGGGCCGTGGGCGATGCCCGGCGGCCGCCAGAAATAGCCGCCCGGGTACATCGTACCGTGCGGCCCGGTGAGCGAACCGGCGATGACATAGGCCTCCTCCACCACGGGATGGATTTCCTGCGGCCCCCGGCCATTTTCCGGCGAGGCCTGAGGCAGGATCAGTGACAGGAAGGTGCGCTCGCCGGTTTCGGGATCGGTGCGCAGGTTCTTGCGCGAAATGCCGAGGTGTCTGAGATTGGCATCGTTTAGCGTCATGTCCCACGGCATCGCCGCCGCATCGAGCATGGGTATGGCGCGCGGTGACACCTCCGCCGAGCCATCGCCCGCCCGGCCGACCAGCGCGGGTTCCCGATCATAGAAGGCAAGGATGACACAGCCGTCCGGCGGATCCATCCGGTGCCGCGTCCAGCCTGCGGGCAGGAAAGCATAACAATCCGCCGCATAGACCCGGTCATCCATGCGCAGCGTGCCTTCGAGGACATAGAATTCCTCATCGGCAATAATGTGCTCAGGCCCCTCGCGCGACCAGCCCGGCGGATAGCGCATCAGCACGGTGCAGGCGCCGCTCTCGTCATCGCGGCTCAGCAGCTTGTATTCGGCATCGGGCCGGGCGAGCCCGGGGCCGATCCGCCGCCATGGCAGGCACTGGGTCTGGATGAATTCGATCTGCGGGCGAGTGCTCATGGGCAAAGCGATTATGCGCTGGGGCCGCCATCCGCTTTGACCGGCATCAAGTCTGATACGGTGTCCCGCCAACCCCGCCCCCGGGACTGGTGAACCGGGGGCGGGGCGCGACCCGGGCGGCAAGGAGGTAGCCGCCGGGCTGTGGATCGCGCAATGTCGGGAAAACCGGCGGGTTCGGTGGCCACTTTCCCGGGCGCGATCGGCCATGCGGGTGTGCCACGAGGGCTTGAGCGCGTGAAACGATCAAACCTGCTTACTCTGTGCCGGGAAAGCGATTTATCGGGGAACCGGGGAGGGCCAGGAATAACCCCGCCCCCGGGGGGCCGGGGGCGGGGGCGACCCGACGGGCCCGGGCTTGGCGCCCGTGGCTTCAGGAACACCGCCGCTTGGAGCCAGCGGCAGCGCCGCGCTACCCCTCTTGCGGCGATCCGTGCCGTGACAAGGGTGGGTGCAAGCATTGGCCCCCGGTTGCACGCCGCGCGCTGGGCTTATAAGGCGCGAAGTCGAAGAGACAGGGAACCCTACATGAGCCTCTACCCCCGCACGTCGGCGCTGATGCAGCGCGGTATCGATTTCCTGGGGACCGAGCACGCCATCCTGTGCGGGGCCATGAGCTGGGTGTCCGAACGCAACCTCGTCTCCGCCATCAGCAATGCGGGCGGTTTCGGCGTGATTGCCTGCGGGGCGATGACACCCGAACTGCTCGACAAGGAAATCACCGCGACCAAGACGCTGACGTCCAAGCCGTTTGGCGTGAACCTGATTACCATGCACCCGGCGCTGTTCGACCTGATCGCGGTCTGCGCCAAGCACAAGGTTGGTCATGTGGTCCTTGCCGGCGGCATCCCGCCCAAGGGCTCGGTCGAGGCGATCAAGGACTTTGGCGCAAAGGTTCTGGTCTTTGCTCCCACCCTTGCGCTCGCCAAGAAGCTGCTGCGTTCGGGCGCGGATGCGCTGGTGATCGAGGGCAGTGAGGCGGGCGGCCACATCGGCCCGGTGGCGACATCGGTGCTGGCGCAGGAATTCCTGCCCTCGCTGGCCGAGGACTATGTGGTCTTCGTCGCAGGCGGCATCGGCCGGGGCGACATGATTGCCAGCTATCTCGAAATGGGCGCTTCGGGCGTCCAGCTCGGCACGGCCTTCGCCTGCGCCACGGGATCGATCGCGCACCCCGATTTCAAGAAGGCCTTCTTCCGCGCCAATGCGCGCGATGCGGTCGCCTCGGTCGAGGTCGACCCGCGCCTGCCGGTGATCCCCGTCCGCGCGCTGAAGAACAAGGGTACCGAGGAGTTCACCGCCAAGCAGGTCGAAGTGGCCAAGCTGCTCGATGAGGGCAAGGTGGACATGGGCGCGGCCCAGCTTGAGATCGAGCACTTCTGGGCCGGTGCCCTGCGCCGCGCGGTGATCGATGGGGATGTGGAGAACGGTTCCCTGATGGCAGGCCAGTCCGTGGGCATGGTCACCAAGGAAGAACCGGTGGCCGAGATCATCGCCCGGCTGATGCAGGAGAGCGAAGCGGCGCTGGTCCGCCGCTGAATTCTGCGCCACTGTTCAGGCTAGGGAGACAGCGCCATGTCCACTCTCGGCCTTGATCACGTCAACATCCTCACTGAGGACCTGCCTGCGACCGTCGCGTTCTATGAGCAGGTGCTCGGACTGACAGACGACCCGTCCGTACTGGGCTCTATCGGGATCGCGGGGACATGGCTGAGATCGCCAAATGGTGACGCAATCGTCCATGTCGTCGTCAAGGATGGCACTCGCGCCGCCTACGAGGATTATCACGTCGGCCAGCCGACCGCTGCGGTGCACCACGTCGCCTTCCGCTGCACCGGCTTTGCCGAAACGGCCGCCCGGCTTCGGGACCAGGGACGGGAGCTTGCCGTGAATGACGGTAATTACGGCCTGAAGCAGATCATCCTTACCGATCCCAACGGCATCATCGTCGAAATGAATTTCAACGGCGAGTGATAAACCGCGCCCAGGCCTGCGCGCCCGGGTAATCGTTGGTTTGCGGTTCCCACTGGCGGTTCATGATCGCGCGCGCCTCATCTTCGCTCATGCCTGCGACATCGCGGTGCCAGCGATAGAACATGGCAGAGACGCGCCAGTTCATGATGCAGTGGACGTGGAGCGGGCGAGCGGCGGATTCGATTGCCGCGCAAAAGGCGGCGTAGTGGGTTTCCTCCGGCGCGTCGAAGGGCACGGGAATGTGGGTGTAGGCAATCCCGCGCGCGGCCCATCGCTCCGCCGCGTCGGGCAGGACTTGCGGATGGCTGCCCATGGCAAGATTGACGATGTGCCGCACGCCCAGCGCCGCAAGTGCGTCGAAATCTTCCGCTTCGAGATGGCCCGAAGTCGTCACATCGGCTGCCAGGCGCTGCCAGCAGGCGATGTGGTCGGGTTCCGGATCTGCGCCTCCTTGCATATGCCTCGCACTACCATATGTTGCAGGCGTAACCATCCCGGAGACTGGCCATGTGCGATGATTTCACCCTCGAAGCGGATCTCAAGGCTGAAAAGGTTGCGCTATCGCGCCGCAAGTTCGGGATGATGGGCGGGGCGGCGGTGGTCTCCGCGGGCGTCGCTCCCTCTGTCCTTGCCAAGGGCGGGATGGCGCTCAAGGAGAGCATGGTCGAAGTACCTACCCCTGCCGGCATCTGTGACGCCTTCTTCGTCCACCCGGCCAAGGGCAAGCACCCCGGCATCATCTTCTGGCCCGATATCGGCGGCCTGCGCGAAGCCAAGATGCAGATGGCGCGGCGGCTGGCGGCGCAGGGCTATGCCGTGCTGGCGGTCAACCAATACTATCGCGGCGCAAAGGCCCCGGTGCTCGCCTCCTTCGCCGAATGGCGCACGCCCGAGGGGCAGGCAAAGCTGAAACCCCTGATCGCCACGGTGACGCCAGAGGGTGTCTCGCTCGACAGCAAGGTCTTCGTCGCCTGGCTCGACCGGAATGCTGCGGTCGACAGGAAGCGCGGCATCGGTAGCGAGGGCTATTGCATGGGCGGGCCTTTCACTGTGCGCACCGCCGCAGCCAATCCCGGCCGCGTGCGCGCCGCAGCTTCATTCCACGGTGGCGGGCTGGTGGGGGACAAGCCCGACAGCCCCAGCAAGCTGCTCGCAAAGACCAAGGCCAGCTATCTCTTCGCCATCGCCAAGAATGACGATGCGCGCGCGCCGAAAGACAAGGACGCCCTGAAGGAGGCCGCCGCCAAGGCCGGCCGCCCGGCAGAGATCGAGGTCTATGCCGGTGACCATGGCTGGACCGTGCCGGACTCGCCGGTCTACAACAAGGCGGAGGCCGACCGCGCCTTTGCCCGGCTGCTGGCGCTCTACAAGAAACTGTAATCGCTCCCGAACCTTCGCCGTCCGATTCCGCTTGCGGGGCTGCGTACCCACGCTAGCATGGCCGGCACGGGTTAACGGAGGAGAGCGAAATGGGCGAAACCTTGCTGGCGCTGCTGGTACTGGTCTTCCTGTTCCTGCTGATGGGCGTGCGCGTCGTGCGGCAGGGCTATGTCTATACGATCGAGCGGCTGGGCCGTTACACGCTTGCCGCGCAGCCCGGGCTGCACGTGATCGTGCCGTTCATCGATCGGGTTGGCCACAAGGTCAACATGATGGAACAGGTGCTCGACATTCCGGGGCAGGAAATCATCACCAAGGACAACGCGATGGTCGGCGTGGACGCCATCGTCTTCTTCCAGGTGCTCGATGCCGGGAAGGCCGCCTACGAGGTATCGAACCTGTATGTCGCGATCATGCAGCTGACCACCACCAACCTGCGCACGGTCATGGGCTCGATGGACCTCGATGAAACGCTGTCCAAGCGTGACGAGATCAATGCCAAGCTGCTCGTCGTGGTCGATCACGCCACCGCGCCGTGGGGGGTGAAGATCACCCGCGTCGAGATCAAGGACATCCGCCCGCCGGCCGACATTTCCAACGCCATGGCCCGCCAGATGAAGGCCGAACGCGAAAAGCGCGCCAACATCCTTGAAGCCGAGGGCCTGCGCGCCGCCGAAATCCTCCGCGCCGAAGGTGAGAAGCAGGGCGCGATCCTTCAGGCCGAGGGCCGCAAGGAAGCCGCCTTCCGCGATGCCGAAGCCCGTGAGCGCTCGGCCGAGGCAGAGGCACGCGCCACGCAGGTCGTTTCGGAAGCCATTGCCACTTCGGGCACGCAGGCGCTCAACTACTTCGTTGCCCAGAAATACACCGAGGCGGTTGCCGCCTTCGCCACTTCGCCCAATGCCAAGACGATCCTGTTCCCGGTAGAGGCAACCCAGCTGATCGGCTCGCTGGGCGGGGTAGGTGAACTGGTCAAGGATGCGCTTGGCTCGGATAAGGGCAACGCGTGATGGACTGGCTGAACAGCCTCGACCCGCATTGGACCTGGCTCGCCATCGGCCTGCTGCTGGCGGCGGCGGAGATTGCCGTGCCGGGGTTCTTCCTGATCTGGCTGGCGGCGGCGGCGGTCATGACCGGGCTCGTCGCCTGGGTGATGCCTGTGCCCTTTGCGCTGCAGGTCCTGTTATTCGCCGTTCTCTCGATCGGGCTTGTCCCGGCAGCGCGGCGCTGGCTGCGCACCAACGAGATCGAGAGCGCGGACCCCGCGATGAACGACCGGGGCGCGCGGCTGATGGGCGAAACGGTGCTGGTCACGCACGCGATCGACGGCGGCACGGGCCGGGTGCGACATGGCGACAGCGAATGGCTGGCGCGCGGGCCCGATGCCGCCCCGGGTACGCGGATGCGCATTTCCGGCCATGATGGCGCGGTGCTCATTGTCGAACACCTGCACTGACCCCATATGGCACCCGGGCGGCAGGCGTACGGAGAAACAGATGACCGACAAGATCGACCTGAGCGATAGCGAATGGCGCCAAAAGCTGACGCCCGAGCAGTACCACGTGCTGCGCGAAGGCGGGACCGAGCGGGCCTTTACCGGCAAGTATGAGAGCAACAAGCAGCACGGCATGTACAAGTGCGCCGGCTGCGGCGCGCCGCTGTTTGCCAGCGAGACCAAGTACAATTCGGGCTCCGGCTGGCCGAGCTATACCGCACCGGTCGCGGATGAGGCGGTCGAGGAACTGCGCGATACCGCCCACGGCATGGTCCGCACCGAAGTGCGCTGCGCCAAGTGCGAAGGCCACCTCGGCCACGTGTTCCCCGATGGTCCGGGGCCCAACGGCCTGCGCTATTGCATCAATTCGGCGAGCCTCGACTTCGAACCCGAGTGACAGCCAGAAGATTGGCCATTAACGCAGCGTTGCCTTTGCCCTAGTATGGGCCGCGGGACGGGCGGTAATCTTGCTGCCAGAGGATGGGAACGCAACTACACATGGCACGCAGCGCCATCAGGCAAAGCCTTGGGGCCGGAAGCACTCCGCCTCCGCCCCCGCCGCCCTCAGGCAAGAAGCAGAAGAAAAAGCGCGGCTGGTTTCGCAAGCTGGTCATGTGGGGAATTGCGCTGGCGGTGCTCGGCGCGATCTTCCTTGGCGTGGCCGTGGCCTTCACCGCGCAGTCGATCCCCAGCTATGAGGAACTGAAGCGCAGCCAGTCGGGCCAGACCATCCTGGTCCGCGCGCGCGACGGAACCGAGCTGTTCAACATGGGCCCCAGCTACGGCAAGTGGGTCCCGATGAAGAACATCCCCAAGGTCATGCCGGCGGCGATGACCTCGGTCGAGGACCGTCGGTTCTACAGCCATTTCGGTATCGACCCGCTCGGCCTGATGCGCGCGGTCTATGTCTCGGTGACCAGCGGCAAGTCGATGCGCGCGACCTCTACGATCACGCAGCAGCTCGCCCGCAACCTGTTCCTAAACAACAGCCGCACCATGACCCGCAAGCTCAACGAAGCTGTCTGGGCCATGGCGCTGGAGACGAAGTTCTCGAAGGACGAGATCCTCGAACTCTATCTCAACAAGGTCTATTTCGGCGGCGGCGCCTATGGCATCGATGCGGCGAGCCGCAAGTTCTTCGGCCACGCGGCGGAAGAAATCACCCTGCCAGAGGCGGCAATCATCGCGGGCCTCGTTAAGGCGCCCTCGCACTATTCTCCCACGGCGGACGAGCAGGCCGCGGTCGGCCGCGCAAAGGTCGTTTTGCAGACCATGGTCGAGAACGAGGCGATCAGCTCGTCCGAGGCCTCCTCGCTCGATTTCGCCAAGGTGAAGTTCGCGCCTGAGGGCGGCAAGAACTCGGTGCGTTACTTCACCGACTGGGCCCTGCCGCAGCTCGATATCCTGGTGCCGGAAAACACCGACCCGATCGAGGTCTGGACCACGCTTGACCCGGCCATGCAGGACGCCGCGACCAAGTCGATCGTCGCCAACGTGCCCAAGGGGGCGCAGGGGGCGCTGGTCTCGATGGACCGCGACGGGGCAATCCTCGCCATGGTCGGCGGCACGGACTACGTCACATCGAACTACAACCGCGCGACGCTGGCCGTGCGCCAGCCGGGATCGGCCTTCAAGCTGTTCGTCTACCTCGCCGCGCTGGAAGCCGGGTACAAGCCCGACGACGCCGTGGTCGATGAACCCGTCACGATCGACGGCTGGACGCCGCGCAACTCGGGCGGGACCTATGCCGGCCAGATCGACGTGCGCACGGCCTTTGCCTATTCGAAGAACACGGTCGCCGCACAGCTCGGCAACGAGGTCGGCTTTGGCGCGATTGCCGGTGTGGCGCGGCGCTTCGGCATCACCACGCCGGTCAATACCATGCCCTCGATGGTGCTCGGTTCCTCGGAAGTGCGGGTAATCGACCTGACGCGCGCCTTTGCCACCGT
Organism: Novosphingobium sp. MW5; assembly: GCA_025938935.1. Lineage (GTDB taxonomy): Bacteria > Pseudomonadota > Alphaproteobacteria > Sphingomonadales > Sphingomonadaceae > Novosphingobium. Next base: position 3,532,010 of record JAPCWB010000001.1, on the reverse strand, counting down.
TTCGGCCAAGGGCGTGCCGATCGATCCCTATGGCATTGCCAAGGTCGTGACGACCGACGGCCGCACCATCTACCAGCGCGCCGCGCCGAGCGCCCAGCCGATCGTGCCGGGCTATGTCATCGCCGGGATCACCGACCTGCTGCAGACTGCGGTCAGCGTCGGCACCGGCCATGCGGCTCAGATCGGCCGCCCGGTTGCGGGCAAGACCGGTACCACTTCGTCGAACAAGGACGGCTGGTTCCTTGGCTTCTCCAGCGGCATCACCACCGGCGTGTGGATGGGCCGCGACGATGCCGGGCCCGTTCCCGGCCTGCAGGGCGGCACGGCACCGGCGCGCGCCTTTGCCCAGTTCATGAAGTTCGCCGTGGCCAAGCGCCCGGTCGAGAAGTTCGACACCGATCTCAAGCTTCCGGCTTGGCAGCTCGAGCCCGATGACGAAGCGATCATGGCGGCGCCTTCGGACTATTCCTTCGTCGATGAGGAAGGAAATCTGATCGAGCCGCAGCAGAACCAGCGCCCGCGCCCGGGTGATGCTCCGGGCCGGCCCGAGGACGGTGGCCTGCCGCCGCGTGCGGCGGATGAGGACTTCCTCAACAATGCCACCGGCGGACGTGACAATGGCCGGGACAGCGTACGCGTGCGGCGAGGGGACCAGCCGCCGCAACAGGGCAACTGAGCGGTCCCTTTCCGGCCAGCCTGGCAATAGAAAAGCCCCCGTCACCGGCTAGTGACGGGGGCCTTCTTTTGTCAGGCCTGTCTGACGATCAGCGCAGGCGGATCGGGATATAGGCTGCCGGCTGGCCGCGGCGCAGGATGCGCAGCAGGACCGACGGGCGGTTGGCCGCCTTGGCTTCCGCGAGCACGGCCTCGAAGGCCGCTGCCGTTGGCACCGGGCGGTAATTGGCCGAGAGGATGATATCGCCGCGCTGCAGGCCGACCTGCGCCGCGTGGCTCGACGGATCGACCATCTTGGTCACGACCATGCCCTGCGTGTTGCTGGCCACGCCAAGGTTGCCGGCGATCTGCGGGGTCATCGGAACGGCCGAGAAGCCGAGCGCCTTTTCGATCACACCGTCGACCGAAGGCTTGCCGTCCAACGGATCGGTATCAGGTGCCTGCTGTCCGAAGCTCTGCTGAGCCAGTTCCTCGTCGCTCGGACGCTTGCCCACCGTGGCGGTCAGCGTCATGCGCTTGCCGTCGCGCATGATCTCGATCGGAATGCGCGAGCCGGGGGCCGTATTGGCGACGATGAACGACAGAGTCTGTTCGGGCGTCACGTCCTTGCCATTGACCTTGGTCACGATGTCGCCGGGCTCAAGTCCGGCCTTGCTGGCACCGCCGCCATCGACCACCGACTGCACGATCTCACCGCGGTTGTGCGGCAGGCCGAGCGAATCGGCGAGATCCTCGGTCATCGGGGCGATCTGTACACCGAGGTAGCCGCGCTCGATCGCTTCGCCGCGGATCAGCTTGTCGACGATGGGCTTGGCGGTTTCGGAAGGAATGGCAAAGCCGATGCCGACCGAGCCGCCGGTGGGCGAGAAGATGGCATTGTTGATGCCGATTACCTCGCCCTTCATGTCGAACAGCGGGCCGCCCGAATTGCCCCGGTTGATGGAGGCGTCGGTCTGCAGGTAGCGGTCATAGGCGCCGCCCGCGCCGGTGTTGCGATAGACGGCCGAAACGATACCGGCGGTAACCGTGCCGCCAAGCCCGAAGGGATTGCCGATTGCGATCACCCAGTCACCCACGCGGGCGTTGCGGCTGTCACCCATGGTCACGAACGGCAGGGGCTTGGCCGCGCTGATCTTCAGCACGGCAAGGTCCGACTGCGCGTCCTTGCCGACCAGCTTGGCGGGATATTCGGTGCCATCGGGCATGGTCACGGTGATCGATCCGACCTGGCCCTGGCCCTCGGCGCTGATCACGTGGTTGTTGGTGACGACATAGCCGTCCGCCGAAACGATGAAGCCCGAGCCGAGCGACTGCGCTTCACGGGTTTGCGGCCCGCTGGGGCCGCCGCCGAACAGGTCGCCGAAGGGAGTCCCGGCAAACGGGTTGGTCGCCTGCACGCGCACCTTCTGGCGCGTGGAGATGTTGACCACGGCCGGCTGCAACTGCTGGGTAAGTTCGGCAAAGCTGCCGGGCGCACCGGCGCGAGGCACGATCTGGCCCATCGCTCCGGCATCGTTCTGGGCAACCTGGGCCCCGGCGGGAACGCCGGTGGCCAGCGAAATCGCGGCGCCGCCAAGCAGCAGGGCCGACGTCACTCCATAGGCATATTTCACGGGCTTCACGTCCTCTGGTTTCCTTCGTCTTTGTCTCGTGTCCCCGCGCCGGATTCACGCCGAACAGGATGAACGCACATTGAATGACAGCGCTCTGAACCGCGCAAACCGACGTCAGTTCCCCTTTCCGCGGAACTGGCGCAGGTAATCGCTGTCGGGCGAGAGCAGGATGGTCGACTTGCCGGGATTCTTCTGGTTGGAGAAGGTCGCGTCATAGCTCTGCATCGCGCGCCAGAAATCGTAGAACGCCGGATCCTTGCCGAACGAGTTGGCATAGATCTGCGCCGACTGCGCCTGGGCATCGGCACGGATCAGCTGTGCGTTCTTCTGCCCCTGCGAGATGATCGTTGTTGCCTCGGTATCCTTGGCGGCGGTCATGCGGGCAAAGGCGCTTTCCAGCGGCGTGCCGGCGGGAAGGTCGGCGCTCTTGATCTGCACGTCGATCACCTGCGCACCGTATTCGCGCGCCTGGGTATCGAGGTTGTTGCGGATGTTGATCATCGCCTGGCCGCGCTCCGCCGTCAGCAGCGACTGGAACGTGCGCTTGCCGAGTTCCTGCCGCAGGACCGAGGAGAAGATCGGCTGCAACTGCATGATCACGCGCTCGGTGGAGCCGGCGGAGCGGACCATCAGGGCGGGATCGATGATGCGGAAGCGGGCATAGGCGTCCACTTCCAGCGGCTGCTGGTCGATCGAGAGCACCTGTTGGCGCTCCATCGGGACGGTCAGCATGCGCTTGTCGATGCGAACGACAGTTTCGGCAAAGGGCAGGCGCCAGGTAACGCCCGCGCCGGTGCTGCCGAAGTCCTTGCCCGGCTGGAAGCGGTTGATCACGCGGTCAGGCTCACCCAGCCGCATGACCACGGCCTGTTGGGTTTCCGGGATGATGACCACGGTGGACAGCGCGACGACAGCCGCAATCACCACCGAGACCAGCACGGCCTTCTGCTCTTCGAACAAACGGGTCAGCATCACTGGCCTCCCTGCGGCTGGGCGGGCTGCGCAGGCTGGGTGCGTCGCACCTCCGGCAGCGGCAGGTATGGCGTGACTCCGCCGGATCTCGATGATCACCTTGTCATTGTTCGACAGGACGCGCTCCATGGTCTCGTAATAGAGGCGGCGGCGGGTGACTTCGGGAGCGAGCTTGTACTGCTCGTAAACCTTGTCGAACTCGGCCGCGTTACCCTGGGCCTGGTTGATCACCTGCTGTGCCCACTGGCGGGCCGAGGTGACTTCCTGCTGGGCATTCTGCTGTGCGGCGGTGACGCGCTGGAAAGCCTCGATCACCTTTTCGGGCGCGTCGGTCTTCTTGATCTCGACACCCAGGATCTTGATGCCCGACTGATAGGCATCGAGGATTTCCTGCATCCGCGTGCGCACCTGCGCCTCTACCGCCTGGCGGCCCGAACCGCCCATCGCGTCTTTCAGCGGCACTTCGGCAACGGCGGCGCGCATCGCGGCCTCGGCCACTTCGCGCACCGTCTCGTTCGGCTTGTCGAGCTGGTAGGTGTAAAGCTTCAGGTCCTTGATGTTCCAGCGCACCAGGTAGGAGATGTTCACAAGGTTCTGGTCGCTGGTCAGCATCAGTTTTTCGTCCTCACCCGTGGGGATGAGGTCGTTGCGGATCGAGGTCACTTCCTCGACGTTCATCGTCTCGATCGGCCAGCGGCAGCGTCATCGAGATGCCGGGGCCGACGGTGCGCGAGTATTTGCCAAGCGTGGTGACGATGCCCTGCTGCTTGGAATCGAGCTGGTGCGTGGTCGACCACAGCAGCCAGATGGCGAGCACGGCTATGATTGCCGGTTTGGCCCAGGACTTGCCATCGGGGCGCTGGGGCAGCGGCGGGAAGTTGAACCCGCCGGGGCCCTTGCCGCCACCGCCGCCGCCCTTGCGCGGGCGCAGGATGTCATCGATGCTGGCCGAGCGGCGCGGGCCCTCGTCGCCGCCCGAAGGCAGCCAGGGATTGCGCGGTCCCTTGGGCGGTTCGGCAGGACCTTGCGGAGCGTCGCCGCCGCCGGCCTGCGGCGGTGTTTCGCCGCCTTCTCCTCCACCCGGATTTCCCGAACCCCACGGAGACTTGCGTCCGGCCATGGCCAGTCGCACGCCCGCGAATGCATCGCTTATGATCTTCATGGCCTTCGTTATAGGAACGCCCGGCGGAATTAACAGGGGCCTGTCCGCGGATTTTTGCATTGGTAATTTGGGGTATTCAAGGCCTGCCGCCTGTTCCAAGCGTGCCCGACACCGGCTAAGGGCAGCCCCGGACAGCAGGAAGGCATGAACATGACTGGCAGCAATGGCGACGATCTGAAGGCAGCCCTGCCGCCGGCGCTGGCCGCCCGGGTCTCCGCCCTGCGCCTTGCGGACGGCGTGGCGACGGTTGTCGCCGATGTCTCCGGCCTCGATGCCATCGAACGCGAGCGCACCGAAGCCGCGCTGCGCGAGGCACTGCTGGCGCGGGAAGGCGTCTCCGAAGTCCGCGTCGCGATGACCGCCGACAAGGTCCAGCGCCGGATCATCGCCGTGGGATCGGGCAAGGGCGGGGTGGGCAAGTCCACGCTGTCGGCCAACCTCGCCGTCGCCATGGCGCGGATGGGGCGCAAGGTGGGGCTGGTCGATGCCGACATCTACGGCCCCTCGCAGCCGCGCCTGCTCCAGACCGAAGGCATCAAGCCGCGCGCGCAGGACAGCAAGTTGATCCCGATCCAGAGCCCCTTCGGCCTCGGCGTGCTTTCGATGGGCAACCTTGTCGAGGGCGACCGCGCGATTGCCTGGCGCGGCCCGATGGCGAGCGGCGCGCTCGGCCAGCTGATCGATGCCGACTGGGGCGATACCGAGATCCTCGTGGTCGACCTGCCGCCCGGCACCGGCGACGTCCAACTCACCATGCTCCAGCGGCACAAGCCGGCGGGCGCGGTGATCGTCTCCACCCCGCAGGACCTTGCCCTGATCGACGCGACCCGCGCGATGCAGCTGTTCAACCAGGCGGGCGTGCCGGTGATCGGCATGGTCGAGAACATGGCCGGCTACATGTGCCCGCATTGCGGCGAGGTTTCCGATCCCTTCGGTTCGGGCGGAGCCGAGGCCGAAGCAGCCCGGCTGGGCGAGAGCTTCCTTGGCCGCGTGCCGCTCACCATCAAGATCCGGCAGGACAGCGACGCGGGACAGCCTCCCGCCGCCGGGGATAGCCCCGAAGGGCAAGCCTTTGCCGCCATTGCCAAGCGGGTTCTGACGTGGCTTGATAACAGCTGATGCCTGCGAGTGGATCAAAGACCTCGAAGCCCCGGATCTCGTCATTGCGAGGAGGCAAAGCCGACGAAGCAATCCAGAGCGATTGTGCGCGACCGCTCTGGATTGCTTCGCCTGCGGCTCGCAATGACGAAGCAGTAGGAATGTAATGGTCACTAGGCGCGGGATACTGGCAGGGGCAGCGGTCGGCGGCGGGCTGATCGTTGCCTATGCCATGATGCCGCGCACTTTCCCCCTGCCGCTCGAGCCGCGCGAGGGGAATGGGCATTCGGCGCATGGCTCAAGATCGGCAAGGACGGCATGGTCTCGATCGCCGTGCCGCAGCTTGAAATGGGGCAGGGGGTGACGACGCTGCTCCCCCAGATCGCCGCGATGGAGCTGGGCGCGGATTGGCGGCAGGTCGCGGTGGAACCCGCTCCGCCAAGCGGTGCCTATGCCAATGTGCCGCTCGCCGCAAAGTGGGCGGAGCTGTGGATGCCGGCCCTCGCAGGTCTCGCCGAGGGAGATGACCCGGCCCTTGCCCGCTCCTTTGCCGAACGCGGCAAGTTCAACGTCACGGCTGAAGGCACCAGTGTTGCCGCTTATGAAGCGCCGCTGCGCCTTGCCGCCGCCGCTGCGCGCGAAATGCTGGCGGAGGCTGCGGCAGACCGCTGGGGCGTTTCGGCAGAAGAAGTGAAGATCGAGGGCGGCTTTGCCCTGAATGGCAAGCAGCGGCTGGGCTTTGGCGCACTGGCAGAGGATGCCGCCGCGCTTTCCCCGCCGTCCAGCCCGGCGCTGCGGGGCGATCCCGCCAATGACCGCGCGGTTGGCAAGGCGCTGGGTCGGGCCAACCCGTTCCCTCGGCTCGACGCGCCGAGCAAGGTCATGGGACAGGCGAACTTCGCCGGCGACGTGCGCCTGCCCGACATGGTTTTCGCCGCGGTGGCGCACGGCCCGGTCGGCGATACGCGCCTCGCCGGATATGACGAGAAGCGCATCGAGGGGTTCTCAGGCGATGTGAAGCTGGTGAAAGGTGAGGGCTGGCTCGCTGCCGTGGCGAACAACTGGTGGGCCGCCAACCGCGCGCTGGAAGTGCTCTCCCCGCGCTTCGCCACCCGCAATGCCGTGGAGAGCGAGGCCCTGTTCACCGCGCTCGACAAGTCGGTGCGCAAGGGCGTGACCGAGCGGATTTTCACCGCCGGGGACCCGGACGAGGCGATCGGGGCCAAGCCCAGCCTCGTCGCGCGCTATGACGTATCCCCGGCGCTCCACGGCACGCTTGAAACCGCAAGCTGCACGGTCCGCCTGCGCGATGGCCGCTGCGAACTGTGGTTGGCGGCGCAGGCTCCGCAGGCCGCGCGCGAGGCGGTGGCCGAAGTGCTCGGCCTCAAGGCCATCGACGTCGTGATCTATCCCGTCCCCGCCGGCGGCAGCTTCGATGCGCGGCTCGATCATCGCCATGCGGTGCAGGCCGCGCTGATCGCGAAGGAAGTCGGCAAGCCGGTGCAGCTCACCTGGTCGCGCTGGCAGGAACACCTTGCCTCGCTGCCGCGTACCCCTGCCGCCGCCGTGCTTTGGGCAAAGGTTGCAAGTCCCGGCGGGCAGGTCGTGGGCTGGAAAACACGCATTGCCGCGCCGGCTTCAGGTTGGCAGTTCGGCCGCCGCCTGTTCGACGTTCAGGCGCCGCTCGAAGCCATGCGCGAGAGCGATGGCAGTGCGGATCCGCTGGCCGTCGATGGCGCGGTGCCGCCCTATGCGCTCGCCAACTTCTCGCTGGATCATGTGCCGGTGAAGACCGGCCTACCGGCGGGGCGGATGCGGGGCCAGGCACATGGCTACACCGCCTTCTTCACCGAATGCTTCATCGACGAGCTGGCCCATGCCGCCAAGCGAGAGGCGCTGTCCTATCGTATGGAAATGCTGGGCGGCGATCCTCGGCTGGCCGCCTGCCTGCTGCGGGTATCGAGCCTTGCCAACTGGAACGGCGGGCATGACGCCAGCGGGCAGGGTCTCGCCTGCCACCGCATCGGCGGAGAGCAGGGCGGACGCATCGCGGTGATCGTCACTGCGCGCAAGAACCCCGAGGGCGGGGTGGTGCTCGACCGTATTTCCGCCGCTGTCGACGTGGGCCGTGTGATCAACCGGGATATTGCCCTGCAACAGATCGAAGGCGGGCTGGTCTATGGCTTCGGCCTCGCGGTCGGTTCTTCTACCGCCTATGCCGAAGGCCTACCGCTTACCGGACGGCTCTCCGGCCTGGGCCTGCCGATGCTGGGGCAGGTCCCGGCGATCGAGATCGACCTGATCGACAGCAGCGAGGCCCCCGCCGATCCGGGCGAACTTGGCGTTGCCGCCATTGCCCCCGCCATTGCCAATGCCCTGTTTTCCGCGACCGGATACCGTTTCCGCCGCCTGCCCCTGCTTGAGGAAGCCGAATGACCAAGCCGTCCGATCATCCCCCCGTTGCGATTGGCAGGGTCGGCGTGCTGCTGGTCAACCTCGGCACGCCCGATGCGCCGACGCCGGCGGCGGTAAAGCGGTATCTCGGCGAATTCTTGATGGACCCGCGCGTGGTGGAAATCCCGCGGCTCGTGTGGTGGCCGATCCTCAACGGCATCATCCTCAACACGCGGCCCAAAAAGAGCGCCCACGCCTATTCGCAGGTGTGGACCGACGCCGGATCGCCGCTGGCAGCGATCACGAAGGCGCAGGCGGAGGCATTGCAGGTCCGGCTGGGCGAGGGTGTGCAGGTCGATTGGGGCATGCGCTATGGCAATCCATCGGTTGCGACGCAGATCCAGCAGCTTAAGGACCAGGGCTGCGACCGCGTGCTCATTGCGCCGCTTTACCCTCAGTATTCCGGGGCAACCACGGCGAGCGCGATGGATGCGGTGGGGGCGGCACTGAAGGCAATGCGCTGGCAGCCGGCGATCCGCACCCTGCCGCCCTATTACGACGATCCGTTGCATATCGAGGCACTTGCGGCTGACACTTCGAGTCAGCTCTCCGCCCTGCCATTCCGTCCGGAAGTGCTGCTGCTCTCGTTCCACGGCATGCCCGAGCGCACGCTGCACCTTGGCGATCCCTACCACTGCCAGTGCCGCAAGACCGCCCGCCTGCTGGGTGAGGCGCTGGCCAAGGACTGGGGCGATGTGCGGATCGAGGTCACCTTCCAGTCGCGATTCGGCAAGGCCAAATGGCTGGAACCGGCGACGGACGTGGTGCTGATCGAGGAAGCGAAGAAGGGCACCAAGCGCGTCGCGCTGGCCGCCCCGGGCTTCTCCGCCGACTGCCTCGAAACGATCGAGGAACTGGGCATCCGGGGGAAGGAAGATTTCCTCGCGGCGGGCGGGACGGATTACGCTGTGCTGACCTGCCTCAACGCCGAAGAGCCCGGCATGGCGATGCTGGAAGCGCTGGTGCGGCGTGAACTGGCGGGGTGGGTTTAGCGTTCGTCGCGCCGCAATGGCCGCAGTCGTCTCATGCGCTTGGCGAGAGTAAACGGCTGGCGGGTCTCGAACCTTTTCAATTCCAATCCGGCATCCTGATCGCCTGCCCGCGCGGCTTTGCGTAACCAATGCCGATAGCCACACAGGTCGTTCAGCCAGAAATACGTCAAAGCCATGTTCTGAGCAGCGGTTGGTGATCCGCGTTTATAGGCTCGGTACATCAGTCGCACCGGACTATGTCCGTCGGCGAGCCTTCCGGCCGTATTCCGGTCGCCATCGATAATCTGAAAATTGGCAAGGTCGAGCAGACCCAATTCGTGACCCCGCATTGCGAGATGGTGCAGGATCGGAAGGCGATGGCCATGTCCGTTATCTTCGGCGATCTTCCACGCTCTCAACCAAAGTCGTTCCAACCGGGCAGCGCGACCTCTGTCCTCAGGCATCAAAAATCCACTGCAATCCCATCCTTCACCCAGTCGCCATAGCGGGTGGGGGAGAGGCCGTCGGGCTCCTCGCCCTGCTGCTTGGCTGTGGCGGGCTTGGGCGCGGGTTCGTTGGTCCAGTGCGCGGGCTTCTGGAAAGTGCCGGGGCGCTCGGTGGCTCGTTTGGTCATGGGTCGTATATGCGCGCGCTGGCGGTGCATCGCAATCCCCGCTAGGGCCCTCCCATGTCTGACATTCCCGGCCTTCCCGCCCGCCGCGCGGCGCTCAAGCTTCTCGATGCCGTGCTGCGCCGGGGGGAGACGCTGGAGCAGGCAGCGCACAATGCCTGCCAGGGGATCGTCGGCGGACCGGACAGGGCCTTGGCCATCGCGCTGGCGAGCGAGGCGCTGCGCTGGATGCCGGACATCGACGCCCTGATTGACAGTGCGACGCGGCAAGTCCTGCCGGACGATGCCAAGCCGCGCATGGTGCTGCGGCTGATGCTCGCGGGCTGGCTGCGGCTCGATACGCCGCCGCACGCGGTGATCGCCACCGGCTTGCCGCTGCTCGCCGGTGGGCCAAGGCGGCTGGCGCATGGCGTGTTCTCCACCCTGTCCAAGGGCGAGGCGGTTTTGCCGCAGGTGCCCACCTTGCCTGAGGCCGTCGCCGATCGCTGGGGAGCGCGCGCCGGATCCATCGCCACCGGTCTCGCAAGCCCGCCACCCTTGGACCTCTCGCTGCGCGAACCCGCTGCGACTGCCGAATGGGCCGAGCGGCTCGGCGGTATCTCGCTGATGCCCGGCCATGTCCGATTGCCGCGGGGCGATGCCATCGAGAACCTCGAGGGCTTCGGCGAAGGCGCCTGGTGGGTACAGGACCTCGCCGCCAGCCTGCCCGCGCGGCTGCTGGGCGCTGGCGAGGGCCGCCGCGTACTCGATCTCTGCGCCGCGCCGGGGGGCAAGACGCTCCAGCTCGCCGCCGCCGGATGGCAGGTGACTGCGCTCGACATCAGCGCCAAGCGGCTCGAACGGGTCGAGGCGAACCTTGCCCGCACCGGATTGTCAGCCGATCTGGTTACCGCCGATGCGCTTGAATGGCAGCCTGACGCGCCCTTCGACGCGATCCTGATCGACGCGCCATGCACCGCCACCGGCACCTGCCGCCGTCACCCTGATGTGCTCCACCGCATCGGCCCGCGCCACATTGCAGAAATGTCGGAACTGCAAGCCCGCCTCCTGACCCGCGCGAGCGCATGGCTCTCACCCGGCGGCGCCCTGGTCTATGCGGTCTGCTCGCTCGAGGCCGACGAAGGCGAGGTGCAGGCACGCCAAGTGGCTCTTGCCCCATGGCCTATCGAATCCAGCGACTTGCCCGCCGGTCTTCAACCGACGAGCGAAGGCTGGCTGCGCACCGATCCCGGCCTGCTGGCCGAACAGGGCGGAATGGACGGCTTCTTCATCGCCCGGTGGCGGAAGGACTAGCCTTTCAACCGATCCGCAAACCCCGCCTGCAACTTGGCCAGCTTGGGCGGGATGACCGCGAGGCAATAGGGGTTCCGCTGGCCTTCGCCCTGCCAGTATTCCTGGTGATAGTCCTCTGCCGGATACCAGGTGGCCGGTCCTTCGATCGTCGTCACCGCAGTGCCATCGTGGCTGGCGTTCCAGCGGGCAATTCCGGCCTCCGCCTCGGCGCGCTGGGCATCGTCCAGCGGGAAGAGGGCAGTGCGGTACTGCGTGCCGACATCATTTCCCTGCCGGTTGAGCTGCGTGGGATCATGCGTTGCCATGTGGATGTCGAGCAGGTCGGCATAGCTGACCACGTCCGGATCGAAGGTGATGCGGATCGCTTCGGCATGGCCCGTCTGGCCGCTGCACACCTCCTTGTAGGTCGGGTTTTCGGTGGCACCGCCGATGTAGCCGCTTTCCACCGCGCTTACGCCCGTGATCGAGCGGAACACCGCCTCCGTGCACCAGAAGCAGCCGCCTGCGAAAATTGCCTCAGCCATTGCGCGTCATGTCCTTTTCGTTCGTTCCGACAGACAGATAGGGACCACCTTGCCGCTTGTCATCGTTGCAGGCGCAACTAAACAGGCGGCATCACAAGAATTCCGGGAGACACCATGCGCCGCCTGCTTATCGCCCTTTCTGCCATCGCCTTGGCCGCACCGCTCAGCCTTGCCGCCGCTCCGGCAGAGGCCAAGGCCGCAAAGCCGGCGGACGCCGCGCTGGAACGTGTTCTCGCCGATCCGCGCCGTGATCAGGACCGGGCCCGCGATGCCTGGCGCAAGCCCGCCGAAGCCATCGCCTTTTTCCGCATCAAGCCGGGTATGACCGTGGTCGATTACATGCCCTCAGGCGGCTGGTGGACCCGCGTGCTGGTGCCCTACCTTGGCGAGAAGGGACGCTACATCGGGCTCAATCCGGACGTCCGCAACGCCAGTGACGGCATGAAGCGCGGCTATGGCAACATGGGTGAAAAATTCCCGGCCCAGGCCGCTGGCTGGACCGGCGTGGCGGCGGAACGGATCGGCGCCTACAATTCGGATTCGCTGCCCGGCAATCTCAAGGGCGAAGTCGATCGCGTGCTCATCATGCGGGAAATGCACAACCTGTGGCGCCTCAACATGCTGCGCCCCGAATTGCTGGCTGTGCGCGACCTGCTGAAGGACGACGGCTTGCTCGGCATCGAACAGCACCGCGCCCGCGCCGCTGCCAGCGCCGATTATACCAATGGCAGCAAGGGCTATCTGCGCGAAAAGGATGTCATCGCGCTGGTCGAGGCGCACGGCTTCGCATTCGTCGCCAAGAGCGAAATCGGCGCGAACCGCAAAGACCCGGCCAATCACAAGGATGGCGTCTGGGTGCTGCCGCCCAACTTCAGCGGCATCAAGGACGAAGGCGAAAAGGCCCGCCTTGCCGCAATTGGTGAGAGCGACCGCATGACCCTGCTGTTCCGCAAGCGGAAGTGATCGGCGCTGCTGGTCCGCAAGCGCAAGTAATGCTAGGCGCGGCGGCATGACCGAACTGACTGTCGCCGCGCTGCAATTGCCGCTGGGCTCGCACGACGAGGCCGAGAATATCGCCGCCGTTTCCGCGCTGGTCGAGGAAGCGGCAGCTCTGGGCGCGCAGGTGATCCTGCCGCCCGAGCTGTTCTCCGGCCCCTATTTCTGCCGCGAAGAGGATGAGGCGCTGTTCGCGCTCGCCCGGCCCACGGCGCAGCATCCCTCGGTCAGTGCGATGCAGGCACTGGCCAAGGCGCTGAAGGTGGCGATCCCGACCAGCTTTTTCGAGCGCGACGGCCACCATTACTACAACACGCTGGCCATGATTGGTCCGGATGGCGAGGTGCAGGGCACTTACCGCAAGAGCCACATCCCCGATGGCCCGGGCTATGAGGAAAAGTACTATTTCCGCCCCGGCAACGATGGCTTCAAGGTATGGGACCTGTTCGGCGCGAAGGTCGGCGTCGGCATCTGCTGGGATCAATGGTATCCCGAATGCGCGCGCGTGATGGCGCTGATGGGGGCGGAAGTCCTGTTCTATCCGACGGCCATCGGCTCCGAACCCTATGACGCCGATCTCGACACCAGCCGCATGTGGCGCCGCGCGATGCAGGGCCACGCCGTATCGAACTGCATGCCCGTGGTCGCCGCCAACCGCATCGGCAGCGAGGACGGACAGGCGTTCTACGGCCATTCCTTCATCAGCGACGAATGGGGCGATCTGGTCGAGGAATTCGGTTCGGGCGAGAGCGGGGTGCTCGTCCACAAGCTCGACCTTGCCCGTGCTGCGAAGCACCGTGCCGGCATGGGTTTCTTCCGCGACCGCCGCCCACAGCTTTACACCCGCATCGCGCAGGATATCTGAAGGGGCCGCGCTTGGCGCACCGCTATCTGATCGCGCTGGGGTCCAACCAGCGGCACTCGAAGATCGGCACCCCGCGCCGCGTCATCACCGCCGCCTTTCGGGCGTTGGACGGGAAGGGCCTGAAGCTGATCGCCGCCTCTCCCGTGATGGACAGCGCGCCCGTCGGCCCCTCGCTGCGCCGCTATGCCAATGCCGTCGCGCTGGTCGAATCGCGGCTTGAGCCGGACGACTTGCTGGAGCGCCTGCATGAAATCGAAGAGCACTTCGGCCGCCGCCGCCGGGGGCAGGCCTGGCGCAGCCGGGTTCTGGACCTCGACATTGCACTGTGGAGCGGTGGCGCTTTTTCCGAGCCGGGCCTGACCGTGCCTCACGTCCACCTGCGGAGCCGCGCCTTCGTCCTGCGCCCCGCGCTCGGCGTGTCACCCGATTGGCGCGACCCGATAACCGGTTTGTCGCTCCGCCATGTCCACACCCGCTTGACCCGACCCCGCCCACTCCCCTAGGGCGGCGCCTCGTGGTGACGGGCCCTTAGCTCAGTCGGTAGAGCAACTGACTTTTAATCAGTAGGTCGCTGGTTCGAACCCAGCAGGGCTCACCACGCAGTCCGCCGAATGGCGAGACTTTCGGCATCCTCACCAGCCTGGGCAGAATCCCCCGGCATTTGCGTGGGTTTGTCGACCTGATGAACTTTTCCGCACGACCTGAGCCTTGCGCCTCCGCCTCTGGAGAATTTCGCCCACGCGGGCATGACGCCTCGCGCAGAAGCGCTTTGATGGTTTCCGTCCGATTCTATACGAGCACCGGATTGGTTGCTTCAATCGGCTCGCGCTCGGCGTCCGCGCCCAGCAGCTCCACTAGAGGCAGATCATCAGGATTCTGAATCACAATGAATTATCGCCATTCTTTCCATGCGGGCAACAGCGCTGATGTCGTGAAGCACAGCCTGCTGATCTCCCTTGTGCGGGCCTTGCAGCTCAAGCAGAGCGCACTGACCCTGATCGATACCCATGCCGGTTGCGGGCTGTACGACCTTGGCGGCGATGAGGCCGGGCGCACCGGCGAGTCCACGCAAGGCGTGCTGCGGGCCTTTGCTGACACGAACCCTTTGCTGAGCGACTACCGCGCCGCCGTAAAGGCGGTGAATGTCGGTGCCGAGCCGCGGCTCTACCCCGGCTCGCCGCAGATTCTGGCGCAGCTTCTGCGCCCGCAGGATTCCCTGATCGTCAACGAAAAACATCCTCAGGACGCCTATATCCTGCGCGGCGTGATGCGCGGCACATCCGCTGCCGTGCATGAGCGCGACGCCTACGAGCTTTGGCTGGCGCTGCTGCCGCCCCGCAGCCCGCGCGGCGTGGTGGTGGTCGACCCGCCGTATGAGCAAGTGGACGAACGCGAACGGATCACAGCCACCCTCGCCGCGGCCATGCGCAAATGGGCGCATGGCGTGACGGTGATCTGGTATCCGCTGAAAAGCCGCGCCACGCATGAGCGGTGGAAGCAGCAGTTGGGCAAGCTCGGCATTCCGAAACTGTTGGGGGTGGAGCATTGGTTGTACGATGCCGATCAGCCCGGCATCTATAACGGCGCCGGTCTGTTTATCGTCAACCCGCCTTACGCCTTCACGCAGTCGTTGCCGCCTTTGTTGGACGCACTTCGCGCCGCGCTGGCACCCGAGGGCCACAAGGGCCAACTCACGGCAGATTGGTTGTCCGATTAACAGAACCCTTGGTGCCTCCGCCCGGCAGCCTGTGGCTAGTTGCCATCAGCATCGACTTCGAAAACCATCGGCTTACCTCGGGAAGCCGGATCCCAGCCGGCGTGTAACGCTGCTTGAATGCCCCTGATAACAATCGCGTCACTGATCTGGAGGCGGCCTCGTTGCATACCTTTCACCAAGCGCTGGAGCGGAGGGAATTCCAGCAAAGCTCCGCGCTGGGTGTGCTTGCGCTGCAAAGCGACGGTCATGCCTTTCCAGCCTTCAAACTCGCTCCACCGCGGCTCGCTCCGCAATTCCCATTCATATTGAAACCCGTCGACGTCGACGATACCGGAATGCTTGCGGCTGTTGGTCATGCTGCCGTGCCTAACAGGTCTGCGGTCACAAATCATCGGCCGGTTGGGATTTAACGACCGTCCGCTTCGGGGCTCGCCAAATCAGCTCTCAACGACTGCTAACTTAGCGAAATTCGTGCCTTCGGCAGACATTCCCTGACTATCAAACTCCTGAGGGCCTTGGCGGCGGCGCGGCGTTCGGCATTGTAACTGTCGAGCAGGGCGGGGGCAGCTCGCCCGGTCAGCACGGCGAGCAATTTCCAGCCGAGGTTGAAGGCATCGCCCATCGATACGTTCATGCCCTGACCGACCTTGGGGCTGTGGGTATGGCAGGCGTCACCTGCCAGCATGACGCGAGGGGATCGGATGTCGGCTTGATTGGCGGGGACGTCGTCAAGCCGGTCGGTAAGTATTCCCGGAATCGAACTCTTCGCAGACCTGATGCTGCTGCACGGCAATTCGTTCAGCGAAAACTTCGTCCGTGACGGGCAGGTCGTCAGCAATGTCGATGCGGGATCGACGGTCCGCCCGATCGAGATTTGGGCCAAGGCTAATATCGGCGAAAAAGCCTATGCCAAGCTTGGCGTCATCGACCTCAACAGCGAGTTCGACGTGCAGGACGTGGGCGGCCACTTCATCAACAGCTCGCACGGGATAGGGCCTGACTTTTCGCAGTCCGGGCTCAACGGTCCGTCGATCTTTCCCAACACCTCGTTCGGCCTTGTTGGCGGCTTCAGCGATGGCGGCTTAGCCGTCAGGCTGGGCGCTTTTGACGCGCTGCCCGGAACCCCGGACCACCCAGGACGGCTGGTGGTCAGGCTGCCGGGGGACTACGGCGCGCTGCTGGTCGGCGAGGTGGAGCTGCAGCCGGCTGAGGATGCCAAGTTCGTGCTGGGTGCCTGGCACTATACCAAACCCTTTGAAATGCTCACGGCGAGCCCACAGACAGCCAACAGTTCCGGCATCTACGCCCTTTTACAGGGCCGGCTGGCCGAAAGCGGTTCGGGCAATCTTGATGGCTGGATCAGGACCGGCGCGGCGAGCAGCGCGGTCAACCCGATCGCGCATTATGTCGGGGGCGGGCTGACGTTCGGCAGTGACGATCAGCGCGGCGGCATGGCGATCGCTCATGCCCGGCTGGGCGAGCCGGGAAGGCGCTCGCTCGCGCTCGACGGTGTCCGCGCCGCGAAAGCCGAGACGATCATCGAGGCGACCTATTCGCACCGCGTGGCGGAAGGCGTGCAGGTCCAGCCCAATGTGCAATATGTGATCAACCCTGGCTGGGATCAGGACCGCAGCGACGCGCTTGTCGTGGGGATCAGGCTGTCTTTCGGCATCCGGTTCGATTGAGGGGGAGAAATTTCATGGACCAGTCTCAATCGGCACGATCCGGGAGCGCAGGCCCGCTGCGCGCCGCAGATGGGGGTGCCGCCCGATGACCAACGGATTTCGCAGCAAGCTGCTCTGGATGCACACCTGGACCGGCATCACTGTCGGCATCGCCATGTTGCTGTTCGCCGTGACCGGAACGCTGCTCGCGATCCGTGCGCCGATCGACGACGTGCTCATGTCGGCCATGACCCGGACAGCGCCGTGCAGCCAGCCGCTGCCGGTTCAGGTCCTGGTTGACAGCGCCCGGGCTCAGGTTCCTTCGTCGAAACCGAAGGCCATCGAAATCCGAAACGATCCCGCCGCATCGATCGCGGTCGAGTTCGCCAATGACGATTACGTTTACCTCGACGCGTGCAGTGGACGCGCGCTTGGTGTGCAAAACGAATATGGCGGCGTCACCGGCACGATGGACTGGCTGCACCGCTTCCATTTCCTAGAAAATGGGCGGCTGGTGGCGGGAGTATTCAATTTGGCCATCCTGCTCGCCATCGTCATCGGCGGGCTGATCCTCTGGTGGCCGCGCTCACGCGCATCGCTGCGTGCCGGTTTGACTTACAACCGCAACCTGCCGCGCACCGCACGCCTGCTGAGCCTCCACCGTGCGGCGGGAGCCTATGCGGTCATACTGTTGCTGCTGCTGACGATTACGGCGCTGCCCATATCGTTCGATTGGGCCAAATCGATCCTGGCAAGCGTCACGTCGAGCAGCGTTGCCGCGCCGAAAGCTCCAAAGAACGAGGCGAAAGGCAGCGGCAAGGTATCGCTGGATGACCTTCGCAGCCAGATTGCCGCCGAAATGCCGGGGGCGAGCAAGGTCACGATCAACTTGCCCAAGAAGGCTGGCGATTCAATCCGCGTCGAAGTGATCGAGGCTGGCGCTCCGCACGTCCAGGCCAAGTCCTATCTCTACTTCGACGCTGTCAGCGGCAAGGTGCTGAAGCGCATCCCCTATGCCACTGACCTGCCACTGGGGCGGAAGGTCTATCTCTACTTTCTCGTGCTGCACATGGGGCTGGTCGGCGGGCTTCCCTACCAACTCGCCCTAATGCTGTGCAGCCTGCTGGTGCCGGTGCAATACTATTCGGGGGTAGTCGCCTATTTCAGGAGGCGGCCCAAGGCACGCGAGGCAACGCTGCCGCTGCGCCTCGTCTCGCGCCATCAGGAAACCCCTTCAATCGTCGTGCTCGAATTCGAACATGCCAAGGGCGGCCCCCTGCCGCCATTCAGCGCGGGCGCACATATCGACCTGCATCTGGACGGGGGCATCATCCGCCAATATTCGCTCTGCAATCCGCCGGGTGAGACCCATCGCTATGTGATCGCCGTCCAGCGCGCCGAGCAATCGCGCGGCGGGTCCAGACTGATCCATGAAACTTGTCCGGAAGGCACAATCCTTCAGGCCAGCCTGCCGCGGAACCATTTCGAACTGGTCCATGAGGCGCAGGAAAGCCTGCTTGTTGCCGGGGGCATCGGCATCACGCCGATCCTGTGCATGGCCGAGCGCCTCGCGGCGACGTCCTCGCAGTTCACGCTGCATTATTGCTTCCGCCACCCCAGCGAGGCGGCGTTCCTTGAGCGGTTGTCCGCCTCGTCTTTCGCCTCGAAGGTCGTCCTGCACGAAAGCGCTGCGGGGAACCGACTGGACATTGGCGCCATGCTTGATGCCCTGCCACGAACGACACAGATCTACGTCTGCGGTCCGAACAGCCTTAACGACAGCCTGTTCGAAGAAGCGCGCGCCAAGGGCTGGGCGGAAGACCACTTGCACCGCGAATATTTCGTCGCAAGCCAGTTCGACACTTCGGCCGACCGACCTTTCGAGATATGCGTTGCCAGCACTGGTGCGGTCATCGAAGTCGCCGCCGACCAGACGGCGCTGGACGCCTTGCTCCAGCATGGTTTCGACATACCTTCTTCCTGCAGTCAGGGCACCTGCGGCACCTGCCTGACCCGCGTGCTGGAAGGCGAAGTGGAGCATCGCGACATGCTGTTTTCGAACGAAGAACGCGCTCGAAACGACCAGTTCACCCCCTGTTGCTCGCGTGCGAGATCAGACAAGCTTATCCTGGACCTTTAAAGGGAGAGCTTCGCTGACCGCCTTGTTGCTGAGGCCCGTTTCGGACGTCTCGGTCTGGTCCAGGACTATCCGGACCAGCCCCCGCCCAGGGCTTGGTACAGCAGAACACGGGCGTTCATGGCATCGCTTCGCGTCTGGATCAGCGCCAGTTCCGCCGAAAGCAGCCCGCGCTGCGCATCGAGTTGTTCGAGAAGCGGCGAATAGCCTTCGCTGTACCGGTTGGCGGCAAGGCGATACCCTTCTGCCAGGGCATCACGCTGAGCGGCCTGGATGCGTACCTGCGCATCAAGCTGGCTGACACCGGCAAGCGCATCGTTGACTTCGCGGAAGGCCGTCAGCGCGGTCTTGCGATAGGCGAAGGCGGCTGCATCGCGCTGTGCCCCTGCCGCTTCGGCCCCAGCCTTCAACCGGCCACCTTCGAAGAGCGGGGCAAGAATGCTGCCTCCCAGCGACCAAAGTCCGATAGGGTTGGCAAGCAGGCTGGAAAAGGCTGCACCGGTCGAGGCAGACAAGCGGAATTGCGGCAGGAACCGCTTGCGCGCGGCAGCAAGGTTGCTGTCAGTTGCGGCCAGTTGAAACTCGGCTTGCGCCACGTCGGGGCGGCGGCGCAGCAGTTCCGAAGGAAGCGCCTCGGGCATCGGCGGCACGCGGAGCGCCGACAATCCGGACGAGCGTCTTACCGCCTGAGGGAGCTTCCCAGCGAGCAGGCTGAGCGCGTTTTCCTGCCGCGCGCGGGCCAGTTCGAGCGCGGGAATGATCTGAAGCGTTGACTGGTACTCGGCTTCAGCCTGTTCGAGTTCAAGCTTGGGCGAATAACCAACCTTGACCCGGCGTGCGATCAGATCTCGCGATGCCTTGCGAACGGTTGCCGCGCGCCGTGCTACCTCGAGCCGGTCATCGATCGCCAGCAAGGTGATATATCCGGACGCGGTGGTCGAGGCGACCGACAGCCGGATTGCATCGCGAGCCGCCTGGCTGGCCAGCCAGCCCGATTTCGCCGCGTTCTCCTGATCTGCAAGCCGGCCGAACAGGTCGATTTCCCAGGCTGCCTGCAATTGCGGCTGGGCCGCGACCTGCTCGCTCGGCTTGCCAAAGGCGTTGACGCTACGCGATGCGGTCGCTCCCACTCCCGCGTCGAGCGTCGGCAGCATGGCCGATCGCGCCAGCATCTGCTGCGCGCGCGCCTCGCGTACGCGCGCTCCGGCAATGGCGATGTCAAGGTTGTTGGCCAGCGCGTCTTCTACCAGTGCAGCCAGCGCGGGGTCACCGAACGACAGCCACCAGTCCTTTTCAATGGGCACGCCAACGCCCAGGTCGACGCGCCAGGTGGGCGGCGGCACGACCGGTTCGACTTGCGCCGTCTTCACCGCTGGACCCGCGCATCCCTGCAGCGCAAGTGCCAGGGCAAGTGCGAGGGCCGTCGATGAGCGAGCCAGCTTCATGATCCGGTCACCACCTGCGCTTCGACCGACATTCCCGGCCGGAGCCGTTTGGCCGCTTCCTGCCTCGGATCGATCCGGATGCGCACGGCTATGCGCTGCGAAACCTTGACGAAGTTGCCGGTGGCGTTGTCTGCCTTGAGCACGGCAAATTCGGACCCCGCGGCAGGAGCGATGCTTTCGACGCGCCCGGTCAATTTTGCTCCGGCCAATGCATCCACCGTGAATGACGCAGGCTGCCCCACTGCCATCCGGGCTGTCTGGCTTTCCTTGAAATTGGCGATGACCCAGACCTCATTTGGTACGAGGAACATGAGCTGGGTCCCGGCGGTTACCAACGCGCCGATCCTCACGCCTACTTCGGACAATTGTCCGTCTTCCGGCGCCCGGATCACCGTGTTTTCGAGGTCGACTTCAGCCGCGTGGAGTTGCGCCTCCGCCGCTTCGACGGCTGCGCCAAGGCCCTCGCGGGCGACCAGCACGCTCCGCACATCCTGTTCACCAACACCCCGCGCAGCCTGCGCCTGGGCGACCGACGCTTCGGCAGCGCGCAAGGCCGCGCGGGTCTGGTCCCGCTCGCGCGCAGAGATCGAGCCGTCGCTGACCAGTGCATTGGCGCGGGCCATGTCCGCCTGTGCCTTTGCCAGCTGGGCCTGAGCGCTCATGATCGCGGCGCTCTGTCCGCCCAGGGCTGCTTTGCGGGATCGTTCGCTTTGCTGCGAATTGGCCAGAGCCGCCTTCTGGGCGGCAAGGTTTGCGCGGGCCTGCTCGACCTTGGCGACATATTGCCGGTTGTCGATCGTCGCGATGACCTGGCCCTTTTTGACCTGGGCAAAGTCCTTGACCAGGACGGCTGTGACATAGCCGCTGACCTGCGGGCTGATGATCGTGACCTTGCCGCGCACATAGGCGTTGTCCGTCGATTGGGTGCTGCCGGCGAAAGGCGGCAGGTTCCATGCGTAGAGCACAACCAGTACCGCCCCCAGAATTGCGAGTCCGATCGCAACCAGCCGTGTCCGGCTGGGGCGAGGCGGCGCCCAGCCTTCGGTTGCCTGCTGGCCCTGTTCATCATCCGGTTGCTCTGTGGGCCGGATGGCGGGCTCCGGGCCGGTCGCGGGGCCGGGGGGTGTTTCGTCACTCATGGTTCAATCCTTTTCGGCCGCGGTCGCACCGGCCTGCTGAAGGCGCTGGAGAGTCAGGACCGGAGATTCTGCGCCCGCGCGGCGGATCGACCATCGCACATGGATCGACCAGGCCACTGCTATGACTGCGAGAACTCCGACGAGCATGAAAACATCGTTGAAAGCGAGGATCTGGGCTTCGCGGGAAACCTGCTGAGACAGGATCGCCGCACCCTCGGCTGCACGCAGCGCGGGATCGCCGACGGTCCTGGCAACAGCCCGCCCACCAGCTGCGATCCGGGCGGCCACCTGCGGATCGGTCATGACGATCGATTGCACCAGGTCGTGCGAGTGCATCTTTTCCCGGATCGTCTGGAACGTGCCAAGTAGCGCCGTTCCGACCAGTCCGCCCAGCGCCTGGCTCATGCTGAACAGCACGGTAAAGCTGACCAGGTTTCCTGCTCCTGCAAGAAGCGTTCGCGCCAGGCCAATGATCATGGCCTGCGCCAGGAACAGGATGCTCGCAAAGCCGATCAGGGCCTGGCTGAGGTAGAGATTGGCAGGCCGCGTCAGATTGGTGGCGCCGACATCGAGGAAGGCCCCGACAGCGATCAGGACGAGTGAGATCGTGATCGG
Organism: Novosphingobium sp. MW5; assembly: GCA_025938935.1. Lineage (GTDB taxonomy): Bacteria > Pseudomonadota > Alphaproteobacteria > Sphingomonadales > Sphingomonadaceae > Novosphingobium. Next base: position 3,510,039 of record JAPCWB010000001.1, on the reverse strand, counting down.
ACGGGCGACGTTGTCCGGCCTGAAGGTCAGCAAGGCAACGATCAGACCCGCGATCGACGCGGCAATGATGACGAGGTTCAGCCCCACCATCTGTTCGTTGGTCATGCCGACGACTGTCAGCAGCCCCACAGAGCCGAAAGCCTGCTCGGACAGCAGCACTCGCACCGCGGCCGCCACCGCCATCAGCCGCAGCATCTCGCGAGTGCCCAGCCACCTTGTATTGATCAGCGGATTGGCCCGGTAATGTTCGATCACGAAGGCTGTCGCCAGCATAGCCAGACCGGCTGCAAGGGCGTAACCCATCCACGCCCGCTCGGTCCACCACTGGATCCGGCCTTCGGTCAGCACCGCAATGATCAGACACAAGCCGGGGGCTAGCAATGCAATGCTCAGCAGGTCGCCTTTTTCAAAAGCCTTCGTGCGCTCGCTCGGCGGCAAGGGGAGCGCCAGGACGGCCGCGAGCGTGGCAAATGCCAGCCCGAGCTCGAACCAGTAGAGCATATGCCAGTCGCCGGACAGCAGCAGCCCGGGCGAAAGGACGCGGGCCAGGGGAACGGCGATCTGGGGCACCGAAATGCCGATCATCAGGCCGCCAAGGCGCTTGGCGGGCGGCATGCCCTGCATGACATAGAGAATGGTCAGCGTTGATAGCGCGCCCCCGGCGAGTCCGCCCGCCGCACGCACGGCGATTGCCGACCAGAACCCGTGCACCAGCAGGTGGAGCACCGTCGCGGCGACATAGATACCCAGCATCCAGCGAATGAACGGCTGCAATCCGAACTGCTGGCGATACTTGATCAGCACCAGGTTCGCCGTGGTGTTGGTCATGAGATAAGCGGCAGTGAGCCACGCAGCCTGGTCTGGATCGAGCCCCAGCGTACCTTGCGCAAACGGCAGGTTGACTGCGACCAGCGCGTTTCCGAGGCCGCCCGTCAGTCCGATCAGAATGCCGATACCCAGATAGGCCTGCCGGCGTCGCCGCGGATGATCGGGATTGGCCGGCGAACCCGGCAGCGTCGGACGCTCGTGCGGCTTGAATTCGTAAGCTACCGGTTGCGCCACGGCAGGCCCCTGATGTGTTTCGCGATAGGCAAAAAGCGCTACGCCATCTGTTCACTACTGCACATAAAGCGCTCGAAGGGCTGTTGTTCCCAAGCAATCGAGATCGTTTGAACGTGGAGATTTTGGGCGGCTCCAAAAGCGAGGAAATGCCTTCGCATTGCCAAATGATCGCATTGGCACACCAGCGCAGAAGCCCAGATCGTAATCGGCAACGCAGCGGCCTGCCACCCAACAGACTGAGCCGAGGAAGCGAGACGCTCCAACGTGGGGACTGGGTTCCGTAAGCGTTCGGGCTCCCCACCCCTTGACAGAGCCGTACAGTCAAATTAATCGGCGATCAAATTAACTGATCAGCGATCAGATAGGGCCGCGGCACGGGCCGAATTTGGGTTGTTGCCGTTGTCAAAAATGGGAGGGAGAAGAAGAATGCGTTTCAATCCTTATGTCGTAAGTTTGATGCTGGGCACCGTGCTGAGCGCGAGCCCCGCAATGGCGCAAAGCACGCCGGGCGATGATGATGTCGCAGACGACGGTGCCATTATCGTCACCGCGCAGCGCCGGGCAGAAAACGTAATGACAGTGCCGCTCAACGTGACCGTGGTGAGCGCAGAAACCCTTTCGGACCGCGGCGTCGCTGGACTGCACGAGCTCACCAAGCTGACGCCCAGCCTGCAATCGACCGAATCCGACAACTTCTCGGTGCGCGGTGTTGGCACCGCATCGTTCTTTGGCTCGGTGGAAAAGAGCGTCTCGCAGGCAGTCGATGAAGTGGTCATCGGCAGCCACCATCTCAGCGGCAACGGCTTCTTCGATCTTGAGCGGGTTGAAGTCCTCAACGGACCGCAGGGTCTGTTGTTTGGCAAGAACGCTTCGGCCGGCCTGATCAACATCACCACCGCCAGCCCCAAGCTGGGAGAATTCGGCGGCTTCGTCGAAGCTGAAGGTACCAGCCGCTGGCGGCCCGGCACCGACGGGCTCGGCATCCGCATGACCGGTGCGATCAACGCGCCGCTCGGAGACAAGGCGGCGCTGCGCATTGCCGGGCTCTATTCGAACCAGGATCCGCTTGTTCGCCAGCTCGGCACCGTAACCGGCCGCGATGATCGCGGGCTTGAGCAGATCGGCGTCAGGGTCAAGCTGCGCTTCGAGCCCACCGAAGCGCTTTCGATCAACATCGGCGGAGAATTCTTCCGCTCGCAGGGCACGGCGGGCGAGTTCGACGCCCCGGTGCGTTCGCTCGGCTCCAACAGCCAGTACACCGCGACGCTTGCCTCACTTGGCATTGTTCCGGCTGACAACAACCTGCTGGTGGCCGCGAATTCGACCAGCTTCCGTGACCGCGACAGCGGCGGTCTGCAGGCGAAGGTTGCCTACCAGTTCGATAACGGGATGGAGCTTTCCAATATCTTCGCGTGGAAGACCTACAAGCTGAACTTCCAGTTCGATTCCGATCCTGTTCCCGTCAACTACTTCGACTTCAACTTCAACAATTCCAAGTACAACCAGTACTCGAACGAATTGCGCCTGGCCTTGCCAGACGATGGGCCGCTGTCCGGCCAGATGGGCTTCTACTACTTCAAGTCGCACCTGGACGATAACGAGGGACGCGGTGGCAACAACGGCTTCCCGGGCTTCCTGCTGCCAAACTTTCCGTTCTGCGTCGGTGCGACTGTGCTCGGTGCGCCGCCCGCCGCTTGTCCCCGCAGCAACGCCCTCTTCATCGGTTCGGACGCCCACTACATTTACGACGTCAAAAGCATCGCCGGATTTGCCCAGTTCAGCTACAAGCTGACCGAGCAGCTCAAGCTGACGGCAGGCGGGCGCGTGACCGGAGACGACGTCTCCATGGACAACACCGAGAACGTCCGGAACTATTTCGTGACCCTCGGCGTGCCGAACAGCCGCATTGTCGAAAACAAGAAGAACACCAATTTCAGCTGGAAACTCGGGCTCGACTACCAGGCGACTCCCGACCTGCTGATCTACGGCTTCTACGGCCATGGATACAAGGGACCGGGCTTCTCCTCCACCGCCGCGCCGGGGCGCACTTCGCTCGCTGTCGATCCCGAAATCTCCAAGGGCGGCGAGATCGGCCTGAAGTCCAGCATGATGGATCGCCGACTCAACCTCAGTATTGCAGCTTTCTACACCAAGTTCGACAACCTGCAGGTTTCGGCCTTCGACTCCGGCGTTCGCGCTGTGCTGCTTGGCAACGCCGGCAAAGCAACCACCAAGGGCGTCGATCTTTCACTTCAGTACCGCGCCTCGGATGACCTGCGCTTCTCGGTCGCGGCCAACTACACCGACGCGAAGTACGACACCTATCCGGGTGCACCGTGCTATCCGACCCAGGCCACGGCAAGCTGCGCGGTGGACGGAACATTCAATGCCAGCGGACTTCCCCTGCTGCTTTCAAGCAAGTTCGCGTCCAGTGTCTCGGCCGATTACGAACCCAGCCTCGGCGGGAGCCTGAAGGGCATCCTGTCAGTGGTCTATAATCACCGCGACAAGTTCTACACCGGCTTTGCTCCGGGCAATACGATCCCGGCCTGGGATACGCTCGACCTGCGCATCGGTGTGAAGGGCGAAAGCTGGTCGGCGGCGCTGTTCTGCCAGAACTGCACCAACAGCTTCCGGCCCATCGCGATCGACGCCGAGCCGGGCGACAGTGTCAACCGGAACACCTTGTCGTTCACGCAGCGGGTAGGGTTCAACTCGATGCGTACGATCGGGGTCAGGCTGGGCTATAACTTCTAGGTTGAGGGCGGAGCGACGGGCGTTGCGAGCGCATAACCCGTCGCCCGTCTTCCGGATTTTTATCGCGGCGGGTCAACGTTATGATCGATGCGGGCAGCGCGGGTTAAAGGGTTAATCGGAATGGGTGCATTCAAATACGGCGTCTCCACGTACAGCTACGTTGACGACTATGGCTCGGTGATGACGCTGGAGGACGCGTTCGATCACATTGCTGACACCGGAGCGACCGGGATCGAGATCCTCGGCGAGGGGCAGATCGAAGGCTATCCCAACCCCAGCAGTGAGTTCCTCGACCGCTGGTTCGGCCTGCTGGACCGCTACAAGCTTGAGCCGACCAACATGTGTTCCTGGGTCGACATGCGGCTGACGCTGAATCATTACCTGACGGTCGAGGAAGGCGCTGCTGAACTGGAGCGCGATCTGCGCCTCGCCCACCAGCTGGGCTTCAAATTCCTGCGGCCCAAGTTCGGCGTGCTTTCGCACGACCTGATCCCGGAGACGAACTGGGAGGCCTATGTCGAGCGCAACCTCGATCTGGCCCATAAGCTGGACATCGTGATCTGCCCGGAAATCCATTCTCCCACGCCGATCAAGCACGAGGTTGTCGATGGCTACATCAACCTTATCGAGCGCACCGGCACCAAGAACTTCGGGCTGATGATCGACACCGGCATCTTTCAGGACCGCCCGCTCACACACTGGGGTTCACATCAGATCAACGACGAGGCGCGCAAGCACATGGAGTTCCTGAACGGGATCAAGACCCCGCCGGAACACTTCCTCGATGTCGCGCAGTACGTCGTCTTCATCCAGGCAAAGTTCCATGACATCGACGAGAACCTGGTCGACCAGAACATCCCGTGGGAGCCGGTAATCGCAGCGATCAAGCAGTCCGGTTATTCGGGTTATCTGTCGAGCGAATATGAAGGATGGCGCGCGCCCTGGCGTTCGATCGACCAGGTCCGCCGCCAGCACGTGCTGCTTCGTAAGCTCGAAGCCGAATACGATGCCCGCCAGATGGAGACGGCCAATGCTTGAACATCAACTGATCCAGAGCACCGGCTTCCGCAACTTCGGTCCCGTCGGTGCACGCGAAGGCTTTGCCATCCGCATCCGCATTCCGAACTATCATGGCACCCGGCTGTCGCAGCTCGACGGGTTCGACGTGACGGTCGACGGTGAATACTACGATCACGAGATCAACCGCTTCGGCATTCGCGACGAGGTCTACACTATGGCCGAAATGCGCGAAGAGACCGAGGCGCGCTGGGGCCTGACCGAATGGGGAGAAATCCTCGTGGACAAGCCCGGCGGGCTTGAGCCGGGCGTCCACAAGGTCGAGGTGGTGGCGCGCATCCGCTATTCCTACTTCCCGCCAGACGTCCACATCTTCCCGATGCATGCCGAGCGCTTCGCGACGATCTGCATCGCCTGACAGGAGCACTGCCTTGACGGCCAACCCAGACGATCTTTGGGATATTGATGAGGTTCGCGCCGCTGCAGAACCCACCATGCCGCAGGCCTACCGCAGCTTCGTAAACAACGAAGGCATGGAGCGGACGCTCGAGGATGACATTGCCGCGTGGCGCGAACTGCATCTGCGCCCGCGCGCGCTGGTCGATGTTAGCCGCGTCGACACCTCGGTGACGCTTCTCGGCCAGCGCATCTCAATGCCCATCATGACCGCACCCTTCGTCGGTTCGACCTTCGTCCATCCCGAAGGTGAGGTTGCCACGGCGCGGGGGGCGAGCGCTGCGGGAACGATCTCGACGCTGAGCATGATGGGCTCACGTCCGCCCGAGCTCGTCGGACCGGCTGCGAACGGCCTGTACTGGCAGCAGCTCTACTGGGTGCGCGACCGCGAAGTGGTGCGCGACATTGTCGCCCGCGCGATGGCATCAGGCGCGGCAGCGCTGTGTCTGACGGTTGACCTGCCGGTCATGCCAGCATTCCCACGTCCGATGCGCGAGGCGTGGCTTTCGTTGCTCGAACCCTGGTCCGACGGCGAACACGCCATGTACACCATCCGCGACTACCGCGACAAACCGATGGGCGCGACCTGGCCCGATCCAGCGATCACCTGGAAGGATCTGGAGTGGCTGAAGGGCTTGTCGCGCCTGCCGCTCGTGCTCAAGGGAATTATCCGTCCCGACGACGCGGTGATGGCGCGCGACCACGGCGCTGACGCGATAATCGTATCGAACCACGCCGGGCAGGGCCTCCGCTCGTCGCAGCCGGTGGCCCACGCGCTCCCCGCGATTGTCGAGGCAGTGGGCAATGAGATCGAGGTCTATGCCGACAGCGGCATCCGGACCGGCGCCGATGTGCTGCGGGCGCTAGCGCTGGGGGCGAAGAGTGTCTTGATCGGCCGTCCGACGCTTTGGGGCCTCGCGGCAGGCGGTGCGGCAGGGGTTCAGCGCGTACTGCAAATTCTTCAGGCCGAACTCGCCGAGGTCATGGCAATCACTGGCGCAGCATGCGTGGCAGACATTGATGCCTCTGTGCTCGGCTTACGGAGCGATTCACGCCAAGGCAAAAGCCTGTAGCCGCATTTCCACGACCATCGTCTCTCCGGGCGGGAGGCTGGCCATCTGGTCCGGCGCATCAGGCCGGTTGATTGCATCGGTCATGTGACTGACGGGTTCGACGCAGAACCAGCCCAGGTTCTGCGGCACGTAGACGCATGTTGCTGACAGGTTGTCCGAAAGGCTGATCCGTAGCGCGAGGTCCCTTTCGGGCCAGAGAATCTCCAGACCGCCTTCGCGTCCCGTGTAAACCGTGTCCACTGCGCGGGTTGCCACAGCGGCCCCGTGCCACCAGTCCGTCGGGCTCTCTCGCAAGTCCAGTTCGATTGGCATCGCGCTGGCATCGCTACGCCACTCTCCCCAGTGGAGTCCAAGGTAGCGTGTCGATCCGGTTTGCGGGAAATAGGGATGGAAACCCAGCCCTGCCGGCATGGGTTTATCGGACAGGTTTGTCAGCGAAAGCCGAGCGGAGAGGCCCTCCTCATCGAGGGCGTAGACGAGTTCGGCCCCGTAGGACCAAGGCCACTCGCCTGCCGAATACAGATGTTCGAGGTGCAGTTCCCGTTCGCCAGAGTTCAGCATTTGCCATTCGGATAGCCAGCCGAACCCGTGGATCAGATTGCGCGGATCGACCTCGGGGAAATTCGGCTCGAGCGCTAAGTTACGCTCCCCCCATGTGAAGCGCCCGTCCGCAATCCGGTTTGAAAACGGCACCAGCGGGAAGCTGGCGACGTCAAGGATGCCGGCCCCGGATGATGCGCGAAGCAAAGGCTGGCCCCGCCAATCGAACGCGAGGATCGAGCCCCCGCGCTCCGGTGCCACGACCAGCCGGTAGCCGTCGGATGCAAGTTCGATGCTGATCTGCTCGCCCTCCTCAGGCCGTGAGAGCGCCGAGATGCGTCTCCCAGTTGATCGTATCGTTATGCGAATGGGTAAAACCGATGCTCCGTTCGAAGTCCACGCAGGCCTTGCTGCGGAAGGCTGCGATATAGGTGCGCCGCCAGCGGTCTGCCGAGCGGTTGCCGCCCGATCCGTGGATGATCATCTCATCATGCACGGTAATGTCACCGCGCTTCAGCGGCAGTTCGACGACCGGATCGTCCGCTGTCAGCTCGACGCTGAGGATGTGCGAGTTCTCGCGGTCCTCGCCCATCAGCGGGCGGTGCGGGCGCAGGCCCTTCTTCTGTGATCCGAGGAACCACCTTCAGGCAGCCGTTCTCGCTGTCGGCATCGTCGAGCGCGAGGCTGCAGGTGGCGGTGAGCGGCTCGGGCGTGCCGGTCGGCCAGTAGCCGAGGTCCTGGTGCCAGGTGAACACCGCGTCGGGCTTGGCCGGGCGCTTGGCGAGGAACTGGTCATAGTCGAGCGTGGCGCTCTCCCCGATCAACTGGCGCGAGATCGAGGCGGCGCGGCGTTCGTAGATGTTGCCCTGAATGTGCGGCTGGTACTTGCGCGGCAGCACCGCATTGACCAGGCTGAAATCCTCGAACTTGCGATCGTAAGGCCCCGACATGTCGCAGAAGTCACGGCCCATGCCGGGCACTTCGCCGCGGATGAAGCGTTCGAATTCTGCTTCGAGCGGGGCCAGTTCTTCCTCGGTCACCACGTCGCGCAGCGTGACGTAGCCGTCGCGGTGAAACTGTTCGATCTGCTCGGGCGAGAGGATGTATTCATCGCCTTGCCGGCCAAGCGCATGTTCGGTCACTTTTTGCCTCCAACGGGAATGATCTTGGGCAGCCGGGTGATCGGCTGGATGGTGATATCACGGAAATAGGCCTCGGCGCCCTCGGACTGCAGCTGGATGCGGCCGCCGGTCAGCGGGATCTTCGCGCCCTTGTCATTGGTGGTGGTGAAGCCGCTTGCCGCCATCACCGGCACGCCGTTCACTACGTGGATAGACTTGTCGCCCACGGCATAAATCTCGAGCGTGTTCCATTCACCCAGCGGCTTTTCGGCATCGACACCGGCGTCGACGTTGAAAGCCGGCACCTGAACGGGCGAGAGCCTGCCGCCATGCATGTAGCGGCGGAAGGGGTAAGGGATCGAGTTGTCGCGACCCACCTCGGCATTGGCGCCCACGCGCCAGTCGACGGTCATGAACGAATGCGTGCCCTTGGGATCGCCGACGCCCAGCAGCATGCCCACCGACTTAGGCACGATCTCGAACTCGACTGCTGACATCCAGGTGCCGAAGAAGGCACCATAGGCACCGTGCGAATGGTAAAGCACGCCATTGTTACGCGGGATCGGCAGCCAGGCATGCTCGCCCCACTTGAACTGCAGTCGCAGGTGGTAGTTGCTGTAGCTTTTCTTCGTGATCAGCCCGCCCCAGATCTTGCCGCTCGAATAAATTGCCGGCCGGCCATCGACGGAGACGACGCGGAAGACGGCGTCGGTGTTCCTGTTGAGGCCGATCGGACCCACGGTGGGCTTGCCATAGGTATCGCGCGGGTCGGCATAGCCCAGCCATGAATCCCAGCCCTTCAGGCTCTTCCCGTTGAACAGGCGCACGGGGGCGACCTTGCCCTTGGGCAGCGCTGAGAGGGTCAGCGGCTTGGCAACGAAGGGCGGATCGTTGGCGATCACCGCCTGCTCTGCCGGGCTGGAGCCAAGCGGCGGGCCATCCTGCGCTGAAATATGGGCGGGACAGGCCAGCAAGGCGAGGGCGATGATCGGAAGTCGAGGGTGCTTTGGCATGTCTGGTCTTTCAGTGGGCCTGGACCGGGTTGAAATGTTCAGGGGCGGATGGCTGCGGCAGTGCTGGCGGAACCAAGTGGCTGTATGCGAGCCAGCGATCCAGCGAGCGGGCGTTGGCCAGGCTGTCAGCCTCGGTCATGCCGGGGTAGGCGAAGCGGGTCTTGCCGGCGCGGATGGCTGCGTTCGCCGCTTCGAACTGGAAGCTGTAGACATTGCGCTCATCGGTGAACGGGATCATCTCAGCCTCGCCGTGTGCGGGCACGAAGCGGATCTGCGTTGTGCCGCCGTGCCTGCCCGATCCGAACCAGAACGAGTCCACTTCCAGCCTGCCGGCGCTACCCATCAGGTGCAGGAAATTGTCCTGATGCTGCGCAATCGAAACCGACATCTGGGCGATGACGCCGTTGGCAAAGGTTGTGGTGGCAACCGCGATTTCCTCCACCCCGGTCGGGCCATTGCGCGCATAGCCGCTGATTTCGACCGGCTCCAGGTCGTCGCGGCCTTCGGCATGACCGACCAGCAGCCGGACCATCGACATCGGGTAGCCCCCGAGGTCGAGGATCGCGCCGCCGCCCAGCTCTGGCTTGAACAGCCGGTGCTCGGGCAGGAACACCGGGATGGCGAAGCCGAATGAAGAGCGGATCAGGCGCAGGTCGCCAATCTTGCCCTCGTTCAGCAGCTTCAGCAGAAATGCAGTTATGGGATGAAGGCGGTACATGAAGGCCTCGCCCGGGAACGTTCCCGCACGGGTCGCTGCTGCGAACATGGCCTTAACCTCGGCCGCGTTCATCGCCGCCGGCTTTTCGCAGAGGACATGCTTTCCGGCCTCGGCCGCCTTGATCGCCCATTCGGCGTGGAAGGGGTGGGGCGTGGCAATGTAGATCGCATCAACCTCCGGATCAGCGAGCAGGGCTTCGCAGGACGGATGAATCTTCAGGCCGGGGAATCGCTCGGCAAGGTCAGGCCGGCCCGCGTTGCGGGTGCCGATAGCGGTGACCTTTCCGGTGGCGGAATTTTCAGCCCCGCGCAGGAATTCGGAGGAAATTCCACCCGGCCCTAATATGCCCCAGCGCACTGCCTCATCGGTCATGACCCTCACCCTCATTGCTATTTAATCATCGATTAGTTAGAGCAATCCGAAGCAGGGGTCAATCGCGATGCCGGTCTTGGCATCGCACTTATCGGGAGGATCTTCATGGGTCATTCGCGTGATCGGTGGGCTCAGGCATCGGTCTGGCTTGCCCAGTTACTGATTGCCGTTCCCTTCGCGGGGATCGCGGTTCTGAAGCTGACCAAGCCGCTCGATCAATTGAGCGCGCAAGTGCTCTGGGCTGGGGAATATCCGGTCATGGTCCGTGTGGCAGGGGCGATCGACCTTGCCGGCGCGCTGGGAATTATCCTGCCTTCTCTGACACGGATAATGCCGCGCCTCACAGTCTGGGCCGCGATCGGTTGCATCGCCCTCATGATCTGCGCCATCGTCTTTCATCTCATGCGCGGTGAGGCATGGGCTACGCCGATCAACCTCGTCTATCTGCTGCTCGCCGCCTATGTCTGGTGGGGGCGCGCCATACGTTTCCCGGTCGATGCCCGCTGATCGCCGCTGAGAGAAGGCTGGAAAAGGCAGGCGTTGCTGCTAGGACCCTAACCGGGGAAGTGAAATGACTGCCAAGAAGCCTTACCACAAAGAAAACCTGCGCCGCGACCTGCTCGAGGCTGGCAGGACTTATATCGAGGCCAATGGGCATCTCGGGCTTTCGATCCGCACATTGGCGCAGCAAGTCGGCGTGTCTCCCGGCGCGCCCTATCATCACTTTCCGGACCGGCGGTCCTTTCTGTTGGCGCTAGCCCTTGAGGGGTTCAAGGAGATGCTGGCGGGAACCGAAGCGATCGCCGAAGTCGCCGACACACCTGCCGGGAAATTACGCAGCCTTGGCCTGGCGTTCATCCGCTTCGCCGAACGCAATCCGCATCTCATCGACTTGATGTACGAGAGCGAGGTGACCACGCCCGCCCTGGATGAACAGCTTCTCGAATTCCAGATGATTGGCCACGACACCCTCCGCCGGCAAATAGCTTCGGCGGTTCCCGGCCTGCCCGACGAGGAAATCGATCTGCGTACTCTGGCCTACTGGTCGGCGATCTACGGCTTCGCATCAATGCGCCGGAAAGGCATCATCCACACCAGTCCGGGGGCGGTTGCCACGGTCGATGTCGCTGAAGCGATCGTCGATCGCGCAGTGCTGTCCGCAATCGCCAGCTAAGTGCTTCAGGATTTTTTGGCTGAAGTCACGGGAAGCGGGTCGTAATCGGACAGAGTGCTTGGATTTGGGAGATTGCTCTGCAACTCATCAGCGGCCCGACTGCCGACCCTAATGCTGACCCTGACGGCTGCGCTTGATTGCCCTGAACGGAGGTGAATTCGGACGGACAGCTGGGCTGCAAATCCTCCGGAATTCTGAGAAATGCCCTCGTTTCTGGGGCTCGATGGCGGTGCTGTCAGTCTAATCGCAACTCGTCTACGTTTCGCGCAACTTTGGCTTTTGGTGCGAGACCTCAGCCCATAAGCGACTGCCACTCGACCAATGCGGCCGAGCGGCGAAGCTTGTAAGTCTGGCGATCGATGAGGTGGCGTTCCTGGTTGAAGTGGTTGTGGAGACCGGCGTGGACCGAGGCGAACTTCTGTAACGACTTCATCTGTCGAAACCGGAGCATTGCCCGCTCTCGTCGTCGGAACGGCAAGTGACTGTTCTCGACCCGATTGTTGGCCCAACGGCCGATTTCCTGCTTGTCGGTGTTGCCCAACACCTTCATCGCAGCCTTGTAGGAAGCCAGCCCATCGGTGGTGATCGCCTCGGGTGAACCATGGCGCTTCAGTGCCTTCCTCATGAACGACAGGGCCGCTTCCTTGTCCCGCCTTTTGGTCACGAAACTCTCGAGGATTTCGCCTTCCTGGTCGACCGCGCGCCAGAGGTAGTGCATCTCGCCGTTGATCTTGACGTAGACCTCGTCAAGGTGCCAGCGCCACTGGCGAAAGCCCTTCATTCGGCTCACCCGTTGCCGGCGGATGTCGGCCGCGAATAGCGGCCCGAACCGGTTCCACCACCTCCGCACCGTCTCATGGCACAGGTCAATCCCGCGCTCGAACAGCAGGTCATCGACGTTCCGCAGCGACAGCGGAAAGCGAACATACATCATGACCACGAGGCGGATCACCTCAGGCGACGAGTTGAAACACCGGAATGGGCTAGGCGGCTTGGCCTTGGATTTGCGGCTCATGTGCGCTGGCTATCAGCGCAATGCGCCGCGTGCCACATTGCCCTGACAGAGCCACGCCGTTATTCCGGTCAAGTGACGCTACTGTGTTGATTAGTTTATTAACGCGCCCCAGGACCGCCAGTTTTCGGGTCTGCATTTCTGCAGGGTGCAAACCGGAAACTGGGCCGGACGAGCAATGTGAAGTTAGACTGCACAATCGGTGCTGTCAGTCTATTCGCAACTCGCCTCCAATTGGCGGAACTATGGCTTTGAGCGGAAGCGTTTAGGCCATGAGAGACTGCCACTCGGCCAGTGCGGCCGAGCGGCGGAGCCTGTAAGTCTGGCGGTCGATGAGGTGGCGTTCCTGATTAAAGTGGTTGTGGACGTTGGCATATACCGAGGCGAATTTCTGGAGGGTCTTGATTCGCCGAATCCTGAGCATCGCTCGCTCTCGTCGCCGGAAAGACAGGTGCGAGTTCTCAACCCGGTTGTTGGCCCAGCGGCCGATCTCCTGCTTCTCGCCATTGCCAAGCTCGTTGATCGCTGCACCGTAGAAGCGCAGCCCGTCGGTGGTGATGTTCTCCGGTGATCCGTGGCGCTTGAGTGCCTTCTTCATGAACGTGAGGGCTGCGGCCTTGTCGCGCGTCTTCGTGATGAAACTCTCGAGGATCTCGCCTTCCTGGTCGACCGCGCGCCAGAGGTAGACCATCTCACCGTTCAGCTTCACGTACATCTCATCAAGATGCCAGCGCCATTGCCTGAAGCCCCGCATCCGGCTAACCCGCTGCCGACGGATGTCGCCAGCGAACATCGGCCCGAACCGGTTCCACCACATTCGCACCGTCTCGTGGCACAGGTCGATCCCGCGTTCGAACAGCAGGTCCTCAACGTTCCTCAGCGACAGCGGAAACCGTACGTACATCATCACCACGAGGCAGATCACCTCAGGCGATGAGTTGAAATAGCGGAACGGGCTGGTAGGTTTTCTAGGGCGCGGCATGGTGGTGCCCTTAGCGTTCAGTCTCCGTCGTCACCAGTCGGTGCATTTGCTCTGACAATGCCTGTTCGGAAGATGTCGACGCGGCTGATCGACTTGCGCGTCGCTAACCTGCGGTACGATGATGGGGCGTTTGTAGAGTATCGCTGGCCTAAGGGCAGCGGCATATAGATGGGATTGGACCGCTGTAACAAGCACCGCACTGTGATCATCAAAGCGTGTGAGTCGCACCTGTCATCAGCAGGACTTGAGAGCGAAGGTGCTGAATGATCGCTCTTGCCAGCAGCGACAGGCTTCGCCTCTTGAGCGAGCAGACTACCAACTCGACCGTCCGTTCGGACCTGAAGAGTTCGACCAAATCTCCACGTTGCAGCATTTGCGGAACGGCGTGGGCCGAAGCAAGCCACATGCAGTCAGTCGTAGTAGTGAGCTTCTCCAGGACCGCGAAGTCCTCGATAATGTTGGCTTCGTTGAGCACCCAGTGCCTAACCTCGTCAGGCACCTTCAGGCCGGCCCAACTGGCTCTTACGAGTGGGAACTGACTCGTAATGTTTGATCCGGTCACTAACGGATGATCCCGGCGTACCAGCAAACAAAGAGGTGAGTTACCAAGGACTTCGACGCTGACGCGAGACAGGTCATGTAGCGGGGGATCAGCGCTAGCGAAAAACTCGATCTCGCCCGCCATGAGCATCCCCCATAACGCCTCGCCGTCGCGCACAACCACCTCATTTGTAACCGCCGGAAATGAACTCAGTCGCTCAGACAGGATATTGTGGAGGAGAGCATGAGCCAGCATCGGCGTCATGCCGAACCGCACTCGCCCCGTCAGACCCACTCCGCTTTCGCGGGACTGTCGCTCGAGATCACTCGCGTCGATCAGGATGTGCCGAGCACGTTCAGCGGTACGCTCCCCGTCTCGGGTCAGATGGACACCCCCTGATCCCGATCAAACAGTCTCAGGCCCAATCGTCGTTCAAGAGCCTGGATGGACCGGGTGAGAGTGGGCTGGGTGATACCAAGTTCGTCGGCAGCCCGCGTGTAATTGAGACGCTCAGCCAGTATGACGAAATGATGAAGGGAGCGCAGATTGAGCATATACATGCGGCGTATCACAGCTCTCCCTATTATGCATTGGACGACCTAACCGCCATCGTGGGAAAACCCTTTTTATTAGAGTCGGCGAGCCAGCTGCGTGGCACCCGATCGGGAGAAGGAAACCATGGAAACGGAGGGATCGCGTATCAGGATCTTGAATCCGACTGCGCAAAGAGCGGCTGACAACGCTAGTGCCGGGCCGCCTGCTGACAGTTTGCACGGCAAAACGGTCGGCATTCGAGTCGATCAGATATGGCGATCCTGGGATTGGATCAGCGAAATCTGGGAGGCAAATTTTCGCCAGGCGGGGGCTCAGGTTACGTATTGGCGCTCGACCAATCGCTCGGGTGAAGAAGGCGAGGAGCAGGAACGATCTCTGCTCGCGTGGCTAAAGACTGTTGACGTTGTGGTCCTAGGGCTCGCAAACTGCGGATCGTGCACCGGCTGGACCATTCGCGATGCGATTGCCGCTGCTAATGCCGGCCTCCCAACCGTCGCTGTCGCAACTCGCAACTTCGAAGCTTTTGCGCACGAGATGGCACGGCGCGGTGGGCGGTCAGGGTTGCGTGTCCACACGCTCCCCTATCCGTTGAACGAGTTGTCTCGTGAGGACGTGGAACAGGTCGCCAATGAATACTACGCAGGCTTGCTTTCCTGCATGGGCGTTACGTCCGACGCAGAGGAGATGGTCGCTTGAGCATTCACCTCGTCCGGCCTTCCAATCGAAGCAAGCAAGCTCGCACGATGCTTGTCAGCCGCGATTGTGGTCCCGCAGGGTGCTCCGTAGACTGGCTCACCAGCGATCGTATCGAAGTTGAAGACGATATTTGTGCTTTCACTGATTTCTCGCTCGCGCAAGGCTGGGGGGACGGTCTTCCGCTTGTACCGCCAACAGAAAGCCGGGTGCGTTCGTTTCTTGCGGAAAACGATCGCTACCCGGACGAACTCATCGCCAGAATGCCGGACGGATCCGACTGCACTATCGAGAAGATCGTTATCAATGCAGTCATGGCAGGAGCTCCACCGGCTTCACTTGAGCTGATCGTGGCTGCTATCGAGGCTGTTAGCGAACCCGATTTCGAACTTTATGGCGTCAACGCTACAACCGCTCCGGTTTTCCCCGCCTTCGTCGTCAATGGACCTGTGCGGCAAGCCTTGGACATTCCTTTCAGCTACGGCTGCGCGGGCGGTGTAGCCACGAAGGCCAACGCCATCGGCCGCGCCATCCGCCTCATCATGCGCAATGTTGCCGGTCAGGTTGCCGGAGTGACCTCCCAGACCACCTTCGGCTCTCCTGGCAGGCTTGCCAGTATACTGATGGGGGAATGGGAAGAGCGCTCGCCGTGGGCTCCGCTGGCCGAGCGGCGTGCGGCTGTTGCCGGGAACGCCGTGACCGCGCTCAACACCATGGGCACGATGAATGTCCTTGATACGACATCGACCGGCGCCCGCGCCTTCCTGGAGATGATCGGCAAGTCGGTCGCTTACCCGGGAGCCAATTGCTTTTCGCCGTCTATGGAGTTTTCGGAGATGGCGATCGGGATCAATCCAATCTGCGCGGAGATAATAGCCAAGGAGATCCCAAACATAGGAGACGTGCAGGAAATCCTGTGGCGGTTCGCAAGTCTGCCCGGAGACTGGTTGCAGGAACAGCACCGCGCGCAGATCGAGGCACAGGGACGTATCCGCGGCGACGGTCGCATTTATGCGACACCCGAGCCGAAAGACATGATCCTCTTCGTCTGTGGTGGCCTTGGAGGACTCCACGCGCTCGGGTTGCACAGCTTTGGCAGCTCCTTGGCGCAGACCAAGCCGATCGCTGCTACAGCGCCGGCCGTGCACTCAAACGTCGCCTGACTCCGGCCATGTTATTGCAACTTGGCGGACGCCATATTTGCTTCGACCTGCTCGGAGACGAAGGTGCGCCAGTTGTCTGCCTGGCGCACTCACTGTCCGCCGATATGGGCATCTGGGCCGAACAGGTTTCGCCATTGCTGGCACGAGGCTGGCGCGTCCTGCGTATCGACATGCGCGGCCACGGCGGCAGTTCTCCCGGGTGCGAGGAAGCCTACACAATGCCGGGGCTTGCGCAGGATGTGGTGGCAGTGTTGAACCTTCTCGGCCTTGATAAGGTGCATTTCGCCGGTGTCTCGATTGGCGGAATGATTGGCCAGCAGCTTGGTATTGATCACCCGCACCGGCTGATTTCCTTGATGCTTTGCGATACTGCCGCGACGAACATCCCCGGCGGCGAAACCGTCTGGATCGATAGATTCGCCGCCATGCATAACGCGGGTTCACTGGAGCCCCTGGCGGACGCCACTATGGATCGCTGGGTTACTGAAGAATTCAAGACCGCAAACCCCGAACGATGGAACGTGATCAGGGCCACTGTCGCGGCCACCACGCTAGCGGGATACTTTGGGGGCGGCATGGCGATCCTGACTTTTGACAGCCGGTCGCAGCTGGCTTCAATCAAGGTTCCCACAATGATTGTCTGGGGTAGCAATGACACAGGAACGCCGCCCGCAGGTAACGCCCTTATCGCCGACGCAATTCCCGGTTCGAAACGAAGCGTGTTCGAAGGAGCGCGGCATATTCCCATGGTCGAACAGGCCGTCGCGTTCACCCGCGTGATGGCAAATTGGCTCGCCGACCAGCGCGGCGCGCCGGTGTCAGAACCCATAATCTACTGAGAGATTTGATATGCTGATTGAGAAAGACTTTTTCACTGATCCCGAGATCCTGGTGGACCCTTATGCATACTTCGAGGAAGTGCGCCGCCACGGCCCGGTCTTTCAGCCTCCAGGCAAGGACTATGTCATCGTAACCGGGTTCAACGAGGCACTCGACGTTTTTCTCAATGCCAAGGATTTTTCGTCCTCGATCGCTTTGCAGGGTGCGGCGGCTCCGCTGCCTTTCGAGCCAGAAGGGTCCGACATTTCCGAGCAACTTGAGAGGAACCGCACCGGAATCCTTGGCCACGACCTGCTGGTGAACCTCGACGACAAGGCGCATGTCAACTTGCGTTCCCTGGTCAACCGCTTGTTCACACCATCGCGGCTCAAGGCCAACGAGAAGTTCATCGAGAGCTATTCGGACGAATTGGTAAGGGCGGCGGCCGCGAAGGGTAAGTGTGAGCTTATCGGCGACATCGCTACCCCGTTCGTAACGGTGGTGATCGCGGACTTACTCGGCGTGCCGGTCGAAGATCGTCAATTCTTCATGGATGTCATCGCAGCGGCTCCGGTTCCGGGAAGTCTCGACGCCGATGAGAACGACTATTCCGGGGAGAACCACCCGATGGTCGTAATGGGCAACTATTTCGCGAAATACATTCGCGAACGTCAACTGAACCCACGTAACGACATCCTGAGTGAACTGGCCCACGCTAGTTACCCCGACGGAACTACGCCAAATCTCGAAGACCTCGTGAACCTTTCAACCTTCATGTTCGGTGCCGGTCAGGACACCAGCGCGAAGCTTATCGGCAATGCGATGCGGTTCATCGTCGATGAGCCCGGGCTTCAGGACAGGCTGAGGCAGGACCCCAGCCTGATAGCGCCAATGCTGGAGGAGGTGCTGCGGCTCGAAGGCTCTTCCAAGATTACTGCGCGCCTTGCGGTTCGCGATACGACCATCGGGGGCGTTTCCATAGCGGCCGGAACCAAGGTAGCCATTGCGCTTGCAGTAATCAGCCGTGATCCGGCCCGCTGGGATGAGCCCAACAAGTTCACACTCGGTCGCCCCCGTATCAAGGAGCATCTCTCCTTCGGACGAGGCGCGCATACCTGCGCTGGAGCGCCGCTGGCCCGCGTAGAAGTTCGGGTCCTGCTGGAGAAATTTTTTGAGTACACTTCAAAGATAGATCTCGATCCCCTGCGACACGGAGAGCCCGCAGCGCGAAGGCTAACGTTCGAGCCCAGCTTCATTGTGCGCGGCCTTGCGGAATTGCAGCTGGTTCTGGAGCCAGCCTCGGCGAGCTGATGGCCATCGCTCCATTCAAGCGGTCGAAACGGGAGTAGCCAAATGCAATCCATCTTTGGAGAGGTCCGCCAGATCGGTTTCATGTCGCGCGACATCGACAGCAGCATGAGATTCTTCGCCGAGAGCTGTGGCGTGGGGCCGTGGTTCGTACTCCGGCATCTCGATGCGGCAATGCTCTACAAGGGTAACGCGATCCAACTCGACGTATCAATTGCAATGGCGAATTGCGGTGACCTGCAATTCGAAATTGTCATGCAACACAATGATACGCCTTCGCTTTATACCGATGCTCTTGTGGGTATCCCGGGCCTGCATATTCAGCACATGGGCGTGTGGTCGCGCGATGTTGTCCGATTGCAGGCGGCTGCCCACATCAGGGGCTGGGAGACTGTGTTCGAGACGAAGTCGGGGCCTGGAAAATCGATCTTCTTGATACATCCCGGCGACCCGGCAGTCTGCATCGAACTGAGCGATTGTGATCCGTTCAAGGATGGTGTTCGGGAGTCAGTCAGGAGTCACGCGGCAGAGTGGGACGGAAGCGACCCTATCCGTGAAGGCCTGCCGCACTGGAACGGAACCGTAATTGCGGGCAATCGCCGCGCTTTATTCTCGCCCATTCACCACACAGCAAACGTCACACCGTGTCCGCCAATGCCTGAACGAGATAGAGGAGTGGGAAATGAAAGCTGATAAAAGGAGCGGTGCCGTTCTACGTGTGGTGCAGTGGGCAACGGGTACCGTCGGCACCAGCGCGCTGCGGGCTGTGATTGGACATCCTCAACTCGAACTCGTCGGCGTTCGGGTCTACTCCGAGAACAAGGAAGGCAAGGACGCAGGAGATCTGTGCGGCCTGGCTGCCACCGGTGTATTGGCCACGCGCAACGTCGAGGCGCTACTTGCAACTTTGCCCGACTGCGTAGTCTACATGGCAGACCGAACCGATGCAGACGAAATCTGCCGCATTCTGGAAAGCGGGGCAAACATCGTCACCACACGTGCCGAATTCTTCAATCCAGAGCGAATGAACGCGGCTCTTCGCCAACGGGTCGAGAAGGCGTGTCAAACGGGGAACAGTTCCATTCATGCCAGCGGCAGCAGCCCGGGCTTTATCACCGAGGCGCTTCTGCCACCGCTCTTGTCGCTGCAACGACGCCTGGACCTTCTGACCATCGACGAGTTCGCCCATTGCGTAGACACCTGTTCGGAAGACATGCTGATCAACATCATGCGGTTCGGCGAGGCCCCGGAAATCTTCGGAGCCACAGAATTCACGGAACGCGATACCGTTTTCGCAAACTCCCTCGGGCTGATAGCCGATGCTATCGGACTTGCCTTCGACGATGTGGAAGTCACCAGCGAGCACGCTGTCACCCGCGGGCCCGTGAAACTTCATGATACGACAATCGGCAGCGGAACGGTTGGCGGGCAACGCCATACTGTCACCGGGCTTCACAAGGGCAAGCCGGTGCTCCGCTTCCGTTCAAACTGGTTTGTCACCACGGACCTCGAACCAGCCTGGCAGCTACGGGATGATGGTTGGCGCGTTATTGTGGAGGGCGACACTCCACTCGACATCATGATCCAGTTTCCGGTCGCCAATGATCCTGACACAAGGGCAAAGGTGATGCCGAACCTGACCGCCCACAGGCCGATCAATGCAATCCCGGCAGTCTGCTCGGCCGCGCCAGGGATCGTCACCACCGTGGACCTGCCTCAGATTTTCGCTGACCTCAGCCGCACCGATAAGCGTCCGTGAACCCGCGGTTGTTGGACTGATGCTGGCGATGGCTGCTGCGACATCGAATTCGATCTAATCTGCCTCGAACTAGGAAAAACAAAATGAACAGGAAAAGGGTCGTGGTCGTCACAGGCGCCGCCGGAGGTATCGGACTGGGTATTGCAAAGCGCTTTGCTCAGGATGGCCACCCTACTGCGATGCTCGACGTTCAGGAGGAGCTTCTCGAACAGGAAGCGGGTGCCTTGCTTGAGGAGGGAGCCACAGTGCTCGCTTGCCGGGCGGATGTCTCCCAGCGTGCAGACATCGATGCCGTCTATGCGGTTGTTCGGGCTCAATTCGGCCCCATTTCGATCGTCGTGCCGAATGCGGGAATAGCCCCTGTCATATCTTTTGCAGAAATGACGACGGCGCACTGGCAGCGGGTCATCGACGTTAACCTGACCGGCGTCTTCCACACGATTCAGGCGGCTCTTCCGGACTTAGTCGAAGCCGGATGGGGACGCGTCATTTCGATTTCTTCCCACGCCGGGCAGTCCGGAGCATTGAGCATGGCGCACTATTCGGCAGCCAAGGGCGGAGTGATCAGCCTGACCAAGGCTTTGGCCAGGGAGCTTGCCGGCGGGGGCACCACCGTGAACACGATCGCGCCTTCGGTTTGTGAAACTCCGCAAATGCTCCGGGCCATCGAGGCAAACGAGTTTTCACTCGACCACGTTACACCGTTGATTCCGATACCGCGCGCCGGCCGCCCGGACGAAATCGCCGGAGCTTGCGCATTCCTGGCGTCTGACGATGCCGCCTACATCACTGGCCAGGTTCTGGCGGTAAACGGGGGCATTTATATGTAGCCGGCGCAACGCAGGATGGAATTACCCTTCAGCGATACGATAACTTGAAAACAACTAAACCGAGAGGATGCGCCCGTGCAGAAGATCACCGAGCTGAATCTTCCTTTTGTCGCCGTCGATACGCCGGAGTTCGCGGCCGATCCGGTCAGCCATTTCCGCGAGGCGAAGCGTCAGCATCCGTGGCTTGCGGCATCCGACATGGGCTACTGGGTTCACGATTATCGGGCGATCCGCGACTTGCTTGGGCATGATGATAACTTGCGTCCCGCCTATGACGGCATTGTCGATATGCTCGGCGCGCACGGCACATCGTGGGGGCGCTTCACCGAAGAGCAGCTGATTTCCCTGCCCACGGAGCTGCATCGCAGTTTGCGCGAAACCTTCGCAGCCAAGTTCACTCCCCGATATGCCACTCAGCTGCGCCCGATGATGAGCGAGACAATCACGCACATGCTTGATGAGTGGGCGCCTAAGGGAGCATTCGATTTCGAGGAGTTCGCCGCCAATTACCCGATCTCGGTCATGTTTCGCCTTGTCGGCGCGCCCCTAGAGGAAATCCCCGGCATCCGCGCGAGTCTCGAAACGCTCGGTCTCGCATTTTCGATGGATAAGGACCGCGTGCCCGAAATACATGCCTCGTTTGATCGGCTTGAGAAGCTGGTTCAACGAGTCATCGCCGAACGGCGAACGGACGCCAAAGCCGGGACCTATGGTGACCTACTCGACCTGCTGATAAGCGTCAGCGACGAAGGCGGTGTGCCCGAGCGGAGACTGGAAGACCTGATCATCTTCTTCTTCATTGCCGGCTATGACACTTCCAAGAATGTGCTGACCCATACGATGTGGAAGCTGCTCGAGCGCCCGGAAATCTATGAGCGCTGCGCAGTCGACACTGAATACTGCCGCAAGGTGCTCGAAGAGGGGCTTCGGGTGTTCAACCCGGGATCAGTCCCCCGTTTCACGAATGAAGATATTGTCTACCGAGACGTTCTCTTGCCCAAGGATACAATGCTCTGGTTTACGCTGAATGTCTCAGGCCGTGACCAGCACGTGTTCGACGATGCCGACACCTTCGACCCGGACCGTGAAGTTGGACCGGCGAAGCGGCAGATCGCCTTCAGTCTGGGCACGCACGTGTGCTTGGGCCAGCATATAGCCCGAGTGCAATTACAAGAGGCATTACACCGCTGCGCGCAGCGGCTGAAGAACCCGCGACTGGCAGGTCCGATCGGCTGGCGTCCTTACCCCGGGGCATGGGGGCTAAAGGGCCTGCCAATCGAATTTGACCCAGCTTGATGCAATTGTCGGAGTAACTGCGCTCGGCAGAAGATTAGTACGACTTTGCTATTTTTGGTTATTGCTCGGGAAGAACGACGACATCGCGAGGCGAGTCCAGATTCCAGGCAAAGGGAGCTGCGGCGCCGAACTCAACAGGCGCAGTTATTTAAAAAGACCCTTTGGAGATTCCGTAAATGTTCGCTTCCGCTGACAAAACGGTCGAACAAGCTATTGAGCAACATACTTAAAAGCTGCCGCCTCTTAATCGGACAGCCAAGAAATACCGTGTCCCGACAGATTTGCGTTGGTCAATGAGCACTGCATGAACTTGGCTGCCTCAAGGCTTGCCCGCGCGAACGATGCATTCTTGAAGTCTCAGGACATGAGCATTGCGTCGGACAGTTCACTGTCCTTGAAATTAGGCAAATGCTCCCGCAGGATCGCCCAGTTCGTACCTTCAAAATCGGCACGGTGGAGATCCGACCGATGCAGATTGCAACACTCGAAAGTCCAGCCTGACAAATCGATCTGCGACGGCTTCCTCAAGACACAGTCAACCAAGGTCAAGAGTGCCAAGGCAAGCGCGCGAGGTCGCCGTGCGTGACCGTATCGTCACATGCCGGATGATTGAATGTGGGGGCGAGCCATAACCATCCCTAGCGTGCATCCAAGTTTATTTGAAATCGAAATGCACGTCGCTGATCCGCCCCGGGAAGGGTGCGCCCGCTTCATAACCGCGCAGGACCGGCGAGCCGGCATCGCCGCCAATACCGAACACCTCGGACAAGCCGAAATAGGGCGGCAAGGCGAACCGCACGGCCTGATGGGCGAGGATTCGCTCGCCATCGCGGATAGTGACGTCGAATTCGGCCTTGCCGTCCGCACCCGGCGTGCTGCGGGCGACCTCGAGGTGAAGGTCCGCTTTCCCTTGCGCCAGAGGTGCCGGGGCAGTGACCGAAACGCTGTTACCTCGCAGGTCGTTGAGAATGAACTGGGGACGGCCCTGATTGAGGTAGAACCCGATCCCGCCCATCTGCCCGCCCTGGGCAAAGATCGCTCCGGTAGCTCCGGGTGTGAGGTTGTCGATCGCGACGGTCATGCTAAAGCTGCGGGCAATGACGGGCGGGGCAAGACCCGAACTGATGCTGCCAACCGGCCCGGCATAGCGCCATTGGCCGCCGCGCCGCGCGAATTCGGCGCGCCCTCGCATGACCGATTCTGCGCCCGTGTCGGCAAGGTTGAACAGCGGAAAGACGTTGCGCGGCTGCACCTGACGATCGAATTCTGCCGCCATGCGCGCCACGCGTTCCGGCTCGCTTGAGGCAAGATCGCGGGTTTCGCCGGGATCGTTGACGACGTCGTAGAGCTCCCAGGGTTCGTTGAAGGTCTTTGCGGTCTGCCAGTCCCAGGTCCTGAGCCGGTGCGATGTGACCAGCGACCAGCCCTGCCACATCAGCTTCTTGTTGCCGTAGAGTTCGACATATTGCGCTCGGCCCCCGCGCGGATCACCGGCGGCATTGAAAGTCGCAGCGATGCTTTGCCCTTCCATCGGCGTCTGGGGCACGTTGTTGACGACCTTGGCCAGCGGGGTCCCCGTCGTCTCGAGGATGGTCGGCGCGACATCTGTGACATAGGCAAAGTCCCGCCGGATCGCGCCGCGGGCCGCGATGCCCTTTGGCCAGGACACCACGAGCGGCACGCGCGTTCCGCCTTCATGCGTGGTCTGCTTGAAAAAGCGAAAGGGCGTATTGCCCGCCACCGCCCAGCCCATCGCATAGTGCGGATAGGTGCGCGGGCCGCCCCAATCGTCATAGAAGGCAAGGTTTTCGGCAGTGCTTGGCGGTTTCGCGCTGGTAACCTCGGCCTCGTTGTACAGGCCGCCGGGCGCGCCTTCGGCGCTGGCCCCGTTGTCGCTGGTAATGACGACCATCGTATTGTCGAGTTCACCGCGCTCCTGCAGCCGATCAAGGATCCGCCCGAATTGCGCATCGGCATAAGCAAGCGAGGCGGCGAATGCTTCCATCTGGCGGGCGAACAGCTTCCTTTCGTCCGGGGCTAGGCTGTCCCAAGCGGGCATGCCTTCGGGCCGGGGTGCCAGCTTCGTGCCCTTGGGAACCAGACCGGCGGCGATCTGCGATTTGAGCACCGCCGCGCGCGCCGCATCCCAGCCTTGATCGAACTTGCCCTTGTAGCGCTCGATCCATTCCTTCGGCGCATGGTGTGGGGCGTGGGCGGCACCGGTCGCCCAGTACATGAAAAACGGCCGCGTGCGGCCCTGCTCGCCCGGAGCGCTGCGCTGGTCGATCATCGCAATCGCCTGATCAGCGAGGTCGGCAGAGACATGGTAATCTGCGCCCTTGGGCTTCATCACCGGCGTGGTGCCGCGATACAGCACCGGGTTCCACTGGTCAGCATCGGCAGCCATGAAGCCATAGAACTGTTCAAAGCCCTGACCTTGCGCCCAACGGGTGAAGGGACCGGCGGGGCTCGCTTCCTCGTTGGGCAAGTGGTCCCATTTGCCAAGCGCAAAGGTGGCATATCCGGCGGCATTGAGGTTGGCGGCAATGGTGCCTGCCCCAGCCGGAATCCTGGCATCGTGGGCCAGAAACCCCTCGCGCGCGGCGGTGGCATGGCCGCCAATGTGGACCGTGTGCGGATTACGACCGGTCAGCATGGCCGCCCGGCTTGCCGAGCAGATCGGCGCGGTATGGTAATTGGTGTAGCGCAGCCCCGATCGCGCCACGCGATCAATGTTTGGCGTATCGACCAGACCGCCAAAGCTGGAGAACTGGCCGAAACCGACATCGTCGACCATCCAGATCAGCACGTTCGGCCGCGTTTCCTGCCGGACCGGGGCGGCGGGCTGATGGGTGGTCGTGGATGCCCCCGGTTGGAACGGGTCTGCAGTGCCGTGCTGGGCCAAGGCGGATCCGCACGGAGCGATTGCCATTCCGGCAACCACCAAGGCTGTCCGCGAAACTCTGCCCAACCTGCTCATCATCCGTCTCCCTCAGGAACGGAACCCTATGCTCCCGCCAGCCAGACGTCCAATGCATAAAAGCGCAACAAAGCATGCCTTGGGATTATGCAAATGCGCGCGAGCCATGCGCTGAAAGGAGCCCGCGTAGATGATCCACAAGCGAACGGGCAGACGGGGACAGCGTGCGGTTGCGGCGGGTGATCAGCGCGACCTCGCTATCGATGTCATGAAAGTCTTCGACCTTGAGCGCGATCAGACAGCCAGCCGCAATATCGTCGGCCAGTACGCTCGGGGCCGACAGCCAGACGCAGTCTGTCTGGATGACAAGTTCGCGCAGGACGTGGAAATTGTCGCAGATGAAGCTCCCGGTCGCGCTGCTGAGCCCAGCAACGCTTGAACTGGCCGCGCTCGCTAGCGGGTACTGGGCCAACATCTCCAAAGTTATCCCTGACTGCGCCGTCAGTGGATGGCCGGCGCGAACAAGGAAGGCAAGGCGGACCGATCCAACGGAAGAAAAC
The DNA here is from genome assembly GCA_025938935.1 of Novosphingobium sp. MW5. GTDB lineage: Bacteria > Pseudomonadota > Alphaproteobacteria > Sphingomonadales > Sphingomonadaceae > Novosphingobium. The sequence goes on along the minus strand of JAPCWB010000001.1, from coordinate 3,484,298 downwards.
TCGAGATCGGGAATGTCTCGAATGGCCCAGCTGTTGCCGAAAATCAGTTCAATCCTGTCGTCGAGCAATTCCTGCACAAGATGTTCCGGCGTCCGCACTGACGCGCGCAAGTGGATCGCCGGGCATTCTTCCAGCAAGCGCCGGCCAATGTCGGGCAGCAACATGGCGAGCAGCGGGCCAGTGCCGATCGCCAGATCACCGCCCTCGCCCCGCGCATAAAGGCGCAGGTTGTGGTCTAGATCGCGGGCAGCGCGCAGCACTCGCTCTGCCTCTTCGATAACCAGTCGCCCCATAGCGGTGGGCACCACGCCTGAGCGATCCCGGTCGAAGATGCGCAGGCCGAAGCGCTTCTCGAACGTGGCGATAGAGCGGCTGAGCGCCGGCTGTGTAATGTGCAGATCGTCGGCAGCGCGCGAAAAACTGCCAGTGCGCGCAATTGCCGCGATGTGGCGCAGGCGATTGAGGTCAATTTCCATAACTGCAAGGTATCAGCATCGGCATCACATTGCATTAGACGTTATGGCGCTGCCTGATACGGCAACCTCAAACAGGATGGAGATCGGGATGCTGAAGTTAGGCAAGGCCGGAGCGCTCACGCTGGCGCTACTGGGAACGACATCGGCGCTCGCGCAATCTGCGCGGACGGTTCTGCCGCTGCCGGCGCCTGCGTTCAACGGCACGATTGGCGAGACGATACCGCAATCGCGCCCGGGAACGCCAGCCCCTGTCCGTGCGCCGCAGGGGGCGCCCAACATCCTCGTACTGATGAGCGATGACGTCGGCTTTGCCATGGCCAGCACCTTCGGGGGCCCGGTGCCGACGCCGAACATGGACCGCGTGGCGGCGCAGGGGCAGCGCTACAACCGCTTCCACACCACCGGCGTCTGCTCACCCAGCCGCGCGGCGCTGCTCACCGGACGCAACCACCACAACGCGGGCGTCGGCTATCTTTCTGACCTGCCGGTGAACTTCCCCGGCTATGGCGGGCGGATTGTTGCCGAAACGGCGACCATGGCGCAGGTTCTGCGGCTCAATGGCTACAACACCGCGATGTTCGGTAAGCACCACAACATGCCGGCGACCGATCGCAGCGCGACAGGACCCTTCGATGCCTGGCCGACAGGACTGGGTTTCGAGTATTTCTTCGGCTTCAACAGCGGCGATAATGATCAGTATTCACCCATCCTCTTCCGCGGCACGGACCCTGTCGATCCCCGCGAAGGCCAGGGCCGGATGCTCGACCGGCGACTGGCTGACGACATCATCCGCTATGTCCACAACCAGAACGCCGCGTCTCCGGGCAAGCCGTTCCTGCTGTACTGGGCGCCCGGCTCAACCCACGCCCCGCATCAGGCACCGCCCGAATATATCGCGCGCTTCAAGGGGCAGTTCAATCAGGGCTGGGACAAGCTGCGCGAAGAGAGCTTCAAGCGCCAGCTGGCCGGCGGGATCGTGCCCAAGGGGACGAAATTGACCGCACGCCCGGCCGAGATTCCCGCCCGGGCTTCGCTCAGCCAGCCGCAAAAGGCCTTTGCCGCGCGCACCATGGAAGTCGCCGCCGCGCAACTGGTCATGCAGGATGAACAGATCGGCCGCGTGCTCGCCGAACTCGACCGCATGGGCCTCGCGTCCAACACCCTCGTCTCGATCATTCAGGGGGACAACGGCGCCAGCGGCGAGGCGGGACCTCCCGGAACGATCAACGAATTGCGCTCAATCGAAACCCACGACGAAAACGAAGCGTGGATGATCGCCAATACTGAAAAGCTCGGCGGCCCGGATACCTATGCGAATTATCCGGTCGGCTGGGCCTGGGCGATGAACACGCCGCTGCGCTGGGTGAAGCAGATGCCATCGATGCTGGGCGGCGTGCGTAACGGCATGGTGCTGGCCTGGCCGAACCGCGTTGCCCGTCCCGGGTCGATCTGCCCGCAATTCGCGCACCTGGTCGACATCGTCCCGACCGTGCTGGAAGCCGCCAAGCTTCCCGCGCCGGAGGTGGTTTACGGCGTGAAGCAAAAGCCGATGGACGGGCAGAGCCTGGTTGCCTCACTGGCTGCCTGCGATGGTACCAAGCCGCGCACGCAGTATTTCGAGATCGGCGGCAAGGTCGGCCTCTATCACGACGGCTGGTTCCTTTCGGGAGACGACGGGCGGCCATCGTGGGAGGCGGAGACTGCCGCCAAGCCGCCTGTTTGGTCGCTCTACAATCTGGACAAGGACTTCTCGCAGGGCACCGATGTTGCCGCGAAGGAGCCGGCAAAGCTCTCGGAAATGCTCGCGCTGTGGAAGAGTGAAGCCACCCGCAACAATGTCTACCCGGTCGACAGCCGCCGGCCGATGGACAGGGTTGACCGCCAATCCGCAGGATCACCGCGCAAGCAGTTCGACTATTGGGGCAAGGACGTTTCGATGCCCGCAGTCGGGGCCGCGCCCTATCTTGCCGGGCGCAGCTTTACCATTCGGGCGGAGCTGGTGCTCGACAAGGCCGATGCATCAGGCGCCGTGCTGGCCTGGGGCAGCAAGTTCGGCGGAATCAGCCTTTACCTCGACCATGGCCATGCCGCTTTTGCCTGGGCCAGGTCGACCGACCCCGCTGAAATGGCAACGGTGCGTTCGGTCGCAACCTTGCCGCAGGGCAAGGTCAACCTGACCTTGCGTTTCGAAACCACGCCGACCGCTGCGATAGCCATCCTTACCAGCAATGGCACCGAAGTCGCCCGCGGACCGCTGCACGGCAAGATGCTACTGGCGTCGGGGAACGGCGAGAACCTCGACATCGGACGCGACCTTGGCGTACCTGTAGCCGCCTATGCCACGCCATTCGGCGAGATCGAGGGCGATATACCGCATGTCTCCATCACCTTCGACTAGACCGGGTCCAGCCATGGTGCGGCTCGATGGTGGCACCATGGCCATGGGTTCGGACAATTTCTATCCCGAAGAAGCCCCCGTCCGGCGGGTGCGGGTCGATGCCTTCTGGATCGACGAAACCCCGGTGACCAACGCCGACTTTGCCCAGTTCGTCGCCGAGACCGACTACGTCACGTTTGCCGAGCACGCGCCTGATCCCCGCCAATACCCCGGCATGGACCCGTCCCTCGCTCACCCCGGCTCGCTGGTGTTCGAGCCGGCCGGCTTCCCGGCGGCACTCGACCAGGTGTCATGGTGGCAATTCCGCCTCGGCGCCAACTGGCGCCAGCCGCTCGGCCCGGGTTCCTCGACCACCGGGATCGAGGATCACCCAGTGGTCCATGTGACTCACGCCGATGCCGAAGCCTATGCGCACTGGGCCGGAAAGGCATTGCCGACCGAAGCAGAACACGAATTTGCCGCGCGCGGCGGACTTGATGGTTCCGACTATGCCTGGGGCAACGAACTTGCGCCCGAGGGCCGGATGCTTGCCAATTACTGGCAGGGGCCATTCCCCCACGGCAATAGCCTGGAAGACGGCTTTCTGCGCACATCACCGGTCAGGAGTTATCCCCCCAACGGTTATGGCCTTTACGACCTGATCGGAAATGTCTGGGAATGGACGGACGACTGGTACGGTCAGCCGCGGATCGAGAAGAAGCGCCCCGGCTCCTGCTGCATCCCCGCCAACCCGCGCGGTGGCACACGCGGCGGATCGTTCGACAAGCGGGAACCGGTCCGTATTCCCCGCAAGGTCCTCAAGGGAGGGTCGCACCTCTGCGCCGAAGACTATTGCCGCCGCTATCGCCCTGCAGCACGCTATCCGCAGCCTACGGACACCTCGACGTGCCATGTGGGATTTCGCTGCGTGGTGCGGGCGTAGTCGTGGCATCAACCACACCGCTCAGTTATTCAAGTATTTGGAATTTGACTACCTTGTCAGGTGAGTTGCCTTACTTTGTCGGGCCGGAAATTTGCTTTCAGCGCCTGCTAGAGGAAGCCTATTTTTTGCTACCTATCGGTAAATGGCCGGTTCTTGTTGCCTGGTGACATAAGCTGCCATTCCGGATTGTCCGCAAAAGCGGACGTCAACCCCGCTCTGACCACCATTCAGGCCATTGTACTTTCTCTGGCGCGCGGGTCACTTTCCACACTTCGCGCTGCTCATCCGGGCTCAGCCGGCGAACCCCGAACCGATCAAGCGCAGCCTGGACGATTCCTGGCTCGAGCAGCCAGTGCACGCGCTGCTCATCGAGCGGATATCGCTTCACCGCGAGTCCCAGGGTCCGAAGGATGCAACCAATGCCGAACCCGACGAACACGACCCGCATGATTGTCGGCGCAGCATGTTCCGCGCGTCCCGCCCGCGCCGCTTCGATCGCAGCCAGCGAAGCTCGCGCAGCGGCGCTGTCGCCCATCAACCCCTTCCGGGTAAGCTGCAGCAGAAACGCCTCGGCAGCCGTCACGCGCCGCTCGCGGCCATCCTCGCGCACGGTGACCATCTGTCCCAGCACCGAGTGGTACGGAACCTCCCGGTGACGCCCGCGCGGCCGGCCCTTGGGGTTCCCGGACCGACCCTTGGCGAACCGCGATGCAGCCGGCGGCCGCTTGTAGCCCGCGCCCGTCGACACATCGGTGCTTTCGCTCTCGCTCATGCGCCCCTCCGGCGCGGCCAGCGCAGCTTGTCAGGATTAAGCGTAAAACGCTTGATGTCCTCGCGGTCCTTGTCAGACAGCGGGCGTCGCCCCGCCCGGCTGATGCCGAACTGGGCGGCCCAAGTTGCGAGCCTGAACTGCCTGTAGTTAGAGGGTGCTCCATCGGGCGTCGGAAGGAATTCGGCGATACCGAGCAGAAGCAAGGCCTCGTCGGCATTGTCGCTGTCATGCTCATACTCAAGTTTGACCGGGGCACTTGGCGCAGGATTAAGCTTGGCGAGGGCCAGCTCCCGCTTCTCGATCATCTTGAGCACTGCGCGCACCGACATACGGCTGCCCTTGAGCGCGGCCTGATAGGTCTGGAGCTGAAGCGCCTCGTCGACCGTGAGCTCGCGTTCCACGCCGTTCTGGGTGACGGTCAGCGTCTTGTCGAAGATGATGTCGAACGCAGATACGTCGGGCCGGCGCTTCTTGGGTCGGCCTTTCGGATTGCCCGACTGGCCCTTGGCGAACCGTGTCGATGCCGTGCTGCTCATTCGGCAGCCTCCGCAGCCTCACGGTGCGCGAGAACCGCCTGTTTGCCGGTGAGCTGCTCCCAGCGGGTGATAGCGACATCAACATAGGCGGAGTCGATATCGACCCCGCGGAAGCGACGACCGACGCGCTCTGCCGCGATCAGGCTGGTGCCCGAACCGAGGAAGATGTCGAGCACAAGCTCACCCTGTCGGGTAACATCGCAGATCGCGTCGGCGACCATGGCGACCGGTTTCACCGTCGGATGCAGCGCCAGATCCTCGCGGCGGCTGCCGCGCATCGAGTTAACCGAGGCATAGTCCCAGACGTTGGTCCGGTTGCGTCCGTGCATGCCAAGCTCGACCGTGTTGGTGTGGGTTGCTCCCGGCACGCGGTAGACGAACACCATCTCATGCTTGGACCGGTAGAGCGATCCCATGCCGGCATTGCTCTTGTTCCACATGCACATGTTGAGCAGGGTATCGTAGACCGGCGTAGCAGCCGCGCTGAGGTCATCCATGTGCCGCCAGTCCATGCAGACGAAGTGAACCGCGCCGGGCCGTGATACCTGGGCGCAGGCGCCAAGCGTCTCGGAGAGGAAAGTGCGGAACGCCGAGGTGGTCATTTCGCCCGAGGCCATCGCAAACTCGCGGTGACGCCCCTTGGCATTGGCATGGCCATTGATCTTCACGTTGTAGGGCGGATCAAGGAACGCCGCGTCGATCGCGCCCTCACCGATCACTTCGCGCAGGAACGCGATCTCCCGCCCGTCACCGCAGCCGATGCGGTGCTCGCCGAGCTGCCAGATGTCTCCGGGCATGGTGCGAGGATTTTCCGGGACGGCAGGAATGACCTCGTCGTCTGGGTCTTCGCTGTCTTTCAGGATTACGTCGATCTCGCCCGAGCTGAACCCGGTGAGGCCTAGATCGATGTCGATATCGGGCAGCGACAGGTCGGCAAGCTCGAGCTTCAGGATCTCGACGTCCCAGCTGGCACCCAGAGCGATCTTGTTGTCGGCAAGTCTGAGCGCGCGGACCTGGGCATCGCTGAGCCCGGCGATCTCGATAACCGGCACTTCGGCAAGGCCCAGCTGTTTTGCCGCGAGCAGGCGGCCGTGGCCTGCGATCACCTTGCCCGATGGCTCGGCGAGCACCGGGTTGGTAAACCCGAACGCGCGGATCGAGGCGGCGATCTGGTCGATCTGCCGCTTGGGATGCGTACGCGCATTGCGAGGGTCGGGCACGAGGCTGGCGGTCGGCCAATAGGCGACGGCGAGCGGGCGATCGGCAGGCGGGGCTACCGAGAGGGGCGAATCGGCCATTGCGTACATATGCAGAACGTTCTCTTTTTGTCCAGAGCTGGCCATACGCAAGTTGGGGATAATTCCGGGGACGCCGGCCGCGCCCAGATTGCACTGGACTGCCGGGCAAAGCCGAGCATTGGTCGTCGTGCCCGGCCAGCCGGGCTCGTGGCGGTAGCGGCCGGGATAGTCCCGCGCCGCACCGGAGAACCGCGATGACTAACACCACCAACCCGGCGCCTGCGAAGAAGCCGCGCCGCATGGCCCGCGAGCCGCAGAGCGGCGCGAGCTTTGATCCGCAGCCTGAGCAGCCCGCCAAGACTTCCACGAAGACGCCATCGAAGCTCGACCAGGTCGAGGCGCTGCTGCGCGCGAGCACCGGCGCCAGCATTGCCGAGATCATGGCCGCGACCGGCTGGCAGCAGCACTCGGTCCGAGGCGCGATGGCGGGCGCGCTCAAGAAGCGCGGTCTGGTGATCACCTCGGACAAGGCCGGCGGCACCCGCCGCTACCGCGCGAGCGCGGCATGAGCGGGGCGCAGGTTGCAAATCTGGTCCGAGAGGTTGAGGGCCTAGATCTCGATGGCCTCAGAACAGAGTGGGCGCGCCATTACGGCGCGCCCCCGGCGCTGCGCTCGGTCACCATCTTGCGGCTGATGCTGGCATGGCGGTTGCAGGCCGATACGCACGGTGGGCTCGATAGCGATACGCGCCGCGCTCTGGCGAAGAAGGGACGCATCAAGGCCGAGGGGCTGGAGCTTGGGGTCGGCGCCCGGCTCACGCGGCAATGGCAAGGGCGCACCCACGAAGTAATAGTTGAGGCAGACGGGTTCCGCTGGGAAGGACGCACTTATCGCAGCCTGTCAGCGGCTGCGACGGCGATTGCCGGAAGCCGCTGGAACGGCCCTCGATTCTTTGGCCTTCGCGAGGCACCATGAAGCGCTGCGCCATCTATACCCGCAAGAGTTCGGACGAAGGGCTCGAGCAGGAGTTCAACAGCCTCGATGCCCAGCGCGAGGCGGGAGAAGCCTATGTGAAGAGCCAGGCCAGTGAAGGCTGGCGGGCATCGGCAACCCGCTATGACGATGGCGGGTTCTCCGGCGGTACCATGGAACGGCCTGGCCTGAGGCGCCTGCTTGCCGATATCGATTCAGGGCTGATCGATGTCGTGGTGGTCTACAAGATCGACCGGCTGACCCGCAGCCTTGCCGACTTCGCCCGCATCGTCGAACAGTTCGATGCGAATGAAGTCAGCTTCGTCTCGGTGACGCAGGCGTTCAACACCACTTCGTCGATGGGCCGGCTGACACTCAATGTCCTGCTCTCGTTTGCCCAGTTCGAGCGCGAGGTCACCGGCGAGCGCATCCGCGACAAGATCGCTGCCTCCAAGGCCAAGGGCATGTGGATGGGGGGTACCCTGCCACTGGGCTACGATGCGCCGCTGCCCGGCACCCACGTGCTGCGCGTGAACGAGACCGAGGCAGCAACCGTGCGATGCATGTTCACGCGGTACCTTGAACTTGGCTCGGTGCACCGGCTTGTCGAGGTGCTGCAGGACCAGGGTATCGTCTCGAAGCGACGAGTGACAGTGGCCGGTAAGGAACTCGGTGGCCTGCCGTTCAGTCGCGGGGCGCTGTTCCACTTGCTGCGCAATCGAACCTACCTCGGCAAGATCACTCACGGCGCGCTGGTCCACGAAGGACAGCACGAGGCGATCATTGACGAAGACCTGTTCGCGGCCGTGCAGACACGGCTTGATCTGCAGAAGCGCCGGCACGGCAACAAGGCCGAGAGCCGGGTCGCCAAGGCCCTGCTCACCGGGCGGCTGTTCGATTCAGCCGATCAGCCGATGACGCCGTCGTTCTCGCGCGGCCGCTCCGGGCGGGTCTACCGCTATTACGTGTCAGCAGCGCTGCAGCAGGGCGGTGGCACAACCAAGGACAATACCTCGCGCGTGTCGGCGGTCGCGCTCGAGAAGATCCTGGCACAGGCGTTGGGCAGACTCTTGCCGACCTCGGGTCATCCCTTCGGGCAAGTGAACAAGGTCACGTTGCGGCACGACCGGATCGAATTGGCGATTCCATCAAAGTTCGGTCGCGAAGCAGTTTCTCAATGTCTGGAGGGCGAAGAAGTCGTCCCACTGGACCGCGCTACCAGCCTACTCATTCTGCCCGTCACTTTCTCCTCCCGCCGCGGTGCGAGGACGATCGCGAGCGGTGCGAGGCTGGACGTCCAGCCCGATCCAGTGCTCATCGCCGCGCTGCGCAAGGCGCACCGGATGCTGGAATGTGATGGAGGCGGCAGGCCGGTCCTCCATGCCTCGCCCACCTCGGGATACGAGCGGCGCCTTGTTCGGCTGGCGTTTCTTGCTCCCGCAATCCAGGCCGACATCCTCGCCGGGCGCCAGCCCCGACATGTCAATCTCGAGGCACTGATCAAGGCGGACATTCCGCCCGGATGGGATGACCAGCGCACCACGCTGCGCTGGCACGGCTGAACAGGCGATTCTGCCTGTTATTGCACCGAACAGGGCCTGTTATGCGCAATAACAGGCCCTGTTCTGCCATTTAGAGCCCCTGTTATGGCATTTAACAGGGAAGGCTGTTTTGAAGCTCGAAAGTGGCTGAAATCTGCGGCCCGCAGCGAGCTGCGATGGCCATCCTGCCCTCAAATGCCCTGTTTTGACCGTCGAAATTTATGTTTTTCCCTGTTAATGCCAAAAAGCAGGGAAACTGGACTGATTACGATCCGTGCGGAGACGGGCATCGCGCTGGGCCGAAGAAGGGGCTAGAGACGGCGGCAACAACCGCGCGCTGATCCGGTTTGGGCCGCGCAAGCCCGCGCACACCGCGGCATTGCGCGGAGACCCTGTTCACAGAGACTGGTGCTGGGGGTCGCTGGCGGAGACGGAGGGATTCGAACCCTCGGTACCGGATTTACCAGTACGACGGTTTAGCAAACCGTTGGTTTCAGCCACTCACCCACGTCTCCGGATCGCAGCGGCGAAGGGCGGCCTATAGCGAGGGGGGCGGGGGGCGGCAAGATCGAAATGGGAAGCGGGTGACAAGAATTCGCATGCCTCGTTTTTCGCCGGATCCCGGGGCGTTTGCGGGAGCGGGGGACTCGGTCCATCGCAAAAGCGACTCGACTCATCGCCGCCTCGTTGCCGCGGGCGCGGCCATCGATTCTGTCTCGACGCGGAAGCGTGCGCCCTCAGGCGTTCGGCTGCGGAAGTGGGAAACAACGGGATGGATCAGGGACTTCGCAAGCTCGGGAAAATGATGCTGGGCGCGCTGGCGGGCAGCGCCATGATGCTGTCCGGCATCTCGGCATCGGCGCAGGTCAAGTCGGTCGATCCCGACAAGGCGATCGATGGAGACCTGATCCCGCTGTCGCAGCAGAAGGTGACGCCCAATCCGACGCCCGCAACGCCCGTTCCGGCTCCCACGATGACAGCCGCTCCGGTAGCGCAGCAGGACCCGACGGCTTCGCCCGGCTATGCAAATGCCAGTGCGGAGAGCGCGGCGACAAACGCGCAAAACCCGGCGGCAAAGACCGGCACTTATCAGGAAAACGACCTGATCGGCGCGGCAGAGGGCGTGTTCGGCAAGGGGGCCAAGGGCCTGGCCGGAGTAATCAAGGACATCCTCAAGAAGCAGGGCGAGCCTAACGGTTACATCGTCGGGCGCGAAGGCGGCGGCGCGATCATCGTCGGCCTGCGCTATGGGTCGGGAACGCTTTATCACAAGGTCGAAGGGCAGAAGCCGGTCTATTGGACCGGGCCTTCGATCGGGCTCGATGCCGGTGCCAATGCCGGTAATACCTTCGTGCTGGTCTATAACCTCTACAACACCGACGACCTTTACCATCGCTTCGGGCAGGGCGAGGGCCAGGCCTATCTCGTCGGTGGTTTCCACGTCAGCTACCTGCGGCGCGGCGACGTGGTGCTGATCCCGGTGCGCACCGGCGTCGGGCTGCGCCTCGGTATCAACGCGGGCTACATGAAGCTGTCCAAGAAGTCGAAGTGGCTGCCATTCTGATATAGTATTGCTCACAACTTCATCGCCGCGGCGGACGATTGCCCGCGCGGCGGCGAGTGGCTGGACTTTGAAGGCATAATCCCGCATTTCGCCGCGCAGGTAATTCAACTCTTGAACGAGATTGGCGATGCGTGGACTACTGACGGGCGAAACGGCGCTCAACCTCTGGTACGTGGTGACGGTGGCCATCGTCGGCCTCGCCATCGTCGCCGGCATTGCTTCAGGCTATCTCAAGGCGCGTAAGTGCCAGCCGCGCGGCTTCAAGTGGAAGCAGTTCCGCTTCGAGGCGGTGATGATGGTCATCACCTTCGCCTTCGGCGCGATCGTGATGGGCAACCTCCAGAAATGGCTCGTCGCCCACGAATGGATCACGTTCAAGAACGAACCGGCGGCCTGGTGGGTGATCCTGCTGGAATTTGCGGCCTACTTCATCACGTTCGACACCTGGTTCTACTGGCTGCACCGCTGGATGCACAACGAGCCCTATTACTCGTGGATCCACAAGCTGCACCACAAGTCGACCTCGCCGAACCTGATCACGACCTTTTCGGTCCATCCCTTTGAATCGCTGATCAACGGCGGCTGGATGATCATCTTTGTCACCGTGGTCGACGTGCACAGCGCGTCGATGGCGCTGATCGTGCCGACCAACGTGATCATGGGGCTGTGGGTCCATTCGGGTTACGAGTTCCTGCCCAAGTGGTGGAACAAGACCTGGGCAACCAAGTGGTTCATCTCAGCGACGTTCCACGATCACCATCACAAGTACTTCACCGCCAACTTTGGCGGCTATACCACGGTATGGGACCGCCTGTGCGGCACGGTGCACAAGCGCTTCGAAAGCGACTTCGTGAAGATCAAGGAGCGCCCGCTGCGCGAACCCACGCCGGAGGCCGTGGCGGCGGAGTAAGCCGCTTCAGCTGATCTCGATCGGCACCCCGGTATAGAGCGCCATTCCGCTGATCGGATCGATCGTGCGGGTGGAGGTCAGGCGGTTGACGTTGGCTGGCAGGTGGCCATGCGCGATGGAGATCACACCGCGGCGCATGCCGGGTTCGATCCGTGCAATGAACTCGGCTTCACCTGACTGTGTGCGAACGCAAAGGCGCTGCTCATCTTCGATGCCATGCGCGGCGGCATCGGCGGGGTTGATGAGGGCGTCGGCTTCGGCGCCCAGGAAATCGAGCTGGGCATTAAGCTTGCGGCGCTGGCGGCGCGAGGTGAAGACGAGGGGACGGGGCTGCCCAAGCTCGGCCTCGTCGGCGGCGCGCAGTTCGCGCCATTGGGCGGCGAGCTTTTCGGGCATCAGCTTCCAGCCGCCGACCTTATCGATGTGAGCATCCACCCACGGAGCGGGGAAAGCGAAATCGCGCTGGACGAAGCGCTGCTCCTTCAGTTCGTCGAACGTGCAACGCGAGATCGGGGTGAACAGGCGCGCGAGCATCCGCTCATCGGCGCCGGGCTCATCATCATCGACGGGAATGTCGTTCGCCACCGGCAGGTCGGCGCGGCGCATGATCTGCGAGATGACCCACCAGGCCGAGCGGCGCTCGCCAGAGACCGGCACCAGGGCTTCAGACAATTGCAGGTTGGCGTTCCAATTGAGCGTGTCCCAGCGGGTGAATTCGACACGCTCGAGCGGACCCTTGGTGGGGAGGACATGGCTAGCGGCGGCGCTGGTCTCGTTGGCGGAGATCTCGGTCATGACGTTGAATTCGAGCGCCTCCAGCGCGGCCGAGAGCTTGTCCGTATCGGGAAAATTGCGCAGCAGGCGGCCACCAAAGTTGAACAGGCCGCGGATATTCCCTGCAGCGATCTCGTCCGGCAGGACGGCGCAGGGCCAGTCGCCCAGCACGCCGTTCACCTCGGGCCTAGTCTTCGATCCTGGCGTCCACGAGTCCATGTCAGGCAGCTCGAAGGCATCGAACGGCATCAGCATGCCCGGGTGGAACCATGCGCCGCCGGGCCGGTTCATCGAGCCGGTCAGGATCATCAGCACCCAGGCCAGCCACTGGGTCAGGTTGCAGCCGGCCGACATGGTCACGCCGGTTCCGGTCTCCACCGAAAGCTTGCCGTGGCGGCGCACGGCGGCGAGGAGGTCGGTGAGATCCTGCTCCGCGACACCGGCAATCGCGGCGGCTTTGCCTAGGGTGTAGTCGCTCAGCAGCTCGGCAAGCTCGTCCAGTCCTTCCATCGGCTGCGCGGGGTCCAGCGGCCCACCCGCGATTACCTCGCGCACCAACCAGGCGAGGATCGCATAGTCCTTGCCGGGCCACGCCGCGAGATGGCGGGTGGAGAATTTCGCCGTTTCGGTGAAGACCGGATCGATGGTCCAGACTTCGCCCCGTTCGGCGATGGTGCGGATCAGCGGGGCGGGGTTGGCCATGCCAGTGTTGTGCGCGTGGCTGACCATGGGGTTGGTGCCGATGTAGAGCAGCAGGTTCACGCCGTCATAGTCGGTCTTGGCATTGAGCCCCGGAAAACGCCCGACTGCCCCGGCGACCAGCACCTTGGCGACGCCGTCGATGGTCAGCGGGGTGAACTTGGGGCCGTGGCCCAGCGCGGCGTGGAGCGCCTCCTCCATCGCATAGCCGGAGGAATCGAGGCCGAGGCCCGAGCCGAAATTGATCCCCACCGCATGGCCGCCGTGCCGGTCTATGACTGAGCGAAGCTTTGCCGCGATGTCTGCCAGTGCTTCGTCCCAGCTGACCGGGACGAGTTCCCCTTCCTTGCGCATCAGTGGCTGGGTGATTGCGTTCGGGTCGTGATGGATCTGGCCGGTCGCGCGCCCCTTGGGGCAAGTGTAGCCCTTCGAGATCGGGTGGTCCTTGTCGCCGCGAACCTTGATCACGCGGTCACCTTCCACATCGACCAGCAGACCGCAGTGGACCATGCAGACCTTGCAGTATGTGCGTTTCGTCTCGACCGAGGCGCTGACCGTCATTCGCATTCTCCCGTCCGGCAGGCTGTCACACAAGCCACCGGCCGCCAAGCGCCACCCCTCGCGCCCGGGCGATGGTCGCCGTAGCGTCAGCGCGGGGTTGCCCCTGCGGGTGTGGGGGGCTAAGGGCGCGCGCGTCATGCTGAACAACCTGCAACAACAGCCCGCCGATGCGCTCCTGGCGCTGATCAAGCTCCACAACGAGGACCCGCGCGCCGACAAGATCGACCTCGGCGTCGGTGTCTATCGCACGGATAGCGGCGCAACGCCGGTCTTCGCGGCGATCAAGCAGGCGGAGCACAAGCTGCACGAAACGCAGGATTCCAAGGCCTACCTCGGCCCCGAAGGCGATATGGGCTTCGTCCACGCGCTGATGCCCTGGGTGTTCGGCAAGGAAGACCCGACCATGGGCGGCCGCATCGATGGCATGCAGACCCCCGGCGGCACCGGCGCAGTGCGACTCGCACTGGCGCTGGCCAAGCGAGCCGGCGTGAAGCGCATCTGGATGGGCACGCCAAGCTGGCCCAACCATGCCCAGATCGTTGCCGACCTTGGCCTGGAACTGAAGACTTTTGCCCACAGCGCGTCCGACGGCACCGCCAATGTCGATGCCGTGCTCGGTGCGATCAGTGAGGCAGCTGCCGACGACGCGATCCTGCTTCACGGTTGCTGCCACAACCCGACCGGCATCGACTATTCGAACGCCGACTGGGACCGCATCGCCGATGCCATCAAGGCATCGGGCGTGCTGCCGCTGATCGACCTTGCCTATCAGGGCCTCGGCCACGGCATGGAAGAGGACGCCTATGGCCTGCGCCGCGTGCTGCGCGAAGTGCCTGAGGCGCTGATCGCCTATTCGTGCGACAAGAACTTCGGTCTCTACCGTGACCGCGTCGGTGCGGTTTACGTTATGATGCAGGATGCCGCTCAGGTGAACGCCGCATTGTCGAACGGCCACGCCCTAGCGCGCGCCGCCTGGTCGATGCCGCCAGATCATGGTGCGGCCGCGGTGCGCCTGATCCTGGAGGATGAAGCGCTGGTGAAGATCTGGCTCGCCGAACTCGACGAGATGCGCGAACGCATGCTGCAGGTCCGCGCGCGGCTGGGGGCCGCGGGCAAGCAGGGCGGGGTCGATTTCACGCCCATGGGTTCGCAGAACGGCCTGTTTTCGATCGTGCCGCTCAGCGGTGAGCAGGTACTCGCCATGCGCGAAAAGCACGGCGTCTATATGGCCGGATCGGGCCGCATCAACGTGGCGGGCCTGACGATGAGCAACATCGACAAGTTCATCGCCGCCGTCGCCGACGTGAGCGCCTGACATGGACTGGCAGCCGGTCCTCGAAGGGGAACGGCTGCTGCTGAGGCCCCTGCGCCCCGATGACTGGGACACATTGTTCGCCGTCGCCAGCGATCCGGAGATCTGGACCGTGCACCCGGCGCACGACCGCTGGCAGGAGCCGGTGTTTCGCGCCTTTTTCGACGATGCCCTGAAGAACCGGGGTGCGGTTGCCGTGATCGACAAGACGAGCGGCGCGATTGTCGGCTCGTCGCGCTGGCAGGGATACGATCCGGCAGACGGCGGCTCGGTAGAGATTGGCTGGACGTTCCTCGCCCGCAGCCACTGGGGTGGGCGCTACAATCCGGAACTCAAACGGCTGATGCTCGGCCACGCGCTCGGACAGGTCGGGCGGGTTCAATTCCGCGTGGGCGAAACCAACCTGCGCTCACGCCGAGCCATGGAAAAGATCGGCGGGCGGCTGACGGACGAGCGGCCTGTCACGCACCTGGCAGGCCGAGAGATCGTTCACGTGGTTTATGAAATCACGCGGGAAAGCTTTGCCAAGGGGCCGCTGGCGCAATAGGGTTTGGGGACGAATGACCGAAGCGCCGCTGCCTCCGCTCCCCCGCCTGTGCCTTGGCGTGACCGGTCACCGGACGGGCAACGCCGCCTTCAGCGCCAATCGTCCGGCAGTCGAGGCTGCACTTGCCGCTCTCTTCGCGCGCATCGGTGACTTGGCCGAACAGGAACGCGCGGCACTTGGCAAACTGGCGCCAGTGCGGCTGCATAGCCTGCTCGCGACCGGAGTGGACCAGCTTGCGGCGAGAATCGCGGTCGAGCGCGGCTGGGAGGTCATTGCGCCGCTGCCCTTCGGCCGTGCGCTCAACCTTGCGATCAATGCTATTCCGGCGAGTGAAGCCGATGCTCGCGCGCTGCTTGCAGGTGAGCAGCCCGGCGATGCCGAAGTGGCGCAGGCTGGCTCGGCCATCGCGCAGGCCTGTGCTGCCGCACGCCTGTTCGAACTGGCGGACGCGGACGAGGCGATGACCGCCCTGTTCCTCGATCATCTGACCCATCCGGCAGACCAGGCCAAGGCAGCCTTGTGGAACGCGGAATGCTCGGCCCGTGCGGCGCTCGCGGGGCGCGTGTTGATCGAGCAATCCGACCTGCTGGTAGCGGTGTGGGACGGCGGCTCTTACAGCCTTGGCGGCGGTACCGGGCACACCATTGCCGCTTCGCTCGAGGCGGCAACGCCGGTCGTGTGGATCGATCCCGCGCGGCCCGGTGACTGGACCATCCTGCGCACGCCAGAGGATCTCGTCGCACCGCCTTGCACTGCCGAGCGGCGTGATGCGGAACTTGCGGCACTGGTCCAGCATGCCCTGCGGCCGGGCGAAGGCGGTGCCTACAAGCGCGGCGCCGAGGCGCTTGCCAGCGAGGCATGGCACCCGCGCAGCCACCGTTTCTGGACGCTCTATCGCCGCATCGAGGCGCTGTTTGGCGGAGAGGGCCGGCCGCTGCGTTCGCTCGCCCGCCACTACGAGACGCCGGATGCCATCGCATCAGGGAGCGGCGCGGATACCATGGCAACCGCGCGGTCCATGGCCGCCGCCGATCCAGCCTTTGCCGAAAGCATCGAGCGCGGAACCTTGCGCCGGTTCGCCTGGGCAGAGGGCATCTCGGCGCGCGTGTCGGACTTCTACCGTGGCGGGATGATGGCCAATTTCGTGCTCTCCGCGCTCGCCGTGGCGGCGGGGCTGGCCTACCAGCCGCTGCACCTTGAGCGGGCGAAAGTGTACTTCGCGCTGACCGAATTCATCCTGCTCAGCCTGATCCTGCTCATCATCTGGCGCGGCCGCCGCAATCGCTGGCACCAGCGCTGGTTCGAAACGCGCAGGGTGGCCGAATATTTCCGCCACGCCCCGCTGCTCCAATTGCTTGGCGTCGCGCGTCCGGCCGGACGCTGGCCCAAGGGCAGCGAAACCAGCTGGCCCGAATATTATGCCCGCCACGGGCTGCGTGAGAGCGGCTTGCCGCAGCTCGCCGTGGACCGCGCCTACCTGCGGGCAGGCCTGACCGCGCTGCGGGACAAGCACCTCCGCCCGCAGCGCGACTATCATCTGGCCAAGGCAAGGCGGCTGAACACCGTGCATCACCGGCTCGACAAGCTGTCCGCCTGGCTGTTCATCGCCGCCGTCTGCCTTGTCGCGCTGTGGCTTGCGATGAAGGGGCTGGGGCTGGCGGGAATAGTGCCGCTAGAATGGTCGGCCCATTCGGCCAGCCTGTTCACATTCTTCGGCGTGATGTGCCCCACGTTCGGCGCGGCGATCGCCGGCATGCGCTATTTCGGGGACTTCGAACGCTTCGCCGCGATCTCGCAGGTGGCTGCGACCAAGCTGACCGCCATCGACCAGCGGATCAGCCAGTTGCTGGCCGCCGGCGAGGCAGGACTGAGCTATGCCAAGGTCGCCGAACTGGCCCGCGCCGTGGAATCGACCGTGGTGGACGAAATCGAGGGCTGGCAGGCGGTGTTCGGCGGAAAGCACATCGCCGTTCCGGTCTGATCCGGCGTCGTTTGTTGTATGAATCCGACATTGAAATCCATGCCATCGGCGCCTGCTCCGTCATCTAGATGACAAGTCCGGTTACCTTCGTGACGCTTGCTGTTGGGGGGCAAGACAAGCCGGAATAGCGCGGTTAGCCGCCGCTTTGACCACGGGAAAATACGTTCCTTTTCTCGCGGATTCCAAAGCGGAGGCATTCATGGGGATTAATTCGAGTTCGACGCGCAAGGCCATGCGGCGCAGCGTCATGGTGGCGAGCCTGCTGGCCGGCGCCGTGACCTTCCCGGCATTCGGCCAGACGGTGACCAACCCCGGTTTCGAAACCGGCAACACCAACGGCTGGACGCTCAACGGCGGTATCTGGTCGAGCGGCTGGCCGCCGCCGCAGTCGCAGTACTCTGGTCCGGCGACGATCGCCAACGTGGTCTCCGTTGGCGGCACCGATGCCATTACCGGCGCGCCGGTCGTGTTCAATGGCAACTATGCGCTCAAGCTGAACAACTCGGGCGGCGGCAATGACATCAACGCCGCGTCGCAGATCGTCAACGGCTACAACGCGGCCAAGCTCTACTACGCCTGGAACGCGGTGCTTGAGCCTTCGCATGGCGCGACCGACAGCCCGTCCTTCGTCATCAAGGTGACCGACCTTACCGCGAATACCGTGCTGACCAACATCGCCTACAGCGCCTATACCGCGCAGAACGCCGCGGGCCTGTTCCGCGATGTCAACGGCTGGGTCACCTCGGACTGGAAGGTCGAGGACATCGACACCATCGCCGGTCACGACCTGAAGATGGAATTTGTGGCGATCGACTGCCTCTACGGCGGCCATGGTGGCTACGTCTATCTCGACGGTTTCGGCGATGTGGTTCCCACCGCCAATGCGGGCGTTTCGTTCAACCCGGCGACCGGCGTGGTCAAGGGCGCGACCCTGCTGCTGCCGATCGGCGGCTCGATCCCGGATATCGATACTGCGCAGCCCTTCTACACCACGACGGCGCTGGCGGGCGGACTGGTAAATGCGGTCTTCGTCGGCGGCACCCTGCGCGCCGATACGGCCAATGCCGTGACCAGCGCCTTCACCGTCCAGTCGGCGGGAGGCACGATCGACACCAACGGCTTCAACGTTCTGTTCAGCGGTGCCTTCACCGGCGCTGGCGGCCTGACCAAGATCGGCCTCGGCACGGCGACGCTGGCCAATGTCAACACGATCAACGGGTCGGTGGCGATCAATGCCGGGGCGCTCAACGTGTCTGGTACGCTCTCGGCGCTCGACGTGCAGGTGAACAGCGGTGGCACGCTGATGGGCCGCGGCAACGTGATCGCGCCGATCTTCGTCAATTCGGGCGGCACGCTTTCTCCGGGCGATGCCATCGGCACCATGTCGGTGACCGACCGCGTGACGATGCGCGCCGGTTCGACCCTCGCCATCGACATCGACGGCCGGGTGTACAACAGCGCTGGCGGCTCGGGCACCTATGACCGCGTCGTGGTCGCTGGCACGGCTGGCACCTTCATCGCCGGCGGCACCATCGCCCCGCGCCTGCGCGGCATCACGGCGCCTGCCACCAATGCCTTCACCCCCGTCCTTGGCGATCGCTTCACCGTGATCACCGCGGCGAGCAACAGCGGCCAGTTCGCGGTTGCCCAGCCGGCATCGGGCCTTGCCGCCAACATGCGCTTCGACGTGCTCTACAACCCGACCAACATCCAGCTGGTCGTCACCCCGAACAACTTCGCGGTTCTGGGTGCGGCTTCCAACTGGAAGCTGAATGCGGTGCGCACCGGTGCAGGTCTTGACGCGGTGCGACCCGCTGCCGGTACCCGTGCAGGTACGTTGCAGTCGCTGTTCAACGGCCTCTACGGCATGGATGCGGCTGGCTATGGCTATGCCTTCCAGCAGCTTTCGGGTGAAGTTCACACCAACACCATGTCGGTCATCGGCAACACGGTGCAGGGCATGAACAACCTGGCCCTGTCGGCTGCCGCCACCACCTTTGGCGGCGAAGTCTGCGCCGAAGACGGTGATCGCAAGCGCCGCAGCGAAGGCGATTGCATGGATCGCCGCTTCCGCCCGGCCGTCTGGACCCAGCTGCTTTACCAGCAGACCCAGGTGCAGGACGATGCCGTCGCCTATGACTTCAGCAACGACCAGAAGGGCTTCATCGCCGGCGTCCACGTCGTCAACCAGCCGGAAACGCGGATCGGATTTGGCGGCCGCTATACGGAGAACGATCTGCAATCGAACCTGCACAACAGTGCAGAGGCCGATGGATGGGGCCTCTTCGCCTATGCCAGCCATGATCTGGGCCCGGTCCGCCTCAGCGCCACTGGCGGCTGGAGCAAGGCCAAGGTCAAGACCAAGCGTGACCTGACCCTGCTGACCGGCACGACCACCTCGACCGCGGCCTACGACATGACCGCGTTCAACGCGGCGGCCGAAGCCCGCGTCAACGTGCCGATTGGAAAGGGCGTGATCCAGCCGCTCGTGGGCATCACCCACGAATCGGTCAGCGCCGAAGCGGTGAACGAGCTCAACACCGACCCGAACCTCGCGCTCAAGCTGGCGAAGACCAAGTGGGACGTCACCCGCAGCAAGGTGGGGGCAGACCTCTCTGTGCCGATGGGCGGACCGCTGACCTTCACCGCGACGGGCGCATGGCGTCACACGATCTCGGGCGATGCCACCGCCAGCCGCGTGGCGACGCTAGGGCCGGCAAGCTGGGTCGTCTCAAGCCCGATCAGTGACAACGACACCTACGAGTTCGGTGCTGGCATCGCTGCCAAGCTGGGTGCGCGCACCACGCTGCGGCTCGACTACACCGGCTTCCGCGATGGCGGCAGCTACAAGGCCGATCGGGCGATGCTCGGCCTGAGTCACGCTTTCTGATCCACGGGATCCGAAACAGGGGGAGGGGCGCTTTGGGAAACCGGAGCGCCCTTTTCTTATGAGCGCAGCGACTGCATCCGCTTGAGATAACGCGCCAGCACATCGATCTCGAGATTGACGCGGCTGCCTCGCTCCAGCGCGCCGAGCGTGGTGACTTCGGCCGTGTGCGGGATGATGTTGAGGCTGAAATGGCAGGTGCCGTCAGCCTGGTCCGCAACCTCGTTCACCGTCAGTGAAACGCCGTCGACCGTGATCGAACCCTTGGGCGCGAGGTAGGGGGCGAGTTCCGCCGGGGCGCAAATGCCGATCTTGCGCGAATCGCCCACCAGGCAGATGCCCACCACTTCGCCCACGCCATCGACATGGCCGGTGACGATATGACCGCCCAGTTCATCGCCCAGCTTGAGCGCTGGTTCTAGGTTGAGCGCTGCGCCCTCGGTCCAGCGGCCGGGTACGGTGCGGGAGACGGTCTCGCCGGAAATATCGACCGCGAACCACGCGTCCCCGGCCACTCCGCCTCGCTCCACCACGGTCAGGCAGGTGCCCGAACAGGCGATCGAGGCGCCGATGGCAATCGTCGCTGGATCGAAGGGACAAGCGATGACGGCGCGGATATCGCCGCCGCCTTTCACTTCGCGGATGGTGCCGATGGCGGTGACGATTCCGGTGAACATGGAAGCGCCTCGTAAACGTCGAGCGTGTCGCTGCCAAGCGGGCGGCTGTCGGCCTTGTGCCAAACCGAACTGCCGTCGAGCGCGGCGGCTGTCAGTTCGGGCAGGCGCGGGACATCACCCGTGATGCTGATGGGTGCGCGGTAGAGCAGCATGCGGTCGACCAGCTCTGCGGCCAGAAAGGCCCGAGCCGTCTGTGCGCCGCCTTCCACCATGAGGTATTGGGCCGGCAGCAGGGCGGATATGTCCTGCGGCGAGGCGACAGCTTTCCACCCGTCCGGAGCCTCGCCGCTCGTCAGCAGCCAGCGCTCGGGCGAGCGGTCTGCGATGCCCGGCAAGCGCACGTCGAGCTTCGGATTGTCCGCCTGCAAGGTGCCGCTGCCGACAAGGATTGCGTCCATCTTCGCCCGCATGGCGTGAACGTGGGAGCGGGCCACCTCTCCGGTCAGCCACTGATCCCCGCCGGGTGGGCGCGCGAGGGCACCGTCTTGCGACAAGGCGAGCTTGAGTGTGACGTGCGGCCTTCCGAGTTGGCGCACGGCGAAGTAGCCCGAGAGGCTCGCCTCGCAGGCCGCGCTTCCCGGAAGCAAGACTTCGATGCCCGCCGACCGTATCCGTTCGGCACCGATGCCGGCGGTGCGCGGGTCGGGGTCCGGGCATCCGATGACGACGCGTGCCAGTCCCGCGCCGGCGACGAGGTCCGCGCAAGCCGGGCCGCGCGGGCTGGTGTGGGCACAGGGTTCGAGGCTTACATAGAGTGTTGCGCCTTGGGCCGCCTCTCCGGCCTGCTCTAGCGCCACCGCCTCGGCGTGAGGGCGGCCCCCTGCCATGGTCCAGCCGCGCCCGACCACCACGCCTTGCCGCACGATGATCGCGCCAACCGAAGGGTTGGGCCGCGAAAGCGGTACCCCGCGCCCGGCCAGCCGCGCCGCGGCGTCTAGCCAGCGGCGGTCGCCGGCTTCGTCAGCGTCCGCCAACCGGTGCCTGCTGCTTGCGTGCGGCCTCGGCGGCTTCGGCGGCCTTCGCCTCGCGTTCGATCTTTTCAACGTCCATGCCCGACATCCGGCCGAGCTGGCGGTAGAGTTCCTTGCTTTCCTCGGCCAAGGCCTTTTCCCGCGCTTCCACCTTGTCCTTCAGTTTCTGGTTCTTCTCGATAAAGGCCTTGGTTTCCTCGGGCGTACGGTCGAGCGGGAAGGAATTGATATAGGTGATCTCCGGCTTGGCCGGCGGGATGCGCCATGAATCCTTGGTCAGCGCCCAGAACAGCGTGCCGGTGATCGCCATGGCCGCGATGGTGATTTTCCAGCGGTTCTTGCCAGCCTGGCGGAATACCTCGCGAAAATCGGCGACGGCGCCGCGCGGGTTGATGTGCTTCATGTAGGATCGACGGATCAGCATGGGACCAATCTAGGCATTGTTGCGGCCCAAGGCCAGAGCGTCAGCCGAAATGGCTATAGAGCGAGCGCCCCTCGCGCTTCAGCCAGCGGTCGGCGGCCGAGAGGTCGTCTTCGAACAAGGCGCGCAGGGCGGCGTGGAATTCGGGCGAATGGTCAAAGTGCGAAAGGTGCGCGACCTCGTGCGCGACGACCGAGCGGCGCACGGTGTCCGGCGCCATGATCAGCCGCCAGTTGATGCGGATTACGCCCTTGGCCGAGCAGCTCCCCCACCGCCGCTGCGCGCCGGACAGGCTGAGGGCCGGAGGCATCTTGCCCGCGCGGGCGCAGTAATAGGCAAGATCGTCTGCCAGTTTCGCCTGCGCCTCGCCGCGCAGCCAGCGTTCGAGCCGGGCGGCTAGGCTGTCCGCCGGGCCGCCGAGGCGGATCGCATTCTCCTCCAGCCGCACCTTTCGGGGATGCGCGGGATCGTGGCGGATGGCGTGAGGGAGGCCCCGGAAGGGGATTACCGTGCCGTCGGCAATCGTGCGGGTGGGCGCGATCTTGCCGAGCTGCTGTTCGAGCCAAGGCGCTCCCTGCCGGGCGAAGGCCAGCGCCTCGCGGGTCGGGGTCCAGCGCGGGATGGTGACCTGCACGGCCTTGCCATCGGGCGCGAGGCGGAGCGTCAGGCGTTTTGCAAGGGCATTGCGACGCACCTGCACCGGCAGCAGAACGCCGCCGACCTCTATCGTCGGGTCCTGCCGGGGATCTCCGCGCAGCCAGTCAAGCATTTCGCCTATCCATTGTAGGCTTCGTCCCAGACGACATGGTTCTCGATCGGGCCGGCGAAGTCTTCATGCAGCAGCTTGCCGCGCACGCCGACGCCGGCGCGGTGAACCGCTTCCCGGTCCCCGCAAACGAGGTAATGCCATTCGGGCAGGGCCTTGCCCTCGGCGCGCAGGCGATAGGCGCAGGTGGCGGGGAGCCAAGGCAGCGATCCGGCAAGGGCCGGGGTAAGCTGCACGCAGTCGGGCACATATTTCAGCCGGTTCTTGTAATCCGAACACTGCGCCGTCTTCAAGTCGAGTAGGCGGCAGCCGACATTGGTCGGCCAGACCCGTCCCGAATCCTCGTCTTCCACCTTGTGGCGGCAGCACTGGCCGCAGCCGTCGCACAGCGCTTCCCACTCCTCGCGGGTCAGCGCTTCGATCGGCATTTCGGCAAAGGCGGGTCTCAACGTACCCATTTCTGCAATTCCGCCGAGACTGCCTCCGGGCCATCTTTCAGACCCTGATCAATAGGCAGGATGGCAACCGGCTTGCCATCCGGGTCGAACAGGTTGGCGCCGCGGCTGTGGTCCATCAGGTAGCCGCCCGGAACATTGGCGCCCTTGGCATGATAGACGGCGAAGGCCTTGGCCGCGGCATCGATCTGTTCGCGCGTACCGGTAAGGCCGACGACGGGCGGCTTGAAGGCCGCGGCGAATTCGCCGACGCGTTCCTTCGTATCGCGTTCCGGATCGATGGTGATGAAGATGGGCTGGATCTTCGCGGCGAGCGCCGGGTTCTTCTCCGCGTACTTCTGCAGGCCCTGGCTCAGCACGGTCATGTCCATCGGGCAGGCATCGGGGCACCAGGTGTAGCCGAAATAGACCACGCGCCACTTGCCCTTGAAATCGGACCAGCGGACCGTCTGTCCCTGGCTGCCGGTCAGGGCAAAATCGCCGCCGATGCGCGCGCCGGCCAGCGGGGCCGTTGAAAGGTCAGGCTGGGCAGGGCCACTCGCGCCGCTGCCACAGGCGGCGAGCAGGAGCGAAAGGGCGAGGGCGAAATAGGGGCGTCGGGGGGCGTTCTTGCTCATGGCGCGGCGGTTCATGCTCTGCTAAAGCCCGGCGCGCAAGACGGCCGCGACGGGCAATGGGCCGCAGGAGACGAAAATCGTGCGAAACAGGGTGATGGGTCTGGCATTGGCACTGGCTCTGGTGCCGGCAGGGGGCTGCTTTCCGCACCTTCCGCGCAGGCGCAGGTATCGCAGGGGCACAAGTTCCTTGAAGCGGTGCGCAAGAAGGACCTCGAAGCGGTGCAGAAGATGCTTGGCTCTTCGGGTTCGAAGAGCACGCCCGGCACAATCATCGTCAATGCGCAGGACATCACCACCGGCGATTCGGCGCTGCACATTGTCGTGAAGCGGCGCGATGTTCCCCGGCTGCGATTCCTGATCAACAACCAAGCCGATGTGAACATCCGCAACAACCAGGGCACCACCCCGCTGTGGCTGGCGGTGAACACCAGCTTCATCGACGGCGCACTCGAACTGATCGAGAAGCGCGCAAAGGTGAATGATCCGGGGCCAGCAGGTGAAACCCCGCTGATCGCGGCAGTCCACCAGAAGAACCTTGAGCTGGCCCGCGCACTGATCGCCGCGGGTGCCGATGCGAACAAGGCGGACAATTCGGGCCGCAGCGCGGTCGATTACGCCCAGCTTTCGATCAAGGGCACCGTGCTCGGCAACGAGATCGAGGCGGCCGGCAAGGCGGCCAAGGCCAAGAAGACCAAGACTTACGGCCCCATGCTCTGAGCCGCTATGAACGCTGACCTTACCCTTCCAGAAGTCCGCCTCGCCCTCGCCCCGGCCATTGCCCGTGCGGCGGCTTTCGACGGCTGGACCATGACGGCGGTCGAGATGGCGGCGCAGGAAGCCGGGATCGATCCCGCCACGGCGCGCATCGCCTTTCCCGGCGGCGCGATGGACATGATCGATGCATGGACGCTCGCGGTCGATGCCGAAATGGCCAAGGCTCTTCCCGCCAGCCAGATCGGCAACCTGCCGATTCGCGAACGCATCCGGCAGCTGGTGCAATTCCGGCTCGATTTCGTCGGAGCTGACCGCGAGGCGCTGCGCCGGGCGCTGTCGATCATGGCCATGCCGCAGAACCTTGCCCGCGCCGCGCAGATGGGCTGGCGCTCTGCCGATGCCATGTGGCGGCTCGCGGGTGACGTGGCGACCGATTACAACCATTATACCAAGCGCGCGACACTGGGCGGCATCTATGCCGCGACTCTCACCGTTTTCGCCCATGACACCAGCGAGGATCTGTCGGAAACCCGCGCCTTTCTTGACCGGCGAATCGAAGGCGTGATGAAGTTCGAAAAGGCCAAGGCGCGACTGCTGGCCAATCGCGACATGCATTTCAGCCCGGCGCGCTTCCTGGGCCGCCTGCGCTACCCCCCGCGCTGAATCCTCGGCGGCCCGCGACAATTTGACCCAGGTCAATCTATTGCGAATGACTTGCAATTAGGCTCGCGCCATGCAAGCGCATAGCTCCCTATGACACTCGATCTGCTCCCTGTCGGACAGAAGGCCCGCATCGTCGCGGTGGACTGGTCCGTGCTCGCTCCGGATGAAGGAAAGCGCCTGCGCGCGCTTGGCATCGATACCGGGGCCAAGGTTGCGGTGGCGCACCGCGGCGTCTTTGCCGGGTCCGATCCGCTGGCGATCACGGTCGGCCGCATGACTGTCGCCCTGCGCCGGGTTCATGCCGGTGCCATGTCGGTCGAGGTGGCATGAGCCAGATCTCGCAAGGTCGCGCTGGTTGGCAACCCCAACGCGGGCAAGAGCGCGCTGTTCAACGCGCTTACCGGCGCGCGGCAGAAGATCGCCAACTATCCCGGTGTCACGGTGGAACGGAAAGCCGGACGACTGGTGCTTGCCTCTGGCCAGCCGGTCGAACTGGTGGACCTGCCGGGATCCTACGGCCTCGATGCCACCAGCCCTGACGAGGAGGTGACCCGCAAGGTAATCCTCGGCGAATTCGATGGCGAGGCGGCGCCTGATGCGCTGGTGGTGGTGCTCGATGCCTCCAACCTCGAACAGCACCTCGTCTTTGCGCAGGAAGTGATCGAGCTGGGCCTGCCCACCGTCGTTGCGCTCAACATGGTCGATCTGGCGGAGCGCGACGGACTGGTGATCGATCCCTCGGCCCTGTCCTCGGCTCTGGGCGTCGCGGTGATCGAAACGGTTGCCGTGCGCCGCAAGGGCCTTGCCGAGCTGGCTTCCGCCATAGGCGAGGCCGCTCCCCGGCATGAAACCCCGCAACACGCCCACATCTCCATGACAGAGCGGCGCGTTTCCGCCCATGCCATTGCCGAAGGCGCGATCCTTTCCGAAACCGCGCGGCACCGGATGCACGCGAAGCTGGACAAGGTGCTGCTCCATCCGTGGGCCGGGCCGCTGATCCTGTTCGCCTTGCTGTTCGTGGTGTTCCAGGCGGTATTCGCCGGCGCCGCACCTTTTGCCGACGCGCTTGACGCGGGTGCCGCTGCGCTGGGCGATGCCGTGCGTGCCGCCATGCCTGAATCGCTGCTGCGGGGCCTCCTAACCGACGGCATCATCGCCGGCGTCGGTGCGGTCGTGGTCTTCCTGCCGCAGATCATCATCCTGTTCTTCTTCATCCTCGCCATGGAAGCCTCTGGGTATATGGCGCGGGCGGCCTTCCTGATGGACCGGATGATGGCCTCTGTCGGCTTGTCGGGCCGCAGCTTCATCCCGCTGCTGTCCAGCTTTGCCTGCGCCATTCCCGGCATCATGGCGACCCGATCGATCGCCGATCCCAAGGACCGGCTGACCACAATCCTCGTCGCCCCGCTGATGACCTGTTCGGCCCGCCTGCCGGTCTATGCCGTGGTGATTGCGGCGGTCATCCCGCAAAGGAACGTACTCGGCCCGATAGGACTGCAAGGCCTCGTCCTGTTCACGCTCTATGCCTTGGGTATCGTCAGCGCCATGGTCGTCGCGCTGGTGCTGCGCCGCTCGGTGACGAAGGGCACGGCAAGCGGCTTCATCATGGAATTGCCCAAGTACCAGATGCCGAGGCCGAAGGATCTCCTCATCGGCCTGTGGCAGCGCGCGTGGATATTCCTGCGCCGCGCCGGCACGATCATCTTCATGGTCACGGTGGTGCTGTGGTTGCTGCTCAACTTCCCGCGCGCGGGCCAAGGTGAAAGCCGGGTTGATGCGAGCTTCGCCGGCAAGATCGCCAATGGCCTTGCCGTGGTGGTCGAACCGATCGGCTTCAACCGCGACATCGCGCTGTCGCTGATCCCCGCCATGGCCGCGCGCGAAGTGGCGGTGAGCTCGCTGGCGACGACCTATGCGGTCGATTCGGGCGATGACGACCGAACGCAGGCCGCGCTGGGCGAGCAGATCGCCGCGCGCTGGAGCCTGCCCACGGCGCTCGCCTTCCTCGCCTGGTTCGTCTTCGCGCCGCAGTGCATGAGCACGATCGCCGTAACCCGCCGCGAAACAAACGGGTGGAAATGGCCGCTCTTCATGTTGGCTTACCTGTTCGGATTGGCCTATCTCTTCGCGGGAATCACCTACTGGAGCGCGCTGGCGCTCGGGCTTTAGCGAAGAGAGAATTTCATGGCAGGCAGCGTCAACAAGGTCATTCTGGTCGGCAACCTTGGGGCGGACCCGGAAGTGAAAAGCTTCCAGAACGGCGGCCGCATCGCCAACCTGCGCATCGCCACCAGCGAAAACTGGAAGGACAAGGCAACCGGCGAACGCAAGGAACGCACCGAATGGCATTCGGTCGTCCTGCAGTCGGACGGTCTGGTACGCGTCGCGGAAAACTACCTGCGCAAGGGCAGCAAGGTTTACATCGAAGGCCAGCTGCGCACCCGCAAGTGGCAGGACCAGAACGGCAACGATCGTTACACCACCGAAGTTTCGGTCGGTATGAACGGAGTGCTGACCATGCTCGATGGCGCACCGGGTGGCGGCGCCGGTGGCGGCGGCCAGCGTTCGGGCGGCGGCGGTGACTGGGGCGGCGGTTCCGGTGGTGGCCAGCGTTCAGGCGGCGGCCAGTCGGGCGGCTGGAACCAGGGCGGCGGCGGCTCTGCAGGCGGTGCCAGCGCGGGCGGCTATGCCGACGATCTGGATGACGACATCCCGTTTTGAGAACTCGTCATCCCGGGCTTGACCCGGGATCGCTGGCCAGTTCAGCCGATTTGGACGAGCGGCCGGATATTCCCGGCCACCGGTCCCGGATCAGGTCCGGGACGACGAATCCTTCTTCAATGCGGCGAGCGCGGCGAAAGGCCCGCTCGCCGTTTCGTTTATGATCCCGGCCTTGCGGCGGAATTCATCGGCGCCGGGGCCTTCGGCATAAGGATCGATGGCGAGGACAAGGGTCTGTGCCACTTCCTCGCCAAGGTCGAACTGGCTGCCGGAATAGGCGATCTCGTCCAGATCGTCCTCCTCCAGCTCCAGTTCCTCGTGCGGGCGATGGTTTGTTTCTGGCACGAATCGCAGGCTGACCGGTTCGTCGATCGTGACGGGCAGGTCCTCGCCTGAAACCGAGCAGCTCTGCACGATTTCTGCGTTGATGCTGCCCTCTGCCTTCACCGCCGGACCATCGTGTTCAAGCGAGACTTTCGCTTCAAGCCGCTTGATCGAAACCAGAGAGAACCGCTTGGCCAGTGCCGCGCATTCCTCAGCGCTGGCCACCAGCGTGACTGGTGCGGCCGTGATCTGGCGCGGGTCGATCATGCGGCTGAACTCGCTCACGCCGCTGGCTCCAGCGCGATGTCCCCGGCGAGCAGGGCGGAGGCGTCCTTTGCCGCCAGCGCTTCGGCAAACCGGCGCGCCATCGCTGCGGCCACGGCAGGCTCCGCGCCTTCGTTGAAGGTCACGTTGCGGCCGATCGCCTCGCCCAGCGCGACGTCATCGCCGGCGGCGAGGGCATCGCGGTAGGCACCCAGCCGCCCGCCCAGTGCGCTCATCAGCTTGCCCATCTTCTTGCCGACCACCA
This sequence comes from Novosphingobium sp. MW5, assembly GCA_025938935.1. Taxonomy (GTDB): domain Bacteria; phylum Pseudomonadota; class Alphaproteobacteria; order Sphingomonadales; family Sphingomonadaceae; genus Novosphingobium. Next base: position 3,455,349 of record JAPCWB010000001.1, on the reverse strand, counting down.
TGTCGCCCACGCCCGACTGGCGCAGCTGGCCGTCCATGTCATCGACGAACAGTTCGGTCAGCCGCACGGAAGGTTCGACCAGCGCCTCCTCGCGTTCCATGCGCAGCAGGACGAGGCTGAGGACGAGAGTGATCGCGTCGAATCGCCCCGGCACGGTGTCGGCAATGCCGGCATCGCGGTACCAGGCGGGATCGCGCGAGAGTTCGACCACGCGGTGCCACAGCGGGCGATAGGGCGAAAGGTCGTCACCCTTGGGGCGCAGCAGGCGCTTCAGCAGGGACATGGGCAGGGCGTTCCTTTCGTTCACCGGGAATTCAATCGCCCTGATCCAAGCGCCATTGCGCAGCGGCGTTCGGGTCTTTAAGGCAGGCGCCGATATAGTTGGCATATGCGCCAAGGCAATGATCGGAGCGAAGTGATGCGGCATTCCCGGGCAGTAAGGGCAGGTCTGGCGGCCATTGTGGCCGTGGCGGCGCTCTCGGGCTGCGCCTCGATCAAGGATCATCGCGGCTACCTCGTCGATACGGCGCTGCTCGATGCGGTTCAGCCGGGGATCGACAACAAGACCTCGGTCGAACGCTCGCTCGGCCGCCCGACCTTCGTTTCGGAGTGGGGCCAGAAGGACTGGTACTACGTCTCGATCGATACCAAGCAGGCCGCTTTCGCGCGCCCCCGCGCTGCCAGCCAGACCATCCTTAAGGTCAGCTTCGACGATCGCGGCAATGTCTCGAACATCGAACGCATCGGCATGGAAAAGGTCGTGCGGCTCGATCCCGATGGCAACAAGACCCCCACGCTGGGCCGTGAACGCACCTTCCTGGAGGACCTGTTCGGCAATATCGGCACAGTCGGATCGGGCATGGGCGGACCTGCTGGTCCCAGCGGCGGCACCGGACCGAACGGCAGCTAACTTGAACGGCGCGATGGCAGACTTATATCGCGCCTCATGACCAATCACAGCGACAGCCACGGCCTTATCCAGTGGCACGGCACCACCATCATCGGCGTCAAGAAGGACGGCAAGACCGTCATCGCCGGCGATGGCCAGGTGTCGATGGGCAACACCGTGATGAAGCCGAACGCGCGCAAGGTGCGCCGCATCGGCGATGGCAGCGTGATCGCGGGCTTCGCCGGGGCGACCGCCGATGCCTTCACCCTGTTCGAACGTCTTGAGAAGAAGCTGGAGCAGCACCGCGGGCAGTTGATGCGCGCCGCTGTCGAACTCGCCAAGGACTGGCGGACCGACAAGTACCTGCGCAACCTTGAAGCGCTGATGATCGTGGCCGACAAGGACGTGATGCTGATCCTTACCGGCAACGGCGACGTGCTTGAGCCCGAACACGGCATCGCCGCGATCGGCTCGGGCGGCAATTACGCGCTGTCGGCCGCCAAGGCGCTGACCGATTATGAAACCGACCCGGAAAGGATCGCCCGCCGCGCCATGGCCGTGGCGGCAGAGGTCTGCGTTTTCACCAATGACCGTGTCACGGTGGAGACGGTTTGATGGCCGCAAATGCCGAAATTGAAGCTGACAAAACGAGCGGGTTCACTGTTACGGTCGTTGCAGTCTTCGTGGTGGCCGTCGTATTTTCATATGTCGCTTGGAAGTTTGAAGTTCGATCAGCGCTAAACCTGGCTTGGATGATTGCCATCCCGTTCATTCTTGCCATGTTTTTCAAGAAACGTCTCGCGGATCGTTTTGCATTGTTCGCCCTACTTGGCCTTGCCTCCTTCCTAGGGATTGGGGTCACTGCTGCATTCGTCGGATACCCATAACGTGAAAGACAATCTCACCCCCAAGGCCATCGTGGCCGCGCTTGACGAACACATCATCGGCCAGACCGAGGCGAAGAAAGCTGTCGCCGTCGCGCTGCGCAACCGCTGGCGGCGGCAACGGCTCAGCCCCGAACTGCGCGACGAGGTGACGCCCAAGAACATCCTGATGATCGGACCCACCGGCTGCGGCAAGACCGAGATCAGCCGGCGCCTGGCGAAGCTGGCCGAGGCGCCCTTCGTCAAGGTCGAGGCGACCAAGTTCACTGAGGTCGGCTATGTCGGCCGCGATGTCGAACAGATCGCCCGCGACCTTGTCGAGGAAGCGATCCGGCTCGAAAAGGAAAGCCGCCGCGAAGCCGTGCGCGAAGCGGCGAGCAAGGCGGCGATGGACCGGCTGCTGAAAGCCCTGGTCGGTGAAAATGCCAGCGAGGCGACCCGCGAAGCCTTCCGTCAGCGCATTGTCGAAAACGCCATGAACGACACCGAGGTCGAGATCGAGGTCGAGGAAGCCCCCGCCATGCCCTTCGACATTCCGGGCATGGGCGGCAATGTCGGCATGATCAACCTGTCCGACATGATGAACAAGGCGATGGGCAAGCAGAACCTCAAGCGGCGCAAGCTGAAGGTGCCCGATGCCTGGGACAAGCTGGTCGACGAGGAATCCGAAAAGCGCATGGACCAGGACGACGTCGCCCGCGTCGCGCTGCACAATGCAGAGCACAACGGCATCGTCTTCATCGACGAGATCGACAAGATCGCCGTCAGCGACGTGCGCGGCGGTTCGGTCAGCCGCGAAGGCGTACAGCGCGACCTGCTGCCGCTGATCGAGGGGACCACGGTTTCCACCAAGCACGGCCCGATGAAGACCGACCACGTGCTGTTCATCGCCAGCGGCGCGTTCCACGTTGCCAAGCCGAGCGACATGCTGCCCGAACTTCAAGGCCGCCTGCCGATCCGCGTCGAGCTGAACGCGCTGACCGAGGACGATTTCGTTCGCATTCTTTCCGAAACGCGCGCCAACCTTGTCGATCAGTACAAGGCGCTGCTGGCGACCGAGAAGCTGACGGTGGAATTCACCCCCGAAGCTGTGCGCGAGGTGGCCCAGATTGCCGCGCAGGTGAACGAAAGCGTCGAAAACATCGGCGCCCGCCGCCTGCAGACGGTAATGGAAAAGCTGCTCGAGGAACTGAGCTTCGAGGCCGAGGACCGCGCCGGGGAAACGGTGACGATCGACGCGAGCTATGTCAGCGACAAGCTGACCGGCCTCGCGCAGGACGCCGACCTCAGCAAGTATATCCTCTAGTCGGCGACCACGACCGCTTCCTGCTTGGGCGGAAGCGGCATCGTGTCTTCAGCATTCTTGTGATCGAGCACGCGCGCGTAGAAGCGGCGGGTGAGCAGGATATAGAGCCCGCCAGCGCCGCAGATCGCGGCGTTGACCATCCAGAAGCCGCTTGGCGTCATCTGCTCATAAAGGCTGCCCATGCGCCCGCTGAGCAGGCTACCCGCCGAGATCGACAACGAGTTGATCCCCACCAGCGTGCCGCGCCACTGCTCGGGCGCGCGGGTGGCAAAGATGGCGAGGATCACAGGGGCGACGAAGACCGCGCCGAAGTTCGAGAAGACGTGGAACAGGACCGGCAGGAGGATCGGCGCGCGGCCGTCGCTGCCCGCAAGCGCCGGGCCCAGCGCCAGCGTGGCAACGGCGGCGGCAAAGATCAGCATGCCCATCCCGGCCTTGGTGAATTCGTCCGGCTCGTGCCCGGCCTTGGCCTGACGCGCCCAGATCCACAGCGCCAGCGGGATGAAGACGGCGGGGGCGAGGCCGTCGAGCGATTGCATCCACGGCACCGGCACGTTGAAGCCGCCCACTGCCATGTTCACGTGATCGCGCAGCCAGACGTTATAGACGTTCCACACCTGCGCCTGCGCCGTCCAGAAGGCGAGCGGCACGGGCCAGAGCAGGAACAGGCCCCAGACGCGGCGGCGTTCGGGCGCGGTCAGCTTGCGCCCGGCCACCGGCTCGCCATGCATCTCGCGCGCGCTTTCGGCGGGCAGGAAGGCGCTTCCGGCAAGGTAGATGATGAAGCCGATCAACATGCCGAAGCCGGCCACGCCGAAGCCCATGTGCCAGCCCCAGACCGCCGCCACCGCGCCCGAGACGATCGGCGCGACGAAGGCGCCGAGGTTCACCGAGAGGTAGTAGTACTGGAAGGCATTGCTCTCACGCGAGTCGCCATCGGCGTAAAGCGACTTGATCTGCGGCGAGAGGTTGCCGCGCAGCATCCCCGCGCCGGTCATCAACAGGATCAGCGCAATCAGGAAGGTGGCATCGAAGGCCAGGCAGAAATGCCCCGCGGTCATCAGCCCCGCGCCAAGTCCCACCGCGATTCGCCGGCCGGTGAACTTGTCACCGATCCAGCCGCCCAGCAGCGGCAGTCCGGTGACGAAGGCGAGGTAGAGCCCGAAGGTCTGCGTGGCGAGAGCGATGTCGCTCAGCGGCCCGGTCATGCCCTCGATCATGCCGCGATAGGCGGAAAAGCCGATGATCCGCCCGACGCGTTCGGGATGCACCAGCAGGTCGCCGGTCATGTAGAGCACCAGCATCGCCTGCATGCCGTGGAAGGATATGCGGTCCCAGAACTCGGTCCCGGCGAGCACCCACAGTCCGCGCGGCTGGCCCCAGAGGTCTTTCGAGGCGGGGGCTGGGGCGGCTGCGTTCATCGGCAAAAACCTCTCACGGACATTAATTAAGGTGCGAACCTCTTGCTTCGTGCCGCGAAGGTGAACCAATTGTGACGCATGGCAAGAACAATTGGTTGCCGCGCGAACGGCGCCTGCGCTAACCCCAAGTTGTCCAATTCAGGAAAGACCCGACATGTCCAGCACGCCCCCCGATGGCCGCCTCGTCTATCGCTGCCTCACCGGCAAGGACGACCACTCCTTTTGCGAGCGCGTGTCGAAGGCGCTGGAGGAAGGCTGGAAGCTGCACGGTTCGCCCAGCATCACGTGGAATTCGGACGACGGCTGCGGCTATGTCGCGCAGGCGGTTGTTTGGGGCGGGGCGGATGTGGTGAAGGGGTGAGGGATAGATACCTCAAAATCAGTCGTTGGGTTGATCACGATACCCAAGAAAGGCGCTCACTAAGTCTTTTCATGCCGCTTCTAGTGGTGGTCGGCGGTTGCTACCTGCTCGCAGAGTTCGACAACCTGATCGCGGATGCTATCGGATTTGTGCTGATTGCGCTGGGGCTACTAGCCGTCGCATTTCATGCTTGGAGAAGCTGGAGAATGTCGCGGGCCGGTATTCTTCGTGCAGGAAAAAGATATGAGCGGGAGGACCGCTATGCGCTTCCACCCGAATATGCCGATAGCGAAGATGCAATGATGGCCCAGATGCGCCGGGAAAGAAGCCCTACTCCGCCGCCTCGCTAAGCCGCTCGCGCTCGCTCGCCTGCCTCGTCCACATTTCCGCGTAGAGGCCCTTCTTCCTAAGCAGCTGCGCATGGGTGCCTTGCTCCGCCAGCCGGCCCTGGTCGAGCACGAGGATGTTATCCGCGTCCGCAATCGTCGAAAGCCGGTGCGCGATGGAGAGCGAGGTGCGGCCTTCGGCGACGTTGTGCAGCGTGGCGAGGATGTCCTGCTCGGTCCGCGTATCCAGCGCCGAGGTCGCCTCGTCCAGCAGCAGGATCGGCGGGTTCTTCACCAAGGTGCGCGCAATCGCGACGCGCTGCTTCTCGCCGCCCGAGAGCTTGAGTCCCCTCTCGCCGACTTCGGTGTCGAAGCCCTGCGGCAATCGCTCGATCAGGGGCATCAGCGCCGAGCCGCGCGCGGCCGCCTCGACCTCGGCCAGCCCTGCGCCGTCGCGGCCATAGGCGATGTTGTAGCCGATGGTCTCGTTGAACAGCACCGAATCCTGCGGGACGATGCCGAGAGCGGCGCGAAGGCTCTCCTGAGTCACCTCCTTGATATCCTGCCCATCGATCAGGATGCGACCCGACCATGGGTCATAGAAGCGGAAGACCAGCCGCGCGATCGTGCTCTTGCCCGCTCCCGAGGGGCCGACAATGGCAACCTGGCTACCAGCATCGACCTCGAACGACAGGCCGTGCAGGATCGTGCGGTCCTTCTCGTAACCGAACACGACATTGTCGAAGGCGAGGCTGGGGCGCTTGATGGCGATGGCAGGGGCCCCCGGCGCATCGCGCACTTCCACTTCGGTATCGAGCAGCTTGAACATGGCGGCCATGTCGATCAGCCCCTGGTTGATCGTACGATAGACCATGCCCAGCATGTCGAGCGGGCGGAACAGCTGGGTCAGGTAAGTCTGGACGAAGACCAGCTGTCCGGCCGAATACTCGCCCTTGACCCAGCCCCACACCGTGGCCGCCAGCGCGCCCGCCATCAGCAGGTTGATCACCAGCGCCTGCGCCATGTTGAGCAGGCCGAGGCTGTTGGCGCTCTTGGTCGCGGCATCGGCGAAGGCGCCGGTTGCCTGCGCATAGCGGGCCTGCTCGCGCTTTTCCGCGCCGAAGTACTTCACCGTCTCGTAATTGAGCAGCGAATCGACCGCGCGGCTGAGCGCCTGCCCATCGAGCCGGTTCATCCTCTCGCGCAGGTGGTTGCGCCAGTCGGTGATCTTGCGCGTGACGTATATATAGGCCGCAATCGCCGCTGCGGTCGCCGCCACCAGTTCCCATCCGAAGTTGATCTGGAAGATCACGCCCACGATCACCAGCTGGATCACCGTGGGGGCCAGGTTGAACAGCATGAAGTAAAGCATCGTGTCGATGCTCTTGGTCCCGCGCTCGATGGCCTTGGTCACCTCACCGGTGCGGCGGGCAAGGTGGAAGCGCAGCGACAGCTGGTGAAGCTGGCCGAACACGCTTTCCGATAGCGAGCGGATCGAATCCTGCCCCACCCGCTCGAACACGATGTTGCGGAAGTTATCCAGCACCACCTGCGTCAGCCGGGCGGCCGAATAGGCGAGCACGGCCAGCATGGCGAAAGTGATCACGCGCGGCCCGGTGACGGTCATCGCGTCGACCGCCCACTTCAATGTATAGGGCAGCACCGTCTGCACCGCGATCGACAGGCCGATCAGCAGGACCGAGACGACGATCCGCCAGCGCAGGCGCGGGTTGTCCTTCGGCCACAGGTAGGGGACGAAACGGCGCAGGGTGGCCCAGCCTTCGTGGCGGGCACCCGGTTCATTGGCGTGGCGATCTGGCGGCATGGCCCGCTATGTAGTGCGCGGGCGCGGAATCGAAAGCGCTAATCAGTTAGCCACGCGATCCAGCTTGCTTTCGCGGTCGACGCCGAAATAGGCAGGATCGCCGGCATCGGGCAGGTCGAACAGCACCTTGCGCGCCTTGAAGTCTATGGCGACGCGCGGGAAGACCCGCATTTCGCGCATGCCCAGCAGTATGGCCGGCTTCTTGTCGAGGCCCAGGTGCGTGAAAGTGGGCAGAATCGGAATAGGCGATGGTGGGCCGGGTGATGGAAAGGCCCTGCATGTCGAGCCGGTTGCCATAGGCGACGTCCGCGGCGAGCGTCTGGCCGGTCACCGAATGGAGCGTCGTCTGGTTGATCGCCACTCCGCGCTTGCCCATAGCCACCTGCAATGCGCGGTTGCCCAGTGTCGTGTCGGAGCCGGTGTCAATCACCACGTCCACGCGGATGCCGTCGATCTTAGCGTCGGTCATGATGAGCTGGCCGGACCGCTTGCGTGCGGTGACGACGATCTCGAAGCCCAGGTTGCCGCCAAGCGCCCTTGCATCGTTGACCGCCATGAAGCCCTTGCGGAAATCGAGCAGGATGCGCTGGTCCTGCAGGCTGTCGATGCCGAGGATGCCCTCCGCCCCGATGTTTGCGCGTTCGAGCACGGGGGCGATCAGGCCGTAATAGGAGCGGCGGCCAAGCATGACCTCCTCGATCTCCACCGTGTCGACCTTTTGCGAGCCTGCAACCCCGATCAGCGTGGCCCGCGCGGACGGTACGAGGGCGAGCCGCTGGACCAGCGAGCTCGATACCACGGTGTTCTGCGATCCGGTGTCGACAAGGAAACGAAAAGGTCCGTGATCCCCCAGCTTGACCGGCACGGTCAGGCGGGACGCGGAATTGGCAAGGTCGACGATGTCCGTTTCGGATGCCTCGCTTGCCGCCGGCTGGGCCGCGTGGACCGAGGGCAGCGACATGGCGAGCAGCAAGCCTGTGGCAATCGGGTGCATGGCATTTCTCCCGGCGCGCAGGATACCACGCGCGCGGGGGCTATACCATGCCGTTCAGCGGGCGAACTTGGCGATCGGTCGAAAGCGGCCAATCACCGGCAGGTGAGCCGCCATGCCGAGCAGGTCGTCGAGCGCCGGGTGTTTCAGGCCAACCAGTGCGATCAGCCACAGCGCGACTCCGGCACCTGATGCGAACGCCAGCGGGATGAAGGTGATCTGCGATGGCGGGACCAGGAACGCATAGGTCATTGCCAGCGGCACCAGCGCCGCCAGTGTGGCGAGGGCGGACTTCATATAGATGCCCATCAGCGCCCGCAGGTCGAACTGGATCAGCCGGTGCAGGAAGCGCGCGTAAAGCAGCAGCCAGCCCAGCGCATAGACCAGGCGCGATGCCGCGGCTCCCTCAACACCCCAGCGGCTGCCGGCTATCAGCACGGTGACTGCAAGGATCGTGTCGAGCAGGTTGACCCGGATCAGCTGGTTCAGCTTTCCGGTCAGGATCGGCAGGTCGGTGTGCAGCGGCAAGGACACCAGCAGGATCTCGCTGAGCGCGATCATGGCGAGCAGCGGGGCAACGCCGATCCATGCCTCGCCATAAAGCAGGCGCACCACCGGCTCGGCGGCGAGAGCGAGTCCCGCCATCCCCGGCCAGACTACCGCCGAATAGCCCGAACAGACGCGCAGATAGGCCGGGCCCAGCGGCTCGCCCCGGTCTCGGATGCGGGCGAAAGCGGGGTAGAAGACCGAACCGATAGCTCCGGCGATCAGCATCCGGAACTGGTCTGCCAGACTTGCCGCGCGGCTATAGAGCCCGACTGCGAGCAGCCCGAGCGCCTTGCCGACGATCAGGTCGGGCGAACGCGAACCCGCCGCGCCGATGGCATAGAGTGTCGTCAGCCGCGACCCGGTCGAAACGATCGGCTTCAGCCCGCCAAGCCGCAGCGGCCAGGGCAGGGCGGGCTTGAGCACCTGCGCGATCACCCCGCGCGCAATGCCGAAAGCAAGTGTTCCCCAGTGCAAGCGCAAAGGCGGAGAAGCCCGCCGCCGCGCAGGCGAGGCTAACTGCTCCCTGCGCCAGCGCCGCGCCGACATTGATCGTGAAGTGGTTCTTGAACGACATCGTCCGCCCGAGCAGCGCCATGGGCACGACGGCGAAGGGAATGAAGAGGTAGCTCGACGCGATGATCAGCATGATCGGCAACAGGTCGGGCTGGTGATAGGTCTGCGCCATCGGCCATGCCGCCGCCGCGATCAGCCCGGCGACGAACAGCGAGAAGGCGTGGGCCACCGAAGAGCAGCGCGCGATCTCTGCCTTGTCGATGCGCGGCAGGCCGGCAATGTAACGCGACAGTCCGAAGTCCTGCAGCACCGAAGCGAGCAGCGCGGCGGCCATGGCGATGGAGAACAGGCCAACCTCGGAGGGGCTGAGGAAGAAGCGCGAAATAATGACCGAGGTGACGAACTGGATGGCGAAAGAGAGGTATTGTCCGCCCATCGCCCAGACCGCCGCTCCGCGCACGGTCATGGTGGCCGGTTCCCGGCCGCTGTCCTCGGGTTCGATCAGTGGGGCGGGGCTTTCGCTCACGATCAGCCGATCAGCAACGTGGAGGAGAGGGTTGAGGCCAGCCTCAGTGCGCGCGCCGGCTCGCCCCACCGAAGCAGGCGCAGCACGGTGCGCCACATGCCTTCGCGTGCGCCGCCTTCGCGCAGGTGCTGGATGACAAGGTCGAAGCCGCTGCCGCGCAGGCCATCGCTCGAATAGAGCAGGCCCGGGGCCACCTCGGCGCGGACCTCACGGCTCACACCCTCGCGCCCGAAGAGGGAGTCCAGTTCCTCCAACGCGGGCAGGCGTTCAAGGTTTGCAGTCGGGTCGGGCCGTCCGGCGAGCCGCTCCTTGTAGGCGAGCTTCGCGACCGCGGCTCCGACTTGCTGCTCGGTCGCGTGGCGGCTGGAAACCTGGTCGGCATAATGGCGATACTTGATCAGCTGCTCGGGCAGGCTGGCGATCCGGGTGATCGAAGCGAGCCGCAGCCAGAGGTCGAGATCCTCGCAATGCTTGAACGCGGCATGATAGCCGCCAACCGAAAGTACCAGGTCACGGCGGAACATGACGGCGGGATGGCAAAGCAGCGGGCGGTCAAGTTCAACCGCCGCGAGGAAGCCCTTATGGTCGGTCGGGTGGCGATGTGCGGTGGCGGCGGGCCAGGGGCGGCCGTTCTCATCAATGTCTTCGCACCATGAACCGATCACACCGTATTCCAGGTGGGCCTTCAGGAATTCGACCTGCCTGGCGAATCGCTGGGGCAGGCAAACATCGTCCGCATCCATGCGCGCGACCAGCGG